>JBDNCJ010000099.1:0-6653 GCA_046719715.1 Chloroherpetonaceae bacterium | reverse complement strand
CAACTTCCTTGCCGACATACAGCGAGATTTGTCCGACGCCTGTGCCAACATAGCCGAAGTCAGCATCTGCCATTTCGCCCGGTCCGTTCACAATACAGCCCATAATGCCGATTTTCAAGCCTTTGAGGTGTGCCGTCCGCGCTTTGATTTTGGCGGTAACTTCTTCCAAATCGAAGAGCGTGCGTCCGCACGACGGGCAAGAGATGAACTCGGTTTTCGTCATTCGATAGCGCGTGGCTTGCAAGATGTTGTAGACGAGGTTGAGCTCGTCGCCGCGAAGCAAGTTGGAGCGCAGTGCGACCGCATCGCCGATTCCATCGCAAAGCAGTGAGCCAAGTTGAACGGCAACCGCACAAAGCACTGCCGCGTCGGTGGTCGAGTCGGGAATTTTGGTGTTTGGATTTGCTGACGGCACAATATGGCGCGCATCATAGCGAAGCACAATCGGAAAGTTGACCCCCGCCGTCTTGAACGCTTGCGCCAAGCGCCGATACGCAAAAATCATCTCCTTGGCTTGAATCGAAAACATCGCCCGCTCAAGCCCGACCGCACGACACTTTTCAGCAATGCGCACGAGAATTTCGGCAATTGCCGTATCGGATTCTTCATCTTTGACAAATGAAAATTCAATCGCGGCTTTTCCGACAAGGTGTTTCAGCCCGTCGGTTTCAAAGGGCGCATCGCCGCGTTTGATGTTCAAGCGAATTTTATCGACTGAATTGACAAGAGCTTTTGCCGTAAGCATATCGCCGACGGAAACCGACAAAATCGGCGAGACGAATTTGGCATCGAGCGCGGCTTGAACGGCTTTGACTTCATCGATGAAGTCGGTTGTGATGGACGTGAACTCTGACTTTGCACCTTCAAGCAGAAAGGGCTTCGCCGAAAAAATGATTTCGTCGCGCACTTTCTCGACAGTTGAGAGTGGCTCTTTGACTTCCAACTCTACGCGCGGAACGGCGTCGCCACCCATCTCCAAATTTCCAATCACAATTTTTTGCGACGCACGGCGATTAAATTCAAACGGCATGAACGGCGGCTCTTCGGCTTTGGTCTGAACGAATTGGCGCGCAAATGCGCCGACATTATCCGCCTTAATCCAAAGTTTGTCGTTGTATTTCTTGACAAGTTCAAATCCGAAATACACTTCATTGACGGGGTCTTCGGTGAGCGAAACGCGAATCGTGTCGCCCAGTCCATCTTCCAACAGCGCGCCGATGCCAATGGCAGATTTCACCCGACCTTCTTCGCAGTTACCCGCCTCGGTTACGCCCAAGTGAAGTGGATACTTATGTTTCAATTCCTTATCCGCTTTTTCAACGAGCAAGCGATAGGCTTGAATCATCACTTGTGGATTGGAAGATTTCATCGAGAAAATGAAATCGTAGTAGCCATACAGTTCGCAGATGCGAGCAAATTCAAGGGCGGATTCAACCATACCAAGCGGCGTGTCGCCATAGCGATTCATGATGCGGTCGGAAAGCGAGCCGTGATTTGTGCCGATGCGCATAGAGCGACCGTATTCTTTGCATTTGAGCACCAACGGTTTGAATTGGTTGTGAATGCGCTCTAATTCTGCCTCGTATTCGGAATCAGTGTATTCGTGAACGGCGAATTTTTTTCTATCCGCGTAATTGCCCGGATTGACGCGCACGTTTTCAACAAACTCTGCCGCTTTCAGTGCCGCATTCGGCGTGAAGTGAATATCAGCAACAAGCGGCGTGTGAATGCCCATCGCCCGAAGGCGTTTGGAAATTTCGCCTAAGTTTTCGGCTTCCTTCATCGAGGGAGCGGTGATGCGGATAATCTCGCACCCGGCTTCGTAAAGACGACGGCATTGCTCGACCGTTGCGGCGGTATCCATCGTGTCGGTCGTCGTCATCGATTCGACGCGAATCGGATTCATGCCGCCAAGCTTAATCGTGCCAAAGCCGACTTCAACAGTCTCTCGGCGGCGATAGGTGTATGGATTTTGGACGTAAGACATCGTTCTAACGTTTTTGTGCGACAATGTTAATGGTGGTAGCAAACGCAGGAAAAAGCGAATTGAACTTTCTTGCAAAATTAGATTCGCCCTTGCCGCGATTGAATAAAATCAAATCATATCCTTTTTGTTTGAAATACTTTTTGAATGAAACAGGCTGGCATAAGTGAACCACATCGTCGTCGCCAGATTGAAAGTTGATTTTTCCATCTTTCATACGCGGATAAACCAAAATCCACTTTGGATTAGATGAAAAACTTGCTTCAAGATACCAACCTAACGCGCGGAAAAACCCAAAGAGCGCATCGGGAATCGTTTCATATTGCCAATAGCGAGTACGGTGTTGTATCAAAAATTGTAAAGCACGGACAGGATTATTAATGCCGCTCCAATTTGGACACTTGATAATCAATAATCCTTTTGGCTTTAAGACCCTATCCATTTGGTTGAGAACGTCTTCAACATCAACGATGTGCTCCATCACGCAAAGCGACGAGACCGTATCAAAATAGTTATCGGGATATGGAATGTTCAGCCCGTCGTAACGGACTAATTGAACATTTTCGGAAGTCAATTTGCTCCGATAGGCGTTGAGATATTCGTCCGAAAAAAAGTCGCACCCGATAACTTCCTCAAACCCTTGATTGGCAATGGCTTGCGGAATTTGCCAGTCGCCACAACCAAGTTCTAAGTGTTTTCCTTTGGCGGGCGCAAATTCCGAAATCAACTCCGCGTAACGTTTGTATTCGCCGGCGCGATGGTCGTAGCGACCATACTCGACGGGTTTATTAGAATAAAATTCAGCAAGCAGTGTTTTGATTTTTACTTTTTCGGAATCGGAATAAAGTCGCTTGGGATACATTCCGCAAAGAAAATTGAAGACTACTTAATGATGTAAACGGTCTCGCCTTTTTTAGAAAAGCCGTACTTTTCACGAGCGAGTTTTTCAATCGTTTCCAAACTTTTGGCGTTTTCAATCTGTGCTTTGAGCGCTTCGGTGCGACGAACTTCAGCATCAAGTTCGGATTGCAACTGTGCGCGCTGAACTTCAAAGCGAATGCGAGAAATCACCCCATAATCGCCAAACAAGACATAAAACAAAACAAACCCGATTATGGCAAAGCCGACATACTTTTTCGGATGCGCAACGGCATCGTCGCTCACACGTTTGAGCCACGACTTGAATTCAACTTTTCGGTAAAAATCCTTGCGTAAAAACGCTTTGCATTGCTCCGAAGAGTGAGCAACAAATTGTGAGAATTGAGCCTGTGCTTGACGAAACATTGGTGTAGCATGTTTAATTCTGCAAATCTACGAAATAACGCGGCGAATCGTGAAAACTTGACTTTGTTGTAACTTCATTTCAATTCAAAACCTCAAACAGCGATGGATAAGAACGTTCAAACTTTGCTTTATCTCCAACACCAAGCACATAGCGTTTTCATAGATGGGCAACTTGTAATGCCAACAAATTACCTTGTGGAAGAAAACAACATTCTGGCACTGTTGCAAAAGCGCCTGCAAAGACAACCCAACGACACTTACATCACATTTTACGACGCACAAGGAAACCGACAATCGCTTTCGTATCAAGAGTTCATCAAGAAATGCTTTCAGACGGCAAACTATCTCAAAGCGCAAGGCTTGATTGAAGAAGACCGAGTGGCTACCGTTTCACATAATCATCTGGAGACGGTGATTCAATACTTCGGCGCATGGTGCGCGGGAATGACCGTTGTGCCCATCAACGTCGGTGAAACGCCCGAACGAATCGACTACATTTTGAAAGATGCCGGCGTCAAACTGGCATTCGTGCGCGACGAATACTTGCCACTCATTCAATCGCTGAACTACAAAACCGAAATTCTGCCAACAAGCAAATTTCAATCTGCGATTGCCGAGCATTCGGACGAATTTTTTCAAAACGGCATTACCGATACACGCAAGTTAATCAGCACAACCGACCCGCGCTCAACCCTCGCCGACCTTGAAACCGAAGCCCTTATCGTTTATACCAGTGGCACAACAGGGAACCCCAAAGGCGTGGTGCTCACACAATACAATTTGCTGTGCGACGCCAAATACATCGCCGAGTGGCACGGCTTGAAAGAAGGCGACGCCATGATGTGCGTTCTGCCAATTCATCACGTCAATGGAACGGTCGTAACGCTGGTAACACCTATGTTCTACGGCGGACACGTTGTTCTGAATCAAAAATTTCAAACCGAAACATTCTTTGAACGCCTTGCAAATGAAAAAGTCAAAATCGTGAGCGTGGTGCCAACGCTTCTGGCTTTTCTTGTTCAGGGCGACATTGACCTTAGCCAATACGACCTTTCACACTTTTCGCACTTTATCTGCGGCGCAGGTCCGCTCACGGTTGAACTTGCGGCAAAGTTCGAAGACCGATACAACTTGAAAATCATTCATGGTTACGGCTTATCGGAAACGACATGCTACTCATGCTACTTGCCAATTGATTTGAGCGAGGAAGAGCACAAACGCATGATGCGTCAATATGGATTTCCATCTATCGGCGTGCCGCTGGCGTGCAATGAAATGGCAATCTGGAACGAGCGCGGTGAAAAAGTACGTGCTGGCTGGCGCGGTGAAATCGTTATTCGCGGACACAACGTCATGAAAGGCTATTACAACAATCAAGAAGCCAACTTGAAAGCCTTTGAAAAAGGTTGGTTTCATAGCGGCGATGAAGGCTTCTTCCAACAAGATGAGCAAGGACGAAAATTTTTCTTCATCACAGGACGATTGAAAGAGCTCATCATTCGTGGCGGTGTGAACATTTCGCCGCTGGAAATTGACGAAGTGCTCAATCGCATCAAGGGCGTGCGTGCGGCGATTGCGGTCGGGTTTGAAAACGATTGGTATGGTGAAGAGGTCGGCGCCTTAGTCCAACTCATGCCCGATGCAGAACTGACCAAAGAAGACATTTTGAAACAGTGCGCGGAAAAACTGCCGTTCTCTAAACAGCCCAAAGTGGTGGTGTTCAGCGATGAAATTCCGGTAACCTCGACGGGCAAGTATCAGCGCAATAAAGTCAAGCATTTGTTCGAGGCGTGGAAATCGGTGCAGTTCAAGGAAGCGCGATAAACTATTTCGCCAACGAAAACGAACGTGCCGCCCACCCTGCCCAATTTTGAAGCCAACTCACGCTTCCCGATATGCCGAGCTTTTGATACGTAATCGGAAAAATTTTGGGATACTTCGCCCCGACGGTGAGAATGAGCGTCGTGAAATCGGCAAGTGACATTTCGTCGCGGAACATCGTTTCGCGAAAGCGCGGCGGCAACTCGTCGAGCACCTTCATCACTTCGTTCATCAGTTCGTTGACGAAATTCGGCTCATCGGTTCGTGCATCGTAGCACATAAATTTCATGAGGTTCGACATAATCGCCACATTCGGCTCGTAAGCGGAAATGGCGTCAAGGTCGCTTTTGGTGGTGGTGTTGCGAGAGAGTGCATCGGCAAGTTTTGTGGTTGTGCGTTCTAAGTTGCGCACCATAGAGCCAAAGCCGCAAAAGGTGAGCGGAGAAGAAAGCGAGGCAGCGTCGCCGAAAAGCACGATGCCGTCGTCTGCCGTTACGCGTGTTTTGCCGAAGCCGTCGTGATGGTAAGCGGGAATGATTCCGAATACAGGCTTTTCGATGTGAAACTTGTCGGAAGGCTTTTTGTAGGTCGGAAGTTTTTCGAAGTAAGTCTCGAACAAGTTTAGTAACGATTTATCATTATCGGAATCGACGCGGTCGTAAAAAAAGAGGTATGAGGTGAAAAGCGTATCGGTAGCGGGGAAGCCTTCCCAAATCAGTTGTCGACCGCTTCCGTGCGATGTGTCGGCGGGTTCGGTGCTGACGAGAATTTCGCCGATGTCGTAGTCAATCTCTTCCAATCCGCTGGCGAGTGTGCCGACCGTTGGGCAGATGTGCGTTTGCGGTCTAACCACACCATTTTCGGAATTGAGTTGCATGGCAATCGGCGACATCACGCCCATTGTGTCGACAAGCACTTTAGCTTTGAAAAATTGCGATATGCCTTCACGCTGAACTTCAACCACCACGCCGCCGTCCACTTTCCAACAACGCTTGAACGCCGTTTGCGCTAAAACAACGTTTTCTTTTCGCGCCAAAACTTTATTCAAAGCAAGTTGCAGAATGACGTCCGAGTCAATCGCGCAATCCAAGACTTTATCGATGAAGAGCCGCTTTTTCGCGGTACGTGCGGCAAATTCAACAAAGCCCGTTTTGTAAGTTTTTGTGATGGCTTTTTCAGTGTCGGATTGTTTGAGAAAGCCCATGCGGTCAAGACGTTGGAGTTCGCGCAGGGAAATGTTCCAATCGCGATGGGTTTTGGCAGGTGTGTATTTATCAATGATGAGCACGCGTTTGCCGAAAAGGTCGGTGAGTGCTGCCGCATGAAGCAAGCCGAGCGTGGCACCGGCATAAATCGCGTCGAACTCGCCTGAAATCTGAATATCTTTGGGCAAAGTCGCACCATCAAAAACCACTTGTGGCGCAGGACGATTGCCCACTTGCGACCAATAACGGTCAAGTTCCATAATCCGCTTCAGCCAAAAGTCGCCGTGCTGAATCTTTGAAAAGTGTCGATACACAAGTGGGTGCGAGTGCTGTATGTCCGAAAGCATAAATGGCTTGAT
>JBDNCJ010000098.1:0-6991 GCA_046719715.1 Chloroherpetonaceae bacterium | reverse complement strand
CTCAAAGGCTTGAAAATCGGCATTATGGGCTGTATTGTGAACGGACCGGGCGAAATGGCAGATGCTGACTTCGGCTATGTTGGCACAGGCGTCGGACAAATCTCGCTGTATGTCGGCAAGGAAGTTGCGCGCCGCAATATCCCCGAAGCCGAAGCCGTAGACCGCTTGGTTGACCTCATCAAAGAGCACGGCAAGTGGCGCGAGCCGGAAGAAGTCGCAACCGAAAGCGAAGCCTAATTCGACGCGGGCGTAATTTCTAAGTCCTCGACTTTAACAATGCCACACTTGAGAGTCAATCCAACGAGTTTGATGCGGCTTTGCGGGTCTTTTGCCGTGTCAATGCCAAAACGCTGATAAAGTTGGGGAAGAATGTGTCGCTTCAACGCATCTTCTGAAAACGATTTGTGCGACTTGGTTTCCTCGTCGTAATACTGGTCGTGCGTGGGCTTCAACTCATCGACGATGGTTTGATTGCTCTTGCCTTCGGCAATTTTTTTGATGATTTCACGCTCCAACAGCGAAAGCATTGGCGCATTGGGAATCGGTGCTGTTCTGATGCGGTGTTTATTTTTTAAATACCCAATCAAATCGGTAATGACGCTGGTGTAGGTTGTCCAGCGACTGTAATACGCATCACGAATCGCAGATTCAAGGGCGAACTTGTCGGATTTTTTCCGCAAAAATGCGGTTGCGCCCGCATCAAGGGCTTCAACGATGTCTTCGGGCGCGTAATCTTCGTTGGTTAGAATAATGATGCGAATTTCCCGCGTGCGCTCGTTGGCTTTCAGTTTTCGGATGCACTCTACGCCGTTCATCTTGTTTTTGCCCAAGTTGTAATCCATAATGATGATGTCGATGTCGGCACTATACGCCAATTTCTCCAAACAAACCTCGCCGCTATTGTAACAGTCGATGCGTTTGAGATGAAACGCGCGGCAATCTTTGAGCAATTTTTCAAAAAATTTGGCGTCGTCGCGATTGTCTTCAACAAGAGCAATCCCGATGGTCAGCTCGCCATTGGTTGCGGTTGATTTCATAAGGCGTTGGTTTTAGCGTTGCTTCATTCAGAAAAAGTTTGCGTGCCCTTCTGCTTCGTCAAGGGCAGTGAGAAGAAAATTCGCGTTCCGCCAGAATTGACGGGCGACTGTGTGTTGCAGTTACAAGCCCAACCAAATACGTAAGGTGTCTTCCAGTCGGACGGCGTCAATCGTGAGCAAGTGTCCGATATTTTTGAGAATCAAATCGGGGTGTATGGTGTAAATGCCGCGCTTTACCGCCGTGGGCACATTGAGACCCGCCGCTTTCCATTCATTCAAGACAAACTCGGCTTCACGAAGCATTTGAACCTGACTCGTGAGCGGCACGATGAAACAATCCGACGAACTGTGAGGCGCATGAACAATGACGGCAGGTCTAATTTTAGAATCCGTTAAATTGGAAAACGGATATCGAACCAAAATCAGGTCATTTTTTAAGTAAATCGGCATAAACGTCGTCGCTTGGGTTGTTCCAAACGGCATCAAGCGCAGACTGAGCCACCGGTTGCCAAAACGACTGCGCCTCTTGCGCGTCGTCGGAAACCAGCACGATAATGGTTAATTCAGAACCCTCTCGTAATTCCAATGCGTCAACAGGCTCAATGACGCCGTTCTTGAATATCGCTTTAATTGGCAGACTTGTTGGTTGCATGATTAAGCTCACTTATATCGATTAGGCTTGAATATAAAAAGCTGCTTACGGCAAAAAAACGACTTGTAACTTTGCCGTTGCTTCATTCAGAAAAAGTTTGCGTGCCCTTCAGCTTCGTCAAGGGCAGTGAAAAGAAGATTTGCGTTCCGCCAGAATTAACGGGCGTTTTCAGGGTCGTTGTCATCTTCAACTTTGCCCCGACTTGCTCCGCCAGCATCTTCATATCGCTGACCCCGCCGATTGCCGGCACCGATTCCACGTTAAAGCCTTTTCCATCGTCGCGGATGTTCATCTCAAAGCCTTCGCCCGTGATTGCAAATTGCAAGGTGACTTGCGCCGCGCCTGCGTGCTTCCAGATGTTCGTCATTGCCAGCTGCGTAATATCCACGACCGCGTCTCGCGCGTCCGCCGCCATTTCCACCTCGCGCATTTCCTGACCGATTCCAAGCACGTCTAATCGTGCAACGTCCTCCAAAATTTCGCGCGATATCTTCTCCAAGTGTTTGCACACCTCATAAACCGATTTCGCCTTCTCCGACAAGCCGAATTGAAAATGTCGAACCTTTACATCGAGCGACTTTGACGTCTCGTAGATGAGCTCCACCGAGTCGCGCAACGCTTCGGGAAGGTCATCTAACGACTCGCATAGCGGCACCGACCACCGATGAATGCGCACAATCGCCGAGAGCACGTCGGAGTGCAATTTCGAGCGAATCGATTCGCGCTCTTTCAAGCGCGCCTGCTCAACATCGTGCAAGACTTGCAGATTCTTCAACCGCTTGCCCGATTCTTCGTTGAACATTTCCTCTTTGAGCGCGTGATAGCGTTTGAAGTAAAAAAGGGCTTGCGCGTGATCGCCCAGTTGTTCATAAATTTCAGATAGGGAGATGTGCGCGCCATACAAATTCCGCTTGTCATCAATTTGAGTTGCCACTTCTTCGGCGGCTTTTGCCGCACTCATGGCGCGATTCCTGTCGCCGCTTACACACAGCACCTGCGAGAGCGAGACGAGTGTCGTTGCCTCTTGATTTTTATGACCAGAGGCTCGCGCATGTTGAAGACTTTTTTCAAACGCGTCAACCGCTTGCTCATAACGATTTACACCAACATATAACTGCCCGAGAACTTGCATCGCCGAAGATAAAGTCCATTGGTCGTTTAATTCCTTCAAAACATCAATCCCTTGAAGCCCAATTTCTATCGCCTCATCATATCGTTTCAATGCTCCGAGTGCCGATGATTTATTAAGAAGTAACGCCGCATACTCTCGTTTGTTCTTGCAAATGCCCGCCAAAGCCAATCCTTCATCAGCCGTTTTTATGCACTTCGGATAATCTTGAATGTCCCCGTAAATGGCGCAGAGATTGATGAAAATGCTCGCGCGCGTTCCATCGTAGTTGGCGGTGTATGATAAACGCAGTGCTTCTTGTAAATCCTGCAATGCTTTTTCATAATTGCCCATATACCGATGTATCCGACCACGATTTATCATCGCCGCAATTTCAGATGGAACATTATGGTGCTTTCGCGTCAGGGGAATCTGTTTCTCAATTGCCTGCAAGGCACTGCGATAATCGAACTTTCGAAGATAAAAATTACTTAAACTCATATACGACATTGCGGCATACCTGTCGTTCTCAAACTGAAGGAAAATCTGTAAGGCTTCTTGACATTGTGCAATCGCCAAGTCATAGTTGTTCTCTAAAACACTTGTGAAATAGGAAATATGAAACATCGCAATCGCATACCACTCCTTTTGCCCATATCTCTTTGCATACTCCAATAATCGCTGTGCGTCGTGTTTCTTCTCATCAACCGTCAGCGACGGGTCCTTACTCAAGAGTTTCAGACATAGCGACTGGATTTCCGCGTCGGAAGGCAACTTTTCAGAAAAGTGAAGGTCGGGCATAGTTTCACGAGCGTAATGTTTGTCAGGATTTTTGTTTTTCGAATGGCTTTCTGCAAATCTAGGTTGGAAATCAAGGAAAAACAAGGAAGCTTTTAGGAAAGAAGAATTGGTGTTCGTTAAACTCTGGGTTGGAAATCAAGGAAAAACAAGGAAACTTTTAGGGAAACAATGGGAAAGAGATAAAAGCCCGCTTTTTTGATTAAAATCGCTACCAAATATGCCCTCTTCGTTACGACAGAAATCAACCAAATACCTTTTAAATCACGAGTATCTCTATCAAAGGCTCTCTGAACCACCGTTTCAAGGGGTCAATCACCTTCAACAGGCGCACGAAATCCTGAGGAAAGCCGCCTCTCGATACCTCCAAAGCATTCAAAAGGAATCACGAACGACCTTACAAGACATCAAGCTCGACGAATTGCAATCCGAAGAGGATAGACCGTTGAGCCTTCGAACGCTCAAAAACCATCTCACCGAACTCCAAGAGGGGAAGAAAATCGGCAGTTTTCAGGAACATACGTATTTGTGCCTCACTTACGCCGCGAAACAATTAAAGGCGGAAGGACTCTGGGAGATTGACATCGAGAAACTCAAAGTTCCCGACGCCGCAACGGAGCAGGCTAAACCGCTTGCCCAAAACGAAAACAGCGACCCAGCCGCGCCGTCCGTCGCTTTTCAACTTCCCGCGCTGAGTTCCGAGTTTTATTTTTCCGTTCCAAAGGTTTCGGCGACGATGCCTGCAACGCCTTATCCGCCATCGGTTTATGAGCGTTCCAATTCGGTCGTCCGCTTTGGGATTGGGGCTTTTTTTAGCCTCCTTGCCTCGCTATCGATTATCCTCTTTTACATTTTTGGCGCAAGCGTCGCCACTTTGGTCGGGGCGTTTATTACACTCTCCATTATGAACTCCATTTCCCCGCGCCAATCCTTCACCTTTGCCGTGTATAGCGAATCGATTTTGGTCATTGTCTTTTTCGTGCTTCTCGCCCTGCACAAATGAGGTTAAAAGTGAAACGTAGGGCTAACGTTTTTGGAATTTTCGCTCTGCTTTCGCTTCGTTCAGAATGAATCGTGCAGAAGCATTGAGCCGATGTTGCAACTCGACTACTCCTTGATTTCAACGGGCGTGCCGATACTCACACGCCGTTTGAGGTCGGCGACGTCGTTGTTTTTGAGGCGGATACAGCCTTCGGTGGCACAAGTGCCGATGGATTCGGGCACGTGCGTGCCGTGAATGCCGATACCTTTCCACGCTTTGCCCGAAGCGGTTGCGTCGTTGCCTGTGTAGAGGCGCAGAAACCAAGGTCCGTAAGCCCCTTTGATTTCGCCTTTGCCGTCTTTGAAGTCGTGCGTCCACGCGCTTGCGTCTTGGATATTCACGATGCGAAACTTGCCGACGGGCGTGCGATGGTCGCCGACTTTCTCTTTATCACCGGGATTTTTGCCAACGGCAACGGGATAGACCTTGACGAGTTCCGTGCCGTCGTAAAGCGTTAGGGTAAACTCGCTTTTATCAATCACGATGCGCGTCTGCGCCGAGAGCGACGCGGCAAGTGAGAGCCAGAGCGTCGCTAAAAGGGTCAAATGTTTCATTGAGGTTGAACAAATTGAGCGGCCATAAAGCCTTCTTTACCATTAACGCGCACTCTAAGCCACTCGCCATGATTTTCCAGAATTTGAACCTGTGTGCCTTTTGCAAATTTATCGATAATGTTCGTTTTGCTGGTTTTATCCATTGAACTTCGCAAACGAACGCCTTCACCGGTGAGAACGCCGATTGATGAGCCCCCCGTGCTTGGCGCGGGAGTGGGTTGCGCTTGCGGCGGAGCGGGCTGCTGTGGTTGTTCAGGCGGCACTGTTGCGGGCAAAGGATCTGACTTCTGTCTTTTTGAACCTGCTACGGGCGAAGATTCAGGTAAATCGCCTATTCGCTCGTAAAATACCCCGTCAAAAATCAGCCCGATTTCTGCCAGATATGGCGGCACAAATGTATAAAAAGCCAGAAGAATGTAGAGTATTGGCACTACGATGACCGCACTCTTTTGTAAGGTAGGAAGTTCAATGAATTTTTTTTTCAAATCATCTAACGTAATTTTGCCGAACTCAAAAAACTCATCAGAGATGTCCGAACTTGGCCTCGATTCGCGTTCCAACTTGATATAATATTCGCTACCGCGTGTATAGACTAGTAGCGTCAGCAAAAGTATAATTAAATCAATGGTATAGTTCAGGAGGTTCTTAATCAGATGGTTTTCAACTTGAATTACCCTCCAGCCTGACTCGTTCTCTTTTTGAATTTGACGTTCCAATGTCTCGCGAGCATTTCCAAAAAATAAACCAAGGAGCCCTCCTGGAAGCGTAATCTTAATTACCTTGTTCTGCATCGTTTTCCGAATTTAAGTTTGATTATCTCAATCCTTTTTCTCGAGAATCACCAGATAGCCGTCTGATACTGTATAGAGGAAGAAGGTAACAAGGAGTAGAAGTAATCTTCCAAGTTGAATAAGCAAGTTTGATGGTGTATCGGGCAAAACCTGAATTACACGCCATCCGCGATTATTTTCGTCTTGAATTTTGTCTTCTAATTTCTTTCTTGGTTCCCCAACGAATAGACCGATTAACCCTCCAGTAAGCGTAACTTTGATAACTTGATTTTTAATCATGGCTTTATGATGTTTATTGTTAAAATGCAGTTAAAAGTCAGATGTGAATAATCTCTTTTCCTGAGATAGACCCTTCGAACACATTATTGCCGTTCACGAAAATCGTGCCTCTGCGTCCGCCCGTAGTGTTAATGTGGGCTTCGCCGTCGCTATCCGTATAGACTTCAGCCGTTATCCCGTTAGTGATACCATACCAAGAAATCCTAACCCGCGCCCCCTTGACAGGCTTGCCATCTGAAGAGCGATAAACTGTAATGGTTACCATGTGAAGTTCTCCATTTGCATGTTGAAAATGTCTTGTTGAATGGAAGAAATCTAACGTGAAAGACGCAAACCCTTTCTACACAACCTATGGGAAAATGAAAATACTTGCAGGCTTTTCCCATAGGGCTGTGGGGAAGTGGCGACATTTTTGGTCATGTAACTTTTTTGTGTTTGTCATCCTAAACGAAGCGTCAGCGCAGTGAAGAATCCATCAGCGAGCCTCGCCGAGCGCGTCAAGTGGATTCCTCGCGATGCTCGGAATGACGAACACATTTTTATAGCACGACCGCATTTTTTCATCAGCACTGATGGCGTCAACCGTTATATTTGCAGTGCCATAGCGAAGCCTAAGTTCACTTAACTTTACTTGTTGGATTTGATTCAAAGAGTCGCCGTCGGGATATTGCTTTCCCTTCTTGCTTTCACGCTCGTGGCGCAATCTCGTTTGGAAAAATTCAGCGAAGCG
>JBDNCJ010000097.1:0-7477 GCA_046719715.1 Chloroherpetonaceae bacterium | reverse complement strand
AGAATCGCTTTCACGATATAATGACAATCGCAAAAATGTTACATGACCGTCTTGATACTTAACCCTCAACTCTTAACAAGTATCAACGCTTGGCGGCATAGAGGATTCGCATTACTTTTGCACGGTTTTTTTCAACTTCATTCACTTCGATGCGCTCTAAACTTCGCGGCGTCTTTCAACTGCTTCGCCCCACACATTGGATTAAAAACGTGATTCTCTTTATGCCGATGATGTTCAGCGGCTTGTTTTTGAGCGTTGAGGCGCAACAGCATTCGCTTATTGCTTTTGTTTTTTTCTCGATTGCCGCGTCGCTCGTCTATGCCATAAACGACCTTGCCGACGTCGAGCGCGACCGACTTCACCCCGTCAAGCGATTGAAACGCCCGATTGCTTCTGGCGCAATCTCAAAACAAGACGCCCTCGCCGTTGCGATTGTGCTTTCACTCGTTTCGCTTTCAAGCTTTTTCTTATCGCAAAAATTTTTCGTGGTGCTCCTTGCTTACATCGCGCTTAATCTCGCTTATAGTTTTTACCTCAAACATCAACCGGTGCTGGACGTCTTTTCAGTGTCGGCGGGCTTCGTGCTTCGTGTTTATGCGGGTGCTGTTGCGATTGACGTCAAACTCTCGTCGTGGATGTTCATCACCACGCTTTCGCTCGCGCTTTATTTAGCCTCCATCAAACGCTTTCAAGAAATGCAGTTGCAAGGTTCGGAGGGACGACAGGTTTTGAAAAAGTATTCGGCGAAAATCGTTGAGCGTTATGCCGACGTCGCCGCCGTCAGCACGATTTTATTTTACAGCCTTTACTGTTTTTCGGAGCACCCGAATTTGATTGTTACAATTCCTTTGGTGCTATTTGGCATTTTTCGCTACTGGTATCTTGTTGATGCGGAAAGTCAGGGCGAGTCGCCGGTCGATGTACTTTACACCGACGTGCCGATGATTCTCGTGGTGCTGTTGTGGTCGGCGGTCGTGGTGTATGAATTTTTTCCAAAATCTTAAATGAAATGGATTTACATTTTCACGCCGTTCTCTGCATGGGCGGTTGCGGGCGGATTGAAGTTTCTCATCAATTCCATCAAGAGCAAGACGCTCGCGTTTCATCAAATCGGATACGGCGGAATGCCGAGTTCGCACAGCGCGATTGTGAGCAGTGTTGTTGCGATGACGGCGTTTCGCGAAGGCATTGAGAGCAGTGTTTTCGTTCTCGCGCTCACGCTTGCCTTCGTGGTGATGATGGACGCAATGGACTTGCGCCGAAAAATCGGACGGCATGCCGAGCGGCTCAATCATCTTGCGCCCGACCTTCCGAAACTGCGCGAGCGCATTGGACATTCACCGATTGAAGTCTTCGCTGGCGCACTGACCGGCACGCTCACAGCAACTTTTATTCATCTGATTGCATCATGACGACAGAACTTTCCGGCTGGGGACGCTTTCCCACCGTTCAATCCAAACTGTTTCATCTGAAAGATTCGTCCGAGCTTTCAAAGAGGGTGCATCACTTTCGCGGCGTTGCCTTTGGAATGGGCAGAAGTTACGGCGACAGCGCCTTGTCGGAACAAGTGATTTTCACTCCAACTTACAATCACTTCTTGGACTTTGACGCTGAGCGCGGACTTCTCTGCGTGCAAGCCGGCACAACGCTCAAAGAGATACTCGAAGTCATTGTCCCGAAAGGGTGGTTTTTACCCGTAACGCCGGGCACGCAGTTCGTTACCTTCGGCGGCGCAATCGCTTCCGACATTCACGGGAAAAATCATCACAAAGAAGGCTCGTTTTGCGACTATGTGAATTGGTATCGCTTGATGCTTCCAAACGGCGACATCGTTACTTGCTCGCCGACCGAAAACATCGCCCTCTTTCGCGCCACCAATGGCGGCATGGGCTTGACGGGCGTTATCCTCGATGGTGAATTTCGCTTGAAGCGGATTCAAAGCGCGTTCATCGACATGACGACGATTAAAGCCCGCAACCTTGATGAAATTCTCGAACTCTTCGATGAGCATGTCGGCTTCACTTATTCTGTTGCGTGGATTGATACGCTGGCTCGCGGAGCGCATATCGGTCGCTCGGTTTTAATGCTCGGCGAACACAGCACCGACGGCGGCTTGTCGCTCCCCGAACCGCGCGAGAAATCACTTCCGATTGATTTTCCCGACTTTGCCCTGAACTCAATCGGTGTTTCGCTTTTCAATACGCTTTACTACAACAAGAATTTTAAAAAGCAGTTACAAAAGCGTGTGCCGTATCGTCCGTATTTTTATCCGCTCGATGCCGTTCTTCATTGGAACAAGATGTACGGCAGGCGGGGCTTTACACAGTATCAATTCGTGATTCCGAAATCGGAGCGCGCCACATTGCGCAACATTCTCGACGAAATCGCCAAAGCCAAAAGTGCGTCGTTTCTCGCCGTGCTTAAACTTTTCGGGAAGGAAAATGAAAATTGGCTTTCGTTTCCGAAAGAGGGTTATACGCTCGCGCTCGACTTTCCGATTCGAAGCGGCATTTTTGACTTGCTCAAACGCTTGGATAAACTCGTGCTTGATGCGGGCGGAAGGCTTTATCTGACGAAGGACGCCACGATGAGCAAGGCGATGTTTGAAGCGGGCTATCCGAATTGGCGAAAGTTCGTTGAATTGCGTCGCGCGATTGGCGCGGATAAAGTGTTCTCGTCGCTTCAATCAGAGCGGCTTGGGTTGTAGTTTTTTCATTATTCCAAAAAATAAATTCCCTCGCCGCGACGCACACTCGACGAGGGAGCTTCACTCATGCGATTTATTCTCGTGAGCTATTTCGGTTCTATACCTAACTCAACGGTTTTGAACTGTGAATCAATGAGGGCGCGTATCTCGCTTTTCGCGCTTTCGGGCGATTCACCTTGCTTGAACGTTTCTTCATCAAGTTTGAATAAGGCTTCTGCCCGTTACTCCTACCCTTCTCTTTTTCAGACTCATGTTTTTTCAATGCGCTTTCATTTGCTCGCCCAAGTAGTTATAGTTAGACAAATTGTAAATTTTTGCCTAAAATTTTTCCGCAGGTCATTTCATCATCAAGTTTTCTTTGTGGTGTTTCAAGAGTTCATCAATGACGAGGCAAGCAAGTTCGACGTTGCTTTTCATCAACTCCACAAATTTTTCGCGCGGCACGAGCAAGATTTCCGTGGGCAGAGTCGCCTTGACGTCGTCATTGACTTTCTCGCCTTCCAAAAGTTCAATCAAGTAAATCGGACGCGTCGTCGGTGTTGGTTCAAGTTCTCCCGATAAGACGAAGAGCGCGGCGCGTTGCACTTCTCCTTTTTTGAGAATGATTTTCCCTTGCTCGTATCGGCGCACGCGTCCCAGCGTGAAGAGTTTATTCCGAACGATTCGACTTGCTTTCTCTATCATTTTGTTTAGAATTAGTCTAAACTAACACAATAATTTATTTCTTCCAAAAAAAATTTTGAAAAAAAAAGGCGAGTCTTGCTCGCCTTAAAACGCTTCGTTGGGGAGTTGATTATGGAAGAAGAATTCCGCAAGAAATGACGGAAGTCCACAGTCCGTTTTTGCCCTCGGCGGATTGAGTGACGTTGTAAGTTTTGACGACCTTGCCGCTCATTTTGTAAATGTCTTCGCGCTCGTCCCAAGCGGTGTTCGGGTCAAATTCAACGCCGAGCGTGGTGGCGAGCATGGTGGCGGCGAGGTCTTCGGCATATTCGCCAGCGACTTTTTCGGTTTCGCCATATGGGTGGTGCTCGGAAAGATAGCCATACTGCGTGCTTGTATCCGATGGCAGGGCAACACCAATGGACGCGGCAATCAATCGATTGTGTTCGTTGGTTGCCACGCGCGCCATGACGCAGAAGGTAATCTGACCCGGCTGAAGCAGTTTCAAGCCGTCTTCAACGCTAATGCGCTTGCACCCCGTTGGAAAGATGCTCGATACCGTTACCAAGTTGCATTTTTCAATTTTTGCGTCTCTGAGCGCGAGTTCAAAGGAGGAGAGATATTCTTTGTGTCGTCCGACACCTTTTGTAAAGAAGATTTTGGTAGGAACGAATGACAAGGCAGTCTCCGCTATGTTTTAATGGTTGAAAAATTGTGATGTTGTTCAGGAAAAGCGTTGCAATAATACGCAAAAAAATAAAATCGCTATTCGAATTTTCGTGTGATACGAAAAAATTTTCGTTTTCCGACCTTTAACACCTTCGAACCGGTTTCGAGATTCAAGGTCAGTTTTACATCGGTGAGTTTTTCATCGTTCATCGTTACCCCGCCTTGCTCAATGAGCCGACGTGCTTCGCTTTTGGTTGTTGTCGCTTTGGCTTTCAGGAGCGCGTCCAACAAGCCGATTTGCGATTCTTCTATAACGATTTCTTCAACATCGTCGGGCACACCGCCTTGCGAAATTTTTTCCGCCGTTTCCAATTCTTTCCTTGCGACTTCTTCATTGTGAAAAAACTTGACGATGCTGAACGCCAAGTTACGCACGGCTTCACGGGGATTGTGTTTGAGCGTGCGTTGAAGTTCTGCTAATTCTTCGCCGTTCAAAATTGCGGTGAGGCGTGCGTATTTCTCGACGAGCGCGTCAGGCGTTTTAAGCGCGGCTTGAAACATCTCGCGCGGCGCGTGATTGAACCCGATGTAATTATCGAGCGATTTGGACATCTTTTGAACGCCGTCTGTGCCTTCCAAGAGCGGAAGCGTGATGCAGATTTGAGGCTCGCTGATGCCGTATTCGCGCTGAATATCGCGGGCGACAAGCAGATTAAATTTTTGGTCAGTGCCACCGAGTTCCACGTCGTTTTTGAGTTCGACGGAATCCATTGCTTGCGCGAGCGGATAAAGCAACTCGTGAATAGAAATTGGTTCGCCCGACTTATATCGCTTTTCAAAATCATCGCGCTCCAACATTCGCGCCACCGTGTAGCGACTTGCCAAACGAATGACGTCGGCGAAGGTCATTTTGCCCAGCCAATCCGAGTTGTAGCGAATCGTGGTTTTGGATTTATCGAGAATTTTGATGGCTTGCTCGAAGTAGGTTTCGCCGTTTTTGCGGGTTTCGTCGAGTGAGAGTTGCGGACGGGTTTTATTCTTGCCGCTTGGGTCGCCAATCATGGCGGTGAAATCGCCGATAATCAAAATCGCTTCGTGTCCCAAGTCTTGAAAGTCGCGCAATTTGCGAAGAACGACGGCGTGTCCGAGATGTAAATCGGGTCTTGACGGGTCTGCGCCGAGTTTGATTTTCAGCGGTGTTTTGGTTTTGAGACTTTGCTCGAGTTTTCGGACGAGGTCGTCTTCGGAAATAATTTCAACCGTGTTGCGCTTGATGAGGTCAAGCTGTTCGTTGAGCGATGGAAAATTCATTTCTGATTTTTTTGAAGCGCAAATCTCTGAAAGGCGATTGATTTTAACAAATGCGTTCTCTGAATCGGTGAGTTAACTTGTTGGAGACGTGAGTTCAAGCCATTTCGCTTTTTGCTCAATGCGTGCCGCCAACCAATTGATAAATGGTTCGGAATCGTTTAAGCACGACACATAATGCACCTTGACGCCCGCAGCTGAGGCTTCTTCGACGCCCTCCAAATCGGCTTCGCTGTTGTCGGCAAAAAAACCAAACGGGAACATGACGATTTCATCAATTCCTTCCGCCTTGAATTCTTCCAATGCTTTTGCGAGCGTTTCAGGCATCCATTCGCCGCCGAACTTGTGATTCATCGCACCGAGTTTGATTGAAGCAAACGGGTTTCGTGCATCGCGCTCAAACGCCGACTTCAATTTCTCGAAAAAGTCCAGCGTCTCTTGGTAGCCCGTGTTGATTTTCGGCGTCTCACCGTTGTTGTCTTTGACCAATGTGCCGTGCGCAGTCAGCACAAGCCCAACTTTCGCGGGAAGTTTTTTCGGCATCTGCTCGAAGACGTGATTGACGCAAATTTGCGCGAGCTCGTCGCTGTTCCAAAGGTGCTTCATCACGCGTACTTTTTGAAACGCCATTTCCCGAAAGTCATTGACGGCGATATAGCACGCGATTCCGCACGCGAATTCCGATTCAATCGGAATCATCGGCACGGTAATCACCGCATCAAAATCTCTAACGTCATTCATGACGGTTTCAAAATAGGGCGGCACGAAGTAGTAGGCGTCGCGCACGACGTAAGTTTTCTCGTTGGAGCGTTGGTTCAAGGCGACCTGCAAGGCTTTCGTTTGGTTGCGCGTTACTTCGTTGAGCTTTGAGCGATAGCCCAACTTTCCCCAATACGACTTGCGTTTCAGGCTACGCATCGTGGCGATGAATACTTGAAGCGGCTTAGGAAGATTGGCAATGCGCGAGGTGATGTAATGCAAAATGCGAGATGAATTCGGATAAAGATGCTTGAAGGTGGCTTCTTCAACTTCACCGTAAGTGGCAAGAATGACGGCAATTTTTTTTGGCATGATACTTCGCAATTAAATTAACGCTCATAACAACGATGCGCACGGCTTATTTCATTCCGAAAGTCATAAAAAAAGCGCAACCCTTACGAATTGCGCTTTGCATCATGTTCGTGCATTGACATTACATTGCTTTTTGCGCTAAAATCTTTGTCTTCACAATGTAATCCACGCCAAAGAGAAACGCGGTAAAAAACACATCGCCGAGCACTTGGTTGCGATAAAACGGAATCGCCGCAATGTAGCATGCACTCAATCCTTCTGCCGTATAGCCATACCAGCCGCTCAACCACACGCCAAAATTTGTTACCACGAAGAAAAGAAGCGACGCAACGAGCGTTCCAAGCGCAAGCCGCTGAATACTGAACGAGTTGCGAATCCACAATCCAACAAGGCTAACTAACATGAACGCGCCATACACATACCACATTCCGCTGTGGAAGCCGGGAAAATTTGATACGCCGATGCGATACATGATTTCAAACACGGCGTCTGAAAGAAGCATCGCGGCAATCGGAATGAGAATTGCCTGCTTTTTATCTTTCATTTTCACCGCACCGAATAAGGCAACGGCGGCAATGGCGGTAAAATTTGCCGGGTGAGGAATTAAGCGCGAGAGCGCGCCGATAAAGACTAAAATAATTTCGGTCATTTTTAATGCTTTGAAAGGTTAATTTTGATTTGCAAGTTACAAAATCGCGGTTATTTGATTTCTTGAAGTTTATGTTCGGTCAGTCCGAGTTGAATGGCACAGCCGAGCACTTCACCGGCAAGTTTGAACGGGTCTTTGGAGAGAATGTCTTTGTCGACGTTGGTGTAGCAAGTTAATCCTGCGTCTTTGCTCACAATGAATCCTGTGAGTTTTTCTTTTTCTTCGGCAAAGAAGATGACTTCGCCGAGTTCTTCGCTGGTGATGAAATTCGTGCAGTGATGAAGTTGATTGAGTCCGACAGGCGAGAAGACTTGAATCAAGTTGCCTTTGCGATTGCCAATCACGAGGTCGGGATAAATTTCAAGCGTGATTTTTCTGCCGCTGATGTAGTCATTGACGACGAAGCGAAA
>JBDNCJ010000096.1:0-8027 GCA_046719715.1 Chloroherpetonaceae bacterium | reverse complement strand
GCATATACCGCCGACGAATTTGCCGAAGCCCTTGAAGAATTTAAATCGGAGATACCCGTCGCGATTGAAAAGAAGGGTGTCAAAAAGAAAGCGTCAAAGCCGAAAGTTGCAAAGAAAGCGGCGACGAGCGACGTGGTTCTGGTTGTAGAAGATAATCCCGACGTTCGTGCCTATATCGCCGAGCAGTTAGATAGTTTCCAAGTTATCGAAGCGGAAAACGGCGCATTAGGCGTTGAGCGTGCCAAAGAACTTGTGCCTGATTTAATTATCTCTGACGTCATGATGCCGGAAAAATCGGGCTATGAATTATGCACGGAACTCAAATCCAATCTTGCGACCAATCATATTCCCATCATTTTACTGACCGCCAAAGGCTCGATCGAGAGCAAGGTCAAAGGCTTGGATATTGGCGCAGACGATTATCTGACGAAGCCGTTCAACGCCAGAGAATTGAAGGCGCGCGTCAAAAACTTGATTGAACAGCGAAAGCGCGTGCAATCGCACTACCAAGCCTCGCTCCAACTTTCCGACGTCTCCCAAAGCGACCTCGAAAAAGAAAATCCATTCTTAGCCCAAGCCACACGCGTCATTGAGACACATTTAGGCGATGAATCTTACAGCGTTGAACAGCTCGCCTTCGACGTCTTTCTTTCGCGCTCGCAACTGCACAGAAAATTCGTTGCCTTGACGGGCGGCTCGCCGAGCGATTTCATTCGCGCCGTCCGCCTACGGTGCGCCGCCGAACGCTTGCGCAAAGGGGGTAAAAGCGTTTCGCAAGTCGCCTTTGAAGTCGGCTTCGGGAGCAACAAAAGTTATTTCTCCAAATGCTTCAAAGAGCAATTCGGCAAACTGCCGTCCGAATTTTCCGTCTGAAGTTTCCGCTCACACTTTCAACCCGAACTGTTCATCATTTCTTGTCAAAATGCGACGCACGTGCTACTCGATGCGACGCTTGTGCTATCCCTCGCCCATCGGTTGAACTTAAATTTGCATAGAAGTTCAACACAGCAAATTTCGGAGGCAAGTATGAATAAAAAGAAAGTTCTCATCATTGAAGATAATCTCTGGGTTCAAGAGATTTTATACACAATGCTCTCGAAGGATTATCATCTCATCATTCGTAGCGACGGCGCGGAGGGAATCAAAGCCTTTGAAGCACTCGGCGAAACGCTTTACGCGGTCATTACCGATGCGGAAATGCCCATGATGAACGGCGACGCGGTCATTGATTGGGTTCAATCAAAAAACGGCGCGATGCAAATTCTTTTGATGGTTACAGGAAGCGAACGGTTTGATTTAGAGCATCTTCTTCGCCGCCCGAACGTGCAGTTGCTGAAAAAGCCGTTTCACAAGTCGGAAGTGCTGAGCAAACTCGCTCGCATTTCAGCCTTGCAACCCAAAGCGGCATAATCAAGTTTTGTTCTTTGAGTCGTTGTGTTTCATCAGGCGAATAACGGGAGCGGTTGCAATAGGGACTTGCTCCCGTTTGTTTTTCGTGCAATTTCGTTTCGTGTGCATCACCCGTGATTGAAGACGCGCAACACTTGTCTATCTTTGCCCTCAAATTCAATTCAATCCAATGAAAGCGGAAATTCTTTGTATCGGCGACGAACTGCTCATCGGGCAGGTGATTAACACCAACGCAACGGAAATCGCAAAGCAACTTGAAGAAATCGGCGTGGAAGTTCGGCGCATTGTGTCGGCGGGCGATAAGAAGGAAATCATTCAAGCCGAACTCGGCAACGCCTTAGCCGAAGTCGATGTCGTTATCATCACGGGCGGACTTGGTCCGACTCATGACGATGTTACGAAAACCGCCGTTGCGGAATTTTTCGGACGCGGCATGGCGTGGGACGAAGAAGCCTTTCAAAATTGCAAGCGCATCTTTGAGCGGCGCGGCGTGAGAATGCCCGACGCCAATCGCACACAAGGCGAAGTCATTGAGGGATGTATTGTGGTGCAAAATTCTAACGGCACTGCGCCCGGCATGATTCTTAAAGATATGGACGGATATGATGGAAAAATCGTCGTTCTCATGCCCGGCGTGCCTTACGAAATGGAAGCGATGATGAAACAAAGCATCATTCCGTTTCTTGCGCCGCTTTCGGATACCTTCGTCAAGCACAGCGTGATTATGACAGCGGGCATTGGTGAATCGCACCTTGCCGAACTTATCGGCAACGAACAAGAATTTTTAACGCCCAACTCTACGCTGGCGTATTTGCCGCACACAATGGGCGTGCGCCTGCGTCTTACCACACGCGGCACGTCTCAAAAAAGCGTCGTTGAAGAAAACGCCCGCATCGTCGCGACGATTGCCTCTCGAATCAAAAAATTCATCTTTGCGCAAGACGACGTGCTTCTCGAAGAAGTCGTCGGGAAAATGCTTATGGAGCGAAATATGGTTTTGGCGACGGCGGAAAGTTGCACGGGCGGACAAATCGCGAATCGCATTACAAACATTTCAGGCTCATCAATCTACTTTTCTCAAAGCTACGTCGTCTATAACAATAACGCGAAAATTCAAACCCTGCGCGTCAATCCTGAAACGCTCGATGCTTATGGTGCGGTCAGCGAAGAAGTCGCGCTCGAAATGCTCGATGGCTGTTTGCGAGAATCGGGCGCAGATATTGCCGTCGCGACAACTGGCATCGCAGGACCAACCGGCGGCACTGAAAATAAGCCCGTCGGAATGGTCTGTATCGCCGCCGGCACGAGCGAAAAATTCGGACGGCTTCGCCGCGCTAAAACCTTCATCTTTTCACAAGACCGCTTGCGAAATAAAGAACTCTTCACCCAAGCGGCGTTGAATTTCGTCCGCATTCTGCTTACGGAATTGGATTGAGTGATAAATCGTCCGAAACGACCATTCTCATCGGCGAAAGTGTCGGCGCGATAAAGCAAAAAGCCCTAACTTCTTTCAGATGTTTTTCAGAAGTAATCGAAAAGGAGTTAGAAGTATGAACGTTGATGTTGCCATTGTCGGAGGCGGACCAGCTGGAGCCTCAGCCGCAAACGAACTCGCCAAAAAAGGACTTTCCACCATTCTCATCGAGCGCAATTTGAGCAACGCCAAACCCTGCGGCGGCGCAATTCCTCTCGGACTCATAGAAGAATTTGAAATTCCGGAGTTTTTAGTCGAGCGGAAAGTAACCGAAATGGCGGTGCGCTCTCCGAAAGGCAAGATGGTTACGATGTCGATGCCGAACGGCTTCGTCGGCATGGTCAGGCGCGAACGCTTTGATAAGTTCTTACGTGAGCGTGCGGCAAGTAACGGTGCCACGCTTCTCGAGGGGAAATTCAGAACGATTGAGGAAACCGACAACGGCTATCGACTCTCGATAGACGTCAAAGGCGGCGAGACGCAAGAGATTCGCTCAAAGTATGTGATTGGAGCAGACGGCGCAAATTCCAAAGTCGCGCTCGATTTAGCCTTTCCGCCCAACGAGTTCAAAGCCGTTGCGATTCAACAACGCTTTCACGCGTGCGAAGAACTTTCGCGCTACGAAAATTTGGTCGAGATTTGGTATGACGGCGAAGTTTCGCCCGATTTCTATGCGTGGGTCTTTCCAAAAGCCGACCACATCGCCATCGGCACCGGCACCGAAGACGGCACGGTGAACGTCAAAAGACTTCAAGCCCGATTCATTGAAAAACTCGGAATCAAAGCAACACCTTACTACGAAGAAGCGGCGAAAATCCCGATGCACCCGCGCAAAACCTTCGTCAAAGGTAACGCGATGCTTGTTGGTGATGCCGCTGGTCTCGTAACGCCCTCTAACGGCGAAGGCATTTTCTTTGCGATGAAATCTGGCAAAATGGCGGCAGAAACGCTCCTCGACCACGTCAAAGGCAAAGGCTCACCGCTCGCGATGTATGAAAAAAACTTCCGCAAAGCATTCGGCTTGATTTTCACGGGGCTTGGACTGATGCAATCGATTTACTATCGCAACGACCGCCTGCGCGAAAGTTTCGTCTCCATTCTCGAAGATGAGCACGTTCAACAAATTTCCTTCGACTCTTACCTTTACAAAAAAATGGTGCCTGCGCCGCTTTGGGTGCAACTGAAAATCACCGCGAAAAATCTCTACCACTTGGCGATTGGAAAGTAAGAGGAAATCATGTTGCTCTCAATTCCGACTTGGATTATTCATATTTCGTCGATGATTGAATGGGGACTTGCGGCACTGTTCCTTTATCGCTACGGCAAAGAGATTCAGCGCGACGACGTCAAACGGTTCGCGCTTCTGATGCTTCCGCATTGGGCGGGCGGCTGGTGTGTTATCGTGTATCATCTGACAAACGATACCGTTCTCTTTTGGCTCGATGCCTCCAAAGTCGTCAACTTTGTTGGAAGTGTGTGTTTGCTTTACGCGTCGCTCTCGCTCTTGCTTGGTCGTAAGTTCAAGCGCGAAGCCCTTGGCAGTTCTGCGTTTCTCTTTCTTGTCTTCTTTCAATCGGCTCAAACGTTCCCTGAACTTTACTGGCGCGCAAAATTCATTGAGACGATGTTTCAAATTTCAAGTGGCGTGTATTTACTGTTTCTCGTTTCGCTTCTTTTCGTCTATCGGCGCGATAAATCCGTCTTCTCGCCCGTTACGGTTTTCGGCTTTTGGTTCGTGCTGGTCTTCATCGGCGTCACGGTTGTTTGTATGTATTTTTCAAAATTGCGTGGCTATCCGACGCTCACGCACGACGACCTCTTGCATGGTTTGGCAGAAAGTCTGCTTACGATGAGCAACCTTTTGATTGTGATTGGAATCCAACAACAGCGCAAAGAAGTTGCTTCAATAGGAAATCCCGCACCGTTTTCTTAACTTCACACCAATTTTCAAACCCCGCTTGTCCGAGTGTTCTTTGCATATCGCTCAAATTTCGGACGAGCGCGTTTTTCAGTCTTAAAGAAGTAAAGGAGAATAACGATGAGCGAAGTCAGAAATCGTCCGCTTCGTGTTGAGACGAAGCAAGATGTTACGATTTTATTTGCTGGTGATTCAGGTGACGGCATGCAACTCACCGGAACGCAGTTCAGCGAAACCACTGCGATTTTAGGAAACGACCTCAACACGTTTCCAAACTATCCTGCCGAAATTCGCGCTCCCGCTGGTACGCTTCCCGGCGTATCGGGATTTCAAGTTCAATTTGGAAGCAAAGAAATCTTCACGCCCGGCGACAAAATCGACGTGCTTGTGGTGATGAACGCCGCCGCGCTCAAAGCCAACTTGAAACTTCTCAAAGAAGGTAAAATCATCATTGCGAACACCGACGGCTTTGATGCGAAAAATCTTCAACTCGCCAATTGCAAAACCAATCCGCTCGAAGATGGCTCGCTGGCGCGTTATCAAGTCTATGCGATTGAAATCGGCAAACTCACGCGCGCCGCACTCGAAGGCACTGGGTTAGGCACGAAGGAGATTGACCGCTCAAAGAATATGTTCGTGCTGGGCTTGCTGCTTTGGCTTTACAATCGCCCACTCGATTACACCATCAAAAACATTCAAGAAAAGTTCAAGAAAAAGCCGGAAATCGCCGAAGCCAATATCAAAGCCTTGCAAGCAGGCTACACCTACGGCGAAGCGACGGAAATTTTTACCACGCGCTACGAAGTCAAAAAGGCGCAGTTGCCTGCTGGCACGTATCGGCACATTATGGGCAATCAAGCGACGGCTTACGCGCTCATTGCCGCCTCGAAGAAATCGGGCTTGCCACTCTTTTTAGGCTCGTATCCGATTACGCCTGCCTCTGACATTTTGCACGAACTCTCAAAGCATAAAAACTTCGGCATTAAAACCTTTCAAGCCGAAGATGAAATTGCGGCGATGTGCGCAACGATTGGGGCGGCTTACGGCGGACATCTCGCCGTTACTTCGACATCAGGACCTGGCATGGATTTGAAGGAAGAAGCCATAGGACTTGCCGTTTCGCTCGAGCTGCCGATTGTCGTGATTGACGTGCAACGCGGCGGACCGTCGACAGGCTTGCCGACGAAGACGGAGCAATCCGACCTTCTGATGGCGATGTTTGGCAGACATGGCGAATCACCCGTTCCAATTGTCGCCGCCAATTCGCCCGCCGATTGCTTCAACGCCACCTTTGAAGCCGCACGACTTGCCGTTGAATTTATGACGCCCGTCATCTGCCTTACCGACGGCTACATCGCCAACGGCGCCGAACCTTGGCGATTCCCAACCTCTGCCGAGTTGCCCGACTTTAAGGTCAAATTCGCCGCACCGCGCACTCCAAACGATGCGACCTTCTTACCCTACAAGCGCAACGAAAAAGGCGCGCGCGAATGGGCAATTCCGGGCACGAAAGGCTTGGAGCATCGAGTCGGCGGACTGGAAAAACAGCACGAAACGGGCAACATCTCTTACGACGGCGAAAACCACGAACTCATGACGAAACTTCGCGCCGAAAAAATCGAGAAGGTCGCCGATTCCATTCCGCTTCAAACCATCGACAACGGCTCGTCCAAAGGCAAATTGCTCGTCTTGGGCTGGGGCTCAACCTACGGTGCCATCAAAACCGCTGTGCGCGACTTGCGCGAAGAAGGCTACGACGTCGCTCACGCGCATCTCGCCTATCTCAATCCGTTCCCGAAAAATCTCGGCGAACTCATCTACAATTTCGACAAAGTTCTGATTCCTGAACTCAACACCGGGCAACTCTCGCGGCTCATTCGTGAAAAATTCCTTGTGCCTGCGGTGCAATTCAACAAGGTTCAAGGCATGCCCTTCACGGTTTCGGAACTCAAAGAAAAAATCATCGCAACCCTAAACCAAAAGGAGAAGTAAGTATGTCGGCACTGGATTTACAGGGCAACGGAAAAACCGTAGAACTGCCCGTTTTGACGGCGAAAGATTTTGCATCAGAGCAGGAAGTGCGTTGGTGTCCGGGGTGCGGCGATTATTCGATTTTGAAACAAGTGCAAGCCGTTTTGCCCGAACTCGGCGTGCCGCGCGAAAACATCGTCTTTGTTTCAGGAATCGGATGCTCGTCGCGTTTCCCTTACTACATGGAAACCTTCGGCATTCACAGCATTCACGGGCGCGCAACGGCGATTGCCACAGGACTGAAAGTCGCTCGCCCTGACCTTGATGTCTGGATTGTCGGCGGCGACGGCGATTTGCTTTCCATCGGCGGCAATCATACGCTTCACATCTTGCGGCGCAATTTGAACGTGAATGTGCTTCTGTTTAACAACGAAATTTACGGCTTGACGAAGGGACAATACTCGCCGACTTCGCCGGTCGGGTTCGTTGCAAAATCGACGCCCTACGGTGCGCTCGATTATCCCATCAACCCGCTTGCACTCGCCGTCGGAGCAGGCGGCACGTTCATCGCACGCACGATGGATAGAGACGTCAAACACCTGCGCGAGATGCTTAAACGCGCCCACGCGCACAAAGGCACGTCGTTCTTGGAAATCTATCAAAACTGCGTCATCTTCAACGACGGGGCGTTTGAAGATTTCACCGAAAAATCGGTCAAAGCTGAAAACGACCTCTTCCTCGAACACGGCAAGCCGCTCGTCTTCGGCAAGAACGACGATAAAGGCATCAAACTCTTCGGCTTGAAGCCCATCGTCGTCGACCTCACGCTTCCCGACGTCTCCAAAGATGACCTTTGGATTCACGACGAACATGACCGCACCAAAGCCAGCATCTTGACGCGCTTCTTCGATGAACCCGGCTCCGAACACTACATGCCGCGTCCCTTCGGCGTGTTCTATTCCGAAGAACGGTTCTGCTATGAAAATGCGATGCTCGACCAAATCAACCTCGCCAAAGAAAAAGGCGAAGGTGATTTAGACGCCCTGCTTCGCGGAAAAGAAACTTGGGTCGTCGCCTAACTCGCGTAGACACTGGCTGAAAACCCAAAACTTGAAAACACAAAAGCCGATTTCCAAAAAATCGGCTTTTTTAATTCCCCGCACCCGAAATTATTTCAATGATTATTTCAATGATTTCAATCCCACTTATTTCAACTCCACTTATTTCAATCCCACATTGGTGCAATTAGAATAT
>JBDNCJ010000095.1:0-8032 GCA_046719715.1 Chloroherpetonaceae bacterium | reverse complement strand
ACTAAAACCAGCTTCTCGATGCGTTCAGGAAAGTTCAGCGCGGCGACGATTGAAATCTGCCCGCCCATCGAGTGCCCTGCCCAAATTGCTTTTTCAATGCCTAACTGTTTTAAGAGTTCATTCACCGTTTTCGCATAAAACGAGAGTGTATAAGGTGCACTGTAAGATTTAGATGATTTGCCGTAGCCGGGCAAATCTATCGCAACGACGCGAAATGCTTTTTGCTCCAATTCAGGAATTACATATCGCCAAAAGCCCATGTTGCTTGCAAGCCCGTGAATCAGAACAATTGGTGTTCCATTGGTTTTGCTGTCGTAATAGGCTACTTCTGTTCCGTTAAGGATTGCTTTTTGAGTGTTGAATCCGTAGTTGAAATTCTCAAACTGCAACGGCGGCAAGTCGTGATAGAGTTTGGCTTGTCCGCAGCCTTCAATCATGGCCAGCGCAAAAAAAAACATAATGAAATAATGTTTGTTCATTGCATAATCCTCCTTAAAACATTAGCCAACTGACGGTTGTAAAAACCGTCCAAGCATTGGCGGGCTTTTCGGGCGAGTTGCGCGTAAAACTGCTCTCATAAAAATTTCCATTCCAGAGATACGCCGCGCTCACACCGATATCGAAGAATAGCGCGTAGGTGTATTTGATTTCGGCGTTGACTTCCGTTCCGATAAAATTGCCACCGCCCGACGGTTTTGCATTTGCCCATGCTACCGCACTTCCAATTTTGTAATGCAGTTTGTTCGGAATCGGGGCGTTGAAGTAATTGAAAAAGAGCGCGGTAACGCCGTAGCCCAAATTTGAAATGTCATGCACCGCTGAGTAATAGCGATTGATGACTTGCACGTCGGGAAAAAGCAAGAAGGCACGATGCGAACTGAAAATGCCAACCGGCGTGCCCCACGTGTTGCCCGTTACGACGCCGTTGTATTTGCCATCTCGTGCGCCGTTTCGGTCGCCCGTAGTAAAGAGGGCTTCAACTTGAAGTTTGTCAAATGCGGTTTGTCCGTATTTGTATTGAAGTGAAGTGTGCCCTGTGAATCCAAAGATGTCGACGCGTCGTCCTGCCAACTTTTTGTCTTCCGAGAGCGTGTCGATGTTGCCGAAGTTTATCATTGACATAGCCGAGAACCACCAGCGTCCGCTGATGAAGTCGCGGTTGTATGCAGTGTTTAATCCCGTCCAAAATACGTTTGCTCGATAGAGCGGGTTGTCGATTTGAAGTCGCGCCCCGCCGTTGTAGTCAACGAGCGGCGAGTTGAAGCCTTGACCTAAAACCGAGACGCCGCCCTGCCCTGCGCCTCTATCCCAGACATACCACATGTTTGCGCCCAAATCCAACAAGCCTGAAAGTTTCGTTTCTAAATCAACCATCCACAGCACCACGTCGTCGTCTCTGTCGATTAAGTTTTCGTAGAGTTGGTATGCGCCGATACGTCCGAAAGTGATTGGAGAAAGATTGAAGTAACTGCTCACGCCCACGCCTTGCGTTCCCCAAAACATCAATCGGCTTGCGCTGGTTTGATTGGTTTGGAGGGTATTGACGTTCGGGTCTCGAGGGTTGTCAAAAATGCGTTGCAATCCGACCACGACGTTCCAAGTTTGCGCGGGTTTGATTTCCAAATTTGCCAAGAGGGTTTGAATGTTGACCGTTCCGCCGGAGATTGCGCCCCCGAAGTTGTTGCCGACGCCGTAGTTGACATCGCCCCAAGTGAAGTCGACTTTGAGCAACGTTCTGAAAATCGCTTTACCGTCAAGGATTGATGGACGATAGACGAAGAGCGGCACGAAGCGGCTCTCCCCATACATCGGCGTTTGGGGAACGGTTGTCGTGCTGTTGTTTCCATAAAGCCGTCCGATGATTTGCCCGCGCAAGAGTTCGTTTTGCGGTGCGATGTTCGTTGCAGTAAATCGATGAAAGGAAAATCCAATGAATTGGAGTTCGGGCGGAAGTTTTTCGGGTGTTCCATTACGACGTTCATCATCGACGGGATAGTTCAGCACTTGCGCCGTTATGGCTAATGCAAAACCCTGCGTTAAAAACAAAAGCGATAACACTTTCTTCATAACCTCCTCCTTGATTTTCAAAAAAAGCGGAGAACGTGGCGTTCATTCTCCGCTTGTGCATCGCTTACTGTTTGGTATAGCGTTGAATGTTGGCAATGCCAAACGCTCCGCCCGACGTGCTGCCGAATCCGCCTCTTGGCGTTGGCGGCGTAACCCCTTGAAGCGGCGGCTCGGTTTGCGCAATCTCGTAGAGCATCGTCGTGACGCTTCCAGACGTTGTAACTTGGTAGATGCCTCTTGATGTTACCGTAGACGGCGATGTTTGATTGACCGTGATGTTGCGAATCGTAATTCCCGCTGTATCCGCCGCGCTGGTCGTCCATGTTCCTGTAAGCGTCGCATTCGTTCCTGCCGAATCCGTCGTGGTTACGGTGTAAGTTCCGTTCGCGTTAAACGTTGCACGAATCCGTCGAATGTTGAAGGGTGAGCCAAACAAAAGCGGTGAGACGTTCGGCACTGGCACACCACCAACAGTCGTCGTGCCTTCCGCCAACCAAGTTCCAACGATGGGGTCTTGCGGCGTTGGGTTCGTGCTTGAATCTTCGCTGTCGCCACATGCAGCAAATGAAAGTGAGATTGCTCCGACGAGCATAAGAGCCATTAACTTTCTCATTGTTCTGTCCTCCAAAGGTTTAAGTTTGTTTAGAATGTTATTGCGATAAAGAACGATGTTGTTGTAGAAGAACTTTTTTGTTGATTTTTCCGGCATCACTTTTCGGAAGGGCGTCACAGAATTCGATAAACTTTGGCACTTTGTATTTGGCTAAGCGCTCTGCACAAAATGCTTTGAGTTCTTCGGCACTTACTTTCGCGTCCGGTTTCAAGACGATGCATGCCTTTCCAACCTCGCCCCATTTTTCATCAGGCACGCCAATCACCGCTACTTCTGCAACGCATGGGTGTTTATAGAGCACCTTTTCAATTTCTGCGGGATAGACATTCTCTCCGCCCGAAATGAACATTGATTTTTTTCTATCCACCACATAGAAAAATCCTTCTTCATCTTGGCGAACCAAATCGCCCGTATAAAACCAACCGTCTTTGAACGCCGCTCTCGTTGCCTCAGGGTTGTTCCAATAGCCTTTGGTTACAACAGGGCTTCGGAAGATGAGTTCGCCAACTTCCCCGCGCTTGACGTCGTTTGAATCGTCATCGACGATACGCGCATCGATGTAGAAGTTTGTTACGCCGATGGAGCCAATCTTGCGCACAGCATCATCTTGATGAAGTGAAAAGAGATTCGGTCCGACTTCCGTCATGCCGAAGCCTTGTCGAATCCACACGCCTTTATTGTGCCAAGTTTCAATGAGCGGCAGTGGCATTGGTTCTCCACCCACCATGGCAAATCGAACCGTTTTCACCGACACTGTTTGAAAGGCTTTTGACTCTGCCATCATTTTCAGCGTCGTTGGCACACCCATAAACACGGTGATTTCTTCTTTTTCCAGCAATGCGGTTACAAGTTCTGCATCGAATTTTTTTACCAATGCAACATAGCCGCCGCGATGTAAAAACGGCGTCGCCACCACGTTTAGCCCGCCCGTGTGAAATAGCGGCAGAAACGTGAGCGTTCGGTCTTGGCTTGTCAAATCAATGCGTAGCGAGGTGTTGATGCTATTCCAAAAAAGCATCTTGTGTGAATACAAGACGCCTTTCGGGTTGCCCGTCGTGCCTGCGGTGTAGAGAATAAAGAGCGGCTCATCTTCGGGGATTTCTTTCGCCACAAATTCCGATTTGTGAGTTTTCTTGTTGTATCCTTCTTCTTCCAAACGCGAGAGCGTCCAAAGGTATTTCGGCTTAAACGTTGCGTGCCTAATGGTTTCGGAAAACTTTTCTTGCACAATCAGCATAGACGGAGTGCAATCTTTGAGCAACTCGTGAATTTCACTTTGAGCCAGTCGATAGTTGAGCGGAACGATGATAACGCCCGTCTTTTGCGCAACGAACATCAAGATGAAATGCTCAAGCGCGTTTTCGGCAAGAATGGCAATGCGCTCGCCTTGCTTGATTCCGAGTTCGTTTGTGAAAAGAGCGGCTAATCGATTCGCACAGTTTTGAAACTCTTGGTAGGTCAGTGTTCTTCCCGTCTCCACTTCTTTCATGGCGATTTTATTAGGGAAGTAGAGGCTTAGTTTTTCGAGCCAATCCGTTTTCATGGTAGTGCCTCCTCTAACTTTCGATTGTATCGGGCATTCATCTCGCGTCTGCCGAGCCAGAGAACAACAGTTGCCACAGCGCAAGCAATCGGACAAATCAAAAGCGACAACCGCATCGCTTCGGGATTCTCTGTGATGTTCATTGCATCGTTCAGTCGACCAATGACGAGCGGCGCGATTCCATATCCAGCAAGATTGACGACGAAGAAATACACGCCGACTGCCAAGCCGCGCTGTTTCGGCTCAACAATGTCGTTCAAGTCAGCAAACGACGCGCCCAGCCACGAGAGCGAAAATGCCTGCATTGCAATGTTGAGCATCAAGAGGAATTTGACATTGTCGCCAAATAGCATCACTGCCCAGATAGCTCCACTAACGAGTGCCGAAACGCTCGCCACGCGCATTCTTCCACCGATTTCTTTCTCGCGAAATTTATCGGCGGCGATTCCGCCCAACACCATTCCAGCAATTCCGCCCGTCATCATTGCAATTCCAAACCACAGCCCAACTTCGCTGAGCGAGAGTTTATGCACGCGCACGAAATACACCGTTAGCCACGCGCCGACGCTCGCTGACGCAATGTTGAATATGGCGTAGCCCGCATGATGAAGCCATAACGTTTTTGTTTTGAAGAGTTCTTTCAAACTCGATTCCGACTTTGCTTCGCTTTTTGATTCACTGCTTCCGCGCAGTGGCTCTTTAAGCAAGAAGACGAGCAGGGCAACCAAAACGCCCGGAAAACCCAAGAGAAAAAACGCATATCGCCAACCCATCGCATCGGCAATCCAACCGCCGAGCAAAAACGCAAGCCCGCTACCGACCGCAATCGCCGATGAATAAATGCCTTGCGCCGTTGCGCGAATTTCTTTCGGGAAAAAATCAGAAAGAAGCGAGAGCGCGGCAGGACCAAGCGTCGCCTCACCTACGCCTACCATCACGCGGCATGCGAAAATCGTCCAGAAGTCCGTCGCAAAGCCCGTCATTCCTGAAAACACGCTCCACGCCGCCAACCCAAACCCAATCATTTTTTTGCGCTCGATTCTATCGGCAAGTCGTCCAAATGGAATTCCAAGCACCGTATAAAAAATCACGAACGACGTTGAACTAAGTAGCGCGAGCTCTACATCGGAAAAGAGCATCTCTTTTTTGATGGGTGTAAAGAGAATGTAGATGAGCATTCGGTCAAGAAAGTTCAGGAGATAGACGAGCGTGAGCAATGCTAACGCATACCAAGCATAACGGCTTGCTTGCATCTTTTGGGGTTGAATAGCTCTCACTGTGTTAGACATCGGCTTTCGTTTTAACTCTTTCAATAGCGCACTGTGGCACTTGCAAATGCAAGTCCGCCGCCAGAGCCAACGAACATGATTAAATCGTCTCGCTTCACTTTTCCTTTTTCAACGGCATCGTGAAATGCCATCGGAATACACGCCGAGCCTGTGTAGCCGAATCGGTCCATAATTGTATGGGCTTTTTGTCGCGACACGCCGAGTCGGTCAAGCGTTTCCCAAATGCTATTGATGTTGATTTGCGTGAAAAAATACTGGGCAACGTCATCGGGCTTGATGTTTAGTCGCTGGCACATTTTCAAAATCATTCTTGACCAAATTTCTGGGTTCAATTCTTTCGGAAACTTCTTAACAAATTTGAGCAAGTGGTCCTTACTCTCAATCACTTCATGCGTAACGGGTTGATGTGTTCCGCCCGCGTAAATGCCCATCCAATCGTGATACTGCCCTTCGGTCAATAGTTCGCTTGCGAGAAATCCTCGCGATGAATTTTCTTCGGCGGCAAGCACGACTGCACCCGCGCCGTCAGCAAAGAGCGTAACCGTTTTTTTATCGTTAAGATTGAGATACTTACTCATTGCGTAAGCGCCGACTACAAGGATATACTGATACCTTTCGTCTGCACGAATGTATTTGGCGGCAACATCGAGCGCGGTTACAAATCCTGCACAAGCTGTGTTCAAATCAAATGTGCCTGCATTTTTGGCTTGCAATCTGTATTGCACTACTGAAGCGGTCGAGGGCGAGATGTATTCGGGCGTATCGGTTGCAACAATGATGAGGTCTAACTGTTCGGGTGAAATCGCGGCAGCACGAAGCGCGGATTGTGCCGCTTCTATAACAAGGTCTGCAGTGGATTGGTCGGAAGCCGCCCAACGGCGTTCGCGAATCGTCAAATTCTGAACGAGCCAAGCATCGACGTCTTCTTTGAGCAACTCGTTGAAGTATTGATTGGGTATTACCCGTTCAGGGGCATACATACTACTTGAAGTGATTACAGCGTTTCTCATTGTCATTTGTTTTTCGCTTAACTGCTTGAATGCAAAAGCGAGATAAAAAAACCTTATGCGGGAATGTATCCGCCGTCGACGCTAATGACTGCGCCATTGATGAAAGCCGCTTCATCGGAAGCCAAGAAGCAATAAGCGTTTGCGACGTCTTCGGGTGTGCCGAAGCGTTGAAGCGGCGTTTTCTCTTTAATCGCGTCTAAAATTTTTTCGGGAATGGTTTGAATCATGTCGGTGGCAATGAATCCGGGTGCAACAGCGTTCACAGTGATTCCCTTTCGTCCTAATTCGCGCGCCCAGACTTGGGTCATTCCAATGACGCCGGCTTTTGTCGCTACATAGTTCGTTTGCCCGAAGTTACCGTAAAGTCCAACAACAGAACTTGCGTTGATGATTCGCCCATACTTTCGCTCCACCATTGACGGCGCGATTGCCTTCGTGCAGTTAAAAACACCCGTGAGATTCACATCAATAACTTGTTGCCATTGTTCGGGCGTCATTTTGAGAAATGAAGCATCTTTCGTGATACCTGCGTTGTTGATGAGAATATCGATTTTTCCGAATTGGGCGAGGGTTTCTTTTGTAGCGAGTTCAACGGATTCAATTTTTGCGACATTGACGCTTTGGAACAGGGCTCGGACGTTTTTCTTCTCCAATTCCGAAACTAAGGCTCTGCCCTTTTCTTCGTTCATATCCCATATTGCCAGCCAAGCGCCTTCACTTGCAAATTTTTCGGCGGTTGCTTTTCCGATGCCTTGCGCGCCGCCTGTAATTACGGCGACTTTATTTTCCAAGCGTCTCATTGCGTCGTTGATTTTCTCTTTTCAGAGATTTTTAATGTTTTTAATGTTTGAAAAATATAAAACGTCAGAAATAAAAAAAATTATTTTGCGTGGTTTTTCTTCTTTCCGTTTCGCGACATCGTTTCATAAAGTTTGTCGCGCTCCTTGTGCCATTCATCGAGAAATTTCTCGTAGTGGGCTTCGGTCAATTCATAAAAGCGCGCCATTTCCAAAAGCCTCATTTGAAGCGGTGCTAAGGCTTGGCTGTTACTTTGTTCGGCTAAATCTTTCAAGCGATGCGCGATGCGGGTGTTGTTGCGAATGAGTTCGAGGTTGTTGCGGAAGGCGTTTTCAAATACGGACGGATGAATTTCGTAGTAATCTTTGCGCGTGCCTGTTGAAAGCACTTTACGAACCAGATTGCGCTCGACGAGTCGTCGCATAATTTGGCTCACAACGCCTTTGGTGCGTCCGAGTTGATTGCAAATTTCATCAAGAGAAATGGGCTCGCTTGCAAAAAGCAAGAGCCCCACAACATGTCCCATCACGCGGTTTAGTCCGAACGCGTGATAGCCGTCGCCATACTCACGCACGACTTCTTTTCTGATTTTGTCTTCTAAACTCATGCTTGTTTTAGGTTGATGGTTCTGCTTTTGTTTCCTTTTCCGAAATCGTTTTGAGTTCGCCGATGTGATTGCGATACCAATTGACACCCGCATACTTTGCATTGA
>JBDNCJ010000094.1:0-8161 GCA_046719715.1 Chloroherpetonaceae bacterium | reverse complement strand
GTTCGAATCCCACCCTCTCCGCGTTACCTTTCGTAATGTTCCCACATAATCCGACTGAAACATAACCGCAACGCAAATCCTTGAAATTCTGCAAATAAAGGCAATTTTCTGACTTTTCTCCCGACTATTACCTTTCTACTTGAAATCCTTGCGAAACATACCGGCCAAGCCTACTTGAAGCGTTCAAGCAGACTTTCAAGCTCCTGTTTGATTTCCAAAAGTAACTTACGTTCGCGTTGAATAACGGCTGAAGCACGCGTGGGCTTGACCGACGGTTGATACTCTTTGAGCGCGTCTTGCGTTTGTTTCTCGACTTCGGGCTGAGGCTCATGTTGCAGTAGGGCTTTGGCACGCTCGGCGGTATAGCCTTGCTCATAAACAAGGTTCTTGATGGAAAGAATCGTTGCCACGTCTTTGTTGGTGTAAATCCGATTGCCTTTGGAATTGCGGCTCGGTGCAAGCTGCGGAAACTCATCTTCCCATGCGCGAAGCAGGTAGGCGGGAAGTCCAACAATTTTGCTCACTTCACCAATGGAGTAGTAAAGTTTTTTCGTCTCAAAGGTTTTCATTTGGGTTGAGATTGTTGTTTCGCTGAAAAATAAGAATTCTTGTGCGATACTTGTGGAGAGATTTATTAGTTTGCACGGCTCAATTCAAACAGTGAAAACTTAAAATGCTTTTTCCAATGCTCTTTTTCCTATCGGCTTTTACAAACGGCGAACAACAACAAGTCCCGAAACCGCCTGTCGCGAAAATCATTCCCAAAATCACAGAACTGCACGGAGAACAACGAATTGACAACTACGCATGGCTTCGTGAAAAAGATAATCCTGAAACGATAGCCTACCTCAACGCGGAAAACGCCTACACCGACGCGATGACCGCGCACCTCAAACCGTTTGAAGAAGCGCTTTACAAGGAAATGCTCGCGCGAATCAAAGAAACCGACATGAGCGTGCCGACGAAGCGCGGCGACTACTACTACTACACGCGCACCGAAGCAGGCAAACAGTATTCTTACTTCTGTCGCAAATTCCGCACGCTCGATGCGCCCGAAGAACTGCTCCTCGACCAAAACGCACTCGCCGAAGGAAAAGACTATCTCGATGTCGGAGTGTTTCAAATCAGCGACGACCACAACCTGCTCGCCTATTCCGTCGATGAAACCGGCTACCGACAATACAAACTCTATTTCAAAAACTTAAAGACGGGCGAAGTGCTCAAAGACGACGTCGGATTCGTCGTCTCGTTTCAATGGACTGCCGACAACAAGACCTTTTTCTACACGATTGAAGATGACGCCAAACGCTCATATCGCCTCTACCGACGGGCACTTGGCGAACAAACAGGCGAACTCATTTACGAAGAACCAGATGCACTTTACAGCATCTATCTGTCGCGCTCTCACGATAAGCAATTCATTTTTTTGAACATCAAGAGCAAAACGACAAGCGAAGTTCGCTTCGTAAAAAGCGACTCACCGAAAAGCGAGTTTCAAATCATTCACCCGCGCGAGATGGAACACAAATACGGCGTCGACCATCGCAACGGTGAATTTTACATTCTCTCCAACAAGAATGCTAAAAACTACCGATTGCTCACTGCGCCCGTCTCAAATCCGAACGAAAAAAATTGGAAAGAACTGATTGCGCATCGAGAGACGGTTTTGATTGAAGACGTCGAAGTGTTTTCGCAACATCTTGTATTATCGGTTCGCGAAAATGGATTAACACAGTTCGAGGTCTTAAATTTTTCCGCGCAAGAAGTAAAGCGAATCAAGTTTCCTGAACCGACCTACGCGGCTTACAGCGCAAGCAATCCGGAGTTTGAAGCGACGAAACTCCGATACAATTACCAATCGCTCGTCTCACCGCCGTCGGTTTATGAATACGATATGAACACGGGCGAATCGGTGTTGCTCAAAGCGCAGGAAGTCTTGGGTGGCTACGACGCCTCGCTCTATCAATCGGAGCGGCTGTGGGCGATGGCTTCTGACGGCGTGAAAATTCCAATCTCAATCGTCTACAAGAAAGACTTCAAGCGCGACGGAAAGTCGCCACTTCTGCTATACGGCTACGGTTCATATGGAATTGCAATAGATGCAACGTTCAGCAGTTCGCGTCTCTCATTGCTGAATCGCGGGGTAGCGTTTGCGATTGCGCACATTCGCGGCGGAAACGAACTCGGAGAAGCATGGCACGACGCGGGAAAAATGATGAACAAGAAAAACACCTTCACCGACTTTATCGCTTGCGCCGAACATCTGTTCAAAGAAAAATATACGTCGCCCAGCCACTTGGCGATTGAAGGCGGAAGCGCGGGCGGCTTGCTCATCGGTGCCGTCTTGAATATGCGTCCCGACATTTGCCACTTTGCGCATCTCGCCGTGCCCTTCGTCGACGTCGTCAATACGATGCTCGATGAATCCTTACCGCTGACCGTCGGCGAATTTTTGGAGTGGGGCAATCCCAAAATCAAGTCGGAATATGATTACATCAAATCGTATTGCCCTTACACCAATCTTGCGCCAAAAAATTATCCAAACATTTTAGTAACCACGTCGCTCAACGATAGCCAAGTCGGCTACTGGGAGCCCGCCAAATACACTGCAAAACTGCGCACACTCAAAACGGATAACAACAAACTTCTCTTCAAAATCAATATGGACGCCGGACACAGCGGCGCAAGCGGTCGCTACGACTACCTCAAAGAACTTGCCTTTGAATACTGCATGATGCTCTCGATGCTTGGTTTTGAGAATTAAAATTTGCCCGTAAAAACACTTGTTGGAAAGCGTTTCCAAGCGTTTTGGAGACGCTTTTTGCATTTATCAGAAAACGGTTTGGCTTAAACAAAACTTCACGCAACTTTTACAATTCCGTAACAACCTGCCGATTACTTTTGCAACCGTTTTTAGAACACATCTCAAAATTTCTTCAATCAAAATGACGACGACGGCAATAAACAAAGATGACTAAGCATACCCGTTCTGTCGCGGGAATGATGAACCTTCCTGCGAGGGGCTATGCTTCGACCAAACGCGCACAAGACGCGAAAGCATCACATACTGCCGCCGAAGTTGAGAATGGCAAATTCTACGCTCGCCATTCTTCACCAACTCTTCTCAAATTCGAAGGTGAAAAAGTCTTCACCGCACGCCTCAAATCCGTCTTGAACTTGCCTTCAAGATGCTTCACGAGTGTTTCCACTTTTCTCTTTAACCATAAATCATTTAGAACCATGCTCAAATTGAGACACCTTTTTGCCGCCATTGTTATGGCAATCATGTTCAGCGCGTGTTCCGACAATTCGCTCAACACACCTGAACCTTCCGACGACATCGCAACCAACGGCATCAGCAAAGTTGAAGCCGAACAACTTGCGCAAACGCTGACAACAACCACAGAAGGCTTTGAGAACGGCACGAAGACTTCCTACGCAACGGCAACTGTGAATCTTGGAACAGGGTCTTGGACGCTTTCCGACGCGCTCATTGGTAATTTGAGTAGCGACCGCTTTATCGGCACACGTTCGGCGCGCGTCATCAACACGGGGCGCATCACGATGAACTTCAATCGCACGACGGGTGCGGGCACGATTTCAATTCGCCACGCCGTTTTCGGCACCGACGGCGCAAGCTCGTGGGAACTTTGGGCATCAACCAACAGCGGCTCAACTTGGACGAAAATCGGGGCAACGGTTACCACATCGAGCACCACGCTCCAAACGGCAACCTTCACGGCGAACATTGCAGGAACGGTGCGTATTGAAATTCGCAAAGTCTCTGGCGGCGGAAATCGTATCAACATTGACGACATTACGATTACGGGATACTCTGCGCTCCCGCCTGCGCCTGCAAGCGTGCATCTGAACATGGGAAATCCAACGGGCGCAGTTACAAGCACAAATGCACCAACGAATTATTTGATGGAAAAGCCGCAATACGCGCTTTCGTATCACCGCGACAAAGGCATTCCGAATTGGGTCTCGTGGCATGTTGATGCGTCATGGCTTGGCTCTGCGCCGCGTCAAGACGACTTCCGCGCCGATAACACGCTTCCGACAGGTTGGTATCGCGTCAGCAACACAAGCTACACCGGTTCTGGATTTGACCGTGGTCATAATTGCCCCTCCGCCGACCGCACGCGAACGGTTACCGACAACTCGGCGACGTTTTTAATGACGAATATGATTCCGCAATCGCCCGACAATAATCAAGGACCTTGGGCACGATTGGAAGATTACACCCGCACGTTGGTCAGTCAAGGCAATGAATGTTATGTGATTATGGGGCAATACGGCACAGGTGGCACCGGTTCGAGCGGCTTCCGTTCAACGATTGATAACGGCAGAGTAACCGTGCCGAATCGCATTTGGAAAGTGGTTGTCGTGCTTCCTGCCGCCTCGGGCGACGACGCCGCGCGCGTAACGACCTCGACGCGCGTCATTGCTGTTGATATGCCAAACACCCAAGGCATTCGCAACAATAATTGGGGAACGTATCGCACAACGGTCGATGCCATTGAAGCCGCGGCAGGCGTTGATGTGCTTTCGCGCGTGCCTGCAAGCATTCAAGCCGTGATTGAAAGCCGCGTCGATAACGGACCGACGCAATAACGCTTCCGAAGCATCGGTGTTTTGGAAAAGGTCGAAGATTTTACTTCGACCTTTTTTCTTTTTACTTTTGCACGATTCTTTTAATGCTCACCTTTCAAAATTCCAACATGCTGGTCATGAAATTCGGCGGCACTTCGGTGGAAGATGCCGTCGCAATGCAAAATGTAATCAACATTGTGCGCACACAACAGACGCGTCAATCGCACCCTGCACCGATGGTGATTGTGAGCGCGTGCGCGGGAATCACGAACAAACTCATCAAATTGGCGGAACTTGCCGCTACAAATCAACGCGACGAAGCACTCGGATTACTCGGCGAAATCAGCGCACATCACTTGAAGATTATTGCAACGCTCTTGAAAAGCGACACGAAAGCCAAGCATTTCATCGAAAAACTCACGCACGACCTCGCGACGCTCATCACTGCCGCTGATTTATTTGGTGATGCTTCGCCACGCGTGGTTGATGCCTTTGCGGCGCACGGCGAACTCTTTTCGTCGTTTATTCTTGCTGAAGCGATGAACGAACAAGGCATAAAAACAGAGTGGAAAGACGCACGAGCGTTTCTGATGACTAACGACCATTTTGGAAAAGCTGAGCCGCTTTGGAGCATTTCAGAAGCCAAATTGAAAGAGCAAGTTTTACCCTTGTTGAACGAAGGGGTGGTGGTTTTATCACAAGGCTATATTGGTGCGACGGCGTCGGGCAAAACCACAACGCTTGGACGTGGTGGGTCGGATTACTCGGCGGCAATTTTTGGCGCAATGCTCGACGCGGAAGCCATTCAGATTTGGACTGATGTCGACGGTGTCTTGACCGCAGACCCGCGCCTTGTCCCTGATGCACGCCGATTGAAAGTGATGACCTTCAACGAAGCGGCGGAATTAGCCTACTCGGGTGCGAAAGTCTTGCACCCTTCAACCATTCGCCCTGCTGTGGCTAAAAACATTCCCGTCTATGTGCTCAATTCCAAGTCTCCGCTTGGAGAAGGCACGCTCATTACCAATACTGTTGATTCCTTTGAAGGAATGGTCAAATCCATCGCACATAAAAAAGGACAAACCATCATCAACCTGACGACGACGCAGATGTTAGGCACGTTCGGCTTTCTGAGGCAGGTTGCACAAGTGTTTGAAAAGTATGAAACCGCCATTGATATGATTTCTACAAGCGAAGTATCGATTTCGCTGACGATTGGCGACAAAACGAACTTGAACAAAATCGTCGCGGAGCTTGAACGAATCGCCGAAGTGGAAATTGAAAAAAACATTGCCACGATTAGCGTGGTGGGCGATAGCATTCGACGCTCGCCGGGCATTGCTGCGCGCGTCTTTCAAGCCGTTAGCGAGATTAACGTCAAGATGATTTCGCAAGGCGCATCAGAAATCAATATCGGCTTCGCCGTCGATGAATCAGATATGGAAAAAGCCGTGCGACTGCTTCACAACGCATTTTTCGCCGAAGTCAAAGAAGGGGCGATTTTTGCGTAATCAACTGTTCCAAACTCAAAAAACTAAAACGGGGCAATCAGCAATGAAAAAATTCGGAGAACTCGTTGTCGAGAAAGGCTACGCGACCGAAGAAGAAGTAGAAATTTCTTTGGGATTGAACATGGCGACCCGCGATGTTTTAGGTCGAACCTTGTTGGAAAAAAACTACATTAACTTTGAGCAGTTCAAAGCCCTTGTCGCTTACCAAGAGGCGAACCCAGAAAAGCGAATCGGGGACTGTGCTGTCGAGATGGGATATGTTACACAAGCACAAGTTGAAGAAGCGATGGCGATTCAGAGCGAGCGAAAAACGTTTCTGGGAGATATGATGGTAGATTTAGGATTTATCACGCCCGAACAGCGCGACGAGGTGCTGGCGTTGCAAACCAAGTTAAAAGCTTAAGATGAGTTACACCGTCATTGCGCGGAAATATCGTCCCCAAAAGTTCGTCGACATTACGGCACAAGAACACATTACACGCACGTTGCAAAATGCGATTCGCACAGGTAGAATCGCACATGGCTATATTTTTTCAGGGTCGCGTGGCGTCGGCAAAACCACGTCGGCGCGTATTCTTGCCAAAGCCTTGAACTGCGAGAAGATTTTGACGGACGAAGCCTATCGCAACGAAGTCGCCGAGCCGTGCGGCGTGTGCGAAAGTTGCCGCGACTTCGACAATGGTGCAAGTTTGAACATCTACGAATTCGATGCCGCTTCCAACAACAGCGTCGACGACGTCCGATTGCTCCGCGAAAACGTCCGCTATGCGCCGCAAAAGGGCAAGTATAAAGTCTATATCATCGACGAGTTTCACATGCTTTCCACAGCGGCGTTTAACGCCTTCCTCAAAACCCTTGAAGAGCCGCCGCCTCATGCGATTTTCATTTTTGCAACCACCGAACTGCAAGACGTTCCCGCAACGATTTCTTCGCGTTGCCAACGCTTCATCTTCAAACGCATTTCGGTTCAAGACATCGCCGAAACGCTCGCCGACATCTGCAAAAAAGAAAACATCATCATCGACAACGATTCGCTCAACCTCATCGCCCGAAAAGCCGACGGCGCAATGCGCGACGCCCAAAGCCTCTTAGACCAAGTCATCTCGTTTTCACTTCAAGAATCGACGAACGATACCATCAAGATTTCCTACGAAACCACATCTACGCTACTTAACATCTTGGACGAGGAGCACTTCTTTGCCGTAACTGATGCCATTGCCGAAAAAAATCCCGAAAAAATGCTTCGCGTTTCAAGTTACATCTACGAAAACGGCTTCGACATTCCCGACTTCCTGCAAAAACTCATCGGGCACTTCCGTAATTTTCTCATCATCAAAAACCTGCGTTCCAGCAAACTCATCGAGACAACCGAAGTCTACAAAAAGCGCTATGAAGAAGATGCCAAACACTTCGATGCCGATACGCTCTTGCAGTTTGTCGATGTGGTTACAAATGCAGAAAAAGAAATTAAAAACTTCCGCGAGCCGCAACTCAAATTGGAACTGACGTTGCTCAAACTCATCAAGATTTCAGAACTCGGTAGTTATGAAGCACGAATCGCCGCGCTTGAAAAAGCCGTTCAAACCCTGAGCGAAGAGATAAAAAAAAAATCGCTGATGAAAGCGTAGCGCTTCCACCTATCAATGTTGCCACTTCGATTTCCCCTAAACCTATTGCTCAATCCAAGCCCTTAGAGCGCATCAACCAATCGCTCAATGTTGCCGCGTGGCAAGGGCGATTTTCACGATTCATTCAAGAGACGACTTATCGACCGCGTTATGCTGGCTCGCGTCCGCTTGCCAAAGAAAAAAGCGAGCAGACGGAGGGAGACGCTCAAAAATTGATTTCAAAAGACGTGCTGGCGGCGCATTGGAATTCATTTATCGACGCGCTCGAAAATGAAGGCAAGTCGTTCCTTGTCTCTCATTTGAAAATGTGCGAGATGGAAGTCGAGGGTGATGGAAAACTTCGGCTCAAATGTGCGAAGAAATTTTCGTTTGAATCGCTTCAAACCGAATCAACAGAACTGCACAAGGAAGCAGTCAAGTTTTTCG
>JBDNCJ010000093.1:0-8578 GCA_046719715.1 Chloroherpetonaceae bacterium | reverse complement strand
CCTTGAAGCGACGATGAAGGAACAAACGCTTCATCATCGACGATATCAACATAGTCAAGTGTTGCCAACGGTGAGGTTTGAATCATGTTGGTAACAAGCGTTTTGAGAGCGTCAACATGTCGCTCGCCAGCATCGAGTTGTGATTTAGCCTGCATCAAGGCACGATAGAGAATCGTGGCTTCTTTTCGCTGATTTGGATTTAAGTAAACATTGCGCGAACTCATCGCCAAGCCATCGGACTCGCGCACAATCGGCGCGCCGACAATCTCGACATCAAGGTTAAGGTCAATGGTCATTCGGCGAACTAAGGCAAGTTGTTGCGCGTCTTTTTCGCCGAAGATGGCAACATGCGGTTTAGTAATGTTGAAAAGTTTAAGCACAACGGTTGCAACCCCACGAAAATGCGTCGGACGAATTGCTCCTTCAAATCCCTTTGAGATATGCTCCACTTCAACGAAGGATTGAAAATTCTGACCGTATAAAGCCTCTGCAGTCGGAGCAAAAAGAATATCCACGCCAGCCGAGCGTGCAAGTTCAACATCGCGCTCAAATGGACGCGGATACTTGCCGAAGTCTTCCGTCTTTCCAAATTGAAGCGGGTTGACGAAAATGCTCATCACGACGACATCGGCATGCGCTCTTGCAATCTTCACCAAACTCAAATGTCCCTCGTGAAGTGCGCCCATGGTTGGCACAAACGCAATGCGCTTACCGTCTAAACGAAGCGATTCTGCACGTCGTTGAACATCTGAAGGGTCTTCAAAAATCAGCATCGGTGTTAGTTGGATTATTTTCTGAAAAATCCTCTGAAGGGCTTTCGCGGTCAGAAGCAAGTTCGGAATGAACAATGACGACAAATTCACCCAAAATTTTTTTTGACTCAAATTTGGCTTTGAGTTCTTGCGGTGAGCCAAGCAAGATTTCTTCGTGAAGTTTGGTCAGTTCGCGAGCAATCATCACAGTTGGATTGCCGAAGTGTTCTTGAAGTTCATCGAGCAATTTCAAAATGCGGTGAGGGGATTCATAAAAAACGATGGTTGAGCCAAGCGAGGCAAGGTATTTGAGGCGCGTTTGTCGTCCTTTTTTTTGCGGTAAAAATCCTTCGAAGTGAAAATAGCGAATGGGAATCGGCGAGACAGAAAGCGCGGCAGTTAATGCGCTAATGCCCGCGATAGGCACAACGCGAAGTCCGCGCTCATGTGCGGCGCGAACCAGAAAAAATCCGGGGTCAGAAATCGCGGGCGTGCCTGCATCGCTAACAAGCGCAACCGATTTGCCTTGCAAGAGTTCGGCGATAATGCGTTCCGTCGCAGTGCGCTCGTTGAAGTTGTGGTAAGCCAGTAGGGGTTTGTCAGAAATGCTGTAATGGCGAAGCAGTTTCAAGGTTTGGCGCGTGTCCTCACAAGCGATGAGGTCGACGGTTTTAAGCGTATTGAGCGCGCGAAGCGTGATGTCTTCAAGGTTGCCGATAGGCGTTGCAACGATGTAAAGTGTTCCACTCACGCACGCTTACTCCCACTGCTTGAAAAAGTGATGCACAGGTCCATGTCCATGTCCGAGTTGATAGTGTGCGCCAAATCGAATGGCATCGGAAATGTATTGCTTAGCGGAAGCAATCGCATTTTCAAGGCTGTAACCCTTGCCCAGAAAGGTCGCAATGGCAGAAGAATAGGTGCAACCGGTGCCATGCGTGTTTTTGGTCGTCGTGCGTTCTGCCTCAAACCAGAGCGACTTTCCGCTTTCAGTGAAGAGTAAGTCGGAACTCATCTTCCCGCCTAAGTGTCCACCTTTGAGCAAGACGTTTTTCGCCCCAAGCGATTGTAAGGCTTTCGCGGCAGGAATCATATCGTCTTCGACAAGAACTTTATGACTAAGCAACACTGATGCTTCGGGAAGGTTCGGCGTGATGACGGTTGCGATGGGAAGTAACTGTGTGCGTAAGGCGTCAATGGCGTTATCCTGCAAGAGTTTATCGCCGCTTTTGGCAACCATCACGGGGTCTAAGACGATGTTTTTGACTTGATAGTGTGTCAGCGTATCAGCGACAACCTTGATGAGTTCGGGCGTGGCAAGCATGCCAATTTTGACAGCATCGACGCCGATGTCGTCCAAGACGGCTTCGAGTTGTTTTTGCAGAAAGTCGGGCGGAACGGGGTGAATCGCTGTAACGGCGAGCGTGTTTTGTGCCGTCAGGGCGGCAATGGCGCTCATGCCAAATGCGCCAAGTGCCGAAAAGGTTTTTAGGTCGGCTTGAATCCCTGCGCCGCCACCTGAATCTGAGCCTGCAATGGTTAAGAGGCGCGTGTAATGTTTAACTTCGGTCATAGTTTAAGGTAAAGCGTTAAGGTTAGAAAAAGCGATTCTCATGGGAATCAGCAAAGTGTGTTGAACGCTTTTACAGGTGTTTTTACACATGTTCCGACAAAACCGATTGTTCGCAAGCGGCAAGCTCTCGCAGTTCTAATTCCAGGTCGACAATTTGTTTAATGTTGTGTAAGAACCAGCGGTCAATTTTTGTGGCGTGATAAATTTCGTCGATGGTGGCTCCGGCTAAAAGCGCGTGGCGCAGATAAAAAATGCGGTCGGAAGTTGGAATTTTAATGCGCTCTAAGAGTTCGTGTTTGGCTTTGAACTTGGCTTCGGGAGAGAGTGAGACGACGTTCATCAAGTCTTTGCCGTCTGCGCCCAATCCTGCGCGTCCGATTTCGAGCGAGCGCAAGGCTTTTTGCAAGGCTTCTTTGAAATTGCGTCCGAAGCTCATCACTTCACCGACGGATTTCATCTGTATGCCGAGACGGTCTTCGACATTTTTGAATTTTTCAAAATCCCAACGCGGAATTTTCACAACGCAGTAATCGATAGCGGGTTCAAAACTGGCGGGCGTAGTTTTGGTAATATCGTTCTGAATTTCGTCAAGCGTGTAGCCGACGGCAAGTTTAGCGGCAACTTTGGCAATCGGAAATCCCGTGGCTTTTGAAGCAAGGGCAGAGGAGCGTGAGACGCGCGGGTTCATTTCAATGACAATCATTCTGCCATTGTCGGGATTGATGGCAAATTGAATGTTTGAACCCCCCGTTTCAACGCCGATTTCACGAATGATTTTAATTGCCGCATCGCGCATGTGTTGATATTGGCGGTCGCTCAAAGTTTGTGCAGGTGCAACGGTGATGCTGTCGCCAGTATGAACGCCCATCGGGTCAACGTTTTCAATCGAGCAAACGATAATCACATTGTCGGCTAAATCGCGAATGACCTCTAATTCAAATTCTTTCCAGCCAACGATAGATTCTTCGACGAGCACTTCGCCAATCGGGCTTGCACTCATGCCGCGGCGAACCGTTTCCCAATATTGAGATTCAGTTTCGGCAAAGCCGCCGCCTGTGCCACCAAGGGTAAAAGATGGACGAATGATAATAGGCAAGCCGAGTTGATCGAGCGCGTGTTGTGCTTCTTCCTCACTGCGAATGAAAAAACCTTTGGCGACTTCCAAGCCGAGTTTCTTCATCGCATCGGCAAAGAGTTCGCGGTTTTCGGCTTTTCGAATGGCGCGAAGTTTCGCACCAATCAGTTCAACGCCGTTGCGTTCTAACACACCCGATTCGGCAAGTTTAACTGCAACATTGAGCGCAGTTTGTCCGCCCATTGTGGGTAAAATCGCATCGGGCTTTTCACGCTCGATGACTTTCTCGACGAATTCAGGCGTAATCGGCTCGATGTAAGTCGCATCGGCGACGTCCAAATCCGTCATAATCGTTGCAGGATTGGAATTGACGAGAATAACACGGAATCCTTCTTGCTTTAAGGCGCGACAAGCCTGCGTGCCGGAGTAGTCAAATTCACATGCTTGTCCAATGACAATCGGTCCAGCACCGATAACAAGAATAGATTGAAGGTCTTTGCGCTTTGGCACGTGCAGAAAAGTTGAAGTGAAAAAATTCAGCGCGAAGTTACAACTTTTGAGCGGAATGGCGAATCGAGAACGGCGTTCCCTAAAAACCAAAGCGAGCAAAAGAACTTTGTTTATTGTGCAAAAGAGCCTATATTTGCGCCTTTTTTAAGGTAACGCAATTCAGGCAGTTCATTTTTGGAATGGCAAAATTCAAAGAACTTTCGTCCGATTTCAGCTACAACGCGCTCGAATCCGAAATTCTCAAATTTTGGAAAGCAAATCGCATCTTTGAAAAAAGCATCACGTCGCGCAATGACGGCAAAGTGTTTTCGTTCTTTGAAGGTCCGCCAACGGTGAACGGCAAACCCGGCGTTCATCATGTTTTCTCCCGAACGATTAAAGACCTCGTTTGTCGCTACAAAACCTTAAAAGGCTATCAAGTGCGCCGCCAAGCTGGGTGGGATACGCATGGCTTGCCCGTAGAAATTTCCGTTGAAAAAAAACTCGGCTTGAAAAATAAATCCGCCGTTGAATCCTACGGCGTTGCGGAGTTCAATCGAGAAGCCAAAGCCCTTGTTTATCACCATATCAAAGACAATCAAGAAGGCTGGGGAAAACTGACCGATGAAATGGCGTATTGGTGCGATTTAGAAAACGCCTATATCACCTGCACAAATGATTATATTGAGTCAGTTTGGTGGGGCTTAAAACAAATTTTTGAAAAAGGATATATCTATAAAGACTATAAAATCGTCCCGCAAGACCCTAAATCCGAAACTGTTTTAAGTTCTCATGAACTTGCGCTTGGCTATAAAGAAGTTAGAGACCCGAGCGTTTATGTCAAGTTCAAAAAGAAAGGGGCAGAAGAATACTTTTTAGTTTGGACAACAACGCCTTGGACGCTCATTTCTAATGTCGCGCTCGCTGTCGGTTCTGACATTGATTATGTAAAAGTTAGAACCAAAGATGGCGTTTTTATTCTTGCCGAAGCGTGTCTGTCTGTGCTTGGCACGCCCTCTGAAGAAAACCCGATTGAGGTTCTGGAGACAGTCAAGGGTAAAGCATTAGAATTTCAAGAATATGAACAACTTCTCCCTTATCTCACAGTTGAAGAAAAAGCATTTTTTGTTTGTGTAGGTGATTTTGTTTCTACCTCTGACGGCACAGGGATTGTGCATTGCGCGCCGGCTTTCGGTGCAGATGATTATGAACTATCTAAAAAATATCATCTGCCAATGCTCCAACCAATTGCGCGAAACGGTTGTTTTACGAAAGAAGTCCCGCTTTACGAGGGCGTATTTTTCAAAGATGCCGATAAGGGCATTATGGAAACGCTCAAAAAAGAGGGCAAACTCTACAAAAAAGAGACCTATCTACATACCTATCCTTTTTCGTGGCGATATGATGTGCCTGTAATTTATTACGCGCGCGAGTCGTGGTATATTCGCACGACACAAATTGCTAAGCGCATGGTCATGCTGAACAAAGAAATTAATTGGGTGCCGCCGGAAATTGGTTCAGGGCGTTTCGGAAATTGGCTCGAAGAAAATAAAGATTGGGCACTTTCTCGAGAACGCTTCTGGGGAACGCCGTTGCCAATTTGGGTTTCGGAAGATTTCAAAGTCGGTGATGATTACAAGAGCGGCAAAATGTTCTGCATTGGCTCAATCAAAGAGCTCAAAGAAGGGCTAATTGATATTGACGGAATGACGTATAAAGTTTGGGAAGCCGTTGATAAAGGACTCGTAGAATTGGATTTACACAAGCCGTTTGTAGATAAAATCTATTTTATTAAAGACGGAAAACGGTTTAATCGCACGCCTGAACTCATTGATGTGTGGTTTGATTCAGGGGCGATGCCGTTTGCGCAGTTTCACTATCCGTTTGAAAATGTCGACCTTTTTGAAAAACATTTTCCAGCGGATTTTATTTGCGAAGGTGTCGACCAAACGCGCGGTTGGTTTTATACACTTCACGCGATTGCAACGCTGATTTTTGACAAGCCGGCGTTCAAAAATTTAATTGTCAACGGACATATTTTGGATAAAGACAAGCAAAAAATGTCCAAGTCCAAAGGCAATGTGGTTGACCCGTTTGTTTTAATGCAAAAATATGGGGCAGATTCACTGCGCTGGTATTTGATTGCGTCTTCGCCGCCGCATTTGCCCAAAGCCTTTAATGAAGATGAACTCGTAGAAGGTCAGCGTAAATTCTTCCGTGCATTAGTAGAAAGTTATAAATTTTTCGCGCTCTATGCGAATGTAGATGGATTTGAATATAAAGAGCCGAGAATTTCGGTAGAGGAGCGGAGCGAATTAGATAAGTGGATTATTTCCGCGCTGAACACGCTCATCAAACAAGTAGAATTGGCGATGGACGCCTACAATCCGACCGAAACCACACGCCTAATTGAAAGCTTCGTTGTCGATAATCTTTCAAATTGGTATATTCGCCGAAGCCGCCGCCGTTTTTGGAAAGGCGAGATGAATCAAGATAAACTTGCGGCATATCAGACGCTTTACGAGTGCCTTGTAACTGTTTGCAAACTTGTTTCGCCTATTGCACCGTTTATTGCTGAAGAAATTTATTGCAATCTAAACTTAGTTACAAATCTTGAAGAGTTTGAGTCGGTTCATCTTTCGTTTTTCCCGACGGTTGAAGAAACGGCGATTGATAAGGAATTAGAAGCACGAATGAAGAAGGCGCAAGTGGTTTCTTCGCTTGTTAGAACGATGCGAGAAAAATCTAACTTAAAAGTGCGCCAACCGCTTCGCCGTATTCTGCTTCCCATCGCTGACGCCAAAGAACGCCGCGAATTAGAGAAAGTTCGTGATATTATTCTCGACGAAGTTAATGTAAAAGCGATAGAATATGTCAATGACGAATCGGGAATTGTGAATAAAAAAGCAAAGCCGAATTTCAAAACATTAGGTAAAAAGTTTGGAAAAGAAGTCAATGCCGTTGCGGCGTTGATTCGAGGAATGACAAGCAGTCAAATTTCAATCCTTGAAAAAACTGGTGAATATCCATTTGACCTTGCAGGAAAAGAAATTAGAGTGCAATTGGAAGATGTAGAAATTTTACGCGAAGATATTGAAGGCTGGCTTGTTGCATCGGACTCAGACTTGAAATTGACCATCGCGCTCGATACCGAGCTCGATGATAGTTTGAAAAGGGAAGGGCTTGTGCGCGAACTGGTCAGTCGCATTCAGTCTATTCGTAAAGATTCAGGGCTTGAAATTACGGATAGAATCAAACTGTATATGGCTCTACCAACAAGTATGAAAGCGGCAGTTGAATCCTACAAAGAGTATGTGATGAACGAAACGCTTGCAGTTGAACTGAATTTTGAATTGAACGGACAAACAGACGTCGCAAAGCAAGACGAAATTAACGGAGAACTATTCCGTATTGCGATAGAAAAACAATAAATTACCTTAACTCTAAACGCCTTATCAGTATGGCTAAGTCGACGGCGAAAGCAAAACAAACCAAAAAAAACACAGTTACCGCAAAGCCAAAGGTAAAAAAAAGCACGCCAAACGCAACGACGAACAAGGCGGCAAAGAAAAAAATCGCCTCGAAAAAAACAACTCCGGCAAAAAAGACAACGAAAAAAGTCGATGCTAAAAAAACGCCCGCCATTGTGCGGCAGCCCGTTAAAGCACTCCCCGCCGAAATCCCCCCTCAACGCCTAACCAAAACCTACCTCACCAAAGAAGAACTCAAGCACTTCCAGCAAATTTTATTGGAAAAACGTGCCGAAGTATTGAGAGACCTCGAAATCATGCGCGCTTCCTTGCAAGATGAAAATAACAGCGAAGGCATAAATTCCAGCTACTCGATGCACATGGCTGACCATGGCACCGAAACCCTCGACCGCGAACAGCGATTCATGTTCATCGCTCGCGACGAGCGATACCTCGGCTATATCGATAAAGCCTTAGAACGAATTAAAAATGGTGTCTATGGAATTTGCGTCAAATCCGGCTTGCCGATTCCGAAAGAACGCCTCGAAGCCGTGCCGCACACCGCCGTCCGCATTGAGTATAAAAATCGCTGACCGAATCATAAAAAAACGAAAAGCGTCTTACAAAAGACGCTTTTTTTATACACTGAATTGAAAAACCGGGTCGTGGATTAAATTTATGTTTAACGAAAAAACGAAATTGATAAACAATGAAATCACTAATTTAAGCATAGATAACTTTTTTGAGAAACAAATGGTTTTCCGAGTTATCCGTTTGATACGTGTTCTAAAATTCAAATTATTTCGTTCAATACGCTGAGTTTCTTTCTTAGACACACTATGTCGTTTATTTTAGAGTAAATTCCGATAAACTTTTCAGACATCGATATAAATAGATGTAGCCGTTTTTAATAACTTTCTCATTTTTGTAACACTTGCCTGAAAGCGTTGTCGTCGCCATATAAGTTTGTTTTTCAAAATATACTCTGTTTTAGTAAAAACTTAATACACAACCCGTTACGCCGAATTGTTTGCGAAGCGCAAGAACATCGATTGAGCGTATATCCGTATTGATGACTCGGATGATTCTTTCGTAGGTTGCTTTCAAGGTCGCGTCAAAGTCAATTCCTGCCAAAACTTCTATACCTGCATTCAGAAATCCTCGCGTCAAACCGCCCGCACCGCAGAAAAATTCAAAGGCTTTGATTTTGGAACTATTT
>JBDNCJ010000092.1:0-8717 GCA_046719715.1 Chloroherpetonaceae bacterium | reverse complement strand
TTGAAAATGTGCGAGATGGAAGTCGAGGGTGATGGAAAACTTCGGCTCAAATGTGCGAAGAAATTTTCGTTTGAATCGCTTCAAACCGAATCAACAGAACTGCACAAGGAAGCAGTCAAGTTTTTCGGCGGCTTGTTGGAAATTGACATCGTGTTGGATAAAGCGAGCGTCGCCGAAGCGATGAAGTCTGAAAAAAGTGCGGCAGAACTCTTCAAAGAACTTTCCGAAACGAACCCCGTCATTCAATATCTCATTGAGCACTTTGGGGCAGAGCCGCTGTATTGAAGTCTGCATTTACTTGCTCTTTGCCCAATCGGGGAGCGTGCCGAGTTGCACATCGAACACAAACGGCGCAAGCATGAAAACAAGAAGGGTAATAAGCAGCGTAAAAAGCACATTCAGCCAGAAACCTGCGCGCGCCATTTGCGCTGTTGTGATGAATCCGCTGGCATAAACAATCGCATTCGGTGGCGTGCCAACGGGAAGCATGAAAGCACAACTAACGCCAAACGTGGCAGGAAGCAAGAGCAGATAAGGGTTTTCACCCATTGCAAGCGCAACAGGCGCAAGAATCGGCAGAAGTGTCGCCGCGAGTGCTGTGTTTCCAATGAGTTCAGTCGCAAAAATTGCAGCCAGCGAAACGAGCAATACCACTGAAAGAAGCGACGCATCACTCAACCCTGAAAGCGATTGACTGACAAATGTCGAAAGCCCTGACTTCTGAATCGCTTGTGCCAAACTGATTCCACCGCCAAAAAGAATCAAGACGTCAAACGGCAATTTTCTGGCTTGTTCCAAACTTAAAACAAACTTGCCCGCCTTCAAGTCAATCGGTGTAATGAAAAGAAGCGTCGCGCCGAAAATGGCAATCCCCGCATCAGAGAGTTTGACCTGCGGAAACCAAGCCGTGAGCAAAGGCTCAAACACCCATAAAAGCGCCGTGAGCGCGAAAATGACAGCGACACGTTTTTCCCCGCTGGTGAGCGCGCCAAGTTCGGCAAGTTGCGACGCAATGACCTCTTTGCTCGCGCGAAGATGCGTTTGGGGAAGCGGAAAAATCCATCGCGTCATCAACAGCCACGAAAGCGGTAGCGAAATGAAAACGAGCGGAACGCCAATCATTGTCCATTGCGCAAAACCGACGTGAATTTTATAGGTCTCATTCATAAAGCCTGCCATAAGCGCGTTGGGCGGCGTGCCAACCAGCGTGCCTAACCCCCCAATGCTCGCCGAATAAGCAATCCCGAGCATCATAGCAACGGCAAAGTTTTTTCTTGCCAATTCATTTTGCTCTTCGTCCAAAACCAGTTCAACGACGGATTGTCCAATCGGCAACATCATCAGGGTGGTGGCAGAATTGCTAACCCACATGGAAATCAACGCCGTTGTGAGCATAAAGCCACCGACGATAAACATCGGATTCGGAGAGATTTTCGATAGCAACCAAAGTGCAACGCGCCGATGCAAACCGTGCAATTCAATGGCAAGCGCAATGAAAAAACCGCCCATGAACAAAAAGATAATCGGGTTGGCGTAGGGTGCGGTGGCGTCTTTTATCGGGGCAATATCCAACATAGGCAAGAGCACAATCGGCAAAAGCGCAGTCGCGAAAATCGGTATCGCCTCACTAATCCACCAAACTGCCATCAGCACCATAACAGCGGTTGTTTTCCATGCCGGTGCGCTCATGCCCGCAGGCGGCGCAAGCAAAAGCATCACAAGAAAAAGCAGAGCGCCAGCGATTAAGCCGACTTTTGAACGAAGTGGATACGGTTCATCTATGGACATGTCTGAATTAAATTAGCGTGCAGTTTTGTATAGCGAAAATATGTTGCGGAAATCAAATCACCATGAGTGTTGTTTCATATATTTGTCAATATAATTTTCTCGTAATTCACTAATAAAGGGTTGAAATGAAGTATTTATTGATTGGACTGTTCTGTTTGCTGTCATATCCGATTGACGCGCAAGAGTGGCAACTGGTTTGGTCTGATGAATTTAATAGTAATGGTTTAGATACATCAAAGTGGTCGTATCAAATTGGAACGGGAACGCCGCTCATTGGCTGGGGAAATAACGAACTGCAATACTACACAAACCGTCCGGTCAATGTTGATGTGTTTAATGGAAACTTATGGATTGTGGCACAACGCGAAAACTTCGGCGGAATGCAATACACATCGGCGCGACTTCGCACTCGAAACAAAGGCGATTGGCGTTACGGAAGAATCGAGATGCGTGCGAAACTACCGACGGGCAGAGGACTTTGGCCTGCCTTTTGGATGCTCCCGACCGATGAAGTTTTCGGCGGCTGGCCTCAAAGCGGCGAAATCGACATCATGGAACTCGTCGGGCACGAACCCAATCGCGTGCATGGCACAATTCACTTCGGAAATCCTTGGCCTCAAAATCAATGGCAAGGGACTTCTTGGACGCTCCCACAAGGCACATTCAACGACGACTTCCACACTTTCGCGATTGAGTGGCAACAAAATGAAATCAAATGGTTCGTCGACTCAACGCAGTATTTCGTGCGCGTGCCGGCAAATCTGGGGACGCTGAATTGGCCTTTCAATGAGCGGTTTCATATCATCTTGAACGTTGCGGTCGGCGGAAATTGGCCCGGCAGTCCAAATGCCTCAACTGTTTTCCCGCAAGCCATGGTCGTCGATTATGTGCGTGTTTATCAACGCGCGCCGCTCACAACGCCAACCATGCAAAAGCCGTCTCAATTCACGCTCGAGCAAAACTATCCCAACCCGTTCAACCCAACAACCGTCATCAATTACGAACTTGCAACGCAGAGCAACGTCAAGTTGGAAGTCTTCGACATGCTCGGCAGAAGCGTCGCCACGCTTGTGAACGCCCGTCAGTCCGAGGGGAAGTATTCCGTGAACTTTAATTCAGAGCAGTTCAATCTTGCTACAGGCATTTATTTTTACAGACTCACGGCGGGAAGTTTCTCGCAAACGCGCAAAATGATTTTGACCAAATGAACTTAGTGCTGACCGTCGCCATCACACCAGCGAAGCCGAAAGAAAAGGTCTTCACCATTCGCGACTTAGACCGCATTCAAAAACAGACGGGGAAAAATTTTTATCTCATCAGAGGAAAACTCGTTGAAGTCATGCACGAGAGCCTTCATCACGGAATCGTCGCACAAAACGTGGCTTACGAATTGCAAAGCCACATACGACAACACGACTTGGGGTTTTGTGTCGCGGCGGAAACGGGATTCAAACTTCTTATTCCAAACACGGTGATTGCGCCTGACTTTGGGTTCATCGCCAAAGAGCGACTATCGAAAGATTACAAACGCAAGGGCTACGGAGAAACCGTGCCCGATTTTATCGTCGAGGTCAAAAGCCCAAACGATTCCTTGACCAAATCGCTGACGAAAATCAACTTGTGGCTTGAATCGGGCGTGAAATTGGCGTGGCTTGTCAATCCTGAAACGGAAACCATCACAGTGTTCTCACAAAACGAAGCCGTGCAGTATAAAGGCGACGAGATAATTTCCACAGAACCGATTCTCAAAAAATTCCGCAAAAAAACATCTGACTTTTTCAAATGAACTCACTTCGAGGGCAAGTTGCTTTAATTACAGGGTCTTCACGCGGCATTGGTAAAGCGACTGCGATTCGTTTGGCGCGCGAAGGCGTTTCCATCGCTATTAACTTCCTCAAAAACAAAATCGAAGCTGAAAAGACCGTATCCGAATTGCGCGAGGTAGGCGTTGATGCCGTTGCCGTTCAAGCCGATACCAGCAAACCCGATGAAATCAAGCGGCTTTTCGCGGAAGTGAAACAATACTTCAATCGATTAGATATTTTTGTGAGCAATGCCGCCAAAGGCGTTTTCGGTTCTGTGAACCGCATCGGCTCAAACGGATTTGACCTAACGATGGCGACAGGTCCGAAAGCCTTGCTGTTGGGTGCGCAAGAAGCGACGAAACTTTTCGGCGAAAAGGGCGGGGTGATTGTAGCAGTTTCAAGTATCGGCAACTTACGTTGCTTGGACGGCTATGCGGCGATGGGCGCGGCAAAGGCGGCGTTGGAAACGATTGTTCGCTATCTTGCGGCAGAATTGGGCGGGAAGAAAATTCGCGTTAATGCCGTCTCTGGCGGCGCGATTGATACCGATGCCTTAAACGATTTCAAAAATCAAGACGAGATGAAAAACGAATGGATTGCTCGCACGCCGCTTGGACGATTGGGCACTGCCGAAGACGTCGCCGACGTCATCGCCTTTCTGTGCTCCGACCAATCGCGCTGGATTCACGGGCAAACCATCATCGCCGACGGCGGCGGCACGCTGCGATAAATTTCTAAAACGATTTTAACTCAAATCAATAAATGTTCGGAGAAGAATCAATTTGGATGTGGCTCGGATTTTTCGTGCTGGTTTCCGTTGTGCTGGCACTCGATTTGGGCGTGTTCAACAAAGAAGCCAAGCGCGTTTCAAGCAAAGAAGCCTTGATGTGGACTTGCCTCTGGGTCTCGCTCGCTTTTTCGTTTGCAGGCGTGGTATGGCACTTCTACGGCTTTGAAAAAGCAACCGAGTTTATGACGGGATATTTGATTGAAGAATCGCTCTCAGTGGATAATCTCTTCGTCTTTGTGCTCGTGTTTCGGCATTTCAAAGTGGAAGATAGGTATCAGCATCGGATTCTCTTTTGGGGCGTGCTGGGCGCAGTCGTCATGCGGGCGATTTTCATTTTCGCGGGCGTTGCACTCATTCAAAAATTTCATTGGATTATTTACTTCTTCGGTGCGTTCCTCATGTATTCAGGGCTGAAACTGCTCTTCCAAAAAGACAGCGAAGAAGAAACCGAAGAAGTCGCAGAAGGCTTTTCCGTGAAATTGGCGAAGCGATTTTTCGCCGTTTCAGAAAGATATGACGGACATAAATTTTTCACGATTGAAAACGGAAAGAAGGTCGCAACGCCGCTGTTTCTCGTCTTGATTGTGATTGAAATTACCGACCTGATTTTCGCCGTCGACTCCATTCCCGCCGTGCTTGCCGTGAGCAACGACCCGTTCATCGTTTTCACGTCCAACATCTTCGCCATTATGGGCTTGCGTTCGCTTTACTTTTTACTCGCCGACATTATCGACAAGTTCGCTTTTCTTAAAAAGGGCATTTCATTTATTCTCACTTTCGTCGGTATTAAAATGTTGATGCCTGAAATTTCGCGTTGGATTACGGGCGAATCGTTTCACATTCCGTCGCCGATTTCGCTCGCTGTAATTTCGTCCGTGCTTCTGATTTCCATTTTGCTCTCGCTGTTTTTCGTGCCGAAAGAAGAAAAGAAGGAAATCGTAGAAGCCAAAGAAGAAGAAGTGAAAGTTTAAGGCAGGGCGTTGAGTTTGCGCAACAGCCATTCTGCGGAAAGGCACAAGATGATGACGAGTAAGGTCGAGCCCAAGTTGGCAAATTCAATCGTCGAAGTCGACTCAACGCTGACGCGTTGAAACGAAGGCTCGCGTTTGACGTCGTCAAAAAATTGCGCAAACGTTTGCGGGGTGTAAAACTTTCCGCCACTGCGTTCCGCAATGCTCTGCATGGTTTCGGGAACGGCGGCGATGTTGCGAAGTTCCGTGCTGGTTTCGCTCACAGAAAAAATGCCAACGGCAGTGCCCAATGTGTTTGCGCCGTCTTTCGCTTCTGCATTGAACGTGTAATCGCCTTTCTCAAATCCTTCAAACTTTGCTTGATAAACGCCCGCTTCATTGGCGCGCTCAAAGGTAGCGTCGTAAGTCTGACCTGTCTGTTTGTTCTTGACGCGCAAGGCAATTTCCGCTGTTGAAATCGGGTTAAGCAATTCGTCTTGCAAGGTTGCCGTAAAAAGAACGCTTTCACCTTCATCGTAGAGTTTGCGCGATGTAGAAACTTGAAATCGTTTTGAATCTTCTTTTGCTGAAAGCCATTCAATCATGCCGAGCAACGTTTGTGCATAGACTTTACGCACGCTTTCTTCGGGCGAAAGTGCAAGTCGCCAAAACTGCGGTGTGCAGAGCGTCGCGTATTTTCTGCCTGAACTTTGGGCAATCGCCAACGCCAATCGCTCGGTGGTTCTGCCTGAAACGGAAAGTTTCCATAAAATTTGCGACGTGGGTTTGGGCTGAAAATTGAAGTCCAAATAAGAAATCGGCGGCGCGGTTTGAAATGCCGTTTGTAAAAGCGTTGCAACAGGCTTGAAGGCGACAAAACTCTGACCTTGCGCTGTCGGCGAAATGAACGCATTGTTGTCAAGCACGTCGGCGGGGCTTGTGCGCGCAAGCGAGACGGCGAGAATCGGCTCGTATTGCTTCATCTTCGCGCCCGAACTTTGCAAGCCCATAAACGAGAAGACGGGAATTTTATTCGAGTTCAAAAACTGAAACACGCGCTCGGAAATCGATTCGCTAATACTCGCACTCGGAAAGCCGATGAGAAGACAGACATCGGCGTCTTGATGTGTGCCAAGAGTGAGTGCGCCTTCAAAAAATTCGTTGGGCGTTTTTTGCGTGAAGAAAACCGCGTCGATGTTTTCCGCTCGTGTCAGCGTTAGACGGACGGAGGAAATTTCAGGGTCGGCAAGTCCCGCAATCACCAAGACTTTCTTTTTATTTTTCAGAACGCGCACAAAGAACGACTGCACATTGTTCCTTGCTGAAAATTCGCCTTGAAGCGATGAAACGCTGATGGTGTATTTGACTTCCCCGACTTCTTTTGGCACAAACTCAAACGAAACGGATTGCTCTGACGGAGTGAGTTCAAGTTGTTTGCGAGCGAGAACGGTTGTGCCTTCTTTGAGAAATGCCTCAATGGTTTTGCCTGTAAAACCATCTTGTGCAATCACTGCCGTGACAGAAACTTTTGTGTTAAGAATGGCTTGTTCGGGCGCGTAAATGCGGCGAAGCACAATATCTTTGCGCGAGGTGCTGTCGCCAATCAGCACGGTGAAAATCGGAATCGGAGAACGCTCGGCTTCGTAGAGCGGCGTTTCGCCGGCGTTGAAGGCACCGTCGCTGAACATTAAGGCGGCATTGAAATGTTCGCGCGCGCCAATGCGATTAAGCGTCGAAATGGCGTCGGAGTGATTGGTATATTTTTCTTTGAACGAAAGGTCGTTCAAGGCGCGCTCGCGCAAAGCTTCGCCAAATGAAAAAGAGTGAATATCGACAACGCTGGCAAGACGGCTTTGATACTGTGAAAGAAGTTGTTGGAGAAGACTGTCGCGCCGAAGTCCATTGTCGCGAATCGTCATGCTTTCGGAGTCGTCTACAATCAACGCCAATTTGGGTTTGCGCGCTTCCACTGAAAAGAATTGAAGCATCGGTTCAAGAAACAGCGAGAGCGCGAAGAAAATTGCAAGCGTGCGAAGGCTTATCAATCCGAGTTTAAGCGGTGCGGAAAGCGTTGTGCGTTGATACGTCCAAGCGGCGAGCAAAACTGAGAGAAGAAGAAAAAGCAATAAGAGCCAAATTGAAGAAGCGACGAAGGTCATGGTGCTGTGTGAAAAATCGAGTTAAGTCAAACAAAATAACCGTCAATTTCAATTCGTGAAAATTCTCGACCGATATATCGCCCTGCGCTACCTTTCCGCGTTTTTATTCGGAACGATTGCCTTCATCGCCCTCTTCGTTTTAATTGACCTCATCGAGCACATCGACGATTTCATCGATCGCAAGCTCGCGCTTATGCCGATTCTGACTTACTACGGCTACTTCTTGCCTGAAATCTTTAAACTCATCATTCCCATCAGTGCCTTGCTTTCCGCGCTCTTTGTAACGGGCGCGCTTTCAAAGCAGATGGAACTCACGGCGATGAAATCGGGCGGAATCAGCCTCTATCGACTCCTCGTTCCCTTTTTAGCGATTGCGCTTCTCATCACCGTGCTGGATTTTTATCTCTCCGGGTGGCTTGTGCCGCAAACAACAAGGGAAAAACAGCGATTCGAGTCGGTCAATCTTGGGAAGAATTTTTGGGTCGGCGGCAGTCGCTCCAATGTCAACGTCATGGATTCGCCGTCGCAACTCGTCAGCATTGGCTACTACGACGATTATACCAAAACTTGCTACTCACTTGGCGTGCAAGTCTTTAACGGAAAAAAGTTGATGTGGCGATTAGATGCAGAGCGAATGAAGTTCGATACGACTGCCCAAATATGGGTGATTGAAAACGGTTACATGCGGTTTCTTGACAACGACAAAGAGCGCATTGTGTATGTTCAACAGATCGATACGCTTCAATTTTCATTCACGGCGAAGGAACTCGGCGAGTCGACCCAAGCCCTTGAATTGATGACGCTTCCCGAACATCGAGCGTTTTTGATAGCACGTGAGCGAGGTGGGTTTGAATCTTCTGATGAAGCCATTGTCAAATATCACACGAAACTTTCATTTCCGTTTGCGTGCCTTATCGTCATTCTCATCGGCGTGCCGCTTTCGGCGCAAAAGAAGCGAAGCGGCGTCGCGCTTGAAGCGGGCATTAGTATTCTGGTTGGATTTTTGTATATGGGCGTCCAACAAGTCTTCGGAACGCTCGGCTACAAAGGAGCGGTGAATCCAATTTTAGCCGCGTGGATGCCGAATGTGATTTTCTTCATCGTCGGCGCGGTGATGCTCTTCAAAGCGCAGAAGTAAAACTCCTACTGCGCAAAGCCGTGTGCTCTGAAAGTTCCCTCTCCTTGTAAGAGAGGGTTAGGGTGAGGTCATAGATTTCTTGCTCAA
>JBDNCJ010000091.1:0-8923 GCA_046719715.1 Chloroherpetonaceae bacterium | reverse complement strand
TTGACGACTGCCGAAATTTGATTGACGGAATCGGCGAGCAACGAGTTCAGCGAGTTCAAATTGAAGCGACGACTTTTGAGCAATGAAAATACACTGATAGGTGAGAGCGCGAGCGTGTCGGGAAGCAGATTCGCCCCGAGTTCGTGATAGGTTAAGCCCGCGCGCGAACTGCCGTTCAAGCCGACGTCGGAGAGCGTCAGTGCCAGCGAAGCGGTTTCGGTTTGGTTGGATAAAACGCCTGTGGTGCGTTCCAGCGTGGTAAATTCTACTGAGGGCGATGTGCCGCCGCCGCTGTTTCCAACGCCACTACTGCCGCCCATGCTGTTGAGCGCAAGCGTCGGCGTGTTACCTTTGCCGCCGCCTGAAAGTCCGCGTTCTTCCTGAATGCCGCCGTTCGCTGCGTCGCCTTCGGTGGTGCCGTCGGCAAAGGCTAATCGGAACGGCGCGTTTGCATTCGCGGTATAAACGAAGCGTCGGTTGCCGCTTCGCACGGCGATGTTGGCATGCACTCCGTCGGAAGCGACTTTCTGAATGTTCCAGTTGCTTTGCGCCGTCCATCGGGCTTCATAGACCGCACCGCTCATGTTGAAATAAATTGCGGGTGCTGTGCCGCTCGGTTGCAAGTGCAGACTGGGCGCACGGAGCACCTCGCCCGTTTGCGAGAACACCGTAACCGCCCCTTGTTGATGCGTGCTATTGACGGTGGTGTAGCGTATGTCGTTTTTCCCTTCTACTTCAAAGGCGATGTAGGTGATATTGTTCTTCACCTCTACCGAGGGCTTGGTTGGATAATTGCCCGCCTGCTCGGCGCGTCCAGAGCCAACCCAATCCAAGACTTGCGCCGTGCCTTGTGTGGGAGTTGTAGCAAATGGCGAAGAGAAATCAAAGGTCAAGGGCTGATAGCGAAGCCACCCCTCTGAACCCGACCGCTGACGATACACCAGCCGCGCCGTGACAGTAGTTGCTGCGGGTGAAGTCGTGGGAATGGCGTTGTCAGACGCAGGATACATCTGCAAATTGGCTTCCGACGCTTGGCTGTTGTTCAATGTGAATATCTCCGCCGAATTAGAAGCATCCTTCAATCGAATAACCGCCATCGCAAGTTGGGTGGTGTTTTGAGCCGCTCCTTGTGTTTCATAAAAGACGGCATAGCGCGGCTGGAACGGAGGAATAGGAGAATTATCAAGCCCCAGCCAGACTACCGTTGGAACGGCACTGTTTGTGCATGGAAGAAGATTGGTTACTGAGTAGGCTTCGCTGAGCACGCCCGTCGAAGGATTGAGTGAAAACGCACGAACCCAAACTTCCGATTCCGTGCCGTTGGTTGCGATATAAGAGACGCCAACGCCCTGCTGTGTGGGAGCAAGCGACGGACGCGCACCCTCGTCGATAAGGCGTTCGTTTGTCCAAGTCGTGCCGCCGTTGGTTGTGTGGGTGAGCCAGATTTTGCCTGCGGATTCATAGACGAGGTAAAAGACCTGCGGTTCTGAAGCATCGCGAGCAAACCGCCGTTGCGAGCCCGATTGACTGCTTGCTTCTGCAACCGACGAGAGCAACCGCCCTTTGTATAGTGCGGACAGCGAGATTTCTCCGGGTGCTGTGATGGTGCGCGATAAATCAGTATTGCCATCAGACCATGCGACAAAATGGTATGTATGTGCGCCAATCGTTTCTGTTGGATTGACAGTAACGGTGGTCGAAGGCGTGTATTGAGAAATCGTTTGATTGGCAAATGTTCCGCCGTCGTATTGTTTTGTTACATTGACCCTGCGAAATGCAGGTGCAGGTGGCGGTGGAGGTGGCGGATTCCAGTTCCCAGTTCCTGCATCTTCAAAATCTGGTTGATAAGTATGAACAAAGGAAATTGGTTGAGAGTTGGGGTTATCAATTCTATGAAAAAATGCTTGAACTTTAATTGTCATATCAGGACTGATGCCACCTTGAGTCATGTTAGGCGAGATATATACTCCATCAGGAACGCGAATTGTTTGGAATTTGAAGCCATTTTCCCCTGTAGGAAGGGTACTAATTACGTATTGATTGTTCACTAAATTTACTACTCTGATTTTCGGATGACTATTCTCAGGCTCAAGAATCCATTTACTAATCAGCTTTAAATCATTTTCCATTGTTTTCGGGATAGTTCTATTTATATGTTTGCTGATATCTGCAGCTAACCATACGCGAAATGAGTCTAGTTGAAGTCCAGATTTAATGCACTTGAAACATTATTTTTTACTGAATCTTTTTTATCAAGAGCGAATGACCTATCACGCAGGTGGGTTAAAGTTGATGTATAAACTTGGTTACCAATCCTCAGTTCTATACTACCACTGGTTGCATTTGATAACAAGCCTCTGACATTAACAAAAAATCGTAGTAGACCTCTGTATTTATTATAGAGGATAAACCAAGTCGATTCACTGCTCTGATTAAAGTAATTAAGTGGAAATTGTTGGCTTCCAAAGTCTCTTGCCAATAGAACCCAGCCATCTTCTGGTTTATTATCATGCAGACCACTCCAAAAATTGCCTTGCGCAGTAATGGGGGTAGCGATGTTTGATGAAAATGTCCCAATCTCATTTTGGAACCAAATGTTGAATAGGGGAGTTCGCCAATCCCAATTGGGGTCGGTGTTTGGGTCATTCGGATTGTTTGGTTGACCAAACAAAAGGCTCGGTAGCAGTCCAAAGAGTGCAACGAGCGCGACGAGAAATCGTTTGAAAGCGTTCATTTTTAGAGGTTACCATTTTTAAATTTTCATAGATTTTCAATTAACGGTGCGAATGACTAACTTGGCTGAAACAAAAATCCGCTATGAGCTTGTCCAAAGACGAGCCCTTCCATCTCTTGAAGGCGTGATTTTGTTGCTCTTGGGAAAAAGTCAGCGTCACCTGATTTTTTCCCGTTATTTTTTCAAGCGGACGAATTGGTTATGACGTATTCATGATGGAGGCCCTCCTCAAATTTAGGATTGGAAATTGCAAGAAAACTTATTTGAGATCCCATCGATATAAACCCGTTACTTGATTGCCATATGGCGCAAATCCTGGTGAGCCGTAACCCGCTAAGAGCATACCTTTGAAATGCTCAAAAAATACGACCGGCACGTAAAGGTTCGTGTTGTCTATGCCCGGAATAAACCCTTTGAGCAACCCTTCCGACATCGCTTGCCATCCCGTGCCATCGCGCCACTCCAACACGCCCATACATTGCGTCGACACAAAAAGCCGTTCGCCGGCAAAAGCAATTCCGGTCGTTTCAGTAATTAGGTTAGGTCTGACATTCAGGGCGTGTTCCCAATTCGGTAAAGTATCCTTAAAGGGCTCCCATTGGTCATTGACAAGACGTTTAACCCCAGCAGGTCCAATGAAGCCTGCATAGACAGTATCATTTTTTATCGTCATAGAGTTGACTGGTGCCAAGAGTTTTTCCCGCTCTGAAAGACCATTGACACAATACTTAAAAACCCACCCATCAAATGTGAACATTGGACTACCCACCGATGAAGCACGTTTTCCTCTTACAAAAAGACGTTCCTGATTATTGACAACTTGCTTTAAAAATTTCGCGCCTGCATAAGGCTGATAGGCTGGGGTAGCTGGTATAGGCAGTATTTGACGGTAAGTACCGTTAGGATATATGATAAAGGTTTCTAATGCTTGAGTCAATGATTGCATCGCGTAAAGAGAGTCGCGATAAAAAATCATGTCCCCAACAGCTTCTCCATCAGCCAATCTCTCCGGTGTTTGCATGGCTCTTTGCCAAATTCCATTAGGCAACATCTTAAAAATTGTGTCGCTACATAGCGCGTAAAGCGTATCGCCGTGCATGGTCATTGGTCCGATTTCACTGTCAAAGCCAGCAATTTTCGTCCAAGTTTGACCATCGGTGGTTTTATAAACGACGCTGGGGTCGCCAGTCCAGCCCGTGCTTGTGTACCAGTTCACACGAGTATCTCTTGCGGACACATAAAGCGTATTATTATGCTGAAGCATATAGCGTATGCTCATTGAGGCGAATTCAGGAATGGCTTGCCACCGAGCAGGCTCGTTTGTTGGCGGAATGACTTCGTTAGGCTTTTCTTTACAACTGTTTGTAAAGAGCAGTAGGAGTAACGCGGAAAAGAAAATTGAATACTTCATCGGTCAGAGGTGTTTGATTAAAAAAGTTAGAAATGGATTTTGATTTGTCGAAGGCTTAGGCATTGGCGTAAGCGGTTGCTCGTTGCAACTGTGTGCAATGAGCAGGAGCAAGAGTGCCAAAGGTAAGCGCGTGATGGAAAAAGAATACTTCATACTTCGAGCGTTTTGTTTTGGGCGCGTTTTCTCGTTGTGGGAAAACGGGTCTTTTGTTTTTGAAAATTGAGAAGGAACAAAGTTCGTAGCAAAGTTACGGCGGGCGTTTAGGCGATGCAAGGAAAATCGACGCTCGATTTTTTTTTTCGTTAATTTTAAGTGCTGATGAAATAAGGCGTTACGGGGGGGAATCGGCTGTTTCGGCTTTTGGCGTCGCAGATTTTGCGAAGGTATTATCGGGCTTCAGTAATCAATGCGCTTTGCTGTATTCAAAAGAATAACTGTTCACATTCTGAATGGCGCGGTCGGAAGTATGGCTGGAACATCAGTGGCAAGACTTGTTGAATTTTTTTCGTTACTCATTCCTCACTATTCATTACTTGACCAGCATCATCGTCCGATAGTTAAGAATTAAGAGTGAAGAGTTGAAAGTTATCCCCCTAACCTTCAACCTTCTACCTTCAACCTTCAACCTTCAACCTTCTACTTCACCAGCATCATCTTCTTTGTCTCAACGAAATTTGAACTTGACGCGCCATTCGTCGCGCTTGCCTGTAAGCGATAAAAATAAGTCCCGCTGGAAAGCGTGCTGGCGTTGAAGACCGCTTCGTAAATGCCCGCATCACGGCGTTCATTGACCACCGTCGCCACCACTCTTCCGAGCACGTCAAAGACCTGCAACTTCACCGCGCTTGCCGTTGGAAGTTCGTAACGAATGACCGTTACAGGGTTGAACGGGTTCGGATAGTTTTGTGAAAGCGCGAACTTCGTCGGAACGCTTCCCACACTTTCGGTTTGCGAAGATTGATTACCGATGCGATTGACAATGGCATTTGCGCCGCTTGCATTGACGAGTTCAATCGTATTGAGCGCGCTGGCTTTATGGCTCGTTTGAATCGCGAAGCCCAAGACTTTGACGCGCAGTTCAACCTCTGTGCCCGATTGCGTCGTAGGCAGATTCATCGTGAAGAGGAAGTCCTTCGCCGTATCGCTTGCAGTAACGAGAGCCGTTTGCGAGAGCGCGATGGACGCTCCTGTGCTTACATTGAAAAGCTCAACGGCGAGTTGAACGGGGTGATTTTGTGTAAGGTCGTAGAGACGCTCGGAATGCACTTTCACCGTTGCGGTAATTTGATTGATGGTATCCGCAAGTGTAAAGCGACGGCTTTTGAGCAATGAAAATACACTGCTTGGCGAGAGCGCGAGCGTATCGGGAAGCAGATTCGCACCGAGGTCGTGATAGGTTAAGCCCGTGCGCGAACTGCCGTTCAAGCCGACGTCGGAGAGCGTCAGTTCAAGCCTCGCCGTTGAAATCATCTGTTCGTTTTCTTTGTAAAGCAACGCACCGATGCGTTCTTTCGCCGAAATACTTTCGCCGCCGCTTTCATTGCCGCCTGTGCCGCCGCTGTTCGTTACCACTTGACTGCCGCCGCCTTTGCCACCGCCTGAAAGTCCGCGCTCTTGCGCGCTTCCGCCGCCGCCTGAAAGCGAAGTGAGTTTGACGTCAAACAAGCCGCTGTTGGCTTTGGCGTGGGCGATTTGCTTTGTGCCCGTTTGCATCAATCGCGGCTCTTCGCCCAAGAAGCTTTGCCACGCGCCCCAACTGCCGCTTGTGCTTCGGGTTGCGCCGTAGCAAGTTCCGCCTGAATAATCCCAAACGAGCGATACTGTTCCGTTTGCAAAACCGATGCTGGGATTCGTCTTGCCGTCGTAGTAAAGAAACTTCGTCAAAGGTTGTGAGGGGTCGTTCCAAGTGGGAAGTCCTTTATAGAGAATGACGGTTCTTGCGCCGTAAGGATGGCTGTGGTCAAGGGCTTGCCACGCGATGTGTCGATGGTTGGAGGCATCGAGCACAATCGTCGGCTTTTGATATTGAACGGTTGACGATTGACCCGCCGCAAAGGTATGTTGCGCGCCAAAGACGAACGAGCCATTCACAAGATTCGCCTCGCAGACCTTAATGCCGTCCGACACCGATGGAAGATAATTTTGCCAAACAATCGTCGCCGGAGTATTCACATTTTGATTAATTGCGTTATCCACCGCAATCGCGGGATAGAGCAATACATACTGTTGTGCGTAGAGCGAATTGGGAACGGTGTGTAGCGACTTAACACCGAAGCCACTGCTCAGAAACCCCAACCTGATGAGCCTCAACTCCGTGTTTGGGTAGTTGTTTGTAAAACCTTGTCTCAAACGATGTTCATAAACGATGTAATACGACCACGAGCCGTCACTTTCGTGCTTATAGGCAATGCACGGATGTGCGTCGGGAATCGGGTCAATGTAAAGGCTCGGGGGTTGTCCGGGGTTGTGGAGGATTGACGACCAAATGCTTCCCAAATTCAGGTTGCCATCAAGAAACCCAACGGTTCGGAAGTCGATGCCGCCATTTAACACATTTACCCAAACCGCACCGCCATTTGCCATGCTGGGATTTTTGCCGTCGCCGAGTTTGACTTCGGGTTGCCAACTTGCGCCCGCGTTGGTGGAGTGTGAGAGCCATATCGCGTTGTTGGATTCATAAACCTGATACCAAAGGTTGGAATTACTCACGTCTATCGCCACCGTTCGGCTGCCGCCGCTCTTGCCCGCTAAGTCGGGAATGTTCGAGAGCCTGAAACCTTTATACTCTGCGATAAGTGAGGTTACACCGGGCACAGTAATGGTACGGGATAAATCAGTATTGCCATCAGACCATGCGATAAAAGGGTATGTATGTGCGCCAATCGTTTCTGTTGGATTGACAGTAACGGTGGTCGAAGGCGTGTATTGAGAAATCGTTTGATTGGCAAATGTTCCGCCTTCGTATTGTTTTGTTACATTGACCGTGCGAAATGCATGTGCAGGTGGCGGTGGCGGCGGAAGCGGATAGCGTCCAATGCCATCAGCGACAAGGTCTGGCTCATATGTGGCAATGAAAACAACAGGCTTTTCGCTTGGATTATCCTTGCGATGAAAAACTGCCTTTACTTTTATGGTTATATCCGCAGTTTGATTGCCGACCGGTGCTTGAATGGTTTGACCGACAATCGCATTTTCACCAACAGGAATAGAACCGAAAACGTATTTCCCGTCAATCATCGATTCTAGTTGAATTGGACGACGTCCTCCAGATACATTAAGATTTTGTCCTTGCACCCACTGGGCCAACAGTGCTAAATCAGGATTCTGATCCGGCGGAATAGCGGATACATTTGCAGTTACATCAGCGACAATCCATACCCTAACGCTATCCAACTGCAAGCCTGACTCTGGATTGACAGCGTATTGGAAATTTTGAATTTGGAAATCGTTGTATTGTCGAGATTGGCTTGTACCAGGATAGTTTTGAAAATAAGACTTATACTTCACAACTGGGGTTGAAGTTAGGTTGAATAAACCCACAGGCTTGTCATACACAAGCGGCACAGAACTCCCTTGATTTGGTTGTGTTAGGGCATTCGATTTCGAGGCTGGAATCACAATACTCATTGGCTCATTCACAATATATTCGGTTTTTATAGTGCCTGCAACCTCGAGGTTAAACCCAAAGTAAGTTGGACTGGGGTCGGGTTGTCCGCCGCCTGTAAAAAAGTCAAAGAGTCCTGCTACCGCTCCTGCAATCGATCCAATGCCACTGGCTGATAACGCGCCTGTGGCTAAAAATTGAACTGTCGGATAAATTATATTGTGGAGTGGATTCGAGGGATTACTTTTAATTTTCTTCCCTAATTTTTCCGCGACTTCCACAAATTTCTCCCATTTTTCGGCGGTTCCAACCACTTTCGTGAACAAATTTCCAAGATTTGTAGTCGTCCCCACTTGATTTATTTGGGAGGGTAGTGCCCCAGTCAACGTAACCGACCCATTGCTACTTGCAGTCATGAATTGACGCACCTCTTCGGGTTGCTGCCCATTGATTCCTGTTCCAGCCCCTTTAAGCACCACTTGTGACTCAGTGGTTCCAATTAACCTACACAGAATTCGCGGCAGTAAAAAAGATGTGCTGGGAACAATTGTGGGGTCATAAGCCATGGGGAAATCTGCCCATGCCCATTTGTCGTCAACTACGGTATGGATCAAAGCACTTGCAGAGTTGTTTCTTGATGAATCAGGTTTATCGGTTGCATATACGCGGGGTTTAAAATGTGCGAGTGTAGCTGAGCGTTTGTTGTAATCTCCTTGCCATTGAGCAACAAGTGCTCCCTTCGTGAAATTCTGTTGGGCACCCCTAACAATAAAAATTACACGTAAAATCCCACGATATCGGTTGTAAATCACAAAATACGGACAGCGATTAGTTTGTAAGTCTCCATAAATTGCACGATTGGGTGCTCCAAAGTCGCGACAAAGCAAAACCCATCCATGTTCTCTTTTATTGTCAAAGAGACCTTCCCAAACATTGGGTTGGCTCCAAGGTGCCGGTATCATAGTTGGTACAATTTGTTGGTTAGCATTTTTTACATACATCCGATAAACTGAACCTGGGTATGTGAGGCTGGTGTCATCGCCTATGCGCCAATCCCAATTGGGGTCGGTGTTTGGGTCATTCGGATTGTTTGGTTGACCAAACAAAAGGCTCGGTAGCAGTCCAAAGAGTGCAACGAGCGCGACGAGAAATCGTTTGAAAGCGTTCATTTTTA
>JBDNCJ010000090.1:0-8924 GCA_046719715.1 Chloroherpetonaceae bacterium | reverse complement strand
CAGGACGGTTTTGCAACAGCCACTCGAACAAAATGCCTGTGTAATGCTTGGCAATTTTCAGGCGTGGAAAGTTCTCGAAGACGTCGAGAAAGGGCTTGTAAGCGCGGTCGTAATTTTCAACGAAAACAGAATCGAAGTTACCAATCGGCTGATGATTGTGCGTGGCGAAAATGAGATTGATTTTTTTCATGTGAAGAACAACGAAAAGTTTAGTTGCGGGCAAATATAGTGCAATTCGCGTGATGGGGCGACATAAGTTGATACACGGCATCGGCGGTTTCAACGCCACTCGTAAAAGCAACGTAGTGGTTGTGTCTGCACTTGCCGCTTTCTTGCCTGCGGGCGAAGATGTTACGGTTGATAATAACTTCCTTGCACGGTTGATTTCGGGTGATATATTGACTTTACAGTTTACACATCTTCCACAATCGATTTAAACTCCGATAGCGCATCTTCTCGCAAGTTGCCTGAATGGTGAACACGCCGCGTTCAGTTTTGAAATTCGTCACGCATCGTGCCGTTGAAACGTTTTGCGCATCTGGTAGTTTATCCGAAGAAAGTCTTAAACTGACTGCGTTATGCCTCACAATAACGACTTAGAGACTTCCCTGCAAGAGAGACTCGACGCACTCCCAAACCAAACCAAGCGCTTGCTCTACGATATTGATTATGATGAACAACAAGTCATTGAAGTTGCCAAAAAGTTACTTGGCAAAAACGCCTTTCCGCTCTCGCCAAGATTAGACGGCAACCGTCTCACCATTTTTGCCGCATTTGCTTCTGCAATGGCTGACGACGAATACGCCGAATTGGATTCTTTTTACAATCGGTTGTCAGAAATCTTCTTTGGAAATCTCGCGCTGAATGTTAATCAACAGAATGAAATTCGAGATTTTGTTGAACAAACCTGCGGCAGATTCAAACTCCGATTCCTACGGAACCAAAATCGTCAGGTTCGCAACACAATTTGGCTACATGGCGGATTGCCGAGCCGACATTGGAAGAATTTCTTTGAGCGCGTGTTAATTCCTATTGACGACTCGCTTGAGAACCTCAATAACTTACTCAACCCTCCGACGCCGAAAACCATCAAGCGTTTTTTTGACCACTGCGGCGATTCAGCACGAGTTTTTTTGAGAGACTGTATCGAGATGCGAGACGCGCTTTTGGAAAACGATAAAACAGTTTGTGCGGAAGATTTTGGCGTAAGCGAGTCGTTCTTCAACGCCTTCGTTCAGTTTTTAGAGGATAATCCGACTAATGCCAGAACCGCTCGCCCAAAACTGTTCCTCGATTTGAAACACAATGTCGTCATCAATCAAACAACCGGAGAGATTGTTCAGCCAGAGCGCGATGTCTATGCGTTCAACACAAACTATAAACAACTCACTCGTGGCGAATTTCAACTGCCAAAACGACACGTCATTTTGGTTCATCGTAAAAAGTTCACGATACCAGCAGATGTTCCGCGCTGGATTGAATCCGAACCAATGCAAGGCGATTGGAAAGATTATCGTTGCGAGTGGCTCAATTTGCTTGACCAGACGCAACTTGTGTTGGAACACGGAACGGAAAAGAGAACAATTGACATCATCGAGACGCCCGAAGTAACACTCGTCGGCAATCCGATGATGCTGAACGGACGCACTGTTTTCGCTGAAACAAATGATGGCGAAGTATCGGTCTACACCGAATTGCCTGCACTTGTCATAGAAAACTGTTCTGAAAACTCGCTCTCGAAACTGCAACTGTTTGTGAACGGCGAGAGAAAAGAAATCAACATCAGTCCCCGAATCGCTTTGTCATCATTATGTTTGCGGGAAGGTGTGCATACCATTCAGGTGCGGGGCGCAAGAGGACTTGACGCGTTGCGCTTCGCTTACTTGCCCGATTTAAAACTTCGATTAGATAAAAATGAATATCGCGCAAGCGAAACGGTAACACTTTTCGTCGGACAAAATCAAGAGGTGTTGCTGACAGAAAAAAATCGCACGACCATTTCATACAACAATTTCCGCCTCTCGATTCCGATTCCGCGACAAGCGTGGTGCATCGGCGACGGCTCTTTTTCGTCTGAGCCGCTCTCCATTCCCGCCGATAAATTGCCTTCGTTGCAAGCGACTAAGTTTCTTGAAGCGATGTTTTGCACAACCGAAACAAGTGTAAAGTTCTGTATCAGAAATCATGGGCAAATCGTGCACACCCAAGTCGTGCGCATGAACGATGCCTCGTGCCGCATAGACCTTGCGCCGTTCCAAGACCGCGCCAACGCCAACATGGAGTTGGACTTCCTGTTTCAGTTTAAGAACGGCAAGACAATTCATGTCCTGAAAACTTACAAAGCGTGGAAGCCAGAGATTCGCCCAACAGTTACGGACAAAACTGTTTCGTTTGAAATCACCGATAACGCCGAAGGGTTCAAAAACCGCGAACTTGTTTTTTGGAACTTGTGCCGCTTGTGGGAGATGCCAATTGTTGTGTCCGTTCCCGACAACGCGAATACAATCACCCATAAGTTTCAACATGAGGGCGAATACGGCGTTCAGGCACGCACAAAACGAACTGGCTGGGGCAAGCCGAAGGAAGATTCTCCGTTTGATGTTCCCAACAAATTTAACGCGAAGTTTAACATTGGTAACGTGAAGTTTACAGACCAATTGAGAACACGTGAGCAAGTGTTACTTGACGTTGTATTGAAACAATCCGACAATCGAATTAAAGAAAATGAGTTCGCCGCTATTTTGACTTATCTGCATAAACAAAATGAGCAAGACAAAGCGAAGAAATGGATTCACCTGTTTCTTGCGTCGCCCAGCGCAATTAGGGAAAGATTTCAAGCGTTTCTTTATTCGGAGAATCACCAGTCCGTGAAGGATTTGCGAGGAGAATACGAAAAGATAGTTTGTAGTATTGTGAATAAAGATGCTATCGTTACGCAATTTCAAGTGCCAAAATTAGACATTACTTTTAGATCTACACCTTATCGAGAAAATGAATACGACGGGTTCAAACTGATATGGCGCACGAATGCAACGGAAGTCGAGATAAAAAACATTCCTGTCGGCAATGGTTTCAGACCGACGGGAGAACGCTTCGTAAAAACCGAATTTCTGCATTTTTACACGTTGATTGCAAAGAAGGATAATATGTTAGCGTTAGCGACGGTTGCAATTGCTCGAGAGCCGCTGATACTCTGTTTTCAAGCCGTTCAATTGAACAATACGGACTTCAAACTCATTTGGAGAGTCATTGACGCGCAGGAAGTGGAAATTCATCCATTCGGAGAAGTTGAAGCGCAAGGCGAGCGTGTGATTCAACCCGAACACGGCGCGACCTACACGCTTGTAACGCTTGGCAATAAGGGAAAAGATGTTCCAACGAAGGTGGTCAAAACGGAATTTGCCAAGCCGTACATCGAGAGATTTGAAGAGACAGTTCTTGATGCAGAAACGATAAAAGTTTCTTGGAAAACATATTGCGCCGATGACTTGAAAATTGAGCCAAATATCGGTGCAGTTGAGCCATCAGGCGAAATACAGATGAGTTTGCAACAACTCGAAGCGGGTATAAAACTTGTCGCAACCAATAAGGGTGGCACTGTTGAAAAAGAATTGAGAATTGAAACTGAATTACCCGATTGGTTTCGGCGCGGCGCAGTGGTGATGATTTCGTTAGAAGGAAAGACTTTTTATGCGAAAGTAAGCGACATGCTGTTTAATGCGAGTGGACAACTGGCTTTCCGAAATCAACAAATCGTGAACTTTACCATTTGCTATTCAAGAGCAAACAAGGTTTATGTGAAGATGGATAACGCTTCGACGATTTATGAGTTGAGTCTTTGCAGAACTCAGCCGCCGTTATCAAATTTAGAGGACTTCATAAACGCCCTTTGATATGAACATTGTAGAGCAGATACGCCAAAAATCGTCCCAACTTCCCGAACACTTGCAACAAGAAGCACGCGACTACATTGTGTTGATTTTCCTCTAGCCGCGTGGATTGCAACGAGACAATATTCAATTAAATGGCTTCAACCAGACCTGTTGCACTATGCCGATTCAACCCATAGAAACCTCTCGCCATATTGCCGAGCGTTACAAGCGATACATCAGAACGACCTATGATATCAAAGATGCCGAGTTCAAGCATTTGTTTGACCAGCAACTGCAAGCCAATGAAGCATTCTTCAAAGGTCCGTTTTTAGATGCAATGCCGCCTTATCAATCTGGTGCAAGCATTAAAGCCCTTGTCGAGAGCGACATGCTCTCATGGTATTTTTCACCTAATAGCAAAAGCGGAATTTGCGTAGAGAAATCCGATACGGACGAACTCATCTACAATCGTCCGCTTTACGCGCACCAAGAGGAATCTTTAAAGAAGGCACTTGCAGGAAAAAACCTTATCGTCTCGACTGGCACGGGAAGCGGCAAGACGGAAAGTTTTTTATTGCCGATTTTGGAACATCTCTTGCGCGAAAAAGAGGCGGGAACACTTAACGAGCCAGGCGTCCGCGCGTTGCTGCTTTACCCAATGAACGCGCTTGCTAACGACCAAATGAAACGCCTACGTCTCTTGCTTGCGCGTGAGGGCGAAAACGGCATCACCTTCGGCAGATATATTGGAGAAACAAAGGAAGATGAAGACCAGGCAAATCAAGCTTACAAAGCACAATACGGCGAGCAACCCTTGAAGAACGAACTGCTCTCACGCGACCAAATGCAAACCCGCCCGCCGCACATTTTGCTGACCAACTATGCGATGCTCGAGTATCTTTTGCTTCGACCACAAGATTCCTCGTTTTTTGACGGCGAGACGGCAAAGCACTGGAAATTCATCGTCATGGACGAAGTGCATACCTATGATGGCGCGAAAGGCATTGAAACCGCAATGCTTCTGCGGCGACTACGCGAGAGAATTTTAAGAAGCAATCCCGAAACCAAATTTCAATTTATCGGCACAAGCGCAACACTCGGCGGCAAAGATAGCGACAATGCTGCTAAAAAATTCGCCGCCAATCTGTTCTCTGAACCTTATGACACTTGGGACATCGTCAAGGCACAGACCCTTGACCAAGACGCTCACCCTTGCCCAGCAGACTTTCCCAGTGACAAATATGCGGTACTTCAACAACTTCGAAAGGAATTGAAATCAGAGCCGAAAACGCTCACCGAACTTGCAAAAACATTATTGCCAAACGATGCAAATGGCGAAGCAACTTTGGTGGAACTCGTGAAGGAGGCATCAGAGAAAAAGTATGATGATGGAACGCCGCTCCTCCGAGCACGGTATCATTTTTTTGTTAAGGCTCTCGAGGGCGGCTATGTCGCATTTCACCCGAAGAAAGAATTTTTCCTCAAACGCCGCCTCACGCTTGACGACGGGAAAACACCTGTTTTTGAAGCGGCAATCTGCACGAACTGCGGTAGTCTCTATCTCGTCGGCGATGCTCTACATCGCGATGGACAGCGACTCGAGCAAGTTCAACGCATTGATGACGATAACAAAGATTCCGCAAAGTTTTATCTCGTCGAAGATACAGCATTGGACGATACTTCGTTTGATGAAGAGTCCATAACAGGCTCATGGTATCTGAACATTAAAACGGGCGAGGCAACAGCAACAACAAATCGGCCGCCAAGTACTTCCGCAAAAAAAGGAAAAAAGAAAAATGTAGATGTTCCGGCAACGCCCGTTGAACAGCCGCCGAATACGATTATCATTCATCAGGTTAAACAAAACAAGCGTAACTATGTGGAAAAATGTCCGGTCTGCGAACAGCGCGGAAGCGTCTCACGGTTCCTGCTCGGCAAAGACGCGCCCGCCAGCGTCTTGATGACCTCGCTCTACGAAAAAATCGAGCCGAATATCGGGCAGAACAAAAAACCTGAATCCAAAAAGACCATCACCTTTTCGGACAGCCGACAAGATGCGGCATTTTTTGCACCGTTCCTGGAAAGTTCGTTTAGCCGCATTGTGCGCCGCAAAATCATGCTCGATGTGATTGAGAAAAACCTTACAACCATTCAACAAGATGGCGGTTGGTTGGTTCAAAACTTCGTTAATCAATTGGCTCGATACGCAATCGATAATTCAGTTTTAACCAAAGACGACGGCACAATTATCCGAGATAAAACAGAGGCAAGAACGACCGCGTGGAAGTGGCTCATCGCGGAAATCATCAGTGTAGACGGCGAGAACAGCTTGGAGCGCCTCGCCATGATTAAGTTAAATGCCTCTCACCATGATTATGATGAGTGGATTAACGCACCGAACTTCGATTTGCATACGCTCCAATTTTTACGGAACGAGTACCAACTTTCCGATGCCGACATTCGCGATTTGTTCCAATTCATGTTCGATAATTTTCGCATAGACAAAGCAATTACTCTGCCGCCTGAATGTCCAGATTTAGACGACGACCTCATTTTTCGTTTTATCCAAAATACATCAGCGTTTGTCAGAACAGGAGCGACGAGAAATCAAGTCAACTGGTTGCCGACGAAGAGAGCGAACAGCGAGAAGTATTTTCCTAATCGTCGCTCGCATTTCCTCAAAACATTGATTAAAGCCAAAACAGGCGCAGAGCCAAACGGAAAGCAACTTGAAGAAATTCTTGCAAAAATTTGGGAAGCCTTCACGGAAAAAGACTCGCCTTTCTATAATCTCTTTAAGCACGATAATGACGGCTCGTTGCAGTTAAAATATGATTGCATCAGATTGATTCCGCTTCGAGAAGGCGATGCGTATTATCAATGCGAGAAGTCGAAAATGATTACGCACCGCAATGTCGCGGGTGTCAGTCCCATCTTTCGTTATGATAGCCAACTTCAACGGCGCATACTCGGCAAGAAAGATGGTGATGAAAAAGATGTGTTGCTGGAAAATCACTACCGAAAAATCTATCAGGAAATCGCGCCTGAAAAATTGGTGAGCAAAGAACACACGGCGCAACTCAAACCATTGGAAGCGGCAAAGGTTCAGGAGGAATTTATCAGGGGAGAAATCAATGTGCTGAGTTGCTCGACGACGTTTGAACTTGGCGTTGATGTCGGCTCGCTGGAAACGGTTTTTCTGAAAAATGTTCCTCCCGCGCCTGCAAATTACATTCAGCGTGCTGGTCGAGCAGGACGGCGGCAGTCATCGACCGCATTTGCGCTTACGTTTTGTTTGCGCCGCCCACACGACCTTCGCTACTTTGCCGAGCCGAATGAAATCATCAAGGGCGTCATTCGCGTGCCGTCGGTAGAAATTCTAAACGAAAAAATCGTGCGGCGACACATTCACAGCGTTGCTTTCGCGGCTTTTTGGAAAGAATACCAAAACTGCTTTGGCAAGCAGGGCGACCACTTCGGCAAAATGGAAGACTTTTTCCTGAAGGGCGACGCTGGCAAAGCCTTTACAGAAGGGCTTTCGCAGATGAATGACGACACTGATAACTTCATCAGAACTTTTGTGCGAGAGACTTTTCCAAGCAAGCATCTCTTCTTTTCGTTTCTGAATGAAAAGCCTGCGATTGTTTCCAACGCCGTGCAACAAATTGTTCCTGAAAATCTTAAAGCGGACTTATGTGGCGAGGATAACTGGAAGTGGTTGCCGCAACTTATCGGCGTTGCCCAAGATGAGAACGATGACGGCGCATTTATCAAATTCGCGCAAGAGTTTTACAGCACAATTGCTGAATTGGAGCGACGTCGGCAATCCTTAATTTACAAGAATCAAAAATCTGATTTTTTACTCAACTCTATCAACACATTCAAAGAGCGTCAATTTTTAGCGGAGGCGGCACGGTTCGGTATTCTACCGAAATACGGATTTCCCGTTGATGTCGTCGGATTGAAAACGGACGCTCAGGATGAAGCCCCACGAGAACTTGATTTACAGCGCGATTTGAAGATGGCACTCTCCGAATTTGCGCCGCAAAGCGAGCTGGTTGCCCGAAAAAAAATCTGGACAAGTTGGGGACTGCAAAAAGTAGCCGGACGAAAATGGGAACGCCGAGAGTTCAAAGTGTGTGGGAATTGCGGACGATACCACAGCAAGTTAGAAGGTACTGCGCCAGAGCATTGGCAGTCGCTTCCATGTGAGGCTTGCGGTTCAACCAAATTTAGAAAAAAAGGCATGTTTATTTATCCTGAATTTGGGTTCGTCGCTGAGCCCAAAAGCAAGGCATTTACCGGAAAGCGACCAGAAAAAACCTACACAAGCCAAGTTTACTTCGCCCAGCAAGGCAACCCGCTTCCCGAACCTAAACGATTCACAGGCAAAAATGATGTTCATATCGAGGTGCAAGGCTCGAGCGGCGCAACACTTGGGGTCATCAATCAATCACGTTTTTGGGTTTGCTCATTATGCGGATACAGCGAGTTAGTGAAATCAGATGAGAGACAGCCTGTAACGCACTATAATCACTCAGGTCATAAGTGTAACGGGCAATTAAGCTGTTCTCATCTTGGCTATGAGTTCAAAACCGATGTGGTCAAAATTGTGCCATCAAACTACAAAGAAGCAAGACCAAATCTTCTTTCCATTCTTTACGCGCTCATTGAGGGTTTGGCAGAGGCGTTGGGCATCACGCGCACCGACATTGATGGGTGTTTATTTCCAGAGCAATACGAAACCTCGCTTATCATTTATGATGCTGTTCCCGGCGGCGCAGGGCATGTGAGAAGACTAATGGAAGACGGCGCAATCGAAGCAATGCTCAAAGAAGCATACAAGAAAGTGAAAAACTGCAAGTGTGGCGGCGAGACGGGCGACGCGGCGTGCTACGCTTGCTTGCAGAACTACAACAACCAATTCTACCACGACGACTTGAAGCGTAAATACGCAGTTGAATTTTTCGAGCAGTTGCTCGACCTAAAATCGTAACTTTGGCACAACGATGAACGGTATTTCAACAGGAGGTTTTTCAGATGGAGCAGCTT
>JBDNCJ010000009.1:0-63829 GCA_046719715.1 Chloroherpetonaceae bacterium | reverse complement strand
CCCCTTCACTCTGTTCAAGGTCAGAATGACAAATGTTATCTTTCCAAGTGATATTAGTGCATAACTTACTTACCACACAAAAGCCATGATTTACCTTTTCATTTCCGATATGATTTTCCAAAGCCGTGTCGAAAACGAACTGCGTCTGCTCGACCTAAAAGGCAAATTTGTCAAATCCGTCGACGAAGTGCAGGAACTCGGCAAGCAATCCTTTGCGATTTTTGATTTAAGCGAGCCAAATAATTTGGAAAACCTGAAAAAGTTTCGCGAAAAGTTTTCCCAAGTGAAAACGATTGCCTTCTTGCCGCATGTCAATGAAGACTTGAAACAAAAAGCCGTTTCGCTTGGTTGTTCATCGGTGATTGCACGCTTTGAATTCACCAAAAACTTGCGTTCCATTTTACAAGGAAAATAAATCCGAAGCGTGCGCCACTTAGGGTTTTGAATGTGTTTTTAATCAACTCAATTCAAATGTTTGAACTCACTGAAATTTCCGCTCAATCCAAAACAGACTTTTACAAGTCGCTCACCACACAACTGTATCACTTGCTTGAAGGCGAGCGCGATTTTCTCGCCAACACAGCGAATTTTTCCGCACTGCTCTATGGCACGATGCCCGATGTGAATTGGGTCGGGTTTTACTTTTACAAGAGTGGCGAATTGGTTTTAGGTCCGTTTCAAGGCAAGCCCGCGTGCGTGCGTATCGCACTCGGCAAAGGCGTTTGTGGAACGGCGGCAGAAAAAATGAAAACTGTCGTCGTCAAAAATGTGCATGAATTTCCCGGACACATTGCGTGCGACAGCGCGTCAAATTCGGAAATCGTTGCGCCCCTCATTAAGCAAGGCAGGCTCATCGGCGTCTTGGACATCGACAGCCCGCAACTGGCACGCTTCGACGACGAAGACAAAGCCGGACTCGAGAACTTGGTTGAGTTACTTCTTTCATCAAGCGACGTTTAACGCATGTCGTTGCGTGCTGAACGCCTGAAAAAATCCTACGGCAAAACGCCCGTCCTGCGTGAGGTGTCTTTTGAATGTGCAGACGGCGAATTTTTCTCGATACTCGGCAAGTCTGGTAGCGGCAAAACCACGCTCATTCGAATCATTGCAGGACTTGAAACGAGCGACGGCGGCAAACTTTTTCTCAACGGAAACGACATCACCGCCCTGCCAGCGCACACGCGCCGCATTCCGATGGTGTTTCAAAACTACGCGCTCTTCCCGCATCTTTCCGTGCTTGAAAATGTCGCCTTTGGGTTGCGCGAACAAAAGAAGCCCGAATCCGAAATTCGCCCCGTCGTTTTAGAAACGCTCAAACTGCTCTCGATTGACGACAAAATGTATCGCTCCCCGTCGGAACTCTCTGGCGGAGAGCAACAGCGCGTCGCCATTGCTCGCGCCTTAGCCGTCGGCTCTCCAATTACGCTCCTCGATGAACCGCTCTCAAACCTTGACCTCGAACTTCGTCGCGCCATGCAAAAAGAACTCAAAGCCATTCAGCGGAAAACAGGGCGCACGTTCATCTACATCACACACGACCAAGAAGAAGCCTTAACGCTTTCCGACAAAATTTTGATTTTGCACAATGGCTCTGCACTTGAATTCGGCACGCCCGAAGAAATTTATCATCGCCCGAAAACGCTCTTCGGCGCACGCTTTATCGGCAATGCCAACGTGATTCGCGTTCAAACCCTCGATAAGCATCACCTTAAAACTGAATCTGGATTGGTGCTCATGCACCGCGAAAATTTGCAAGGGCGATACTTCAACGTCGTCATTCGCCCTGAACATCTTGAACTTGCAAGCACCTTTGGCAAAAACACATTCAGAGCCGTCGTGCTGGCGAGTTATTTCAAAGGCGCGTTTTTTGAACACACGATTCGCCTCGAAGGCGTTACGCTCTCGATGATTTCCTCGCAACCGCTTCCCGCAGAGCCGCTCATTTGTATCAGCAAGTTTTTTATCTTCCCGCTTGATGAGTCGCTCACCGAAAGCGTTCCATGAAAAAAATTTTTCTCATTGAAGACGATTTAGCGATTGCCATCGCACTTCAAGACGCACTCAAAGCCGAGCATTACGGCGTCCGACATTTCGCCGATGGCAAAAAAGGTTTCGACGCAACGCTCGCAGAATCTCCCGACTTGCTTCTGCTCGATTGGATGTTGCCAACCAAAAACGGCATTGACATTTGCAAAGACCTTCGCGCACGCGGATTCAGCGCACCTATCTTGATGCTCACCAGCAAATCTGATGAATCCGATAAAGTGTTGGGATTGGAATTCGGCGCCGATGACTACCTTGCCAAACCCTTCGGTCTGCGCGAACTCTTAGCACGAATGAAAGCCTTGCTTCGCCGCGCCACGCCGAACATCGTTACCCAAACCGTTGATGAAATTAAACGCGGACTGTTTTCGCTCAACCTCAAAACTCGACAATCGCATTACAATCAAACCGCGATAGACCTTCTGCCAAAAGAATTTGACATGCTCCGATTCTTTTTGGAACACGATGGCGAAGCCGTTTCGCGATACGATTTGCTCGATAAAGTCTGGGGCGTTTCAACCGAAGTAACGACGCGCACGATTGACGAGCACATTCGAAAACTTCGCAAGAAAATCGGCGACGATGTTGAGCACCCAAAGCACATCTTTACGATTCATGGATTCGGCTATCGCTTTCAAAGCGGCGCAACCACTTAACTAACGCCACATGATTACAAATCAAACCACGCGCTTTTCCGACAAAGTCGCTTACTATGCCAAGTATCGTCCGACTTACCCCGATGGGCTCATGCCTTTGCTCATCAAGGAAGTTGGACTTTCGCCGCAAAGCACTGTCGCCGACGTGGGAAGCGGCACCGGCATTTCAAGCGAACCGTTTTTGAAACTCGGTTGCACCGTTTTCGGCATTGAACCAAACGATAAGATGCGCGAGGTCGCAGAATCATCGCTTCGCGCTTATCCGAATTTTCACAGCCGAAATGGGACGGCGGAATCCACAACGCTTAACTCGCACGCGGTCGACTTCGTACTTGCCGCACAAGCCTTCCATTGGTTCGACGTCGCTTCCGCTCGTAAAGAATTTCAGCGCATTTTGAAGCCCGACGGTAAAGCCATTCTTGTGTGGAACGAGCGAAAAGTCGGGATTCCCTTTTTAGATGAGTATGAAAATTTCTTGCAACGCTTCGGCACGGATTACAAAGAAATCAACCACATCGATACGCCGAAGTTCAAAACCTTTTTCGGCGGCACTTATGAAATGCGGCAATTGGATAATGTTCAAGAGTTTGATTTTGAAGGATTGAAAGGTCGCTTGCTCTCGAGTTCATACATTCCCAAAGAAACCGACGACACCTTCGCGCCGATGCTCGCCGAACTTCAACGGCTGTTTGAGTTTTACGAACAAAACGGCAAGGTGAAGTTTGAAATGGACACGCTAATTTTTTGGGGTCGTCTCTCGTCTGAACTCTGAACCGTTTATGAAACTCACACAATCGCTCTTCCTGCAAGGCACAGCGGGCAAATTAGAATCGCTTTACAATCCACAATCGTCGCCGAAATTTTTGGCAGTTTGTTGCCACCCGCACCCGCTTTATCAAGGCACGATGCACAACAAGGTCATTGTCGGTGCGGCAAATACGCTCTGGGAGTTGGGCGGTGCCGTTCTTCGCTTCAACTTTCGCGGCGTCATGGAAAGCGAAGGAAAGTATGATAACGGAATCGGCGAAGAAGACGACGTGCGCACCGCTTGCGACTTTCTTTTGAACGAATATGCGCATGCCAACGCGCCGCTTCTTGTGTGCGGATTTTCTTTCGGCGCGTGGGTCGGCATGAAGTATGGCTCAAAAGACAGGCGCGTGAAATATCTTGTTGGACTTGGCTTACCGCTCCGCCTTTTTGACGCGCCTTACCTCAAAACCTTGCATACACCGAAACTCATCATCTGGGGCGATAAGGACGAATTCAATCCGATGGAAAAAATTTCAAGCGTGATTGATGAGATTGCCGACCCGAAAGTCGTTGAAATTATTGATGATGCCGACCATTTCTTCACCGGCAAACTTCATCTGATGCGCGAGGTATTGGCGAGTTGGGTTGCTCAAACCGTCTTAACCTAATCTTCTCATGGGTTCTCTTCCGACTTACGCGAAATGTATTTTCGGCGAATTACCGAACCTGAAATCACGCCTGAAAGTCCGCTAATGACGACGGCGGCGAAAATGATTTGGAGGAGTTCAACGACCATGCCTCCAAAAAGAAGAAAGCGAATCAGCCACAATGCGCAACCAAACAGCCCTGCAAACGCGCCAATCTGAAAGCACATGCCGAGCGTTGGATACACTTCATTGGCGCGAACGTAATGATACGCCGCAACGCCGCCCGCGAGCATTAAGCCGACACCTCCAAGCGCATTTGTCAAATTCAAAATCGGCACGACGCTGATGAGATTATTGATGATTGCGCCATACATCACCGACCGCCAATAACTCGGCGGCGCGTTTTGTGCGTCGCTCATGATTTCACTCCTAATTTTTCATCTAAAAAATCATCAATTGAATAAACGCCCGCTCTGCCTTGAATCCACTTCGCCGCTTCCAGCGCGCCTTTGGCAAAACCGTAGCGATTTTTAGCATTGTGCTCGAGCGTAATCGCATCAAATTCGGAATCAATGTGCATGGCGTGTGTGCCATAGACTTTGCCAAGCCGCATCGATGCGATTTGCAGTTCATTTGGAAGTGGCTTTTGGTGCGTGTCGGTTTGAATGACGGTCTTGCGCGGGACGTTGGCTAAAATTTCTTGAGCAATCGTGAGCGCCGTGCCGCTTGGCGAGTCCAATTTCGCGGTGTGATGAATTTCAGAGACGGCGATGTCGAAGTCGGGAAACGGCGCGTAAAGTTTCGCCACCGCACGCACCGCCCGAAAGAAGAGTTGAACGCCGAGCGAGAAATTCGCAGCATAAATCATTGCGCCGTTGTATTGATAGACTTTTTCTCTCACGCGATCGAGTTCGCCGTGCCACCCCGTTGTTCCAACCACAATCGGTTTTCGCGCCTCCAATAGCGACGGCAAGTTGTAAAGAAATGCGTCGCGCCTTGTAAAATCAATAATCGCATCAACCTCTTCAAACACATCGGGCGTCAGTTTGCTGGTAGAATCAAGGCGAAGCAAGACGGTGCACTCACTTTCGGCGGCGACCGCATCAATGGCTTTGCCCATTTTTCCGTAGCCTAATAGCGCGATGGTTAGCATTCTTGTTGGAATTTTGTGATTATCAAAAAGGAATGTTCAGTTGAAGTACGGTTACAGTTGGTCGGTTTTGAATTGGCGGCGCAACCGTTAGCACGTCGCTTGTGTCAAAGTCAAACAAATGTGCATCAATATAGGCATCGAGAATTGAAAGCGCGTAAATAAGGACGATATAGACGGCGAATTCGTCACGCTGTCCGCGATAAAAGTCGCGCAAGCGTCGATTGAAATCCGCGTTTGGCGGCACGGGCGTTTGCGTTAAATCGTTTTGATAGCGGTCTCGATATGTCGCGTAAAGGTTATTCTGCTGAATGAAGTTATACGCACACCACCCGCCGAGACCGAGAAAGAGAGGGACTTTCCAATACGAGCGGTTGTAGAACTGTCCAAAGGTGGGAATCATGGCTGAATACAGCGTTACTTGCGAGGGCGCAAGCCGCTTTTGCTTGAACATCGTAACTTTGACGCTTGACTTTACCGCCGAGAGCGAATCTGTTTGCGCAACCGCTGAGGACGAGAGCATGACGCCAATCCACAAGCCAAGCCACCACTTTTGCTTCATGGAGAAATTTAATTGCGTTTATCGCTCTTTGGAACGCGCTGCACGTCGGTGAGTGCAATATCTAACTTCTTTGCAATCACCTCATCGCTCAGCCCCAATTCTCGCAACAGTGGAACGGTGGCAAGTTTGCCTTCCAACTTGCCTTTCAAAATCCCTTTCGCTTCGCCTTCTAACTTACCTTCCAACTTACCTTCTTCTCTGCCTTCTTCAAACGCTTCTCTGTAAAACGCCGTCTCTTTCAGCCCAAGTTCTTCTTGAATCTTCAACATCTTTCGTATCTCCTCTCTGGTTAAGGTTCTGAATTTGTAACTCAAAATCTGTTCAATCAAATCCAACTCCAACACGCTCGCTCTCTGTGCCAATCTCTGCGCCCGCTCTCCCGCCTCTTCTCCTTTCGCAATCAATAACTCATAGAGCGCCACTGCGTTTGAATCCGTCTTCGGCAACTCGTCCAAATATACGCGCCTGACGCACGCCAACGCAAGAAACTCCGAATACGGCTCAATCCCTTTTTGCTCCACGCTTCGTGAAGGGTAAATCACAACCGCTTGCCACTTTGCCGTTGGATACTGTTTGAGGTAGAGAAAGATTTCGGCGAAGAATCGGGCGTAGAAGTGCTCGTCAGGTTGAAATTGCGCTTCAACGAAGTAAGTAACATCATCGGAATTTGGAACAAAGACGCCATCAATGCGAAACGACACCTCTTTGAGTTCAACGGATTTGAATTGGTAACGCAAAGCGTCGTCGGGATTTCTGCCGATGAGCGAAAAGAAGCCTTGTGGCAAGAGTTGAAGCAGAAGATAGACAAGTTTATCGGTGCGCATGTGCGGGTATGTAACTTTGTTGTGTTTGTCAGTCTGAACGAAGCGTAGCGAAGAATCCATCAGCGGTCTCACCGAGCGAATAGAGCGGAACGTGGGGTGTTTAGGCGATATGCGAAAGAAGCAGGAACGCTATTTCAGAAAAGCTCTGTCAAGGTCGTTACGATGTTTTTTCACTTTTTTGTATCTTGCCGCCCGTTTGAAAAAACGACAAGATAAAAATCAAATCCCATTCATGCCGTTGGTTCGTTGAAAAACCAAGCCTTGCGAGAAAGAACCAATTACTTCTGAATCAAGCGTAAAACTCCGTGAAGCGCACACCATTTTATCATTTTCATAAAGCCAACGGCGCAAAGCTGATTGGATTCGGCGGCTATGAAATGCCCGTCCAATACGAGGGGATTCTTGCCGAGCACCGCGCCGTGCGCGAGTCGGTCGGCGTGTTTGACGTCTCGCACATGGGCGAAGTGGAAATCAAGGGTGAAAATGCCGAAGCGTTTTTGCAAAAAGTAACCACTAACGATGTCTCAAAACTCGTGGACGGCAAAGCACAATACACCGCCATGCTCTACGAAAATGACGCTCACTACCCTGATGGCGGCACGGTCGACGACCTGATTGTGAGCCGACTTTCACCGACGCATTACTTTCTTGTCATTAACGCAAGCAACATTGAAAAAGACCTTCAATGGCTTCATCAAAATAAGATAGACGGCGTTGAGATTATCAATCGTTCCGATGAACTTTCGCTTCTTGCCGTGCAAGGCAAAAACGCCGAAGCCACGCTTCAGTCGCTCACGCGCATCAACCTTGCCGAGATTCGCTACTATCATTTCGCGCACGGCAAATTAGCCGATGTTGAGATGATGATTTCACGCACAGGATACACCGGTGAAGATGGTTTCGAACTATGCTTTCCAAACGAATATGCCGAACAAGTTTGGAACGCTATTTTTGACGCGGGCAAACCGTTCAACATCAAACCGATTGGATTAGGCGCACGCGATACGCTTCGTTTGGAAATGGGATACGCGCTTTACGGACACGAACTCGATGAGACCACCAACCCTATTGAAGCAGGATTGGGTTGGATTGTCAAGTTTTCAAAAGGCGATTTCAACGGCAAAGTGGCTTGCATGGAGGCAAAAGCAAATCCACAAAAAAAACTCGTTGGCTTTGTTCTCAAAGGAAAAGCCATCGCCCGACAAGGCTTCGAAATAACCACCCAAGATGGGCAACCGATTGGGCGCGTGTGTAGCGGCACGCTTTCGCCTTCGCTTGAAAAGGCAATCGGCACAGGATTTGTGAAATCAAGTTACGCAACTGTCGGCGGCACATGTTTCATTAACATTCGTGGCGAGTTGTGCCAAGCAGAAATTGTCAAACTGCCATTCTTATCGGCACTTGCCGAGGCTCGCTAAAAAACAGAAACAAGTCAATAGCGTCCCATTACAGCCTTAGAACATTTTTATCACACTGAGAATGAAAATTGATGTATTTCTTACACCCGCAGGGATAGATGAAGGAACGTTCAACGATAAAGTCGTCGTCGTCATTGATGTGCTTCGCGCCAGCACGACCATGATTACAGCCCTCGAAAACGGCGCGAAGGAAATTATTCCGGTCGCCGAAATCGAAGATGCGTTGATGGTGGCGTCAAGTCTTTTTTCTGAGCGACCGCTTCTTTCGGGAGAGCGACAAGGAAAAGTGATTCAAGGATTCGACTTGGGAAATTCGCCGGAAGAATTTTCTACATCTGTCGTTGGTGAAAAATCGCTCGTCTTCTGCACCACCAACGGCACACGTGCCATCATCAAAGCCAAATCAGCAAAAGCCCTCGTGATATGCGGCTTTATGAACATTTCCATCGTCAAAGAGTTCATTCTCAAAGCCGAAAACCTTGAATACAATTTGTCCATTATTTGTGCGGGAAAGGAAAATCGCTTTTCGCTCGAGGACACGATTTGCGCGGGATTGCTCGTCGATAAACTCTTGACCGATAAAAAAGGACAAGCCTTTACGCTTTCCGACAGCGCGATGGCGGCTCGGATTCTCTACGAAAAGTTCAGAGGCAACGAACTTGCCGCTCTGCGCGAAAGCGAACACGGCAAATACCTCACTCAACTCGGCTTCGGAAAAGATATTGAAGTCGCTGCACGCATCGATACTTCTCAAGCGCTTCCGATTCTCGAAGATTCTATGATACGACTGCAAAAAGTCGAGAAGCGAAAGTTCAAACGTGTGGACTAATTACACCCAAATGACGAAAGAAGAACTCATTGCACAACTGAACGAAAAAATCGACGGCTTGTATTTCCCAAGCGAATCCGATTTCCCTTTTGAAGTAACTGTTTGGGAAAATTTTGCTGACGACCTCTTCAACACCGAAAAGTGGCTCGCGCATATCGGCTTACCGACCGATTCGCCGATTGAAAACACCTCCATCGATTATCTCTTTCGCAATCTTTCCGTTGAGCAGGAGTGGCACGACGAGGTTCAGAAAGAACAAGTCGCACAGTTCAAAGCCCTTCAAGAATTTCTGCAAGAGCATCTCACTGACATCACCGTCTACCGTGTCGGACGCGTCGAGATTACGATTTTCATCATTGGCAAATTCGGCAACGACGTCGTTGGTCTAAAAACCGAAGCTGTGGAAACCTAATGCGTCTTTTCTGCCTTTCAATGATTGCACTTTGAGTGTATATTCTTGTTTTCTTTGAATCCAAAATTTTGAAGTGAAAGATGAAAAAAATTGTTGCTTCTCTGTTCATTGTCTTCGCGTTGTCGTTTCATGCGTCGGCGCAATACTCACTTGTCGATGCGTATCCGAATCTCCCCGGTTTCGCCAATGCGATTGAAATTGTAAAAGCCAACGACGGCACGAATCGGCTCTTTGTCGTTCAACAGCGCGGGCTTGTGTTCGTTTTTGAAGACTCTCCGACGGTGAGTGAGCGAAAGACGTTTCTCAATCTCTCGAGCGTCGTCTCTCAAACGGGAAGCGAAACCGGATTGCTTGGGCTTGCCTTGCACCCGAATTATGCACAAAATCGCACCTTCTTCGTCTCTTACACCACCGGCTCACCGTTAAGAACCGAAGTGGCGCGCGTTCAAACCAGCACGGAAAATCCAGACTCAGCGATTGCGTCGAGCCGCCAAGTCATCTTCACAGAATCGCAACCGTTTAGCAACCATAATGGCGGGCAAATTCTGTTCGGTCCTGACGGGTTTCTATACATCTCAATCGGAGACGGCGGAAGCGCAGGCGACCCAGGCAATCGCTCGCAAAATCGCAATACCACTTTAGGAAAGTTGCTCAGAATTGATGTCGATAATGTTCAAGCACCACTCAACTACGCGATTCCACCGACGAACCCATTTGTCGGCGAGCCGAATGTGCGTGAGGAAATTTTCGCATGGGGCTTGCGTAATATGTGGAAGTTCAGTTTCGATGAGCAAGGCAGAATTTGGGGCGGCGACGTGGGTCAAAATGCATGGGAAGAAATCAACATCATTGAAAGCGGAGGCAATTACGGCTGGCGCAAGTTCGAAGGTAACACCGTCTATAACACCAGCGACCCCACGCCGCCGAATGCGATTTTTCCAATCTGGGTTTATGGACGTAGCGCAGGCGACGTTTCAATTACAGGCGGATTCGTCTATCGCGGCTCACGAATTCCCGCCCTGTATGGCAAGTATATTTACGGCGACTATGTTTCGCGACGCATTTGGGCGCTGACCTACAATTTCCAGACGCCAGCCACTAATGAATTTCTCTTGCAAGGTCCGCAATCTATTTCGGCGTTTGGCGAAGATTTCAACAACGAAATTTTAGTCGTAGGCTACAACTCCACTGCTGGTCGCATTCGACGGCTGGTGTCTTCGACGCCCGCGCCACTTTTCGCCGTTACCCAAACTGCGAGAAACTTCGGACTTGTGCCGGCGCAGGAGCAAAAAACCGATACGCTCATTTTACGCAACAATGGTAATGCGCCACTCAACATTTCAGCAATCAGCACCCAAACGAGCGCGTTCAGCGTCTCAAAAACCTCGACTGTCATTGCCGCAGGCTCAAGCGACACGCTCACCCTCACCTTTGCGCCGCCCGCAGTCGGCAATTACTTCGATACGCTTCAACTTACCAGCAACGCCGCCCCGCCTGTGATTCGCATTCCACTTTCGGGCATTGGCGATAATCCGCTTTCAGTTGAGTGGTCGTCGTTTACCGCGATTCCAAACACGCAAGGCGTCAAACTGCTTTGGGAAACGTGTTGCGAAGTCAATAACGCTGGATTTGAAATTGAACGCAAACAGCCTGCAACCGATTGGCAAATGATTGGCTTCGTGCCGGGCAGAGGCACCACGTCGGAAGTGCAACGCTATTCATTCAGCGACAACGCCGCGCCAACCGGCACCGTGCTCTATCGCTTAAAGCAAATTGACTTCGACGGCGCGTTCTCATACAGCCAGATTGTTGAGACCGTCGTTGGTGCACCAACCACCTTCGCGCTCAATCAAAATTATCCGAATCCGTTTAACCCTGAAACGCGCATCGGCTATCGCTTGCCCGTCGCGTCCGACGTCAAACTCGAACTCTACGACGTGCTCGGCAGAAAACTCGCAACGCTTGTTAACGCTCGTCAGGACGCAGGTTCTTACCTCGTCGCGCTCAATACTCAAACGCTCAACCTTGCCAGCGGAACATACTTCTACCGACTGCAAGCCACCAACGGCACAAGCGGCGCACCCGCATTCATCGAGACGAAAAAAATGATTTTAATGAAGTAATTTCAGGTGAAACGATTGACCAAAGTGCAAAGTGGAGCGATTCATTTTGCACTTTTTAATTCGACCGAAATTTATTCACCTGAAATTCACGCGACCGAAACATGACGACTATGAAACGCCTTTACTTGCTTTTACTCTCGCTTTGCGGGGCGGCGTCTGTAAACGCGCAAATCATAAACCTTGCCGAAAGTACCGACTTTGCGACCTTCAAAGCCGATTCGGGCAACGTGATGATTGAGTTTTTCATCGCTTTTCAGAAAGCCAAACTGCCGTATCGCGTTCAAGGGGAAATGGCACTCGTTGAACTCGACCTCTTGCTCACGGCAAAAGAAAAAAGCGGCATTGAGAACACTGAAACCGTCAAACTCGTCTCTTCCGAAAAGGCTTCAACCCGCGACGAAGGATTGCTTATCGCCCGATTACCCATGACGCTTCCGCCCGGCAGTTATGATTTCTCGCTTTCGGCAACGCCAAGCGACCAGAGCGAGCCAATCGGCAGAGGCGATTTCAAGCGCGTCAAACTCAAACCCGTTGAGTCTGATAGTCTGCGCGTGAGCGATATTGAATTGGCGTTTAACATCGTCAAAAGCGATAACATTAAGTCGCCCTTTTACAAAAACGGTCTCGAAGTCATTCCGAATCCGACTGCGATTTACGGCAACACTGCGCCCTCCGTCTCGATTTACTTGGAGATTTACAACTTGGTGCGAAACCTGCGCCTCAACACCGATTCGCTTTACACGCGCACCTATCTTTCACGCAACGACATCGTGCTTGAAGAAACCGAACGTCGCAAAGTGCGCCGACGCACCGCCGATGCAATTATGTATGCTGAAACAACGCCCATCGATAGCCTCTTGAGCGGCAAGTATGACTATCACTTCGAACTATCCGATTCTTCATTCAAGCCTATCATACGCCGTTCAAAATCCTTGTTCATTTACAATCCGAACATCAAGCCCGAAATGGTCGCCGAGCGCAATATGGACGCGCTCTCAATGGAATTTGCAGGCGTTACAGAGGAACTGCTTGATGAAATGCGCCAGCAGGTAGAATACATCATCACGACCGATGAAAGAGAGACCTACAAAACTGCTAAGACGCTTGAGCAGAAGCGAAACTTCTTTGAACGCTTTTGGGCGACACGCGGCGGAACATCAGCACGGCGCGCCTACATGAATAAAATCGAAGAAGCCAACCGCCGCTTCGCACAAGGCTCAACGCCCGGCTACAAAATGGACAAAGGGCGTGTCTTCATTAAATATGGCGAGCCGCAAAACATCGAGCGCGAAAATTCTTCAAGCAATCAAAAGCCTTACGAAATCTGGCAGTATGAAAACTTGCCCGCACAAGGCAACGTCATTTTTATTTTCGCCGATAGAATGGGATTCGGACGCTACGAACTCATTCACTCGACTGCCATTGGCGAAGTGCATAATCAAAATTGGCAACAAGTCGTCAATCAAAACAATAATCGCGCCAATCGAGATGGCTTTTAGGATAAGGCTTCTAAACAATAAACAGCGATTCGAGACGAGAACCAACGAACACACGTTCAATTCAAGAACTCAACTTTAATCATCACATTACCTGTTTATGAAACTCTCTCTGACTTGGCTTAAAACTTTCGCGCCCGACCTTTCAAGCGACCGACACACTATCGCCTCACGGCTGACTTCGCTCGGAATTGAAGTCGAGGGCATCGAACAACTCGGCGGCGCCTTTACAAACGTGGTGGTTGGAAAAGTGCTCGACTGCCAAAAGCACCCTAATGCCGATAAACTCTCACTGTGCAAAGTCGACGTGGGCAAAGCCAATCCATCGGGCGAATTGCTCTCCATCGTTTGCGGCGCGCCGAATGTCGCGGCAGGTCAAACCGTACCGGTTGCGCTCGTGGGGGCAGAACTTGTGATGAAATCTGGTGAAACGCTCAAAATCAAAAAGTCTAAAATTCGCGGCGAAGTCTCCGAAGGCATGATTTGTGCCGAAGATGAACTCGGACTTTCCGACAACCACGACGGCATTATGATTCTTCCCGATGACTATGCAATCGGAGAGCTGTTTGAAACCTACCTTCAACGCGATACGGTCTTCGAGATTTCGATTACGCCGAACCGTCCTGATTGGCTCTCGCATCAAGGCGTGGCGCGCGAACTTGTCGGCGAGCGCAACCTCAAACGCCTCGAGGCTCCAAGTCTGAATTTTTCTTCTTCAACGAACCGCATTCGGATTGACGACACAGCAGGCTGTTCGCACTATGCCGCCGTCGTCATTGATGGTGTCAAAGTCGCCCCGTCGCCGCAGTGGCTTCAAACCTTGCTTCGCGTCGTCGGTTTGCGCCCGATTAACAACATCGTCGACATCACCAACTATGTGCTTCACTCAGTTGGACAGCCGCTTCATGCGTTTGATTTAGATATGCTCACAGAACAGCGAGTTGTTGTGCGAAACAATGTGAGCGGCACATTCAAAACATTAGACGGCAAAGAGCGCGAGCTCAAAGAAGGCATGACGATGATATGCGATGCGGAAAAGCCTGTCGCCATTGGCGGCGTGATGGGCGGCTTGGAGTCGGAAATTTCGCTTCAAACTACGCGCGTGCTGTTGGAATCGGCGTATTTTAATCCTTCAAGAATCCGAAAAACCGCAAAAGCATTAGGTATTTCAACCGATGCGTCGCATCGCTTCGAGCGCGGCGTCGACCGAGCGCAAATTCGCTACGCAGCGGAATTAGCCACAAAATTAATTTTAGAACTTGCCGGCGGCACCGTCATTGAAGCCAGCGAAATCCTGCTTGAGCCGCCGAAGCCCGTTGAAATCGCGCTCAACCCGAAGCGTGCCAAAGCCTTGATTGGCGCGGAAATTTCCACCGATACCATGACGGCGATGCTTGAACACATCGGAATCCGCGAGGTACGAGCAGAGGGCGAAAAGAAAATTTTCTCTGTTCCGAGTTTCCGTGTGGATATGTTACAGGAAGCAGATTTAATTGAAGAAATTGTGCGCGTTTATGGCTACGATAACATTCCGCCGTCCGAAAAAATGAACGCAACCTATCCACAAAGTTATGACCGACTCGCCACCTTCGACGACCAACTGCGCGAGATGATGATGGGCTTCGGCTTCCGAGAAATTCTCACCAATCCGCTTCTCCCGCTTGACGAGGTCAAGGAGTTCATCGAGAATCCGATTCGCACGCTCAATCCCGTCAGCGAAGAAATGGACGCGCTTCGTCCGTCGCTCTTGCCGTCGTTTCTCAAAGTTGTTGCGCATAACCTTAATCGCGGCAACAAAGACATGCGGCTGTTTGAAATCGGACATACCTTTGAGCCTGACGCAAACGGCACTTACATCAAAGGCTACGGCGAGCATCACCGATTGGGCGTGCTCATAACCGGCAAGCGGTATCCGATGCAGTGGAACTTGCCGAAAGACGAGTCGGATTTCTTTGATTTGAAAGGCACTGCGGAATTGCTCTTAAAACGATTGAGGTGCTTTGATAAATCGAAGTTTGTTGCTTATACTCACAACCGCTTGCGCCTTGAAATTCAAGCAGTTTCACACATTGAAGACACGCACATTGACGCGACACATGTTGATATTACGTTTAAGAGGAATTTCAACGGCGCAAGAAGCGATGCTTCCGAAAGCATTGCAGGAACTTTGGAAATCGTGCCGAAACACATTTTAAGACGCTATGAAATTGAACAGCCCGTCTTTTATGCGGAGTTTGACGTGAGTGCGCTAAAGCGAGCGACAAGTTCAACGATACGATACCAAGAGCCTGCAAAATTTCCCGCCGTTTTGCGCGACCTCGCCTTTTTCGTTCCGACTCATGTAAAAGCGTCAGACATGACGGAAGAGATGTTAAAGACCGATAAAGCGATTCAAAGCATCACGATTTTTGATGTTTATGAGCCGAAACGAGAACTGAAAAAGGACTCAAGCAAGGAAGAGCAAGCGGGAAAAGCCAAACGGAGCGTTGCGTTTTCATTAAAACTCGTGAGTTATGAGCGAACAATGACCGATGAGGAAATTGCGCGCATCACCGCGAGCGCCGCTGAACGGATAAGTTCAAAATTTGGTGCGGAGTTGCGTCAGGCATGATAAAAATGCCCGATTGAAAAAGAAGCAACGACGGTGAACTTACCCGAACGGCAAACTCAACCAAGCGCAAGTCGTTGCCAATCTCAACAAATCGTCAGAGTTAGACCGATAAAATCGTTCCGACAAAATCGTTGAAAGGTATGAAGAATATCGATGGAGAGATTGGAAGACTGACCATAAACGTTGAGCAACTCGTTGACCGTCTGCAACTGCTTCAAGAAGAAAATCGCACGTTGAAACAGAAAGCGTCGACCCTGACCAAGCAACTGGCGAAACTTTATGCGGAACTCGGTGAAGCCAAAGAGACCATAAAGTCGTTGCAAGAAAACTTACAGGCGACGCACGGCGAAGAAGAGGCGAGTGACCCTTTTGCTCCGATGATCATTTCTTACGAAGAGAAGTTGCTAATCAGGCATCAATTAGAGCATTTGCTGGAGCAAGTCAATTTAGAGTTGCAACGGCTGTCCTGAATTTAGGACGCGCCGAAAGTAAGCGCGCAAGTGTTGAGTGTGAATCGTGAATCGTGTTGAAGGGAACATCAAATGCAATCGCTGAAAGTTCGAATTTTAAGTGAAGAATATGCATTCCGAGCCGAGAATCCGGAACTGACGCGCGCTGCCGTCGAGGAGGTAAATCGTTTGATTGGAGAGTATCGTCAAAAAATTTCCGACTACTCGCCCGTCCGACTGGCGGTTTTAGCGGCGACAAGCCTTGCCGAAAAAGTGCTTGAACATGAGCAACGCCTCAACGCCATTCAGGAAGAATTAGAGCGATTGAACCTTTACATTACGACCTCGATTGAAGAAAGCCGTTCAGAAAGCCGAAAACAAGACGAACATCTTCGGCTCTCTGAATCCGAGACGGACTTGACAAGCGCAATGCAACGCGCTGAACAAGACGCCGCCGACCCATCAGAGCCATCGTAATGACGATTCAAACAAACGTTCTTTGACATCAAAGGCTATCAAGTTTTAGTCCGCACCAATAGCCCGATTGCGATTACGCTATTAAAGAATCGATAAATTATACTCTTAGGGAGCTTGTCTCTTGGCGTTGAACGCAGGCCTCGCTTCGCTTCGGCGGAGTGGTCAATCCGTTCGTTTCTTGAACGGCGCGCCACAGTGGAAGCATGAGACGCGAAGGCAGCACCCACCGTAATCATCTGGATTCTTTAATCCTATACTCAATCGGATTGTTGCTCTGCGGACTTTTTGTTTTTCTTTTTTTTACTAACCGCCCCGAACATTCGGGACTTAACTTTTTGAGAATCATTATCATACACCACTATGGAGATTGCGATTAACTTTGTTCTTCTCATCGTCGCAAGCGTGCTCTTTTTCATTGTCGGGTTTTTCGTTGGACGATTCCTACTCGATCGAGTCGGTACAACGAAATTGCTTGAAGCCGAAGAACGCGCCGTGCAAATTATCCAAGAAGCGCAACGCGAAGCCGAAGCCCGTAAAGCGGCGAAGCTCGAGGAGCTCAACGAAGAATGGAAGCGCAAGAAGCGCGAATTTGAGCAAGAAGTGAGCGTGAAAAACGACAAGTTCGCCCAAGTTCAAAAACAAATCAAAGTCAAAGAAGACACCTTGATGCGCCGCATTGAGCAGACGCAAAAGCGCGAAAAGTCGCTCGAAGACCTCAAAAAAGAACTCAACCAAAAGCAGACGCAACTCGCCCAACGTGCCGCCGAATTGGAACAACTCATCGTCGCACAAAACAGCCGACTTGAAGCCCTTAGCGGCATGAACGCCGAAGACGCCAAAGCCATGCTCATGGAAAATATGCTCGCCCAAGCCAAGAGCGAAGCGGCTGCACAACTTCAAGCCATTGAAGCGGAAACCAGAGAAAAAGCCCAGCGCGTCGCCGAGCGCGTGATTCTTTCCGCCATCGAGCGCACCTCGCTCGACCAAGCCGCCGAAAACGCCATCACCACCATTCATCTGCAAAGCGACGAACTCAAAGGGCGAATCATCGGGCGCGAAGGACGAAACATCAAAGCCTTTGAAAACATCACCGGCGTCGACATCATCGTCGACGATACGCCCGAAGTCGTCATTCTCTCTTGCTTCGACCCCGTGCGCCGCGAACTTGCAAAAATGACCTTGCAACGCTTGCTCGTTGACGGCATTATTCATCCGGGCGCGATTGAAAAATCATATCAACTCGCCGAAAAAGAATTGGAAGAAGTTATTCTCAGCACGGGCGAAGACGTCGTCGTCCAACTCGGCATTCCGAACCTTCACCCCGATATTACGCGCCTGATTGGCAAGATGAAGTTCCGCTCAAACTACGGACAAAATCTGCTCAAACACTCCAAAGAAGTCGCGATGCTTTCCGGCTTAATGGCGGCGGAATTAAAACTCGATGCCAAACTCGCCAAACGCGCGGGTTTATTGCACGACATCGGCAAGATGCTCGACCAACCCGAAAACTCACATGCCATTTCAGGCGCGGAGTTCTTGAAGAAATACAAAGAACACCCCGCCGTCATCAACGCCATTTTGGCGCATCACGGTGAAGTGCCGAAAGAAAATCCCATTGCGGATTTGGTCGATGCCGCCAACGTCATTTCCGGCGCACGACCCGGCGCACGCGGCGCGGTTACGCCCGAAGGCTACATCAAGCGTCTGGAAAGTTTGGAAGAAATTGCCAAGCAGTTTCCCGGGGTCGCAAAAACTTACGCACTGCAAGCAGGCAGAGAAATTCGCGTCATCGTCGAAGGCGAAAAAGTCGCGGACGGGCAAGCGGAAGTTTTGGCGCGCGACATCGCCAAGCGAATCAACGACTCGGTTCAGTATCCGGGACAAATTAAAATCACCGTCGTGCGCGAAACGCGCTCTGTGGCATATGCGCGATAAGACCTATTCGCATCCTTGAAGAAAATCGTAACGCCGATAAATCCTATCGGCGTTTTTTTTTCACAATCGCTTTCGTGCTTCCTGCTTTTAAGTGGAAAAGCGGCGGCGTGATACATTCGTGAAATCTCGTTTGTATCATCGCTCTAATTCAATGAACAAATGACCAACACAAGACGACCGCCGACCATGCCCGAAAACGCTTCAACGACGCGCACCTCGTCGCCGCGATTGCGACTGGGCGTGAAAGTAACGCTTGCACAAGCCTTGATTCTTTCGGTGGCGATTGTGCTTCCCGCCGTTTTGAACTTTCAAAACCAAAAAGAGGAAACGCTCAAACACTTACAAGAACAGTTACAAACCGCCGCCAACGCCCTCGCGCTTGAAATCAACCCGTCGGACTTTGCAAAATTGAGCGCGACTCCCTCCGACACGCTCCTGCCTGAATACAAACGCATTCACGATAAAATTGCACGATTCACCAAAGCCAATCGATACTTGGGGTTCGACGACGACAACGTCTATGCCTTCCGCTGGATGGCGCGAGACACCATGCGCTTTGCCGTCATGTTTTACAGCCAATACATCGGAACGCCGTATAAAATTCGTCCCGAAATGGAGTATGCGTTTCAAAACCGTTCATCAAGCTACACAGGGATTTATGAAGACGAAAACGGCGTGTGGGTGTCGGCATATTCGCCCATCTTGGATTCAACAGGCGTTGTGTTGGGGCTGATTGAAGTTGATTTCAAAAACAATTTTTATCTCCTCCAATTAAGCGAGAAACAGCGCAGTGTGATTACAACGAGTTTAATCGCCGTCATCTTCGGCGCAGTGCTCTCGTTTCTCTTGGCGTTTCTTATCACGAAGCCGATACAACGCATTACCGACGCCGTCTTGGCGTTTTCAAGAGGCGACAAATCTCAGCGCGTTGAGCCGCTCTCAAACGACGAAATCGGAGACTTGGCGTCGGCGTTCAACGCAATGGCGGAAGAAATCTCGAAGCGAGACCGCATCACCGAAGAAATCCGAAAGCAACGCTTGGAAGAAACCATCGCCGCCCTGAATCAAAGCAATAAAGAACTCGGCAAAAAACAGAAAGAGCTTGAACGGACGATTGACGCGCTCAACCAAAGCAACGAACAAATCAAAGCGCAACAGTTGCAACTTCTACAAGCGGAAAAAATGTCGTCGCTCGGGCAAATGGTGGCAGGCATCGCGCACGAAGTCAACACGCCGCTCGGCTTCGTCAAGAACAGCCTTACGTTGCTCTCGCGCAATCAACAAGAGATTGAGTCGCTCTTGGAAAAGCAACATCAATTGGCTGAAGCCCTCGTCGACGGCGACGCGGAGCATGTCGAGCGGCATATTGCCGAAGCCTTCGAAGCCGCAAAAGAGCTCGACGAAAACGAAGTGCTCGAGGACTCGCGAAAAATGCTTGAACACTCGAAAATCGGCATCGAGCGCATTGAAGAACTCGTCATCAATTTGAAAAACTTTTCACGTCTCGATGAAAGCGCGTTCAAACTTTCCGACATCAACGAAGGCATCGACTCCACGCTCGTCATTGCGCACAATGCGATAAAGCATAAAGCGGAAATCATAAAAGACTACGCGCCCGACTTGAAAGCAGAATGCTACCCCTCGCAGCTCAATCAAGTGTTCTTAAACTTGATTATGAACGCCGCCCAAGCCATACAAGAAAAAGGCACGATAAAAATTACGACCCAATACGAAGCCGAACCGAACGTCATCGCCAACGAAAAAGCTGACCGAAAATACGCCGTGATAAAAATCGCCGACAGCGGCAAAGGTATTTCGCCCGAACACCTCAATAAAATTTTTGACCCGTTTTTTACGACGAAGCCCGTCGGACAAGGCACCGGCTTGGGATTATCCATTTCGTATCAAATCATCGAGCGGCATAAGGGGGCGATAAGCGTGAAAAGCGAACTCGGAAAAGGCACGGAATTTACAGTGCGCATTCCCGTGCGACAATCAATCGGCTGAACACTGAAAGGAGAAGAACATGTCGGATAAGCCGGAGATACTTTTAATTGACGACGAGCCACTCGTGTTGGATTCGTTGAAAATCTTATTCAAACGCGACTACAAAGTTCTGACCGCAGAAAGCGGCGAGCAAGGCATTAACGAACTCAGAAAACACCCCGACGTGAAAGTGGTTATCAGCGACCAACGCATGCCCGGACTTTTGGGGCACGAGACGTTGCGAGAAATCAAAAAAATTAATCCGCACTCGATTCGAATTCTGCTTACGGGCTACTCCGACCTCGAAGCCATCTTGAACTCGGTCAACTCCGGCGAAGTATTCCGATACATCAATAAGCCATGGGATTCAACGAGGCTCACCCAAGTCGTGCAACTCGGAATCCAAATCAATACGCAGTTGGAAAAAGTCAGTCGCGAAGCGGCGCATAAACGCGCGGAGTTGGACGCTGTCGTCAATCACGCTTCTCCGCATAAAAATTCACTCCTGTTTGTTGATGAACACATCGATGCCGTTCAACAGCTTGTCAATCAGTTTTCAGGTAAATACAACTGCGCCGGCGTTTCTTCGACCGACGACGCGCTTCGTGAACTTTCTAAACGTCCGATTTCCGTCGTCGTCAGCAACACTAATTTTTCCGAAGCCGACCCGATTGATTTTTTAAGCGCAATTTCACACGAATACCCCAACACCGTAACGCTCATTTACACTGAACAGCGCGACGCGACGCTTGCCATTCGAGCCATCAACGAACTCAACGTCTTTCGCTATCTCGTTAAGCCGACGGACGACGCAAGGCTCATTGAGTCGATTGAAACGGCAATGCAACGCAATAAAGCTCGAGAGCAAAAGTTAGAAGCGAGTGCGATTCACATCGGCAGAGAGGTCGCGCCTGAAACAAACGAAGTTTCCGCGCTCCGAAAAAAAATCGAGATGAGTCCATATCTACTCAAACTTCGTGCGATGCGCGTCGCGTAGCAACCGCCTGCCGAAGCCGTGATACTTTCGTTAAGAAGCCTCTGTAATTTTCATCAAAGAAAACTTCACGCGCTATGAGCAACATCGTCATCATTGGAAATGGCATCGCCGGCATTACGACCGCACGACACATTCGCAAACTCTCCAATCACGATGTTACCGTCGTCTCCGCTGAAACCGACTACCACTTCTCGCGCACCGCGCTGATGTATATCTATATGGGACACATGAAATACGAAAACACGAAACCCTACGAGGATTGGTTTTGGGAGAAAAATCGTATCAACCTTGTGCGCGGATTCGTCGAGAAAATTGACACCGACCGAAAAGCCTTGTCGCTACAAGGCGGGCGGACGATTACATATGATAAACTCGTCGTCGCCGTCGGGTCGAAGTCAAACAAGTTCGGCTGGAAAGGGCAGGATTTGAAAGGCGCGCAAGGCTTGTACTCGTTTCAGGATTTAGCGTTGATGGAAGAAAACACGAAAGGTCTCGAGCATGGTAAGGGCAAAGCGGTCGTGGTGGGCGGCGGCTTAATCGGAATTGAAGTTGCGGAGATGCTTCATTCGCGACACATTCCTGTAACGATGCTCGTGCGAGAGCCGCTCTACTGGAACAACATTCTGCCGAAAGAAGAGGCGGAACTTGTCGGACGGCACATCAGAGCGCAAGGGATTGATTTGCGCTTGTCGTCGGAGTTGCAGGAAATCACGTCCGACGAAAGCGGTCGTGCGAAGTCGGTCATCACGAAAGCGGGCGAGGAAATTGCGGCACAGTTTGTCGCGCTCACGGCGGGCGTTTCGCCAAACATCGATATCGTGAAGACGTCTAAAATTGCCACGAAGCGCGGCGTGCTGGTCAATGAATTTTTAGAAACGAACATTCCCGATGTCTATGCCGCCGGCGACTGTGCCGAACTCCAATTTCCCGATGGCACAAGCAAAGTCGAGCAGCTTTGGTACACGGGCAAGATGCACGGCGAAGCCCTTGCTCAAACGCTGTGCGGCAAGCGAACGAAATACGACAGAGGCATCTGGTTCAACTCCGCCAAGTTTTTCGATATCGAGTATCAAACCTACGGCTTCGTCGCCAACGCCGTGCGCGACGGCGAAACGCACTTCTATTGGGAAAACAGCGACGGCGACAAATGTATGCGCGTCGTTTATCGGAACGACACGCGCGCCGTTACGGGCATGAACGTCTTTGGCATTCGACAGCGACAAGCCGTTTGGCAACGCTGGATTGAAGAGCGACAGCCGATTGAATACGTGCTTGAAAATTTGGGCGAAGCAAATTTTGACCCTGAATTTTTCAAAGAATATGAAATGGACATTGTTGAAAAGTTTAACTCAACGAATCCGCCGAAGCACGCATCGTTGAAGCGGCGACGCGGTTTGTTCAGTGTCTTTCAGTTTAGAACGGCGTTTTCAAAAGCGTAACTCACGAACAACACGATAGTTTATGAACGACTCCTTACTCAAATCCATTCGCGCCCTCGGGCTGGCGTTGTTCCTTGCGGCAATGACGGCGTTCACGCTCTCGCTGTTCTTAGGCGAATTCAAACTCACGAGCGAGATTGTCGAGAAAACCATCGCCAACGAAACGCACCGCGCCGCGCTTGCGCCCGAACTCGCGCCGATGCTTGAAAAAACTTACGGTTCAAGCTGGTCGTTCGTCGCCGACTACCGCGCCGCGTTGGAGCGCGCGAACGAAAAACTGCGCGCCGAAAAAAAATGGAGCGATGTCATTTACGCGGACTACGCCTTTGCGCTCACCAAAAATTCATCGATTGGATTTTTGCGCGACCATCAAGGCTTGATGTTTTTGCTCTCGATTGTCTTGGGAATCGTCGGCGCGCTCATGCACATTTTGCCGCAGGCGAAACTCTTGGGCTTGCCGGGCATTAAGCACAACGGCGTTTGGCACAGCCCGACGACGAGCGTCGGCTGGATTGGCATTCTCGCGGGGACATACCTCATCGGGTTTTACATCTTGCTTTACTTTTACGCTGAATACATCACGGGTTGGGTCTTGCTCATGGAGCCGCTCTCGCTCGCGCTCTCCGGAAAGCCCGCCGACCAATGGTTTCTCTACGGATTTCTCTATTGCATCGCCGTGTTGGTGATGGGCGTGAGAATGTTCGTCAAGTATCAGCACAGCAATTACCAAAAATTGCGGACGGCGTCGGTGATGTTTTTCCAAACGGGGTTTGCGTTTCTCATTCCTGAAATGCTCAAAAGTCTGAATCTGCCGTCAAGAGATTTAAAGCAAATTTTCCCGCTCGATTATTCTTTCTTCTACGATTACAAACTTGCTGAACTAAGCAGTAGCGGCGCGATTGGAGTGGCGATGCTGGTTTGGGGCGTCGCGCTCATGGTGATTGGCGTTCCGGTGATGACGTATTTTTTCGGCAAGCGGTGGTATTGCTCGTGGGTGTGCGGTTGCGGCGGCTTGGCGGAAACATTGGGCGACCCGTTCCGACAACTTTCCGACAAATCCTTAACGGCATGGCGCATCGAGCGCGTTACGGTTCATGGTGTGTTGGTGTTTGCAATCGTGCTCATGGTCTTTTCGCTTTACTCGTATTTCACCAACGCGCAGTCGCTGTTGGGAATTGAAACGTGGCGGGTGCGTCAGGCTTACGGATTTCTCATCGGCGCGATTTTTTCGGGCGTCGTCGGCACGGGATTTTATCCATTGATGGGAAGCCGCGTGTGGTGTCGGTTCGGCTGTCCGCTCGCCGCGTATCTTGGGCTTGTTCAGCGATTCAAATCTCGATTTCGAATCACGACCAACGGCGGGCAATGTATTTCGTGCGGCAACTGCTCGACCTATTGCGAGATGGGCATTGATGTTCGAGCCTACGCACAGCGCGGCGAAAACATTGTGCGCTCGTCGTGCGTCGGTTGCGGCGTGTGCGCGGCGGTGTGTCCGCGAGGCGTTTTGAGTTTGGAAAATGGCATTGAGGAAAGTCGCATCATTCACGTCAAAAGTTCGGATTTGAAAATCTTAACGTGATGAATTTTGATTCGATAAAGCGAATGCTCTACAAACCTTCTCGACTCTCAATTTCAAACCGTTACAACTCGTGCAACGACCGCATATTCTCGTCATCATTCCCGCCTTTAACGAAGCCGATTCGATTGAAAAAGTCATTCGCGACATTCCCGAAGACGCCGTGCGCGAAGTGGTTGTCGTCAATAACGGCTCGACGGATAAAACCGCCGAGTATGCCAAAATCGCCGGCGCAACCGTCCTCCACGAGCCTAAGCGCGGCTACGGCGCGGCGTGTTTGAAAGGCATTGAGTATGCGAAAACCAAACAACCCGACGTCGTTGTTTTTCTTGACGGCGATTACTCCGACTTTCCAAGCGAACTGACCGACCTCATTGAACCCATCTTGACGCAAAACGCCGATTTAGTCATCGGCTCTCGCCTCTCGGGCAACGCTGAAAAGGGCGCGCTTTTGCCGCAAGCACGGTTCGGAAATTGGCTCGCTACAAGGCTCATTCGTCTTTTTTGGAATTACCGCTTTACCGATTTAGGTCCGTTTCGCGCCGTAAAATTTGAAAAACTTCTATCGATGCAGATGCAAGACCAAACTTTCGGCTGGACGGTCGAGATGCAAGTCAAAGCCGCAAAAATGAAAATGAATTGTGCGGAAGTGCCCGTCAGTTATCGCAAGCGAATCGGGGTATCGAAAATCACCGGCACGATTTCAGGCACAATAAAAGCGGGCTATAAAATCCTCTTCACCATTTTCAAACTCGCTCTCACCGCGCACTAAACAGACCTTCATTCAATTCCCATCGTTGAAAAAAACATCAATACGACTTCAAGTTGCATATCGAGCCGCGCCGGTTCGCAAAATTCTTGCGTGATTCTTTCGTGAAACCTTGAAGCCATATTGAGCCGCCTCGTCAATTGGTCATGTAACTTTTTTGTGCTTGTCGTTCTGAACGAAGCGTAGCGAAGTGAAGAATCCATCAGCGAGTCTCACCGAGTTCGTTAGTGGATTCCTTGCTTCGCTCGGAATGACCGCGATATAATGACAAACGCTGAAAGCCCTATCGGCTTCAAATCCTTTGGGTATCAGATGTAACGAAAAAAGCTTGAGATTGAAACATGGCTTCAATGAAACTTCAAGTATCATTGCCAACTTGCAGAAAAAACTTAATCGGCGAATACGATGAAGAAGATTTTAATCGTTGAAGACGACCGAGACATCGCCTCGCTCATTGCCATCAATTTGGGCGATATGGACTGCCAAACCGACATAGTTCATAACGGCGAAGACGGCGTGCTTTATGCAACGCAGAACAATTACGACGCGATTATTCTCGACGTCATGCTTCCGAAATTAAACGGCATTGAAGCCTGTAAGCGCATCAGGCAAAATCGCATCGAGACGCCGATTTTGATGCTCACCTCGTTGGCGGAAGAAGCCGATAAAATCACCGGCATTGATGTCGGCGCAGATGATTACATTACCAAACCGTTCAGCGTGCGCGAACTGATGGCGCGCGTTAAAGCTCGAATACGCCGCTATCACCCCGATAAAGAACCCGGATTCATCTCAACGCCCTCGCGCTTCCACGCCGGTGGATTGATGATTGACGCCGAGACGCACAAAACTACGCTCAACGGAAAATCGATTGACCTGACGGTGAAAGAATTCGAACTTTTATCCGTTTTTATGAGGCACCCCGGACGAGCGTTTTCTCGCGCTGAACTCCTTGATTTGGTTTGGGGGCACAATTTCAACGGCTTCGAGCATACGGTCAATTCGCACATCAATCGATTGAGAATGAAAATCGAGAAAGACGCCGCGAATCCGAAGTATATCTTGACGGTTTGGGGAATCGGTTACAAATTTAACGATGAACTTTAAACGCGATGAAAACCACGTCATGAGAACCACGTTCTATGGACTTTCGTTTCGATTATCACTTCTCTTTGTTCTATCGTTTGCGGCGACGACAGGCGTATTTTTCTATGTGCTTCTTGACGCGGGCGAACGCTACGCCGCCGAAGTCGTTCAGAAATCCAATTACTCCCTTGCCGCCTCGATTGCCAAAGAGTTGAAAATCAACGAACAAACCGACCTTGTCGAGCGCGAGCAATTTCAAAAACTCTTCAATGCGGCGATGATGATTAACCCAAGCATCTGCATTTACTTGGTTCATGACGACGGCGAGGTGTTCACGACCACCAACCACATCAAGCAAAAGTTTATCGACGTCAATAAAATCAAAGCATTCATCAATCAATCGGCGACGCTCCCGCTATACGGCGACAATCCAATCGAAGAGGGCGGGCGAATTATTTTTTCCGCCGCGCCGCTTATGCGTAGCAACGGCACGTTGCATTGTTACCTTTACGTTACGTTCAAAGAGCAAAGTTCGGGGGCGGAGATGATTCGCCAAAGCTATATCGTTACCGTGCTCACGCGCACGCTCTTCATCGTAACTGCCGTCGCGAGCATTTTCGCGGTGGTGATGATTTTCCTCTTGACGCGCAACGTCAAATCACTCACACGTGCCGCACGACGCATCGAGCAAGGCGACTTCTCGGCGCGTGCAACCGTCAAAACAAAAGATGAACTCGGCGAACTCGCACTCGTCTTCAACGACATGGCGGGAAAAATTGAACGCTCGATTCAAACGCTCAAATACAACGACCAACTCCGACGCGAACTCGTCGCTAACATCGCTCACGACCTCCGCACGCCCCTCTCCTCGATTGAAGGCTATGCCGAAATGATTTTGATGAAAGAACCATTGCTTTCCGACCTGGAGAAAAAAACGTATCTCGGCACAATTCTGAAAAATGCAAAAAGCCTGAGCCGATTGGTTCTCTCGCTCTTCGACCTTTCAAAGTTTGAAGCCAAGCAAGTCGAAGCAAAGAAAGAACCCTTTTCGCCGACGGAACTCGCGCAAGACGTCGTGCTGAAATTTCAACCGAAGGCGGAAGAAAAGCGCATCGCTTTAACCATGTCGCTCACTCCCGACGCGCCGTTTATCTGCGGCGATATTGCGCTCATCGAGCGTGTCTTGCAAAACATCATTGAAAACGCCATTCAATATACACCCGAAGGCGGCTCGGTCTGCCTTGCCGTCTCTCGCATCAATGACGACGTCTTTTTCTCTGTATCAGATACGGGCAAAGGAATTTCGGAGCAGGAACTGCCTCACATTTACGACCGCTTTTATCGAAGCACGACCGCTCGCGAGGACGTCAGCGACGGGTTCGGGCTGGGACTCGCCATTTCAAAAAAAATTCTCGAGCTTCACGATGCAACACTGCATGTGCAAAGCATTGAAAATAAAGGCACGACGTTCTCGTTCTCAATACCGATTTTCAGAGCGCACGCCGATGCGCAACCCAAACATGGTGACTCCGATGCACCAATCGCTTAGGCTCAATCAACTTAAATTCGGCAACTTAATTTTCTAAATATGACAATATGGCTTGCTCTTCTGCTCCTTTCATCAACACCGAGTTTTGACCACGCGCGTTTCAACGAGGTTTTGAAAACGCATGTCAAAAACGGTCGTGTGGATTACAAAGCCGTCGGCATTGATGAAAACTTCAAGTCCTACATCGCCGCACTTCAACATGCCAATCCAAACGCGCTCACAACGCGGGAGGAGAAATTGGCGTTTTGGATAAACGCCTACAACGCGATTACGATTAACTTCATCACTAAAAATCCAACCATCAAGAGCATTCGCGACATCACGCCCAACGTTTGGAAAGAGCAGACGTTTTCCATTGGCGGCAAGCCTTATACGCTCGATGAGATTGAGCACAAAATCATCATCGGCGAACTCAATGAAATTCGGGCTCACTTTGTGCTCGTTTGTGCAGCAAAATCCTGCCCGCCTTTGCGAAGCCAAGCCTACACGCCTTCAAAGGTTTCAAAACAAATTGATGAACAAGCAAAAGCCTTTTTGAATAATCCGCAACGCAATCGATTCGATGCCGCAACAAAAACGCTCCATCTCGCTAAAATTTTCGAGTGGTTTAAGGACGATTTCACAAAAGTTTCAGGCTCAGTGCAAAAATTCATCGAGCCGTATCTCGCCAAAGAGAGCGATAGAGCCTTATTGATGCAGTCGGACGTGCGTATCGAGTATCTCGACTATGATTGGAGTTTGAACGACTGAATCTCTGATGAAGCCCTTGCGCTTGCCGCTTTGGACGCTCCTTTCGCCCTCGCTTGCCGCCTACCTCTGGCTCGGCTATGTTGCGGAACGCGCTGACTTTACCGTCGTTTTGTCGCTTTTTGCCGTGCTCTTCGCACTCTACGGCGTTGCGATGCGCGCCATACAAACCCTGCATGACGAAAAGCTCGCGCTTGGGGCGGCGATTTTATTTCGCGTTGCGCTTCTCTTTTCACTCCCGAATCTTTCCGACGATTTCTACCGATTCATTTGGGACGGACGGCTACTACTGCACGGCGAAAACCCGTTTGCGAAGCAACCTTCCGCCTATTCGCAAGAAGAACTCGCAATGCTGGGTTTGAGCGAAGACCTTTTCTCGAAACTGAACTCCCCGAATTACTTTTCCGTGTATCCTGCACTTTGTCAGTTGGGGTTTTGGCTGGGCGCGGCGATTTCGCCGTCGAGCGTGCTTCTAAGCGTCGTGGTGATGAAACTCTATCTCTTGCTCTTCGAGTGTGGCACGCTTTTTCTTCTCCCGAAATTGTGCACGGCATTGGGGGTTGATAAAAAAAACGCGCTCTACTATGGGCTGAATCCGCTTGTGATTATTGAGATTGGCGGCAACCTGCACTTTGAAGCCGTTATGATTTTCTTTCTCGTTTTAACGCTCTATCTCTTTCGTTCAGGTGAAGACAAACGAACCAGCATGATTTGGGGAGGTGCGTTGAGTCTTGCGCTCTCGGCGTCGGCGAAATTGCTCTCACTCATTTTTCTGCCTGTGTTTGTGAGGCGATTGGGCTGGACGAGAGGCACGACGTTTGCAATGCTGACGGTGCTTTATGCGGCGGTTCTTCTGCTCTTGCTTGTTCCAGTGACGAGCGGCGCGAATTTTTTTTCAAGCATTCGGCTCTATTTTCAAACGTTCGAGTTTAATGCAAGTTTTTACGCGCTGGCGCGGTGGGCGGCGGCGAATTTGATTGGCGGCGACGCGGCTTCAACGGCGGGTGCGTGGCTCGGCGCATGCACGATGATTGCGATTGTGGGAATCGCATTTTTTCATAACCCGAAAACGCTTCGTTCAAGCGCGGAAGCAATGCTCTTTTCCCTTGCGACATATTTTTTCTTTGCAACGACGATTCACCCTTGGTATCTCGCGACGCTCGTCGCGCTCTCGGTTGTGTCGAGCTATCGATTTGCGCTGGTGTGGTCGGGCATGGCGACGCTTAGTTACAGTGCTTATCAAAGCGTTCCGTATCAAGAGCAGGCGATATTAATCTTCATCGAGTATGCGCTCGTTTTCGGCACGCTCGTCGTGGAGCGGCGTATGAGGGCGCGTTCAGAGAAGTGAGGAAAAATTTTGACCAAAAATCTTGGCTAAAAATTTTGACTAAAAAGGAAAGGGGCATTTCGCCCCTTTCGTCATCATTGGTGGAGATGGCGGGAGTCGAACCCGCGTCCAGAACGCTGTTAAAATCAGCCACCACGCTCATCTTCGGCTCTTGCGATTCGCTTCCGACGGCGCAACCGACGGCGGTTCGGAAACTATCTCAACTGTGTATTCGCCAAGTCCGTTGAGAACAAACTTCGCGAAGCCTACGTGCGAGCTTACGCTACAAGCACAATTTTATGTCGCAGGTCGGGCTTTCGTGTAGGCATCGAACTGCCCGACGGCGTGGTCTGGCTAATTAACTTGTGCTAATTAGGCAGCCATTGCGTAAGAATAATCTTCCGCATTTACAAGTTGCACAGACTTCTTTAACGAGTCCATCCGTGCGGAAACTCGGAGCGCAACTGATTCCGCCAGTCATCCTGTCGAAACCTGTCATCCCCATGTTATCAAAGAACTTTAATCAATTCAGGACTTGAAATATACGCAAAAAATTCACGAGCACCTTCCTTGTGGAAGCGCATAAACGGAATGCACCCGCGCAAAGTTTCAGCCTCTCAAAACACGGCTCTGACTTCGGCGCGTGCGGTGTGAATGGTGCGTCCAATCGGCAAGGCTCTACCGTCGTAGCCGCCGGAAGCGGTGATATAATTGCTAATGCGGTAATCGGCGTCGATTCGCCAAATGACGCTTGTGCCAATAGCGTTGCCGCCGGTCAGTTCGAAGACGGCATTGAAAAAATCGGCATCGCGCAAGGTGGTTTGAAGTCGCTCAATTTGTGCGTTGAGACGTCCTTTGCCGCGAAAGGAGTAGGTCGAACGCAGTTGCTGGGAGTTGATGTCGGCTTTCGCGCTCACGCCGCCCAAAGTCTGCGCTGGGCGTTCATCGACACGCTGTTCAAACAAGGCGCGAACGCCGAATTCCAAATCTTGAAACGGGCGATAAGAAATATCGGGCGAAACGCTTACGCTGTTGATTTCAAATTGACGCCCCGTTTCCACAAACGACGTACCTTCAAGTCCTGCCGCACGCGAGCGATTGTAGGCGGAAATTAAATTGAGCTCGAATCCAAGTTCGTATCCGATTCGCGTTACAAAGCGCATACTTCGCTCAGCAAAGAGCCGTTTCTCGACGCCTAAACTAAATTGATTCTGCGAGGTTCGCTGTTGAAATCGAAATCGAACGTTGGTAATCTCGTTCTCGAAGAGAAACACATCTTGTTGCACTGTGAAATTGCCGACAAGCGTGGTTTGGTCGTTCAAAAATTTAGAGAAGTTCAAGAGGTAAATCGAGCGTAAATCGGTTTCGGTGCTTCGCTCTTCAACGCGCAACAGCGTTTCGCTGGAAAGCGCGGCGAGTGTGCTTCGTGCGAAGGTTGTTTTTTCGCGAATGATGCGCGACGGTCGCATGCGCAGGCGAAAACTCGTCCGTAAATCAATCGTCGGAAAAAGTTCGTCGGACGGAAACGTACGCAAGATGTATTGAAGCGTGTCGTCGCCGACGTCGCCGACGAAGGCAAGCGGAATGAACTCGTCAAATTCTTTCAAGCGGTTGCCGTTGCGGTCGCGCCAGATGTAATTGCCTGCGCCGTTGGGCACGACGAAGAACTGCCGCTCGGTGCGCGCCGCTTTTTCAGTTTGAACGTCGTAAAGCCATTCGGCTTCAATCGCCGCGCGGAACGGCGTATATCGCACTTGAAAGCGCAAGAGAAACGTTTCTGCGTCAAGATTGCCCTTCTCTTTGAATCGCTCTGAAAATGTGCGCAGTCGGTTGGTGAAATTGAGTTGCGCAAACCACTCTTCAAGCGGTAAAAGTCGCCAATCAAGCATAAGGGTTCGTGCAATCGAGGCGGGAATGAGTTGCGCATCGCCGAAAAATCGCGAGTCGAAGAGTTGGTCGGTGCGATAGCCTAAGGAAATCGTCGCCGCTTGTCCGAAAAACGTCGGAAGCCGAAAGCCGCTCGTGAGGTCAAGAATGTTGTGGCTGTCGGGGCGAAGTGTATCGGCGGAAATAGAGCGCGTCTCTTTCGCACTCCGTTCAAAATTGAAAAAAGGAATGAGCGTTAGGCTTGTTGTTGGAAAAAATTGTAGTTCAATTTGTGCTTGTTGGCGAAGCCATTTAGCGCGTTCATTAGTTTGGGCATTTCGGCTTTGGGTGTAGGCGGCGTTGTAGGATATTCTGCCGAGTGAATCTTTTCGCGCTTGCACATCGAGGGTTTGGCGCGTTGAAGAAAAGAGCGTGTCGCGTTGCGCGTCGCCGAAGCCGTATCGCAGTTGCATGGCGCTGATTGGCGCGTAAAGAATCGTGGCGTTGCGAAGTCGCTCCGACGTTTGGGCTGTGAAAAGTCGGCGACCGTCGAAGTCAATCAAATTGAAATCGCGCTCGAACTCGACGGGCAAGGTTCTATCGATGAATGCAAACTGTGCGTCGGTAAAGCGTTGCGAGGCGTTGAGCTCGAGTCGCCCGTAGTTTTTTCCAAACAGCATGAGCGATTTCGGTGCGAAATTAAATCCGAATTTGTAGGCTGTGCCGCGTCGGAATTCATCGTCGAGTATGGAAAGTTTGTTCAAATCGTTGTCGGAAACCGCGCCTTCGGCTTCAAGCAAGAGCGATTCAAAAGGCGACGCCTTCATGCCGAAGTCAATCAAGTTTTGCGCGGTCGGAATCGGAAGCAATCGGAACGGGACGTAATTTCCTTGCCCTTCGCCTACAAATTCAAAAATGCCGAACGAGACGCGCCGATAACTGCCTTGCCCTTCGCCCACCAAACTAAACGACGGACTCCACACTGCGCCCGAAACGCCCTGTCCCACAAAGCGAAAAATTTGAATTGGCTGACCGTTGACCACTGTATCGACGCGCACATAACTGCCGCGCGGCACGCCCAAGTCGCTCACGCCAACGAAGGCGGAAGTATCGTTGGCTAAAAAACGATTCGCACCCGCTTGTGCAATGATTCGCCGCTGTTCTTCGGTGAGGTTGAAATCAATCGGCGCGTTTTCATCGTCCGATTCCGAGAGGTAAGACGTTTGAAGCGAGAGTTTGCCGCCGAACCAATCGGTTTTGATTTTTGAAGCAAGAAAGTTTCGCGGGAAAATGCGCTCGGTGAATTGAAAGTCGACGACAATGCGGCTTTGTGCAGTGATGAGCCGTCGAGGTTGAAAGAAAATTTCGCCCGTGCCGTATTCGATGATGTAGTCGTTGTTTTGTCCGCGCGTCTGCAACACACCGTCGACATAAACGCGCTCCGAGCCGGCGAGCACCACGATAAATGCTCTGCCTTCGGGCGAGGTAAGCCGATACGGACCTTGCACGCCGTCGAGCCCGTTGAAATTGTTGATGGCGAAGCGTCCGCGAGAGACGGCAAAGCCGAGCAAGGCTTCGGTATTGACTGCGCCGAAATCGTATCGCCCTTCGACTTTGCCGCCCTGCAAGCGTCGAGAGAGATTGGCGAATTCCGTTCCTACCAAATCAAGATTGAAATCGCCGAGTGTTGCCGTTGCATTTTTGGAGCGCACTTCTACAAACACGCGGTCAAATTCTTGAATCGTTTGCGTGTTGCCTTCGGGTTGAATCGGCGTGTTTTCATCGGTGAGTGCGGCGGAAACCTCGACGCCGTCGGCAAGTTCGCCTTCCAGTTGCAATCGAAATCCTGAATTGACGTTGAGGTCTTGATTCGAGCCGACCGTTACGCCGCGCACAATGCTTCCCGACTTGCGCAGTTTCGTGCCTTCGAAAATGTCGTCGACGGGTGCGCGCTTTGCCGTTGTAACCACTTGCACTGCCGTGTCGAGCGTGAGCGAATCCATTGGCGCAATGAGTTCGCGACGCGCATATTCCGACTTGAACTGAAACGGCAACGTTCGGTATCGCACTTCAATCGTGTGTGGTTGCTCATCGAGAAACAGATAGCGCAAATAAATGATGCCGTTTTGGTGGTCGATGCGAAATCGTGTGGAATCGAGTTGAAGGTTATCGAAGAAAATTTTGACCGTGCCGCGATAGAGCGAGCCATCGGGCAGTTTGAGCGAATCAATAAATGTGGTACGGAGTTTAAGGACAGTTTCGCCGCTCAATGTTTTTTGAACGGATAGCGTATCGGAAACTCGCGCACGATCGAGCGATTGCGCTGACGCTGATGTCAGCGAGAAAAAAAGTATCGCGATATGAAGCGTAAGTCGAGGCAAAGCGACCGATGAGTTTCGCAAGCGTTGGCACGGTTCAGAATTGGCGCAAAGTAACAAAAGCCGAAACGATAATCAGCCCCCTCATAAAGACCTGCGCAATCTGAAAATTATGAGGGCGAGGGTTTTGTCAAACAGAATCGTCTCAATCATTCGGCGGCTCGAAGTAGGCGCGGTGGCGTGCTTCGTAGATGTTGGTGTGTCCGATGAGCACCAGTTGGTCGCTTTCGGTGAGGCGTTGGGTGCGCGTGGCGGGCAATCCCGACTTCATGCACACGGCTTGGGTTTTGAGCACTTCGTCGGCAATCGCCAAGAGAAAGGGCATCGCGCCAAAGGGCTTTCCGCGATAGTCCAAATCGAGTCCTGCGATGATGACGCGCTTGCCCTCATTAGCGAGTGTTTCACAAACCTCGACGATGCCCTCGTCAAAAAATTGCGCTTCGTCAATGCCGACTACTTCGGCGCGAAGCGACTTTTCTAAAATCTCCCTTGAACTTGATACAGTCTTCGACGCAATCTTCGCCGCGCTGTGCGAGACAATTTCTTCTTTGCTGTATCGGTCGTCAATCATCGGCTTGAAAATGGCGACTTTTTGTTGGGCAATCTGCGCTCGACGCAATCGCCGAATCAGCTCTTCCGATTTGCCGCTGAACATACAGCCCGCAATCACTTCAATTTTTCCTGAAAGCGCTTTTGGATTGACGGGTTTTGCGCGAAGTTTTGGCACAATCATGGGTTGTAAGATGGTCAAGATTTTTTGATGAAAAGGATTCGGGAAGCAGGTCGGTAATGGAGTAAGATTTGAACTGCCCGCTTTCGTCAGCAAGATAAATGGTGAGCGACGGCGCGAAATCCATGAGCACTTGTCGGCACGCGCCGCATGGCGGACAAAAGTCTCCTGAACTTGCAACAATCAAGATAGATTCAAACGCTCGCTCACCGTCGCTCAATGCTTTGAAGAGAGCCACGCGCTCGGCGCACATGGTCAAAGAATACGATGAGACTTCAATGTTATGACCGCGATAGATAATCCCGCTGTTTGTCTTCAACGCCGCCCCGACTTGGAAGCGTGAATACGGCGCAATCGCTTTCGCCATCGCCTCTTTGGCGGCACGATGCAAGTCGCTAAGCGGAATCGCGGATTTGCGGGTCGATAAATTTTTCAAACGTGGATTCAAAACGAAATTGTATTTTCGCCCTCTTGATTTTGATGGGTTAATAATCCTTTCAAAGCAAGCGGCTTTTAACCTTAACGAAAACCATGTCGAGCGAATTTAGAATTTTAATTATTGAAGACAATCTCATCGACGAACAACTTTTCAAAGCCACACTCTCGCCGCTTTCCTTGAACATTGACGTCGCCAGAGATGGAAAAGAAGGATATGAGAAAATCAAACATAGTTCCTATGACTTAATCATTCTCGACTTAATTCTGCCCAACACCAGCGGAATTGAACTTTTAAGAAAAGCCAATAGAGAAAATCTCAACTTGCCGATAACGATTGTCTGTAGTGCGCTTTCTGCAGAATCTTACATTATGGAGTGTTTAAAATTAGGCGCAAGTAGTTATCTCGTTAAGCCTATTTCCTCGCTCACGTTGCTCAACAGCATTTCAGATTGTCTGTCGCTTTCAGCAACCAAGCCAACAGTGCCCAAACAGCCGTCCCCAGTTTTCCTTGACGAAAAGCCGCTCACGCTCACTAAAGCGATGGCGGAAGTCACCTACACAAAAAAGACGGGGCAAATTTTAGTCGATACCCATGAAGGAACTGGTGTTCTCGAGTATGCGTCGGGAAAACTTGTCCATGCACGCTTCAAAGACTGCATCGGAATAACCGCCATTGAAAAACTTCGTGGGCTTGAACACCGTTCGGTGATGATTCAACTCGTTGGATAAATCGGTTGCTGAATCGCTTAAAAGAGCGTTAACTTTGTGCCAACTCAACTCAGAAGCAAAGCCAGCCTGACCAACAATGACGGATACACAAACGGATACACAAAATTATTATGTGCTCGCTGTCGACGACGAAATCGCCAATATCAACTTCTACAAAGTCGCGCTTTCACGCTTGCCTATCACGGTCGACACGGCGACAAGCGGCGCAGAAGCCTTCGATCTTGTCAAAACTAAGAACTACGACTTAATCCTGCTCGACCTTTTAATGCCGGGCGTTACGGGGATTGGGCTTCTTCAAAAAGCAGAGCGTGAAGGTGTCATGTTGCCGATTGTGCTCGTATGTAGCAGTGTGAGCGATAAAGCGGTTATTTCGCAAGCTCTCTCGCTCGGCGCGGGCGGCTACCTTACCAAGCCGTTCACCTATCAACAATTACTTCAAGCTGTCTGTGATTATCTGAACCTGCCGCTTCCCCAATCTGGCGCGAAGGTTTCAAGTCCGATTCAAGTTCCCGTTCAACCTGCTCCAAAAGTCGAGAGCGGTTTTAGCGGACAAAGTGCCAGCAATCCCTCTTCCAAAGAGCCACAGCCTTTTGTCTCGGGAAAGGTTGAATCACTTACGCGTGCTATGTCCGCCATGGTCTTCCATAAAAAAACAGGCAAAGTGGACGTGCGTACGGCTGGCGGAACGGGCGTTTTGGAGTATGAAAAAGGTCGGCTGAAAAGCGTCAGTTACAACGGCAAAACGAGCATCGACGCGCTCGAAGCCCTGCGCCTCGTGGCGCATCGCGACGTCAGCGTCGACTTGAAAAATTAGCCGCGCTTGCATTGTATCAATTCATTTTGCATATTCGTTCAAATCAAAATTAAATCATCACGATTCAGTCGTAACGATTCAATCCGATTAGTTCAAAATTTATTCATGACGTTCAACCGCAACAACATCGTCCTTCCTCACACTGGCACGGCGACGCCTTGCGGCTCTTTCATTTCCTCCTATTTCTACTTTACCCCATTTTATTTCGCCGGTTGGCGAAACTAATCTTTTCATAATCCGCTTGCGGCACAACTCGCCGCCCTGTTCAACCGAACAGCCGTCTCGATTTTCAAATTCACAACAACAATCAATTCAACTGCAAAGGAGAACCAACCATGCTTATCGTTATGGAATCGCACGCGAACCCAGAACAAATTGAACTCGTGTGCGCTCGCATTCGTGAAATGGGATTCAAGCCGCACGTGATTGCAGGCGCAGACCGCGTTGCCATTGGGATTACCGGCAACAAAGGCGCGTTGGATAAAGAGCCGTTTCTTTCAATGAGCGGCGTCATTGACGCGGTCAGGATTACAAAACCCTACAAGCTTGTTAGCCGCGAAGTCAAACCCGACGATACAATTATCAAAATTAAAAATTCAAACGGCGCAGAAGTGAGAATCGGCGGCGATGAACTGCACATCATGGCAGGTCCGTGCTCGGTCGAGAGCGAAACGCAAATCAACGAAATTGCGCATCTGCTCAAAGCCAGCGGGGTGAAAATCATGCGCGGCGGCGCGTTCAAACCGCGAACCTCGCCCTACGCCTTTCAAGGATTGAAACAAAAAGGATTGGAACTGCTCAAAGACGCGGCGGAAAAAACCGGCTTGCTCGTCGTTACCGAAGTCAAAGATACTGAAAGCCTGCCCGCCGTCGCCGAACACTCCGACATCTTGCAAATCGGCGCGCGCAACATGCAAAACTTTTCGCTCCTCGAAGCCGTCGCTCATTACAACAAGCCCGTCTTGCTCAAACGCGGACTTGCGGCAACGATGGAAGAATTTTTAATGGCGGCGGAATACATCGTCTCTAATGGCAATCCGAACGTGATTTTCTGCGAGCGTGGCATTCGCACTTATGAAACCTACACGCGCAATACCCTCGATTTAAGTTGCGTGCCAGTCATTCAGCACCTTTCGCACTTGCCGATTATCGTCGACCCCTCGCACGGCGTTGGCATGTGGGAGTATGTCGCTCCAATGGCAAAGGCGGCAGTCGCATGCGGCGCAAACGGCTTGATGATTGAAGTCCACCCGAACCCCGCCGAAGCCCTCTCCGATGGACCGCAATCGCTCAAACCCAAAAAGTTTATTTCGCTCTTGCGCGAACTTAAACCGATTGCCGAAGCCGTCGGCAAACGCTTGAACGTCAATGTCTTGAACGAAAACAAATCGCTTGAACTGTGCGCGTAAGGCATCTTGAATCGGCAATACTCGTTGTGATGCTCTCACTTGGCGCATGGACGCTACCCGCGCAACCGCGCATCGTGATTGATAAAAGCGATTTTACCTTAACGCTTTACGACGGCGCAGAAGTCATTAAGGTTTATCCTGTCGCGGTCGGAAAAAATTCAGGCGATAAAGAAAAGGTCGGCGACTGTCGCACGCCCGTCGGCAAGTTCCGCATCGTGAAGATTCATGACTCAAGCACTTGGACACACGACTTCAAAGACGGCAAAGGCGAAATTAAAGGGGCTTACGGACCATGGTTTCTGCGCCTTTACACAGGCAAAGACGCAACCATTTCAGGCAAGGCATGGACGGGCATCGGCATTCACGGCACGCACGCGCCCGAATCCATCGGCACTTGCGCCACCGAAGGCTGTATCCGCCTCAAAAACGACGACATCGCCGACCTCAAAGCGCGCATCAGTATCGGAACACCGGTCGAAATTCGCGAATGAGGCTAAGAAGTTGGCAAGTGCTTTGCTAAAAAGCGTTCCATGACTTCGAAAAATTCAATCCGATTTTCTTCGTTAGCGAAGCCGTGCCCTTCGTTTTCCTTGACGATGTATTCGACTTCAATGCCGCGTGCGCGCAAGGCGTCGACGATTTGATTGGATTCGTCAATGTTCACGCGCGGGTCTTTGGCGCCTTGTGCGACAAGCAACGGCACTTTGATATTCGCCACATGAAACACTGGTGAGCGCGCTGAGAGCAAATTGTTGTCCGTTTCAGGGTTGCCGACCATTTCATACATCATCTCGAGCATCGGCGTCCAATACGGCGGAATAGATTTCATAAATGTGAAAAGATTCGAGACGCCGCAGAAGTCAATGCCGCACGTGTAAAGGTCGGGCGTGAAGGTTAAACCCGCCAAGACGGCGTATCCGCCGTAACTGCCACCGAAAATGCCAATGCGATTTTTATCGGCAATGCCTTCCTTGATGAGCCACTGAACGCCGTCGGTGATATCGTCTTGCATTTTTCCGCCCCATTCTTTGAACGAGCGTTCCCAAAACGCTTTTCCATATCCTGTTGAACCTCTGAAATTCATTTGCAGAACGGCGTAGCCGCGATTGGCAAGAAATTGGACGTGCGGTTGAAAGCCCCAAGTGTCGCGCCACCATGGACCGCCGTGCGGATTCACCACGACGGGCAAATTCTTCGCCTCGACATTGTTCGGCAAGGTCAAGTAGCCGTGAATCGTTAAGCCGTCGCGCGAGGTGTAGTGAATCGGCTTCATCTCGCAAAGTTCGTCAGGATTAAGCCAAGGCGCGTGGTCGGCGAGTTTTTCGAGCATGTTGCGAGCGACGTCGTAGAGGTAACTGGTGCCGTGTGAGCGGTCGGAGCGCGTTTCAACAATCCACACCGATTCATCTTTCGTCGTCGATGGAATCGAAAAATCCACATTAGGCAGTTGTGCGGAAAGTTTGTCTACTATGGCTTTGGTTTCAGCATCTAAAAAGTGCCGTTCCGTTTTCCAAAGCGTGTAGCTGACTGCCGTCAGCACCTTGCGACGACGCGAATACGAAACGCCGCTGGCATCGACTTCGTGGTGCTCGAAGAGCAACTCTTCTTCTTGTCTCGTCTCGGGATTGAATCGCACGAGTGCAAGTTTATCGCGCCCAATGTTTGAAAGAGCATAGAGATGTTGATTATCGAACGTAAAGCACTGCGGAAGAAATGAGTCCCTGAATGAAGTAGAAACGATAGGCGTAAAGGCATCTTGTTCCGACTTGCGATACAGCACATGCTTATTGACGCCGTCGGTCTGAATGCCAATGCGAAGCGCGCCTGTGTGGTCGGTCAGCCAGCCAATCACGCCGCCGGGATTTTCTGCAATGAGTTGATGCTCACCTGTTTCAAGATTGAGCCGATACACATCGAAGAGTTGCGGATTGCGCTGATTCATTGAGAAAATGATGTGCGTGTCGTCCTCTTCCAAATCGTTGATGACAGCTGTGGTAACATTTGGAAAGGGAGTTAAGTCGACGTTGCTTTTACCATCAATGGTGGCAAGAAAGATGTGATAGTTTTCGTCGCCGCCGAAGTCTCGTGTGTAAAGCAGTTTATCGTTGCCTTTCCAGAAGAAGCCTGAAATGTCGCGGTCGGTGATGCGGGTGAGGCGCGTTGCCGCATTGGAGTCGCGCTCGCGAACGAAAATGTTTTTACGATTTTCAAACGGCGCAAGAAACGCAATGCGTGTGCCGTCAGGTGAAATCCGAAAATGCGATTGTTCGGGATTGCGAAAGAAGTTACGAAGTGGTGTCATCGTTGGACGGTTGAAGAGTATGAAGTATTTGAAAGTGATGATTAAGTGTTGCTTTATGCAGACGAAGAACTTTCAATACGGTTGAGTGTGCGCAGTTGTTTGAACGTTGTGCCGATAACACCGACAACGATAAGCGTCATCAAGCCGCCGAAGACGACGCTCGGCACAACGCCCATCAGTTTTGCCGCCACACCTGATTCAAATGCGCCCAGTTCGTTAGATGAACCGATGAAAATTTGATTGACGGCAGAAACACGCCCGCGCATTTCATCGGGCACATAGGTTTGCAAAATGACCGAGCGAATCACAACGCTCACCGCATCGCACATTCCCGAAAGTGCCAGCAAAACCAAAGAAAGATAAAAGTTTTCCGACAGCCCGAAGAAAATCATGCATAATCCAAATCCTGCAACGAACCCCAGCAGTTTTTTGCCCGTGTTTTCACCAATGCCGCGATGGGCGAGATAAAGTGCGGTCAGAAGCGCACCCACCGACGGCGCGGCGCGAAGCATACCCAGCCCGACCGCACCGACGCCTAAAATATCCGAAGCGAAAATCGGCAACAGCGCAACCGCACCGCCAAAGAGCACGGCAAACATGTCCAGCGTGATGGCACTGAAAATGAGTTCCGTTTTGAAGACGAACTTCAATCCTGCCGAAAGACTTTCTTTCAATCCAAGCTGCGTCGCGCTATGTTGAGGCGGACGTGAACGGAGCAATGTCAGTAATCCGACCGAACCGATGAGAAGCAGGGTGTCGACGGCGTAAGTTGTTTTTGCACCGAAAAACCCGTAAAGAAATCCGCCAATCGCCGGACCTGAAATCGAGCCGGTTTCCCAAACCGTGCTATTCCATGCGGACGCATTCGCGTAAAGTTCTCGTGGCACAATCTGAGGCGTGATAGCGGAAATCGCAGGACTGACAAAGCCGCGTGCGATGCCTGTCAGAAAAATAATGCCGTAAATGTATGTCGCTGAAAGTGGCAAAACGCGTTGAACCCATTCGGTATTGAGCGCACAGAGCGTGGCAGAACAGATGACCAACACACTGACACACACGAGTGTAATGTGTTTTCGTGAGGCAATGTCGGCGATATAACCTGCGTAAAGCGAAACGCTCACAGCGGGAATGACTTCTGCAAGCCCAATCAAGCCCAGTGCGAGCGGGTCTTTGGTGAGTTCATAAACTTGCCAGCCGACCGCAACGCCTTGCATCTGAATCGAGAGCGTCAGCAATAAACGTGCAAATACGAACCAGCGAAATTCAGAAATTCGTAACGAGGAATATGGATCGGAAGCTGTTGAAATGTTCGACACAAAGTGTGGATTCAAAATTGAGAAATGTGAAATTATGAAATCGGCGTTGAAGTCTTGCCTCTTTTGCAAGAGAAATGAAAAGGTTGTAGATTAAAGCAAAATAAGTCAGTCCAAGCATGTCGGGCTGACTTTTATTTTTCAGAGTTGTCCTTTGTCGCAAGGGCAATTTTTTTTCTCGATTCTGAAAAATCTTCAAGAATTCAAACAAACGCATTATGTCTGATACGGTTTATTTGACGCTCGAGGGTTACAAGCGTCTTAAAGAGGAATTGGAGCATCTGAAAAGTGTGGAGCGCAACAGGGTTCTGGATAAAGTCGCCGAAGCACGCTCGCACGGCGATCTTTCCGAAAACGCCGAGTATGAAGCCGCCAAAGAAGAACAAGGGCAGTTGGAATCGCGCATCGCAAACTTGGAGCGCACGCTTTCAAATGCCTCGATTTTAGACGAGAAAAAAATTAAGACAGATAAAATCTACATTCTCACCACTGCGGTCCTCAAAAATTTGGCAGATGGGAAAAAAGTGGAATATACCCTCGTTTCCGCGCAAGAAGCGGACTTGGAACAAGGGAAAATTTCCGTCCAATCGCCGATTGGAAAAAGCCTTCTCGGAAAAAGCGTCGGGGAAACCGTCGTTGTGAGAACGCCGGGCGGCGAAAAACGGTTTGAAGTTCTTGATATCAAAGTGAAGTAACTTTCTCAATCTTCAACGTCGAATCTTCAACCTTCAAAGGCGCCATGGGCAAACGACAAATTATCATCAAAGGCACAGACGTCAAGCCGTCTCACATCGGCGAAGAAGTCAATATCGAGGATAAATCCCTCAAAATTTGGCACGGCTACATTACCGCCGTTTCAGGCGATTCGCTCACGCTGCGTGATACGCGCCAGAAAGATCACGCCATCAAACTCGCCGACATCAAGCGCATTTTTATCGAGCGCGTAACCGCTTACTGATTCCTGAACAATCAGTAGCAAGACAGAATTAAGTTGTCATTCCGAGCAAAGCGAGAAATCTATTGTTTTTACAAGCATTTGAAAGATGGATTCTTCACTGCGCTACGCTCCGTTCAGAATGACAAGGAAAACAATGTGGTCATTGCCTGCCAAGCGGCAAATGTCATTCCGAGCAAAGCGAGGAATCCAAATGAGTTGATAATGAAGAGTTAAGAGTGAAGAGTTAAGAAATGACCGTTGAGCACTTACACTCTTAACTCTCCAACAAGCCACAATGTCATTCCGAGCAAAGCGAGGAATCCACTTGGATTCTTCACGCCGCTTCGATTCGTTCAGAATGAACTGCAAAAACAATCGTTTATTTTGTCTCCATACTTATGGAATGAAAAGAAACCTTGCTCTTCATTCTCATTTGGCTTATTTCGCTCCGTTCAGAATAACCGCAAGCTCGACAAATCGCATCATTCCGAGCAAAGCGAGGAATCCAATCTGAACGAATCACGAAAAGTGACTTCACCCGCCGCTTGTGCTTTTACTTCTTTTCCTCCTGAAAGTCGCTTCGGAAAAATTCCGTATCTTTGCCCTGTTTAAGGAGCGTAACCAATCCAAAAAAACAATGAAATCAAAGCAGTTCTCAAGAAAACTTCCCAAAACTGAATCCTCCAACAACAAAACTCAAAAAATTAAAAAGGTCGGAATTCTCACAAGTGGCGGCGATTGCTCGGGCTTGAATGCGACGCTTAGAGCGTGCGTTAAAACGCTCATTCACGATTATGGCGTGAAAGTCATCGGCTACCGCGACGGCTTTCGCGGCATGATTGAAAACGATTATCAAGAACTCTCTTTCAAAGACATGTCGGGGATTCTTTCCGTTGGCGGCACGATTCTCGGCACGTCCAATAAAGCCAACCCGTTTCGGCAGTATCAACCCAAAACAGGTGAGTTCAAAGACGTCTCAAAGAAGGTCGTCGCCGATGCCAAAAAACTCGGCATCGACGCGCTCGTCGCCATCGGCGGCGATGGCACCATGTCAATGGCGGCGCGATTTACCGAAATGGGACTGCCGACCGTCGGCATTCCAAAAACCATTGACAACGACCTCATGGCAACCGACCTCACCTTCGGCTTCTACACCGCCGTCGAAATCGTCAAAGAATCGATTGACCGCATTAACACAACGGCAATGTCGCACCACCGCGTCATGGTCATTGAAGTGATGGGACGCTACGCGGGTTGGATTGCACTCTACGGCGGCGTTGCCGGCGGCGCTGATGTCATTTTGATTCCTGAAATTCCTTACGATATCGATGTCGTCGCCGAAGTGTGCTCTAACCGAAACAAGCAAGGCAAAGGCTTCACGATTGTGGTGATTGCCGAAGGCGCTAAACCCGTTGGCGGCGAACTGGTGGTGCAAAAAGTCGTCAAGGATAGTTTTGATACACTACGATTAGGAGGCGTTGGGCACGTGCTTGCGCATCAACTCGAGGAAAAACTGCCGAGACTTGAAACCCGCGTAACGATTCTTGGGCATCTTCAACGCGGAGGCTCTCCGACGGCTTACGACCGAATCCTTTCAACGCGCTTCGGACATTACGCAGCGAAAATGGTCATGCGCGGAGAGTTTGCAAAAATGGCGGCACTGCGCGGCAGTCAAATCGTTTCTGTGCCAATTGCCGAAGTCGCAGGCAAAAACAAATTCGTCCCGCCCGACCACGACTTAATCCTCGCCGCAAAATCACTCGGCACATCGTTCGGCGAAAAATCGTAGCCGAAATAAGACAACACTTGTCTCAAAAAATTTCTTGACAAGGCTTCCGACAGGAAGCCTTTTTTATTGAAAAAAAATTTCAACCTTTTCTTTGTTATTAAATTTATTTTTAATAAAATTGCACTGTTGTTTGTTAAATTAAATTCTAATAATAAATCAAAACAAAATATGAAAAAGACACTTCTTATTTTCTCGTTCGCATTTTTTGCGACAGTGCTTTCAGCGCAAACGCGCAACCCGATTACTCCTGACCAAGCCATTGAGCGGCTCAAAGCGGGCAACATGAGATTTGTGCAAGGCAAAACGATTCACCCGCGACAAAGTCCAGAGCGCATTCGCGAAGTCGCCAAAGGTCAGAAGCCATTTGCCATCATTGTCGGGTGCGCCGATAGCCGCGTGCCGAATGAAATCATTTTTGATGAAGGCTTAGGCGACCTCTTCATCGTGCGCACGGCGGGGCAAGTTTCCGCCGCCGCTTCGTTTGGAAGCATTGAATTTGCCGAAGCCGTATTAGGGGCGAACTTAATTGTCGTGCTTGGGCATACGGAGTGCGGAGCCGTTGCCGCCTCTTGCAACTACCAAAAGGCGGTGCCGGGCAACATCATCGCGCTGGTTAATGCCATTAAACCCGCCGCCTTGCGCGTCGAAGAGCAAGTAAAGTCAGGGCAAATCAAGCAAGATGAGTTCGTCAATGCAACGGTGCGCGAAAATGTCAGAATGCAGGTTCAACAGATGCGCAATTTAGAGCCGATTCTTGCGCAAGCAGTTAGAACGGGCGAAGCCAAAATCGTTGGTGCCGTCTATCACCTTGCGACGGGCGTCGTGGAGTTCTTGCCTGAAACGCTTAACCCATAACTGACTCAAATCCCAATGGAAATACAAGCACTCGTGGTGTCGCTTCTTTCGCCGATGGTGTTGGCGTTTGTGCTCGGCATCGTTGCAACGGCGATGAAAAGCGACTTGAAATTTCCCGAAGAACTTTACACCGCACTCACAATTTATTTGCTCATCGCCATTGGCTTGAAAGGCGGTTATAAACTCTCGATTACGCCGTTTTCCGAGTTCATGTATCCTGCGATTGCCGCGCTGGTGCTCGGCGTTGTGATTCCGATTTGGGCATATCAAATTCTCTTGCGAATGGGGAAATTTGATATTGCAAATTCGGCGGCGATTGCGGCGCACTACGGCTCGGTTTCGGCGGTTACATTCGGCGAAGCGATTGCCTTTCATGACAATCTCAAAGCCGCTCTGCTCGAACAAAATCCCGCGCTGACAGAAGAAGCGTTGAAGTTTGCGGGCGGCGTCTATGAAGGCTTTATGCCCGGCTTGCTGACGATTATGGAGTTTCCGGCAATCATCGTCGCCATTCTCACGGCGCGCTTGGCGGCGGGAAAAAACGCCGATTCAAACGGCAACGGCTCGCTCGGAAAAGTGATGCAAGAACTCGTTGCGGGCAAAAGCAGTCTGCTCTTGATTGGCTTTTTAATCATCGGCATGATTTGCGGCAAGCGCGGTTGGGAGCAAGTGGCGCCATTTTTTGAGGCACCGTTTCGCGGCATTCTCGCGCTCTTTTTGCTTGAAGCGGGATTGGTTACAGGCAGGCGGCTGGGCGACTTGAAGAAGGTCGGCGGCTTTCTCATCGGCTTTGGAATCCTGATGCCGATTCTGCACGCGATGCTTGGAATTTATCTCGGAAAACTTGCGGGGCTTTCGCTCGGCGGGGCAACGATTCTCGGGGTGCTCGCCGCGAGCGCCTCTTACATCGCCGCACCCGCCGCGTGCCGCGTGGCACTGCCGCAAGCCTCGCCGACGTATTACCTCACGGCGTCGCTCGCGATTACCTTCCCGTTCAACATCATCATCGGATTGCCGCTTTACCACTACTTTGCAAAACTTTTATATGGCGCATAAGGAGGACTCATGAAAACCGTATCACTAAAACTGCTGACCATTATCGCCGATGAAGCCTTGCAAAAACGGCTTATCGCGGACGTCAAAAAACTCGGTGCAAAAGGCTACACGCTTGAAAAAGCCTACGGCGAAGGCGCTCACGGCGGACGCATCAGCCAATGGGAAGGCGAGAACATTCGCTTGGAACTGCTCGTCGGCGCGGAACTTGCTGACAAAATTTTGGAGAAGCTCATGCGCGACTACTTCGAGAAATACAGCATCATTGCCTATCTCTCCGACGCCCAAGTGTTACGCGGCGAAAAATTTTTGTAGCCTCGCCTTCAACACTCAAAAGCCCGCGCAACCCGATGTGCGGGCTTTTTGTTTTATATTCGGCTTTCAAAAATTAGTAATTCTGATATGACCGATATTTACATGCTTCGTGAGCTCGAGCAAATTAAAGCCATTGCTGACCCGCTCCGCCTGAAAATTCTTCACGTGCTCTCCGAAAAAAGCATGACGACGAAGCAAGTCGCTGAACAGTTGCATGAAAATGTCAATAAACTTTATCATCATGTTGAAACCCTCGAATCCGTTGGCTTAATTAAACTCACCCACACCAAGCCGAATCGCGGCACGTTGGAAAAGTATTACAAAGCCGTCGCTAAACATTTCACACTCTCGCCCGTGCTCTTCGAAGTGCGGCTTGATACCGACGAAGCCAAACCCTCGACCACCGAACTGACGTTTTCTTCCGCCTTGCAATCTACGCTTTCGGAGTTAAAAGAAAGTTTGAACAAAAAGCTCATCAAGTCCGGAAACACGCATCCGTTTTTTCAGCGATTGCACATTCGCACGTCAAAAGAAAAAGCGGAGAAGTTGCAAGCCCAGTTTGAGGCGTGGATTTCGGAATGTGAAAAATCCAATCAAAAGAACGGCGAACATCTCTACGGAATCACGGCGACGTTTTATCCGATTGTCGATTCAAAAAAGAACGATTAGCCGATGGATCTACAAGCGATTTTGGGCAACTTGCTTTCGCCGATGATTTTGGCGTTCCTCTTGGGAATGGCGGCAACGCTTCTGAAAAGCGACTTGAAATTTCCTGAAGAACTCTACCTCTCGCTGACCATTTACCTCTTGATTGCCATTGGTCTGAAAGGTGGCTATAAACTCTCGCTTGTGCCCTTTGCGGAGTTTTACAAGCCGCTTGGCTTTGCGTTGCTGTTGGGCGCACTGATTCCGATTTGGTCGTTTATGATTTTGCGCTATCTGGGAAAATTCGATGTGCCGAATGCGGCGGCGATTGCGGCGCACTACGGCTCGGTTTCAGCGGCGACTTTTAGCGCAACACTTGCCTTTCTTGACGCGCACGAAACCGCTTACGAAGGCTTTATGCCCGGCTTGCTTGCTGTCTTGGAAGTGCCTGCCATTCTCATTGCAATTTTTTTAGCAAAGTCCCTTGATAAAAGTGGTAAAACAGGCTCACTCTCGGAGGTCATGCGCGAACTGTTGACGGGCAAAAGTACGGTGTTGCTCGTCGGATGTTTGGCGATTGGATTGCTTGCGGGCAAAAGCGGCTGGGAACAAGTTTCGCCGTTTTTTGACGCGCCGTTTCGGGGAATTTTAATGCTCTTTTTGCTCGAGGCGGGATTGGTCACGGGCAGGCGATTGGGCGATTTGAAGAAGGTCGGGGGCTTTCTCATTGGCTTTGGAATTGTGATGCCGCTCTTGCACGCGCTCTTGGGAGTGTTGGTTGGAAAGTGGTCGGGCTTATCGATGGGTGGCGCTATGATTTTCGCTGTCTTGATGTCGAGTGCGTCCTACATTGCCGCGCCTGCCGCCTGTCGCGTTGCACTGCCGCAAGCCTCGCCGACGTATTACCTCACCGCGTCGCTGGCGATTACTTTTCCCTTCAACATCATTATCGGATTGCCGATTTACTACGAACTTGCTCAATGGCTTTATGCTCACTGAAAGGAGAAAACCATGCACACTTATCCACTCAAACTTGTAACCATCATCGCCGATGAGGTTCTGAAAAAACGGTTAATCGCCGACATCAAAAAACTTGGCGCAAAAGGCTACACGATTGCAAAAGCACAGGGCGAGGGTGCAAAAGGCGAGCGCATGAGCGAATGGGAAGGCGAAAACCTACGGCTTGAAACGCTCGTCAGCGAAAGCGTCGCACAAAAAATCATGACGCATCTTGCCGAAGAATACTTCCCGAACTACACCATCATCGCCTACCTTTGCGACGTCGCGGTGCTTCGCGGCGAAAAGTTTATTTGAGCATAACTATGTTCGAGACGCAAAAGCTCATCTTCGTCGGCGGCAAAGGCGGCGTCGGTAAAACTACCGTCGCATGCAGTCTGGGCGTTCATCTTTCTGAACGCTTCAAAACCCTTGTCATTTCTACTGACCCCGCACACTCCGTCTCCGATAGCCTCATGCAATCCATTGGTGAGCAGGTCAAAAAAGTCCATCACACCTCGCAACTCTTCGCTCTCGAAATCAATGCCGAAAAAATCTATCACGACTTTCTACAAACCCATCGTGCACAACTCAAACGCATCATGGATACCACCACCAACCTCGATAGCGAAGACATCGACTTGATGCTCGAAACCACCATTCCCGGCTTGGACGAAGTGATGGGACTCAAAGCCGTTACCGATTATGCCCTGCAAGGCGATTATCACAAAGTAATCGTCGATACTGCTCCAACAGGACACGCACTTCGACTGCTCTCGATGCCACAGTTGCTCGACGATTGGATAAAAGTGATGGCGAAACTCCGCTGGAAATACCGCGAAGTCATGCTCACCTTCAAAGGCGCATATCAACCCGATTCAGGTGACGACTTTTTAGTCGAGATGAAAAAAACTGTCAAACGCATTGAATCGCTCTTGAAAGACCCAACCGCATGCGAGTTCCTGCCCGTTACCATTCTCACCGACATGGCACTTGCCGAAACCGCGCGACTGACGAAGGCGTTGCAAGACTACGGCGTTTCGGCACGCTACCTCATTCTCAATCAAACCTTGACCGACATGCATGACGGCGTTTTCTTCCAAAAGCGAAAAGCCGAACAAGCGCACTTCAAAGCCAAAGCGAAGAAGGCATTTGCAAATTTTCACATCATTGAAATCCCGCTCTTTGCCGAAGAAGTCAAAGGCGTTGAAGCCCTCAAAAAAGTCGCTATTGCTCTTCACAACACAGGTTGAGCGTTAAGAGTGAAAAGTTAAAAGTGAACAGATGAAAGTTGAGCACTTACACGCTTAACTATGACCTGTCCACTGTTTTGGATTCTTCACTGCGCTGACGCTTCGTTCAGAACGACAAGAAAACAGTATGTCATTGCGAGCCAAGCGAGGAATCCACTTAGCCTCTCGCGTTCAAGCATGAAGTGCGCTAAAAAAATTTCTGAATCATTTGGAATTAAGCCGCGTATCTCGTAGTTTAGATTCAGTCTAAATAAGTCTTAAAAGGAAAATTTCAGGGAGAATGAAGCATGCAAGCACAATCTTCAAAAACAACGGTGTATCAAACTTCGCACGGCAATGTGATTTGCAACGCGGGTTGCGCCGTGATTCAAGTGGAATTTGGAAATCTCTTTCTTCGATTTGACTTCAAAGGATTTGAAGCCTTCAAGCAAAGCATCGACTCGATTGATTGGAAGCGAAGCGAAGCGGGAAACGAAAAGAAGCCGTATCACCGAAAAATTTTCGTCGCGCTCCAGCCCTCAGGTATTACGATGGCGTTTCATCGTGAAGAAATCGAGGAACTCAAAAAATTGCTCGATGGGGCGTCAGTTGCTTTGACTGTCAAAAAACTTTCCGCCCAAGCGACGGCGTATCCGCTCAATTAAATCTTTTGTACAAGTCTCTCTTGGTTTAAGGTTTGTTCTTTCAGTGTGATTAGCCATAGAAAAGCCTCGCTCTTGCTCAGGGGAACGGGGCTTTCTTTTTTATGGTTGCGATGGTGTTCAGTCAAATCTTGTGAACTCAATAAATGCCCACGATTCGACGGGTCTAACATCAATGCAAGTCTTCACCCGAAAGCCGCTCAAAGCCCAAAGTTTTTTCCAAAAACTTTTTCGTCGACAGCCGCCCGAAAACGCCGTCACAGAAATCAATAATCTTCTTGCCTCTAAACCGCTTCTCGATGTTCGGCTCACCGAAGTCAGCAACATTCTTGCCAAATACAAACCGAACGTCGTGCGACTTTTTGCACGCGACATTACTCAACTCTATGAACGCTACCTTCAACACTGCCTCACCGATAAAGCCCTTTCCGATAAAGACCTTGAAGAACTCAAACATCTCAAACGCCTGCTTAGCCTCAACGATAAAGCCGTTAAGGACATTCATCTCAAAGTTGCCAAGCAAATCTACAAGGAAAGCCTTGAAGAAGCAGTCGCCGATGAAAAGATAACCGCTGAAGAACGCGAGTTCTTGCGCAAACTTCAAACCGAACTTACACTTCCAGAAGAGATTGCCACAGAACTCCAACGCGAAGTCAAGCAAACCATGCTCACAAGATTTTTGCTGAATGCAGTGGCTGATGGTCAACTTTCGCCCGATGAAGACGCTCAATTTGAAGCCTTGTGCAAAAACTTGGGCGTCAAACCTGACCTTGAACCTCACACGCAACGCCAATTAGAACGATTTCGCCTATACTGGCGCATTGAAAACGCCGACTTGCCCACGATTGCTGTCGATATCAAACTTTACAAATCCGAAGTCTGCTTTTTTACTTGCCCTGCGCTTTGGCAAGAATTTCGGACCGTTACGCGAAGAATTAACTATGCTGGCGTTGGGGCTCGCATTAGAATCGCAAAAGGCGTCTATTACAGAGTGGGCACGATTGCGCCGCAACGCATCACCAGCGAAGAGTTGAAGCTCATCGATGGCGGCACGATTTACCTGACCAACAAGCGCGTTATCTTTATGGGTAATCTCAAAAACTTCACGCTTCGCATGGAGCGGCTTTTAGCCTTCTCGCCTTACAGCGACGGCGTTGAACTCGAGAAAGATTCAGGAAGAAACCCAATTCTTGTGCTTGGTGAAGAGACCGATGTTTTCTGCCGCATTCTCTCTCGCGTCATGCACGATGCATAAATAAAAACGCTTCCCCGACTTCGTGCGTTAATCGGCTCACAACAACTCAATTTCAAAGTATGCCTTCTTATCAAACTGCTTTGGTGTGGTTTCGCAATGATTTGCGCGTGCGAGACAACGAAACGCTTGTTCGCGCAAACGAAGCCTCAAAAACTTTGATTCCGATTTACATTTTCGATGAACGGCAATTCGGCACAACGCGCTTCGGCTTCAAGAAAACGGGCGCATTTCGGGCGAAGTTTTTGCTCGAAAGCGTCGCCGATTTGAAACGCTCACTTCAAGCCTTAGGAAGCGATTTGGTTATTCGTGTCGGTAAGCCTGAACTCATTATTGCAGACTTGGCACGGCAGGCGAATGCAGAAGCCGTGTTTTTCAGCGAAGAATCCACTGATGAAGAACTCACAGTTGAACGCCATCTCAAGCGTGCCTTGCATGAACATCGCATCAAATTTCACACATATTGGCAGTCGACACTCTATCACAAAAACGACCTTCCGTTTTCTCCGGAAAAATTGCCTGATGTCTTCACGGCGTTTCGCAAACAGGTAGAGAAATTGTGCAAAGTTCGCCCGACCTTTCCTGCGCCGAAACAATTAACTCCGCTTCCCGAAGCCGTTCAGGTAGGCAACTTACCGACGCTCTCACAACTTGGACTTAGCGAGCCACCTACTGATGTGCGCGCGGTGCTTTGCTTCAAAGGTGGTGAGAGCGAAGCCTTAAAACGCCTTGATGATTACTTTTGGTCGTCCGACTCGCTCCGACGCTACAAAGAAACGCGCAACGGACTGTTAGGCTCGAACTACTCCTCAAAATTTTCGGCGTGGCTTGCCAATGGCTCCATTTCGCCGCGCACGATTTACGAAGAAGTTCAACGCTACGAGCGTGAACGCATTGCCAACGATTCAACGTATTGGCTCATCTTTGAACTTTTATGGCGCGATTACTTTCGATTGCTCTCGCTCAAAGTTGGCAATCGCCTCTTCAAACGCGGCGGCATTAAAAATCAATCGCTTGCGCTCTCGCACGATGAAGCCAAGTTTCAAGCATGGGCAGAAGGCAAAACGGGCGTGCCGTTCATCGACGCCAATATGCGCGAACTTTCAGCAACAGGCTTTATGTCGAATCGCGGACGGCAAAACGTCGCCAGTTTTCTCGTCAAAGATTTGAAAGTGGATTGGCGCATGGGCGCGGAGTGGTTCGAGTCGCGCCTCATTGACTACGATGTCGCCAGCAATTACGGCAACTGGAACTATGTGTCGGGCATCGGCAACGACCCGCGCGAAGACCGCTACTTCAACCCGCTCCGACAAGCCACGATGTATGACCCCAACGGCGACTATGTTCGGCATTGGATTCCCGAATTACGCCAAGTGCCTGCACCGCTCATTCATGAGCCGCATAAACTCTCGCCAATGGAAGCTGCGCTTTACGGCGTAGAACTTGGCAAGGCTTATCCGCGTCCGATTGTCAAACTCAAATCGTCGAAGTGAAGACTCATCAGAAAAGTTAAAGGTCGGAGGTTTTCCGACCTTTTTATATTGTTTGAGATATATTGTTTGAGAGTAAAGGTTGGTGAGATAAGCCATCAGACTATTCAATCTTTTTGAATGCGCCAACCGCTCTTGCCGCCGATTCAAATATCTCGCCTGCGTTTTGAGAGGGGGATTGATTTCCATTCGCCAATACAACTCCGTTCGAGAGATTTCTCACCTGAACAAGCGGAATGGACGCTCCAAATTCACGATTGATAATTGTGATAAGTTCATTGGCGACAATACCATGTGCTTTTGGAGAGGGATGCACACCGTCCATCGAGAACAAGCCGCCAGTTACGAATGTTGCACTGAGCCGCTCGCCATCGACTGTAATACCCTGATTCGCCACAATATCATTGAACAGTTTGTTGATATCCACCAGTCCAACCACCGCTCCGCCGACCTGTGAGGCGATGAACGCATTAAAGTCTTGGACGGCTTGTCGGGCAATGTTCAACTCGCCACGGTCTAAAACCCATTGATTTGGAACAGGATGTGTAGGGTCTAAACCAAACGGCTTGGTTGTGTCAAGTGCAGGGGAGAAAAAAGTCGTTCGGAACACTTGCCACTCTTCTGATGAACCTGGTGTAGTTCCTGTAAAGAGCGGCGCAAGTCCGGGATTATTACGATAAGCGTTAAGCAAATTTCGCCAAGTTTGACTTGCTGGATTTGAAATGCTTCCGAGCGCAGATGCCGCCGTGCTTCCCGTCAGCAATACCAGAGCACCGGTTTGAGAGGTTGGATTTCCCATGTCGTTCGTCGTCATAAGTGCAAGCGTATCAAAGGGCAAAGCGGCGTTAAGGGGATTGACGCCTCTGCGGTAATAAAAGACACCTGGTGACGATGCAGGAATTCTACCGAGTTGTTTGCCGACTGTGTAGGCGGTTCTTAAAAGCGGACCAATAGTGGTTGCGAAGGGAATCGAGGTTACATCAGGGATATTGAGCAAAACGATTTTAACGTTTGGAATCAACTTTAAACTATCAATCGCCTGCTTGTAGAAAAGCTCAAAGATCGCTTTAGGCGTCGGTGCAGACGGATTCACACCGCCCGATGTTGCGTAGCCCAATACATCGTTGTTTCCGAGCCAAAAGGTTACAAATGTTGGCGAGAGCAGTCTCGCTTGTTGGACGGGCGAAGTATTTCCGAGCGTTGGATTCCTTAAAATGATATCAAGAAATGCGCTTCGCGACGCGCTATTGACAGTTGTAATGCCGATGGTGGCATCAGCGACAACGATGCCAGGGATTCCCAGATTGTTGTAGGGTCTTGCTAATCCAATGTTAAGGAACGCAGGATTAGTGGGAGGGAATAGTCCATTGCCTGTTGGAGAGGTATTGATTACTGAGATGGGAGTGCCGGTTGCACTGAATCCACCCAACTCAATTCGTCCACTTATCAATGTTGGTCCAAGTGGCGTTGCAACAACCGCGCCGAGACCGGGATCAGCAATTCGTGGCATTTGAAAGAGCGTGTCCGCTGCGGCAACTCCGTGAGCTTGCCGCGCAATTAAATATGGAAAACTGTTTTTTTGCCCGCTTTCATAGAGCGAACCTGAAAGAAAGCCTGCGGTGATGCTGTTTCCGATTGAAACATACCGCGAAGCGTTGAAACTTCCGGGATTTCCGCTACCAGGTTCGCCGCCAATTCTCGGTTCGGTAATTTTGTCTTCCGAACAACTTAGCGCGGAAAATCCGCAAAGCATTGCGAAAATTGCAACAATGATGTTGTTTTTCATGGCTTCTCTTTGTCAAAGGTTGATAGTAGAATGTGTCATTTAAAGTTGCGAATTATACTGAAAGCAAAACAGATTTCAAATGCCGATTTTTTTGTCAAAATTTGTGAGTTTGAAAAAAATGTTAAATTCATTGCAAGTTTATCAACATTATGTTCAACAAGCGCAATCATGCGCAAACAACTGGAGACAACCGACAATGAGAGCACGCTATTTCGTAGCAATCGCATTTGCTTTATTCATTTTTTCCTCCGACACTCTTTACTCGCAAACCTCAAAAATCGTTGGTCGCATCACTGATGCTGAAACGGGCGAGCCGCTGGTTGGTGCAAGCATTCGCGTTTTAGCCTCTACGCTTGGCACAGTAACAAATCAAAAAGGTGAGTTTGAGTTAACCGTCTCAAAAGGCGTCTATTCAGTTCAAATTAAATATGTCGGCTATGAAACGGTCGTGAAGAAAGTAACGATAAGTTCGGAAAGCGGCACGGAGCGCATCAATGTTGCCTTGTCGGGGTTAGCGGCGCAATCGCGTGAAGTGGTTGTAACGGCTTCAAAAGGAAAAGCCGAGAAAAAATTAGATGCGCCTATAACAATTGAGACGGCAACTTTTGAATCGATTCGCCAAACGGCAAGCACTTCGCCCTTAGGCACGCTCGCAAAATTAAAAGGGGTTGATTTCGTTGAACGCGGTATCAATACGGTTGATGTGAGTTCTCGGGGATTGAACACGCAGTTCAATACTCGAATGCTCACCTTGATTGACGGCAGGCTGGCGACGCTCCCCGGACTTGGGCTGCCGCAATTTGCGCTTGCGCCGAATCCGTCGCTCGATATTGCTTCGATTGAAGTCGCCGTCGGTCCTGCCGCCGCGCTCTACGGTCCGAATGCGCACGCCGGCGTTGTGAATATGATTACGAAGAATCCATTTGATTATGCTGGTGCGGAGGTCTCGATTCGAGGCGGCTCGCAATCGCTTTATGACCTAAGTGCGAGATATGCCGACCACATCGGTAACATTGGTTGGAAAGTTACCTCCCAACTTATGGAAGCCGACCAATTTGAGAGCGGAAATTTTTTCTTGTTCAGGGCGCCAGATTTCATCAGCCAAAACCAAACGGTGTTGAATCCTGAAACGCCGGCTTTTCAAACCCGAGCCAATCAAGCGTTCATTGACGATCTTCGCCGCTTGGGCTATGTATTTGATGAAACTGAACTTTCGGCGATGAAAGCCTCGCTCCGAAAAATTGACGGCGGTCTTTACTATCGCGGCGAAACGTTCAGCGCACGAGCGATGGCAGGATACTCCGAGTCAACAGGCTTCTTGGGCAGCAACTTCGGTGTGCTTGAAGCCAACGGATACAGCATCAATTATCAAAGCTTACAATTAAACGGTCAGTTAGGGAAATTGGGCTGGTTCGCGCAAGTAACCCGCACCTCAAACGACGCTGGCAAATCATTCCAAATTCATGACCGTGCAGAGCAAATTGCGCGTCAAGTTGCTACGATTCGCAGCCAACCCGGAAACGGAACTCTAACGAGAGAAGAAGTATTATCTCGCGTTAATTATGCCGTTGTTGATTCCGCTGCCGGCGTTTTCGACGAATCGAGCCTGATTGATTCAGAAGTCCAACTTCGTTATGACCTTGATGGATTTGAGTTCACGGGCGGATTTCAATATCGCTATTACGACCCACGCGCAACTTTCTTGACGAACGGGTTTTATCGACCTGATGCAGATATTACAGCAACGGAAATCGGAACATACTTACAAATCGACAAGCGTTTCTTTGAAAATCGTCTAAGACTTTCTCTGGCTGGGCGTTTGGATAATCATACTTATTATGACCCGCAATTCAGCCCGAAGGCTACGGCGGTTTGGTCGGTGTTGCCTGACCACAATGTTCGCGTCGGGTTTAATCGTGCGTTCAAAGTTCCTGTGATTTTGGAAAATCATCTTTTCCTTTTCAACGGCGCGGCGCGTGGAAACCTGAACGGGTATACGGTTCGAAATTCAGCCGATAGAGATGCGAATGGAAATCCCACTGGCGCGATATTGGCTCAATACGACCCACTTAGACCTGAATCCGTCAATTCGTTTGAAGTCGGCTACAAGGGACTTACGATTGATAAAAAATTGTTCATTGATGTTGTTGCTTACTACTCTCAATACACCAACTTTATCAGCCCTGCGTTTGCCATTTCAGACGGCGTGAGAACATTTGCTTTCAATAGCGACGGCACGCTTTCAGGATTCGACCCGACAACCGGCGGCTCGGGCATCCCTGGACAACTGACAACTTACTTCAATTACGGCGGCGCGGATATTTACGGTTTTGATATTGGACTCTCGTATTTCTTTACGGCGGATATTAACCTCGACCTCAATGCGTCGTTTATGGACTTTGCCTCAACCGATAATCAATTCGCCTCGCAGGGCATTCCAATTCAACTCAATGCACCCACAAACAAATACAAGGCGACGCTTGCGCTCCGCAATCAGTTTGGCAAAGGAACTTTCTTGAACCTGCATGGGCGGCACATTCCGGGCTACACCTTCCGCGCTGGTCGCTGGAACGGCACGCTTGACGACCGAACCGTTGTTGATTTAACCATAGGATATGAATGGAAATCGCTTGGCGCAACTTTCCAAATCGGAATCAACAACATCTTCGACAACAAAACGCCCGACGTGCTCGGCTCGCCAATTATGCGCCGTTTCGTTTCTGCAACGCTCACATATGGCATCAGCGGTTTTGCAAATTAGGGCGATAACAACGCAAAAAGTTTACTTTATATTGAAAAGGATAATGAATCTTCATTATCCTTTTTATTTTGTGCAAACCTTGCAAGCAAACTTTCAAGACTTGAAGTGTCTTGACAACATTTCTAAAAAAGTGCAACAGAAAGCCGATTGGCGCGAGATGCTTGTGTAAAGTGCTGTATCGTGGGCTATATCGCTCGAATCTCGTGCCATTGCAGTCCAGCACTCGTCTGCTTGAACGATGCTTAAAAGCCTTAGATGTATGATGAACGAGGCACTCCTTGACTTTTCACAAATCATTCTCGACCAATCGAGCGACGGAATCGTCATCACCGACCAAAAGGGCTTGATTTTACAAGCCAATCGCGCCTTTGCCGACTTTTACGCATCGAGCGCGACTGACCTCATCGGCAAGCCGATATGGAGCATGTTGCCGAGCAACCAACAGGCACAAACCCAAGCGCAATATGTTGAGATGGTTTTATCGGCAGAATCGGGTGCGTCGTTTGAACTTGTTGTTCCAAGTGCTGGTGAATCGAGCCTCTTGCTGCAAATAACGCTCTATTTCAATGAGCCAGCGGGTCAGAGAACAAAAGCGCTCGCCCTCGTCCGCGACATTACTGAAAAGCGCAACAAACAACGCCGCCAAGTTCTTCAATCGGAACTGCACGTGCTCAAAGCGCAATTCGAGCAACTGCTCGTCGGGCAAAAGCAAGTCGAGAAAGAACTGCGCGGCTCGCAAAGCGAACTGCGCAAGAGCCAGCAACTCTTCGAATCGATTGCGAAAAATTTTCCCAACGGCGCGATTAACGTTTTAGATAAAGCCTATCGCATCGTTTTCACCGACGGAGAAGAGTATCGCAAACGCAACCTCAACCCCGCAACCTTTATCGGACAGCCGATAGACGTGCTTTTCCCAAATAAAGATTTAGCCCCATCGAAAGCACGCTACGACAAGGTGTTCCAAGGCGAAGCGCAATACTTTGAGTTCGAAAACTTCGGAATGTTCTACGAAAATATCGCCGTGCCGCTTCCCGACGAGAAGGGAGAAATCAATCAAATTTTAACCGTTACGCTCAACATCACCGAGCGCAAGAAAGCCGAAGCCGAAGCCAAAGAAACCCAATCCCGTATTCAAGCCCTCGTCAATAACTTGCCCGGTGTCACGTATCAGTTCGTGTTAGAGCCTGACGGAAAGTTTTATTTCACTTTTATTTCCGAACAAGCAGATAAACTCTTCGGGGTGAGTCGCGACGACATTCTTGCCAACCCCAACCGAATCACCGAACTCATTCACGCTGACGACTTGCCATCGTTCTACGATTCGCTCAATCAATCCATTCAATCGCTCTCCCAATTTCATTGGCTTGGGCGTATTGCCTCACCGCTGAAAACATCTTGGCTCGAAGCCTTCTCCCTGCCGCGCAAACAGCCCGATGGAAAAATCATTTGGGACGGAATTCAATTCAATGTAACTGAGCGCATCGAGCGCGAAAAGCAAATCGCGCGATTTGACGAACAACTCAAACTCATCATCAAAAATGCGCCGATTGTGTTGTGGTCGCTCGATAAAGAAGGTCGCTTGACACTCTCGGAAGGAAAAGGCTTGGAAAAATTAGGCTTCGCGCCGGGCGAAGCCGTCGGCTTTTCGGCGTTTGAATTATACAGTTTTAATCAAACCTTTATTGAATACATTCGCAAAGCCCTCGCAGGTGAAGCCGTCGAGTTTGAAACGTTCGATATGTACATGGACTCACCCGTTGCGTTTAAACATTTTTTGCAACCGACGCACAATGAGCAAGGCGAAGTTACTGGGTTGCTTGCCATCAGCATTGACGCTACGGAGGAATACCGTGCAAAAGAAAGCGAAGCGCAGTATCGAGCATTAGCGAACAACATTCCGGGCGCGGTGTTTCAAGCCGAAGCGCAAGCAGACCTTTCCCGAAAAATTACATTTATCGGCGAGAGCATTCGTCAATTCGGCATTAAGCCCGAAGACATGATTGGCTATAACAACACTGCCGCTCGGTTTCTGCACCCCGATGACTTGCAAGGCTTTATGAATGTGATGGCACAATCGTTCGAAACCTTAAAGCCATTTCGTTGGGAAGGACGCACGCTCATTCGCGGTAAAAGCACTTGGATTGAAATCGCCGCAACACCGCGCCGTTCCGAAGACGGCATCGTGTATTGGGAGGGAATTATTCTGGATATTTCGGAGCGAAAAGACGTCGCCGCCAAATTGACCGAAGCCTTGCGCATTGCCAACATCGCCACCATCGAGATTGATTTTGTTAAACGCGAACTCACTTACAGCGACCGATACATTGAGCAACTCGGCACGACGCTCGAACAACTCGGCTCTCGCCACGTCAAGTTCGAAGACATTGGAAAAGGATTCATTCTCAAAGAAGACATTCCAATTGTCAATGCTCATCTTGCAAAAGCAGGCGTCGCTAAATCACAACGCGGATTCGTCAATGAACCATTTGAATACCGCATCAGGCGTGGGGATACGGGCGAAATCCGAATGCTTTATGTCTTCAAAACCGAAGTCTTCCGAGACGAAGACGGCAACGCCACGCACGCCGTCGCAACCATTCAAGACATCACCGAACGCAAAGTGCTGGAATCGGCTCTGCGCGATTTGAACGAATCGCTTGAACGGCAAGTGCAAGAACGAACGGCGGAACTGCGCCAGAGCGAGCGTCTCTATCGAGCGATTGCCGAAAACTATCCCACGGGCATGGTCGGCATTTACGACCGCGCTTTCGTTCTGCTCTTCACTGACGGCATGGAATATCAACGACTGGGCATCGATGCGGCAAACTTGATTGACTGTTCTCTCTTTGAAGTGTATCCCGAAGACGCCGCACCGGTAATTGCCTCTTATTTCAATCGTGCCTTCAACGGCGAGACGGTGAATTTCGAGCTCTCGCTCGGCGGAAGCGATTACTTTTACCTTGTTACCCCAATTCGTGAAGAAACTGATGTCATTGAGCGAATTCTCGTCGTTACTCAAAACATCACTGATCGCAAGCAAACCGAGCGACTGCTTCGCGAAAATGAAGAGCGATACCGCTTGGTGCTTGAACAAACCGGTCAACTCGTCTACGACTTGGATTTGGCGACAGGAATCATCAAATGGTCGGGTGCGGTTGAACGTCTCACGGGCTATCAACCTTCCGAACACCAAATTTCCCTTGCAGAGTGGACAGATAACATTCACCCCGATGATAGAGATGAAGCAATGCGCCTGCTCGAAGAAACGATGCGAAGCGGAGAGCAATATCGTGTCGAATACCGCTACCGACGCAAAGATGGTTCATACTTCTGGGTTGAAGACAACGGCGTTTATCTCAAAGGCGAATCAGGAAATCCCGTCAGAATGCTGGGCGCAATGAAGGACATCACTGTTCAAAAAGAAATGGAGTTTGAAAAAAAACGCATCACTGAAAAAGCCATGCAGGCGCAAAAATTGGAATCGGTCGGAACATTGGCAAGCGGCATTGCGCATGAGTTCAACAACCTACTCGCCATCATTTCCCTTTCCAGCGAGCAACTGAAATTGAACATCAACACGCTCAACAATCCGACTTTGCTCAAAAGCGCTCAAACCATTCAAAAGACCGTCGAACGCGGCACGCACATTGCCCGACAACTGCTTGACTTCTCGCGCTCAGAGCAAACGCAAAAACAGCCAATTGAACTCTCGCGACTTCTCGATGAAATCACCTCTACGCTTCGCCAACTGCTCAAAAAAAACATTACCGTTCAAGCCATTCAATCCATTGAGCAAGCATGGATTATGGGCAACGACAAACAGCTCTACCAAGTCTTGCTCAATCTCGGCATCAATGCTGGCGACGCCATGCCAAACGGTGGCATTTTGAGCTACAGCCTGTCTACCTCTCGCTACAACGATAAACTTTATGCTGTCATTAGAGTCAAAGACACCGGCACAGGCATTGCGCCCGAAGTCAAAGCCCGAATGTTTGAACCATTCTTCACCACCAAAGGCGTCGGAAAAGGCACAGGGCTTGGACTTTCCATCGTTCACGGCATTGTCAAAGCCTATGACGGACAAATCGAGGTCGAGACCGAACTCGGAAAAGGCACAACTTTCACGCTGATGTTCCCTTTGTTGGAATTATCAAAGGGCGTAGAGGAACAACAACTGACCGCTTCCGACACCAGTGCCGAAGAAACCTTGCTCATCGTCGAAGACGAACCGTTTTTGAGAACACTTCTCGCCAAAATGCTACGCACCAAAGGCTACACCATTCTTGAAGCCGCCGACGGCGAAGAAGCCCTCGAAATTTTCGCAAAGAAAAAGAAACAGATTGACCTCGTGCTCACCGACATGGGAATGCCAAACATGGACGGCTACGAGTTGCTCAAAAAACTTCGTCGCAAGAAAAAAAGCGTCAAAGTCGTTGTCATGACAGGCTACATGGATTCCGAACAATCCGAGAAACTCGCCAAAGAGCAAGTCGATGTTGTCTCCAAGCCCTTCGACATCGCCGAAATCTCGGCAACCATTCGCAATGTGCTGATGCGATAAGCCAAATCCTCTACCACTGTGCGCTTCTTATTGACGGCGGAGGTATTATTTTTGCGACTTTCACCATCAACGATTTTCATGATGCTTGCAGGTCGCTTATTGCTTTTCGTTATCGCTTTACTCACTCTCTCGTGTTCCGCACGAAAAGAAGCAACATCGTTTCGCGATGACACCGTCGTTATCGGCATTGCCAATGATTTCGACCATCTCAACCCGCTTCTGATTCAATTCTCAATTTCGCGCGAGGTTTGTATGCTCCTTTTTCCGAAACTGGTTCAAGCCGAGTATGATTCCGCAAGCGGCGAGGTGCGCTTTCTGCCGATGCTGGCAACACAGTGGACATTTTCAAACGACGGCAAACAAGCCACGTTTTTTCTAAGAAGCGATGCCAAATGGGAAGACGGCATGCCGATTACTTCCGCTGACCTGAAATTTTCCTATCGGCTTTACGCAAACCCTTCGGTTGCCAGCACGCGCCAGCATTATGTCAGTGATTTTGTTCGCGACAAAAACGGTGAAATTGATTTTGAACGCGCCGTTCAAACGCCCAACGACACCACACTGATTTTGAACTTCGCAACACCACTCGCGCCCAACATCGTGCTCGATCACTTCTACGACCTGATGCCCATACCCAAACACATTTTTGAAAACATCGAGCCGAAGCAACTGCGCGCCAAATCCGCAGAGTTGCCGATTGTTTCGGCGGGCGCGTTCAAAGTTGAAAAGTGGGAACGGCAAAATCAACTTGTCTTGGTGCGCAACGACTCAAGTCGCTTGCCTTTTCCTGCCAAATTGAAGCGGCTCATTTTTCGCGTCATTCCTGATTACACCACGCGGCTGACGGCGTTTAAGTCGGGAGAAATTGACGTGATGATGGCTTCGGGTGGAATTGCACCAAGAGATGCCATAGCGATTGAAAAAGAACATCGAGACAAGAAAATTTATGCCGTCCGAAATCGTTTGTTCGATAGCGTCGTATGGCTATGCGTCGATGGCGATGCCTATCGTGAGCGCAAGGAACTGAAACCACATCGACTGTTCGGCGACAAGCGCGTGCGACAAGCTCTCACCTTTGCAATCAATCGTGAGGCGATTGTTGAAGGCTACATCGGCAATGGCAAAGCCACGATTGTCAATACCTCGCTTTCACCCGCATATAAAAAACTTCTTAATCCATCGCTTCATACTTACGCTTACAATCCTGAAAAAGCCTTGTCGCTTCTTAAAGAGGCTGGCTGGACAAGAGGCAACGATGGTATCTTGCAAAAAGACGGCAAGCGATTTTCCTTCACGCTTTCCGCGCCGAAAGGCAACGACCGACGCGCCTACGCCGGCACGATTATTCAACAAAACCTCAAAGACATCGGAATTGAGTGCAACCTTGAAACCCTTGAAATGGCGCTCTTCAATCAACGCCAAAATAATTTCCAATTAGATGCGGCTCTGTCGGGACTTTCGGCGGAAACACTGCCGTTTCAACTTGTGATTTGGGCGGAGGATTCGCCGTTTAATTCGTCGGTCTTTCGCCATGCGCGATTTTCAAAAGTCATTGAAGAACTTGGCAAACCGCAATCGCCTGAACGCGAACTTGCACTCTGGCACGAGTATCAAGCCATTCAGCACGACGAACAGCCGCGCACTTTTCTTTACTACTA
>JBDNCJ010000089.1:0-9199 GCA_046719715.1 Chloroherpetonaceae bacterium | reverse complement strand
AGGTTGGAGGTTGAAGGTTGGAGGTTGAAGGTTGGAGGTTGAAGGTTAAGGGTTGATGATGATTATGGGGCGGGTTCTAAATCCGCCCTTTTTTATTGATGCCTATTTCATGGTTTGGCGGGTCATGTAACTATTTTGTGGTTGTCATTCTGAACGAAGCGTAGCGAAGTGAAGAATCCATCAAGTCTAACCGAGCGCGTCAGTGGATTCCTCGCTACGCTCGGAATGACGAACACTTTTTTATAGCACTACCGTTTGGCGGCAATTCGGAACTTTCGTTTGACGGTTGTTTGCAAACATGCCTCAACTACTCTATTTTGCGTGTCCTCATCTGAATTAAGTATTTACAGCGTGGCAAAAAATACGAGTTCACAGTTGTTCTCGCGTTTCTCACTGCGGGCACGATTTTTCGCGCTTTCGTTTTTCCTGCTTTTTGGCTCGCTTGGAATCGTGTATGTGGTTGTGCGTCCACAATACGACCAAGTGTTGATTGATGAGCGCGTTACGATTGTCAGTGAGCAACAGAATTACGCCATCACGTCCGCCGACCGAGACATACGCAATTGGTTTACAATTACGACATATTTGACAAAGATTTTTTCGTCGCGCCCCGTACAATTTGAACTTGCACTCAAAGACCAAATCGAGACACACCCCGACCTCATTCGCATTTCTGTTGTCTCGCTTCAAACAGGTGATGAGTTAGAAGCGCAAAGTAGCCTCTTTGCAAATCGGGACTATCCGATTTCACAAAGCGACTGGCAACCCTCGCGTGTTGACTCATCGCTTTCGGTTGCATTTTTTCGTGATTCTTCAATGACGATTTGCGCCACACGATTGCAGACGTCGCTATTTGATAAACCCTATTTGCTCACCTGTTACTTCAACGCCACGGACGTTTTCCGTCGCCTGCTTTCCCTTCCATTGAGCGAAGCGGCTCAAACGGCGTTGTTTCTTGACCATCATCATGCGCTCTCGCTTGTGGCTTCGTCACCGAATTATCAGCCCTTTTCCGACTTGCGCGTCTCGTTGCTTTCGCAAACACGCATCATCGAGCATGACGGCATGGCTTACTTGATGATTTCTTCGCCCTTTCGCACGGTCTCACTTCACTTTTTAGTATTTATTCCTCTCGATGTGATTTTGGAACCCGCAACGCGCTTGATGCTCTTTTCGCTCTCGTTTATCAGCGTTGTACTGTTGATTTCGTTTGTTATTGGCTGGATAGGGTCGGCACAAGTAACCAAGCCTGTTCAAATGCTTGTCGATTCGGTTAAACCGATGCAGACGCTCGACTTTTCAAAACCCATTCACCCCTCTTCTCTGCCCGAACTGCGCGTGCTTTCTCTGACGATTGACTCGATGCGACAAACGCTCGATCGCTACCAAAAACTCAATGTAGAGAAAATCATCTTCGAAGAGTGGAAGAATAAACTGCTCATGAGGTATAGCGAAGATATGATTGGCATTGCAGGCGGCGACGACCGATTCACCTTTCAAAACAAACGCTTTTCAGAACTCTGTAAAAAACTCGGGTTTCAGAACGCCCCCACACGCGAGCAGTTTTTTGGACATCATTTAGTCAAAATCGTCAAGAAAAGTAAAACGACCGAACAGGTTGCAACTTTTGAAATGGAACGCTATCAAAGCGAAATCGAACTTGCGTTCAAAGACTTAACCGAATCTTATCGCACCCAAACCATCGCACTCTACAACTCCGAAAAAATCCTTATGGGCTCGTTCATCATTCTGCACGACCTCACCCAAGAGCGCGAGTTAGAAAAAATCAAATCCGAAACCATGAACATCATTATTCATGAACTTCGCTCGCCACTTAACAGCGTCATCGGCTTTTCCGATTTGCTCTTGCAACCGATGGACTTTGACGAGCAGTCCAAAAAAGAATTTATCACGATGATTCACGAGAGCGGCAATCGCTTGCTCAAACTCGTCAATCGCTTTTTAGATGTGATGCGTCTGGAATCAGGACGGCAAGAAATCGTGCGCACGGAGGTCAATCTTGCATTCATCGTTCAAATGCTCATTGATTCGCTTCGCGCACAAGCGCAAAAAAAATCGGTTCAGTTTTCATTCAAGTATAACACGCCGATACCTGCCATTTCCGCCTCCGAAGATTTAATGGCGGAAGCGATTCAAAATCTGATGACGAATGCAATTAAATACGGCGATGAACATCGCACAATTGACCTTGAACTTCGCGCCGATGCTGACCAGGTCATTTTCTCTATTACTGACTACGGCTATGGCATTCCGCCCGAAGCGCAGTCGAAGCTCTTCACAAAGTTTTATCGTGTTCCAAACTCAAAGTCCAGCAAAGAAATTGGCACAGGATTGGGTTTAGCATATGTGAAAGAAATCGTAACGCGGCACGGCGGCACCATCTCATTGGAATCCAATGAGCAAATCGGTTGCCGATTCACCATCACTTTGCCGCTAAAAACCAATGAACCCGTTGAAGTTTAAACCTGAGATGAAGCGATATTTACTATCCTTTTTTCTTCTGCTTTCACCGATTTTGCTTTTTGCACAGAAGCGCGAAAAGGGCTATGTGTTCAAAGCCAGCGAGTTAATGCAAGTTTCAGCGCGTCTTGTCGGCGACTCAACGGCGTGGCAAATTGTCGTAGCCTCAGCAGAGCGACGCACAAGCGACAATGAATTTTTGCTTTCAGCCTCAGCGCAGAACATTTTGCGCACCTTCTCGAAGTTGAGAGAAAAAGTCAATCGTGAGCGCACCACATTGAGCCGCTTGGTTAAGCGTGGTGCGGTGATTTTAGCCGAACCCGAATTTTTGAAAACCACCAAAGCCCTTCAAGCACACGACCAAGCCGTCGCCGATGGCAACATTGCAACCGCTCTTCAAGAAGGAGAAACATTCTTATATCTTCTCCCAACACTTTCCAAACTCGTCGATGCACGACGCACCGAAGCCGTTGAAGCCAAGTTGCAAAAGAAAACCGGCACGGTCGACAAACGCAAAGGATTGCTTGGCTTGTGGCAATCTGCACAGGAAGACGATTTATTTTCCGAATCCGATGCGATTCGCACCGGCACGAGTAGCACGGCGTCGCTCACTTTTATTGATGGCAGTCAAATCTTGATTGACCCTGCTACAACCGCCGTTGTTCGCGCTTCGCGGCTTGATAAAATCGATCGCACCGTCAATGCCAACATCACTTTAATCAAAGGCAGTTTGCTCTCGCAACTCTCAAAGCAAGCGCAGGAATCGGGCTCATTCAAATTGAGCGCGGGAAGTTCAGAAGCCATTGTTCGGTCAGGAAAATTTTGGGCGAATGTCAGTGAAGCCAGCGCAACGAAGATTTCCAACTACGATGGCACGCTGGAAGTCAAATCCGGCGAAGCCGTTATCACTTTGAAAAAAAATCAAGGCACGGTGATTTTGAAAGGCAAAGAGCCGATTCCGCCCGTTGAACTCTTGCCCGCGCCGCGTCTTCAATGGAACGGATTAGATACGGTCATCTTTCAAGAGACCTTGCTCCTGACATGGAATCCCGTTCCGAACACGGCGAAGTATCAAATTGAAATCAGTTCCGAGCGCGATTTTAGCCGAAATGTTCGCGTCTATTCTACATCGGCACGGTCGCTCTCGCTCGCAAAACTATCCGAAAAAACATGCTTTGTAAGACTACAAGCGATTGACCGATTCGGACTGCGCGGTGCCGATAGTCCCACGTATCGCATTCTACGTACCCCCGACCGCGAGCCGCCGTTCATTTTTATTCAAGACTTTTCCGCTCAAAGCATTGACACACTCACTCGCTATACTACCCTTTCACAACTGAACATTCGCGGTGAAACTGAACCCAACACACGCCTATTCAAAGACGGAGAGCCGATTGCCGTTTCGCAAGACGGGACTTTCCAAGTTGCAGTGTCGTTAGAAAACTTGTCGGAAAAATTCGTCTCCCTTTCCGCCTTCGATGCCGCCAACAATCAGCGCAAACTCACGCTTCGCTTTGTTCCGATTCGCCAAGCACAACTTTATCCGATGACTTGGAACTGCAAGAGCATCGGCGACACGCTGATTTCAAGAGACGTCCCGATTCAAGTTTATGGCGTCGCATATCCGAACTTATCGCTATTTTTGACGCACGGAAACAAAACATATTCAGCAACGGCTGACGCCAAAGGCAACTGGGCGATTGCCGTTCAACCTCTCGCCAATCAATCCTTAACCGTTTCGTTTGAATCGCCAGATTCCAAACAACGAACGCAAATTCGAACATACTTTGTCAAATGAAACACCTGCTTTCGCTTCGTTTTCATTTTCTCACTCTTTGGATTTGCTCAAACTTTCTTTTGATTGCACATGCCCAAGAGTTTTCGCTTTGTATTTCGGGCAAATCGTCCAACAACATCAGCGGCATCAATCGCGAGTATTTTGACTATTGGGTGAAACCGAATACGGACGCGCGCTCGGCGGCGATTCGTATTTTTGACGCCGCGACTTCTCCGCGAACCGGCGACGTGATTTATGGAAAAATCGACACACGAACCACATTTGAACTCTTCCGCTTTTCCGACCTCTATACGCTTTCAGGCAAAACACTCTCTCCAAAAAGAAGCACGGTCGTTAAGCCAATGTTCTCGCTTTCGGTTTTAGACGAAGAGCAATATCGAAACCGTTGGGAGTTTTTCTCACAGATTGAACCCGATTCGATCGGCTACATCGTTCGTGTGAGTGCTTCCGACGGCAACGACGTCAATGCGTTCAAACTCACCGTTACGGAACTAACGGAATTTTCAGCGCAAAGCCAGAATTGGGAATTAATTGCGATTGATTTATCGGTCGGCACAATTAACCTGCCTCTAAACGAAGAAGTCCAACTCAAACCTTATTTCGAAGACCTTGCGCCGCCCGCGCTTTCTGTCGAAGGCGAAGAGGGTGCAAGCGTTTTGCTCAAAGACGATTTTGGAAATTCGGCGCCGCTTTCCGAAGTGGCATCGTTCTGGAAGCCCGTCATTTCAGGCGAAACGAACCATTGGGGACTTTCAATCTCGCGCTCGCGCAAATACAATTTCTTCACGGTTACAGGCGTTAAAGAACCTGTGCTATGGAACTTGCGCGCAAATGTTTCAGCGATTCAAACTCTTCCAAACGTCTCAATCATACAAATCCCCGGAAACGCTTGCGATGAAGTACGCTTCAGCATTAGCGATAAAGTACTCGCACAGCGCTTTTCCAAAGCACTCACTTGGGTTGCCAAACTTCCCGACAGTGAAAAGCGCGCAACGGGCGACACGGCACGCCTTGCCTTTGGAAAACCCGGCACTTACAATGCGGAACTTTGGATTCCCACACAAGGCAAATACTTTCCGAAAGTATGGGTCAAGCCGTTTTCGGTTCGCATCAATACGCCGCCCGTCGCTAAAATCAGCACCGACCGCACCATTCTCGCGCCGCGCGAAGTTGCAACGCTCACCGCCGAAAATTCCTTTGACCCCGACGGCGACAAACTCCGCTACGAATGGTTCATCGATGGCGCCATTCGCGGCACACAACCGCGCTTCCGCTTCTCCAACGTGACGCCGAATCGATACAAAGTGGTTCTGCGCGTGATTGACAATGCAACCAACTCCGCATGCATTTCTGCAACCGATACAGCCATCATTACCGTCAACTCTCAACCTTATACCGAGATTGACTACTTCCCCGAATTTGCCGTTGAGGAAGAAGTCGTCTTCAAAGCGAAAAATGTTCGCGACAGCGACGGAGATTCCATACGTTACGAATGGTCGGGCGACGGCATTACAAGCGACGTGACCAAAGACTCCGTAACGATTCTGCACAGCCGACAAGGCTCTTACCGCGCCTCGCTTCGCGTGAGCGATTTTTCGAGCGTTGCCAACGCTTCGTATCAAACTTCGGCAACTTACCGCGTCAATGCGCCGCCGATTCCGCGATTTACCTTGCCCTCGCTTGCCGCACCCGGCGACCCGATTCGCCTTTCCGCCGCCGCCTCAACCGACGCCGACGACCGCAACCTCTCGTATTCATGGGCGATTTCAGACGGTCAGGCTTATGATGAGCGCGACGCAACGATTCAATTTGCACAGCCCGGCGATTACACCGTAACGCTCACCGTCGATGACGGACACGGCGTTTCCAATTCTTCGCAATCCCTTTCAAGAGACATTCACATCAATTTTCCACCTGTTCCGAAAATTGACGCCGCCTCAAAATCTACCGTCGCACGCCAAACTTTCTCTGCACGCGCCACCACCGATGGCGACGACTCGACCTTGCGCTACCTGTGGGACTTTGGCGACGGCACCAAAGCCGAAGGCATCGAGGTTACGCACACCTATCAAAAGAGCGGACGCTACACTGCAACACTCACCGTCGATGACGGACGACGGCAATCCAACAGCATTCAAAAAACGACGCACGAGTTTCGCCTCTTCCGCTATCCGACCGCTCGCTTCACCGCCCCTGCACTCGCTGAACCCAACAAGCCCATCTTTTTAGACGCACGCCAAAGCACTGCGCCCGAAGGAAAAATTGCACGCTATAAGTGGTTCGTCGATGATAACGAAGTCGCCGAAGGTGATACTGCCACTATCACTATCAGTGAATCGGGCGACCACATGCTTAAAGTGCTTGTGCAAGACGATTCAGGCTTCGAAGAAGCGCAAAGCATTTTGACGAAAAAAATTCATCTCAACTTTGCACCTATGCCAAAGTGGTCAGCCTCTTCTTCGGTTGCCGCACCCAATCAACCCATTACCTTCGATGCTTCACGCTCATCGGATAAAGACGGCAAGATTAAAGAGTTCCTTTGGCAATTTGCCGATGGCTCAACCGCAAAAGGTGCAGTCGTCAAAAAGCAATTCGCAACTGCCGGCGTTCAACCGTTCACGCTCACGATTGACGACGGACAAGGGTTTGACAACAGCAAGCAATCCGTTCAAGGTCAAGTGCTCATCAACAGTTCGCCGATTATTGTTACTGAAACCGTCATTCGCTCCAACACGCGCCGCGTTCTGCTTGATGCCTCAAAGAGTTACGACATTGATAAACAGGCACTTTCGTTTGAGTGGCTGTTTCCTGATGGCTCAAAAGACAGCAATGCCACCTTGTTTTGGAACGCTCCCGGCGACGGCGTTCACTTCATCACGCTTACCGTCAATGACGGACAAAACGTCGCCAATAGCAAAACCCGCGAGACGGTTAAAGTGCTCATCAATCGTCCGCCTGTGGCTGTTTTAGATTCACTTGTTGAAGCATGCACGGGACAAACGATTCTCTTTAACGGCTCGCGCAGTTACGACCCCGATGGCGACGCACTCAAATTTTTCTGGGATTTCGGCGACGGCAAAACCTCAACGGAAACCGACCCCGCTCATACTTACACGAAGCCCGGTCAATACAGCGTTGTGCTCAAACTCGATGATGGATTTTCCAAAGAGCCAACACTTGCCATCATTCCGGTTTTCATTGGCGGCTCTCCGCTTGCGATTCCATCGTTCACCGATACAACCGTTTGCGTTCAAGCCCTGCTCACGTTCGATGGAAGCCGTAGCGTGAATCCCGTCGGCGCGATTGGTTCTTACGCGTGGGACTTTGGCGACGGTGAAACGGCATTAGGACAAACGGTTCAACACAGTTACTCCAAGCCGGGCGTCTATAGCGTCGCTTTAACGGTCGTCGGCACGGAAGGTGTAGCGAAGCGCGGCAAGTGTAGCAATGTGAGCCAATCCACAGCAATGGTGCGCGTGGTTTCAGGTCCGATTGCAGAGTTTAATTATCAAGGTTGGATTGCCGCTGGCGATACGGTTCTTCTTGATGCGTCCGTTTCAAGCGCGAGCGACAACATCGTTTCTTACCGTTGGCAAATTGCGGGCGATACCTTAAAGCGTGGCGATAGCCTTTCCGTCGAACGAAGCGGCGCAAGAACCACGCATGTGTTCCGACAACCCGGCGTTTATCCGGTTACGCTTTCCATTACGACTGATTCAAAAGCCTCGTGTAAGTCGGCAAGCATCACACATTTTATTCGCGTCAATGCGCCGCCTGTGCTGGTTGCCTCTGTTCCGAAAGCCGTCGCTGTCGGCGAGCGATTCTTACTCGATGCTTCTCACTCCTCTGACCCCGATGGCATAATTGTGAAATACGAGTGGAAAGCCGACGGACAACCGATTGGCACAACGCCGAAAGCGGCACATGTTTTTGCTTCTCCGAGTAACCACCGCATTGATATTTCAATCACCGATGATTCGCCAACCCGCACCAACACGATGTCGCAAGCCTTCAATGTTTTTGCGAACAGCGCGCCGAAACCCGAAATTGTGCTCCCCTCGCCCGTCTATGAAAATGAATTGATTCGACTTACGCCAAAACCGTATCAAGATGCCGATGGCGATACGCTTCGCTTTACATGGCTGATTAACCAAAAACTCTACACCGCCGACTCCGTGAGATTTCTCGCCGGACGACACGTCATTCAACTGAACGCCGACGACCGCCGCAATCTTCCTAACTCACGCGATTCGGTCGTTAAGGAAATTCAAGTTGTGCCGCCGCCGCCCTTCCCGTCTTCGCTTCCGAAGCACATCATACAAGGCACATCGATTGACATGCAAAAACTCTTTGAAACCCACGCGATTGGCTTTGTTTCTACAAATACAATTACGCCAACCTTCCAAGCCACAACGCTCGGAAAGCAAACGCTCACATTAGGCTGGAAACCGCGCGAGGCAATTTTGAAAACCGAAACTTACGACCTCACTGTTTGGGAAAGTTTGAAGTTTATCGAACAGCCGAAGCCCATCACGCTGGTTTGGAATCCTGCCAACCCAACCCTGATTCTTTCCGCGCCCAAAGTCAATCGCCCTGACTCCAACAAGGTGATTTACAAGTGGACGAAAGGCAAACAAGTGCTCGGATTCGGAAATCGCTTGGAAGTGCTTTTGCGAAAAGGGGAAAATGTCTTCACGGCTGAAGCCAGCGAAGACGGCGTTGAAGGCTCAACACCAACCCGCACGGAAATCACCGTTATCACGGAGTAATGATGAATCAAACAACACGCATCACGGTTTGGATTGTCCTCATTGCCGCACTGACTTTCATTCCGTTTCTCGGCTTTACGCGGCTCTTTGATTGGGACGAAGTGAATTTCGCCGAATCCGCACGCGAGATGATGGTTACGGGCAATTACAG
>JBDNCJ010000088.1:0-9554 GCA_046719715.1 Chloroherpetonaceae bacterium | reverse complement strand
ATATCAAACACCGTGAAAGGTCGCTTGAAATCAGACGCGTTGGCGCAATCGGTTTCAGACATTCAAGCAACATCTGCATCTCTTGCTTGCCTTTTTCAGAGAGCCGAACATCACTTTGCCCAATGCACCGCCCCGCCGCGCCCTCCACTTCGGTATGGCGAATGAGAAAGAGATTCATCTTTTTGCCTGAAACGATTTTTTTCCAAATTTTCACAAATCAACTTAACCATTCACCAATGACCATCGCTCCCGATTTTATTCAAAAAGCCATTCAACATGTTCAAGACGAACAAACCTTGCTCGCCTTCTTGCGCAACGAACTCCAATGGCGCATTTCCGAAGACGCTGAACTCCTCCGCGACACCACATATGCTTGGTCGCACGATGAACTTCAATTAGACGAAACCTGCGCCAACGTCCAATTCCGACAACTTAAACCTTTTGTCCAAAACCAATGGGCGGGCATCTTCATCGTCAAATTCCCTGAAAACGCCATCGCCTATAAAACCACGCTCCGAAAAGCCCTGCGCACGCTCGTTACCAAAAAACGCGGCGGCTCAACCCGAAAAACTTGGGAACTCGAAAACCTCTTCTTCATCTGCACACCCAACTACAAAGACTTCACCTTCGCTCACTACACCGGCGAAAATCCACGAACCGCTAAACTCCAAACCTTCTCATGGCAACACGGCTCGCCTTACCTGCGCACGCTTTGTGAATACAACCTGCCCAATCTCGCCCTGCCCGATTCGCTTGAAGACGACACCGCACGCGACGAATGGAAAACCCAATGGCTTTCCGCCTTCGATGTTGAAAAAGTTACCGAACGCTTCTTCCAAGATTTCGAAACCGCCTTCCAAACCATTCTCGCCAAAAAGTTCGTCAAGCCCGAAAAAGAAAACCGACTGCTCGCGCTCACCACGCTGAATCGCCTCATGTTCCTTTACTTCATTCAGAAAAAAGGCTGGCTCAACGACAACGAAACCTACCTTCAAACCAAACTCGCCGAAGCCGAAAAGAAAAAACTTGTTTTCTATAACGATTACCTCAAACGCATTTACTTCGAGTTCCTCTCTGTTCCAATTCACGAGCGCAACAAACGCAGCTTCGCCGAATCCGCCCGCGAAATTCATTCGCTCATCGGACGCATTCCCTTTCTCAACGGCGGCTTATTCGACAAAAAGGACTTCGACGACCACATCAAATTTTCCAACGACGAGTTCAAAGCCATTTTCGGTTTCTTCAATCGCTATGCCTTTACGGTCGCCGAAAATACGCCGCTCGATATCGAAGTCGCCGTCGACCCCGAAATGCTCGGCAAGGTCTTTGAATCGCTCATCGGCGAGGAGCGCAAACAAAAAGGCATGTTCTACACGCCGTCCGCCGTCGTGAGCTTTATGTGCAAGGAGTCGCTCTTGCAATTTCTTTCGGCACGCTTTCCTGCCGAAGCGGACGCGCTCCGCAAATTTGTCCGCGACCTCGACGCCTCTCAACTCCGAAAGCCCGAAGACGTGCTTGACGCGCTCTCCGCCGTCAAAATTCTCGACCCCGCCTGCGGCTCTGGCGCGTTTCTCTTGGGCATGCTCCACGAACTCGTCTCGCTTCGTTACGCGCTCTTTACGGCAAAGCGCGTCGACGACAAAACCGTCTATGAACGCAAAAAAAGCATCATCGAAGAAAACCTCTACGGCGTCGATATCGACCCTTTCGCCGTCCAAATGGCGCAGTTCCGACTCTGGCTCTCGCTCGCGGTTGACTTCAATCATAACCTCATCGACGAGATTCCCGCGCTGCCGAACCTCGACTTCAAAATCCGAACCGGCGATTCGCTCGTCGCCGAATACGAAGGCGTCTCGTTTCACTACAACCCCAACTCGTGGACGCAACGAGGCAAAAAAGAGCGCATCGACTCTATGATTCAAAAAGTCGCTCAACTCAAACACAACTACTTCGCCGCCAGCACCCAAAAAGAAAAAGAATCGCTCCGCAACGACATCAACAAAACTTTGCTCGAACTCGTCAAAAACGAACTCGACCAAGAAATCAAAAACATCTCTATTCAAGAAACGCTCATCGGCGAAACCAAAAAAGAACGCGCAACCCGCGAAGCCAAAGAAGCAAGGCTCAACACGCTCCGCGCCGCGCTCGCCAAATTGAATAACCAAACCGACCTGCCCGAAAACTTTCCGCTCCTCTGGCAAATCGACTTCGCCGACGTCATCAAACACGGCGGCTTCGATGTCGTCATCGGAAACCCGCCTTACATTCGTCAGGAAACGCTCGGCAATGCTTATAAAGCGCAACTCAAATCCGCTTATCCGAATGTCTTTACCGGCACGGCGGATTTGCTCGTCAATTTCTTTGAACTCGCGCACCAATTGCTCCGCCCGCAGGGAACGCTCTCGTTTATCACCTCGAACAAATGGCTTCGCGCTGGCTACGGCGAAAAACTCCGCGACTTTCTTAAAACCCATAGCGCCATTCGCACCATGATTGACTTCGGCGACTTGCCCGTCTTTAAGCAAGCCATTGCTTACCCGATGATTCTCGTCGCCGAGAAAGCGGCACCCAAGCCCGACCAAACGCTCCGCGCCCTCGACGTGAAATCGCTTATTGTTGAGCCATCAGGCGAAAGTTTATTTCATGTGTTGGAGACGCTCGCCGAAACCGTTGAACGAGACGCACACCGACAGCCGCAAGCCGCACTTGACGTCAACGCATGGCGCATTGAATCCCAAGCAACTTCGGGCTTGATGCAAAAGTTGAAACAAAACAGCACCCCGCTCGGCGAGTTCGTTCAAGGAAAGTTTTACAGAGGCATTACAACAGGTTTCAACGAGGCGTTTGTGATTGATGCGGAAACGCGAGCGCGTCTGATTCGGGAAGACAAAAAGAGTGCGGAGATTATCAAACCCTTTTTGCGCGGCAGAGACATCAAACGCTACGAAATCCATAACCCGAATTTGTATCTCATTTTCGCACGGCGCGGCATCGACATCAAAAAATATCCCGCCATTGAACAGCATTTGCTTCAATTCAAAACGCAACTTGAAAAGAAAGCAGGCGGCAACAAATGGTATGAACTGCAAGCCTCGCCTGCCGATACCGACCGCTTTGAACAACCGAAGATTATTTACCCAGAAATTGCACTCAACCCGACTTTCGCATTTGATACGAAATCGTGTTATTCCAACGACACGACTTATGTAATTCCAAATGGAAGTTTCTTTCTTCTTGGTTTTTTGAACTCCAAAATTGTTGGTTTTTTCTATCAAAAGATTTCTTCAAGTATTCGTGGTGATTATTTGAGATGGAAAAATCAGTATGTCTCACAAATTCCGATTCCGCGAGCGAGTGCGTTGGAGGAGAAAGCGATAGCGGGTTTGGTGGAGCGGATTTTGTCGGCGAAGGCGCGTGGCGAAGATACAACGGCGTTGGAGCGGGAGATAGACGAGCGGGTGTATCGGCTGTATGGCTTAACGGCGGCGGAGATTGCAGTGGTGGAGACCACACCCTGACTCCGCAAGCAGATTCTTCCCTCTCCTTACAAGGAGAGGGACGTTTCGGCACCGCCGAAACAGGGTGAGGTCAGCACCCGCACTTACCATGCTTTTCGGCTCAATGCAACAAGACGGACGTTTCGGCACCGCCGAAACAGGGTGAGGTCAGCACACTTGCAAGTTATCGCACGGGTTATTTTCACATCAACCAAACTATAATGCACAATGGCAAAGCGCATTTTTAATCGGACGCAGACAAAAGTGCGTGGCGAAGTTACAACGGCGTTGGAGCGACCTCACTCTGACGCCGCAAGCAGCTTCTTCCCTCTTCCTTACAAGGAGAGGGACGTTTCGGCACCGCCGAAACAGGGTGAGGTCAGCACCCGCACTTACCATGCTTTTCGGCTCAATGCAACAAGACGGACGTTTCGGCACCGCCCAAACAGGGTGAGGTCAGCACACTTGCAAGTTATCGCACGGGTTATTTTCACATCAACCAAACCATAATGCACAATGGCAAAGCGCATTTTTAATCGGACGCAGACAAAAGCGCGTAGCGAAGTTACAACGGCGTTAGTGTATCGGCTGTATGGCTTAACGGCGGAAGAGATTGCGCTGGTAGAGGGAGGGTTATGATTCGGTTCACAGAACACGCAGAGGAGAGTTTACGCGCTCGAGAAATTGAACGAGAAGCAGTTTTAGAGACGATTTCAAATCCCGATTCCATCGTGCCTGATTTAACCCATTCAGTTAGAGTCGTTTATATGAAACGTTATTTTGATAATGTGCTCAATCGTGAGATGCTCCTGCGAGTCATCATTGAAGAGGCAGATCGCGTCAAAACAATTATTACAGCGTATAAAACATCTCAAATCAATCGCTACCTAACAACTAAATCCGACCAACCATGAAAATCAAATACGACAAGGCAAGCAACACGATGGTTGTCGTTTTTCGGGAAGACCGTGTTAAGGAATCTGACGAAATTCGCCCGAACGTGATTGCTGATTTTGGATATGATGGAAATATCATTCGATTAGAGATTTTGGACGCGCGTCGCGTGATAGAAAACCCGAGCGAATTATCGTTTTCAGTTGAGGAAGCCAAAACGGCATAATGATGGAGACCTCACTCTGACGCCGCAAGCGGCCTCTTCCCAGAGGGACTAATCTCACAATCCTCTTGTTGTGGGTGAAGAATTGACATCTTCCCTCTCCTTACAAGGAGAGGGACGTTTCGGCACCGCCGAAACAGGGTGAGGTCAGCACACTTGCAAGTTATCGCACGGGTTATTTTCACATCAACCAAATCATAATGCACAATGGCAAAGCGCATTTTTAATCGGACGGAGATGAAGGACTTGCGGCGGACATTGCGACGCAATCAAACTGAAGCGGAGGCGATATTTTGGAGCAAGGTTCGCAATAACCAACTTGCCAACTGTAAATTCCGCAGACAATACAGCGTCGAGCGGTTTGTGATTGATTTTTACGCCCCTGAAGTTCGCTTGGCAATTGAATTAGACGGTGGGGTTCATTTTACCGACGAGGCACAAGCAAGGGACAAAGCACGAGAAGCGGTGATTTCGCAATATGATATTTCTTTTTTGAGATTCACTAATAGCGACATTAAGTTGAATTTACAAGGAGTGTTGGAAGCCGTAAGGCTCAAAGTTGAAGAATTGCGCTTGAAAAAAAGGGGCGGCTTTCACCGTCCCGAGTGAATCCTACTCAGCAGTCGAGCCGCTTTTCAGATTCAAAATTGAGGTTGAGTCGGCGGGATTTGCACCCGCTGTTGGCTTTTACCAACTTCCGCAAAGGAGCCGATACGCAATTATGATTAAACTTTTTGTATTGTATAAACATAAAAAACTTTGGTAGTAAAAGTTCCAACCGGCGTTAGAGACCTCACCCAGTTTAGCGTTGTGGTTTTACCAAATGCGCGTAACGCCGTAGAGGTTAAGGTTTGCGTCGCTGGAAACAATCGGAAGTCCCTGCGACAACGCTTGCGCCACAATGAGCCTATCGAACGGGTCTCGGTGATAGTATGGAAGAGATTGCAAGGTTTTCAAATGGGAAAGTTTAATGTCAAGTAATCGGATTGCATTTTCGGCAAGCGACTTTTCAATCATTTCCTCAATTGAGGTTTGCAGTTGCAGTTTGCCGATACTGACTTTGATAGTCATTTCCCAAACGCTTCCAATGCTCAAGTATTTCTCTATTGTTAACTGACCAAGTGTGTCTCGAGCTTTCTCTGTCAGACGCGGGTCATTTTCAACCGCCCAGATGTAGCTTTGCGTATCGCACAGAACAGTCATGGCATATAGTCTTTGAAGTCTTCGAGGGGTTCGTTAAAGTTTTCCGACATATAAATCAATATGCCTTTTTGAGAGGCGAGTAATTGACCTCGTTCTGAACACAAAGGTTCAACTGTTAATGTTGCTTTGTGCTGGTCGGTTGCAATCACGACGGTTTCGCCTATTGCGGCTTTCTCGATAAGTTCTTCCAACTTGGCTTTGGCTTCTTCAATGCTGGCGCGAATCATGGTCTTTCCTTCGTTTTTGAAAGTGCTTGATTCAAATTTAAATACTTTTTCCGCGACAATCTCTAATTTCTCACAGCTCACAATGCAAAAAAAGAACTTCATTCTCGACAACCTCGACGGCAACACGGTTTCGGCTGCGTTCAAGACGCTCTTTCAGAAAGCCGAATCGCTCGATATTGCCACAGGCTATTTTGAACTTTCCGCACTTTTGGAGCTTAGTGGCAGTTGGGAACACTTGAAAGAAATTCGGATTTTGATGGGCGACGAAACCAGCCAGCAAACGCGCGAGATGCTACTCAAACTTGTGGAAAAAAACGACCTTGCCATCGAGAAACTCAAAGGAAAATCTGCCGACCTGTCTGGACTTCAACAGATTGAACTTGCCTTGCGCGAGGGCAGAATCAAGCCGCGCATCGCCGAAAAAGGCAAAAAATTTCACGCCAAACTCTACCTTCCCAAGTTCGCTGAACCTGAAATGAACTCCGCCTACGTGGGGTCATCGAACTTCACCAAATCAGGCTTAACGCAAAACATTGAGCTCAACATCAAAGTGCGCGACGCACAATATGAAGAACTCAATGCGTGGTTCGAGACGCTCTACCAACGCGGACAAGATATTTCCGATGAGGTGCTCAAAGCCCTCACGCGCCACACGCGCGACTACACGCCGTTTGAAATTTATGTGAAAGCGTTGTTGGAATTGGTCGGCAATCGCGAGATGTCGCTCTCACAGTGGGAAAAGGAGCAATCGGTCATCTATCCGATTTTAGACGAGGTTCAACGCGAAGGCTACAAACGTGCGGTTCAGATTGCCGAAGGCTCATCGGCGAATAAGGGTTGGAAGGGCGCGCTGATTTGCGACGGCGTCGGCTTTGGCAAAACCTTCATCGGCTTGATGCTTCTGGAGCGATACTTATTTCAAGGAAAAAACGTGCTCTTGCTGGTGCCGAGTTCAGCGCGCAACAGCGTTTGGGAAACAAACCTCGAGCGATTCAATCTGAAAAAGCGATACAAGGGTCGGTATGTGCTTCTCAATCACACGGATTTGATTCGCAAATCGGAAAATATTCAACAACTCATTGACCTGATGAAATCCAGCGCGCATGTGGTGATTGTCGACGAGGCGCATCACTTTCGCAATTTGAATTTGAAAGAAGGCGGAAAGAAATCGCGCTCGCAGGTACTTTATGAACTGACCGAAAAAAAACTCGTCTATTTACTCACGGCAACGCCGCTCAATAATTCAGTTCATGATGTTCGGCGTTTGATTGAATACTTTTCGCGTCGGGAGCGGCAAGATTACTTCGCGCCGATTGGCATTCATAATCTCAACGCCGAATTTCGCCGCTTGGAAAAAGCCATCGAAGAAAAAATGATTGCCAAACGGCTTCGCCTCACCGGTGCATTGGAGACGACAAGAGAACTTGATACACGCCTTGCCGAAGACACCTTGCACGAAAGCCCGATTTTTCATTCGCTCATCGTTCAGCGGAGCCGCGCCTACGCTCGCGAACGTTTAGGCATTGATAACTTCCCAAAGCGCGAAAAACCGACGGTCAAAAGTTACTCGCTCGAAAAAGTCTATGGCGATGTGTTCCCGCAAGTGTTGGATTTTTTTGACAAGAAGCGGCTGAAACTTTCCTTTGCCGTCTATAATCCGGAGCAGTACAAAATTTTGAAACAAAGCATTGATGCGGAGCGCGACAATTTGCAAAAGCAACTTGCTGGCTTGAGCCGTATTTCGTTGCTCAAACGCATGGAGTCGAGCTATGTGGCGTTTCTCAATTCGCTCGAGGCACTCTTACGCAAAAACATTGAGTTTCTTCGCTTGAATTCGCCGGATAGGTTTGAACAATGGCGAAGCTCGAACCTGTTTTGGTCAAACATTGAAGAACGCTGGAAAACGAAAACACGCGAACAGTTAGAAGAAGAGCAAGGAGAAGAACCCGACGAAGATGAAGTCGACGCACTCTTTTTAGGCGAACTCGATGCGGAAGAAAAATTGAACCCGAATGAATTTGATATTCCAAGCATGACGCAAGCCGTGCTTGCCGACATAGACGCGCTGACGCAATTTTTAGCCAGTGCTTACGAGCGGCTCTCCAACGCCACCGACGATAAATTCGTCGAACTTGCCACACTGCTCAAAAGCAAAGCCCTCAAAGGCAAAAAGATTTTAATCTTCACGCAGTATCGCGATACCGCACGATACCTCTTCAAGCGGCTCAAAGGCGAAGGCTTCAAAAACATTGAGCAACTCGATAGCACCTCACAAAAAGACCGTGAAAGCATCATCAAACGATTTTCGCCCGTCTATAATTGCACGCTCAATGAACTGGAAACCTATTCAAAAAATCAAATTGATGTTTTGGTTTCAACCGATGTGCTTTCAGAAGGGTTGAACTTGCAAGATGCGTCGGTGCTTATCAACTACGATTTGCATTGGAATCCCGTCCGACTGATTCAGCGCATTGGTCGGATTGACCGACGTTTGAGCATAGAAAAAGAACGACATTTAAACCGATACGACCAAGCCTCAAACACGCACGCCGCAACGATTTTCATTTACAACTTTCTTCCGCCAAATGAACTCAATCGCGTGTTGGGCTTGTATGAAAATTTGAGCGGCAAGGTCCTGAAAATTTCAGCCACGCTCGGCATCGAAGGTGGCTACTTGGTTGATGAAACCGAAGTCGATACGCTGCGCACATTCAACTCTCTTTATGAATCACAAGAGTCGGTGATGGAAACGATGCAATTAGCATTTGTGAAACTGTGCGAAGCGTTTCCCGATGTCGTGGAGTCGGCACGGCACTTTCCGAATCGAGTATGGAGCGGAAAGCATAGCGAGAAAGGTAAAGGCGTCTTTTTTTGTTATCGATTTCCAAACGGCGTGGTCAAGTGGTATTTACACCTAATTGATGGTGAGATTTTGGAAGATAAACTCGACGCGTGCTTTCAGCGGATTCAAACCACACCTGATGAACCGCGCTGCATATCGCTTACGCCAGATGCGTTTCATCGCCTCACGCTCGAGGTCGAGGAACGCTGTGTTCAACGCTATATGCGCGACTTGCAACTTCACACCGACCAAAAGCCAACATTGGTTTGTGCGCTCCTGTTGCACGAATAACTCATAAGTATCGAGGCATAAGGTTGATAAGCGACGCCGTCATTGTGGGCATAGCGGCAGAATCCACATGCCTTGTGAGCATAAGTAAGATGAATTGCTTCACCCGACTTCGTCGGTTTCGCTATGACGCCGACGGTCTGCCAAACCTATCGTTGATTTAACCCATACTTACCGCAAATAAAAAAGGCGATTCAGCCTGAATCGCCCTTGATTGAACGGGTATCCTCAATGTTCACCTCTATTCGCCAATCGGCTCGGCTTCCTTTTTGAAATACTTGTTATAGACGCTTTTGAGGTCGCCGGCAATCATTTCGGCGGAGCGCGCCTCGATTTGATGACGGTGCATCATGCCCAAAAACTTGCCATCTTTGAAAAAA
>JBDNCJ010000087.1:0-9855 GCA_046719715.1 Chloroherpetonaceae bacterium | reverse complement strand
TTGAAGGCAGACTTGAAGGAGAGATTCAAGGTAAACTTTCAGCAGTCCCGAATCTGCGAAAATTGGGTCTCTCCGATGAAGCGATTGCCGAAGCCTTGAACTTGTCGTTAGAATTGGTGAAGAATACACATTAATAGAGGCTCATCTTTCGCCTATCACAAGCCGCGCCGTGCCCGTTCTGCCGAAGACTTCGGGCTGATACATTTTTTCCGCTGTGCTCGGTGGCATGGTGAATGTGCCGTAAGTTGTGGCGCGTGCAAAGTAGGTGTAAGTGTGCACGCCACGACCGAGCCGCTCGGCAAAGAGCGTGACGCGGTCATCTCTCAGCTCGATATGGTCGAAGGTGTAGGAAGGTGTTCCGACCTCTTCATCGTAACCCTCGCCTTCTGCTTGTATGGGAGAGCCGCCCACTGAACCTGATGTTTTCAGCGTTGGATTAATCGCTTCCAACCCAGCCGCGAGCGCGTCGTTAATCGCCACGAAATTCATCTCTTCCGAGACGGCAATTTGAAGCGTGATTTTCACCACATCGCCCGCTCTCACCATGCCGTCTTTACTTGTGCCAGAGAGCGGCTCAATTTTTTTGGAGAGCGAAATGCCGTTATCCTTCGGCTCAAGGGCGTAGGTCGGAAAGTAAGCCAGACGGATTCCGTAATAAAGTTTTCCTGAACCATTCTTTTCAATCGTGAGAGGCAGAGATTGACCTTTTGAAAATTTCTCCAATCCCGTCGACTGAACCTTCACGTCAAGTGAGCGACCTTTGAACGATTGCTCGATCAAGGGTTGAGAGGCAAGCACGATTTTCGATGAGAAGTTCGGCTCTTGGCTTTCATACTTTTGGAAATAAAGGTTGAGGGCTTCGAGCGCAAAAATGTTCTCTTGCGTATTGTTCCAGCGTCCGTTCTTCTGCGACGCAAGAAGCCAATTCACGGCTTTTTCGGCGAAGGTTTTGTCTTGATTGGATTCAATCAAAGCGGAAACAACGGCGGCAGTGGTTTTTACATTTGAGCCGAATGTCCAAGTGTAGTCTTGTTCTGTGCCGTCTTCAAAGTGAATTGTGGCTTCTTGCACTTTTGCCATGTTCATCAGTTCGCGCGCAAGCGTTTCGGCTCGCTCCGACGCATTGCTTCCAAATTTGATTTTGCCTTTTGCCTTTGAGGCGAGAAGCGGCGCGCCTTGTCGGGCATAGACACGAAGCAAATATGACTTCGCCTCCGCTGACAGCCTTGCACGGCTTTGATACAACTGCTCCGCCGCCGACGCATTGAACTCGCCCGACAGTGCAAGCGCATACAGCGCGTAGGCTTTCATTACCGAAACGGCACGGAAGCCGTAAATCGAGTCGTCGGATTTGTTCAGCACCGTGCGCAAATAATTCAGCGCGTTTCGCAAAACACTCTCGTCAACATCGTAGCCCGCTTCATTGGCTTTGAGCATCGCAACCGTCGCATAGACCGACGCATAATCATTCGGCTGAGAGCCACCCTGCCAATAAGCAAACCCGCCGCTGTATGTCTGATACTTTTCAAACTCCGAGAGCGTCTGTTCAACAACGGCTTTGATGCCACCTTTCGCTGTATCGGCTTGCGTTTTGAGCTTGAACGACGTGATTAGATCACTTGCGACGATATACGGCAGCACCTTCGAAGTCTTTTGCTCCAAGCACCCAAAGGGATATTCAAAGACGTATCGCGCCGCTTCGCGCAATCCCACAAGCGCCGTCGATGCCGCCTGCGCAGTTACATCGCCCAAGTTTGGGTAAGAATTTTTCGGAATGCGCACCGTTTCGGAAACGCTCGACTCCGTTGAACCAACGAGCGCAAGCACTTCTTTGATATACGGCGTTTGAATTGGAATCGAGGTTTTCAATGCGTCGCGATTGCCCGCGTCACTTTCGGCGACGAAGGCAAATTCTGCCTTGCCTTCCGCTTCGGCTTCGAACTTAAATCGAACTTCTTTGGATTGATTGGCATCGAGCGAAACGCTTTGCATCAAATCGCCGACGGATTTAATCCCGCTTGCCGAAACGCTCACTTTGACGCTCGTTTTTTGATTGGTGTAATTGCTGACGGTAACGCCTGCTTCGAACTTATCGCCAATACGCGCGAATCGCGGCAGCGCGGCAATCATGGTGAGCGGCTGATTGACGAGCACGTCGGTTTGCGATTTTCCAAACGCCTCAATGGTGCTCGCAACCGCCATCAAGCGAAAGGTAGTGAGATTGTCAGGCAGTTTGAAACTGATTTTAGCTTTGCCGTTTGCATCGGTGATGATGGTGGGATTCCAATACGGCGTGGTAACCATGTTTTGTCGGAACGCATAGCCGCCCGTGCCTTCGCCGCCTTTGTCGCCGCCGCGCGCTTCACCTTTTTCGCCATAGCTGCGTTGCTCAACAAGGTGCAAGAGACTTTGCGAGGTTTTTACGCCTAAGCCGCGCTCACGGTAAAACGTCTCGAATGGGTCAGGCATTGTGTAGCCAATCAGGTTCAAGACGCCTGCATCGACAGCGGCAAGCGCGACTTCACTTCTCACGCCATTACCTTTGGCATCTTTGACTTCAAGCTCGGCTTCAATCGTTTCGCCAACTCGAAAGTCCTTCTTGTTCGGATTGATTTTGACTTGTAGCCGTCTTGCACTCGTTTCTACAGAAAGTTTCGCATAGCCGATTTTGAACGACGGTTTACCTAAATCACTTTCGCCAGATTTCGGCAATGCTGTTCTGCCTTTGATGAGCATGACAGAGATATAGACATTCGGTAAATAATCGTCTTTGATGGGAACTTCAATCGCGGGCGCAGTGCCTTTGAGTTCAAAAACTTTTTGTTCGAGGATTCCTTCGCGCTCAATTGTCAGCAGTGCGGTTGCGCTTTCGTAAGGCGATTGCACAAGGAGCGAGGCGGTTTCGTTGGGGCGGTAGGTTGTTTTGTTCGTTGTGATTTTCAAGCGGTCGTCGTCGGCGCGTTCCCAAGCAGAGTAGCCGCCGCCGTAGGCATAAGCGTAGGCTTCGCTTCGCGCCGTATTGCCTTTGGAATCTTTGGCGGTGGCTTTGATGAAATACAAGCCCGCGCCTTTAATGGGTGCGTTGAAACTGACTGTGCCTGTACTTTTTGTGGCGACGTCGGTTTTGAAAATCGTGCTGTCAATCTGCTCTGAGCGCCATTCATATCTGCCGCCCGCGCCGGCGCGTTTGACGCTCAACCATTGGCGATGCACGACTTCAATCGAGACTTTCTCCGATGCTTGCTTGCCGTCGACGCTGACGGTTACCACTTCTACGGGCAAGTCCGAATTTTCTTTCGTGAAGGTTGTTTTCGGCTTCAAGCCGATGTAAAACGAGGCGGGGTGAAATTTGAAACTCTGACGCTCGGCAATCGCTTGACGCGAGGGCGAAACGACTTCCGCTTCGAGCGTCAGCATTGAAGGCGACGAGATGTTAAAGTCCAATTTTTGTGAGAGCGAAAACTGCCCAAGTTTATCCAGCGTGCCAGAGCCTGATGCCAAGAGCGAACTCGATTGGTCTTCGCTCTGTCTGCTCCACGAAAGCGGTTGCCAGAAATAGCCGTCGTAATCGGGGAAAGAAAAATTTTCAAGTGTGCTTCGTGTGAGCGACCAAGTCGCGTTGTCGCCAATCATCGGCGCGCCGAATAAGTATCGACCTTCAATCGTCGCCACAAACATTTCGCCTCGAACAAAAGAACTTTGTGATGATGAAATTTTCGTTTCAAAGGTTGCAGGGCGATAGGCTTCGATGCGGAAATCGTCGCTGGCAAACACATCATAATCGTTTTCTCGAGTTGAGCCTTTGACTTGAATGGAGTAAAAGCCAAGCGGCGCGTTGGATTTTGTTGTCAGCGAATCACTAAACGAGCCAAAGTCGTTTGAAAGATTAAGCGATTTGCTATAAACTGTTTCGCCTTTGCTGTCGCGGATAGAGACATAGACTTGTTTTCGCGTTGGCAGTTTCCACTTGCCTTGTTTCAATTCGCGCAAGACGCCTTTGAAGAAAATCGTCTCGCCCGCGCGATAAATGCCTCGCTCCGTAAAGACACGCCCCATCGTCGTTTTGGGGTAGTAGTCCATTTCGCCGCCGATGTCGTAAAACCCGAACCGATACGGCTCGATACCATAGTCCCAGCCCGAAGTGGTATAGGCAAGTTGATTTTCAAAGAATACGAATGCATACACGGGTGAGCCGCTCTGGTCAATGCTTTTTGTAATTTCTGCTACGCCGTTTTGATTTGTCTCGCCTGACCAGAGCATTTTGCCGCCTTGATAAACACGCACCGTTGCATTTGAAACAGGCTTGCCATCTTTAAGCCGCGTTACGAAGACCAGCGAATTTTCCTTCGACCATTTTGCCGACACACCAAGCGATGAAACTTGAACCAGCGTCGAGAGTTTCTCGAACTTTCCTTTCTCATAGAGCGACGGCGACGCCACTTCCAAATATGCAATGCCTGAATTTTGCCCGCCGAAGACTTCGCGCAAATCAAACCTGCGGACGGAACTCTCATTTTTCTTGTTCTCAAATTCAATCGTTGTGAATTTCAGTTTTGACGGAGATACGTTGAAGTTGGTTCCGTAGTAGTCGGTCTTCAAGTTCATGACTTCTTCGGGCGAAAGCGATGCGTATTTGAACTCGGCTGACGGCACATTGATGCCGCGAATCACAAGGCTTGGATAAAAACTCGTGTCAATGAAATCATTTTCCACAAGCCCGACGCCCGTTGGAATTACAACACGCGGCGCGTAATCACCGACATTGATTTTCACTTCTACATCTCTTCCGAGTTTATTGCCGAATCGGTCGGTGAGATTTTTTGAAATCATCGCCGTGTAAGTGGTGGCGGCTTTGAAAGGCGGATAGAACGAGGGCGTCGGCGTGTAGTAAGACGATTCATCGTCAATCGCCGATTCGATTGCAGGTGAAAAGGTGATGTTCGCTTTCAAATCTTTCATCGACACTGGGTTTGAGAACGAGAGTGTTACTCCATCACTGGGTTTGATGTCGAAGACGTTTCCGCCCTCGAGTGCAAACGGTTTGAATGGCGCGAAGTCGAAGGACGATTTCCCCTCGTCAAAGGTGAGTTTATAGGTTTCGCCTGCGGTCATTTGAAGCGAGACGAAAAGAATCTTATCGGCGTTTTTGCTTTGCTCGAACCAATAGGCGGGCGTGTAGCGGTCGGTCTTGCGGTAAAAGTCGGTGAGTTTTTTTAGTTCATCGGCGCTCTTTTGCGAGAGCGAGAATTTGACGCTGTTGCCTTTTGAGTCTTCAATTTTGATTTTGCTTGCAAGATTCAAATCAACCTTCTGATTGAACTTCAAGACGAGCGTGTCGTTCAAGCCAAGTTGCTGATATGTGCCGTAGGGATAATGCTCGACGAGTTTAACGCTTGGGGTTGAAAAGGTGAATGTGTAATCATCGCTGAGCGATTTGCCAGAGCGCGATTTCAGAGTTTTCGGAATGGTGATGGTGAAAGCAGTTGCAAACGGGAGCGAATCGCTCGGCGTGAAGATGAGCGTGCGTGAGCCAATCCAGCGCGTTGTGCCTTTGACATCGGGCTTAATTTGAAGTAGGTTTTTTGCCGAAGCGGATTGCGATTCATCGCTGACGCCAACCATCGGCTGATTAAACATAACGGCGACGCTTTGCGCTTGGTCGGGCGAATCGATTTCGCCCTGCGGCGTTGCCGATACGATTTCAAGTTGCGTGGAAGCCTCCTCTGAATCCACAGTTTTCGTCGAGAGCGAGGCAAGCCGACCTTCTTCAAAATCCGCAAAGCCTTCGTTGGATTTTGTGGGATTGCATGTTGCAAGCAGGATAGAAAAGAATAGAAGCACAAGAGCGCGCATAGTTTGGAGTAGTTTGGTTTTTTGAAGATTAGCGCGGAAACTTTGTTTCAGAATCGGTGCAAAAATCGCCGCAATATACTGCCTCGTCCCCATTCAGAACATTAGTAACGCTTATGTTTTTGTTATCTTCGGGTTGAACTTCACCAACAGCGATGCGATACGTTTTCATTTTTCTTCTCTTGGGCATTTCTTCTGTGCTTTCAGGACAACCGATTTCCGATGTGTTTTCAAAGCCGCCGCTTACGCCAGAGATTTTCTCGCAACGGTGGCAATGGGCGGATTCTGTTTTATCGGTCATGACGCTTGAAGAAAAAGTTGGGCAGGTGTTTTGTGTTCAAAGTTACACGCGCTACAAGAGCGACGATGAAGACGTCTTCGTGAAAAATTCCAACCTCATTCGGCAGGGAAAGATTGGCGGCGTGATGTTTTCGCGCGGCGACGTCTATGAAGCGGCGATGCTGGCAACACGCTATCAACGCTTAGCAAAATATCCCTTGCTCATTTCGGCGGATATGGAATGGGGCGTCTCGATGCGCATTGACCGCACGACCGAGTTTCCGTGCGCAATGGCAATCGCCGCAACGCGCAACCCCGACTACGCCTTCAAGGTCGGCGAACTGATTGCAAAAGAAGCTCTTGCGCTTGGAATCCATCAAAACTACGCGCCCGCCGTCGACCTCAATAACAATCCTTACAACCCCATCATCAACACACGTGCGTTCAGCGAAGATATTTCTCTGACCGCCACAATGGCGTCTGCCTTTATCAACGGCACACAAAAAGCGGGCATGATTGCCACTGCCAAGCACTTTCCCGGACACGGCGATACCGACATCGACAGCCATAAAGACTTACCTGTTCTGAACTTTGAAAAAAATCGTCTTCAAAATGTTGAACTCAAACCGTTCAAGTATGCCGTCGACGGCGGCGTGATGAGCGTGATGGTCGGGCATCTTGCCTTGCCCAAACTCAACAACGGCTCTTACATTCTGCCCGCCTCGCTTTCGCCAACCATTACCACCGAGATTTTGAAATCGGAACTTGGCTTCAAAGGCTTAACCGTAACCGACGGCATGGGTATGCGCGGCGTGAAGAAAAACTTTCCCGCAGGCGAAGCCGCTGTCAGAGCCTTTCTCGCTGGAAACGACGTCATTCTGCTTTCGCCTGATTCCGACATCGCCTACAACGCGCTTCTCGATGCGGCGCGCAACGGCACGATTTCCGAAGCACGGCTTAACGAATCGGTGCACAAATTGCTCGTGCTTAAAGAGTGGCTCGAACTGCATCGCAACCGTTTTATTTCTCTGGATTCTATTTCCGCTCGCGTAGGCATTAAAGCACACAAAGCCATTGCGCAAGAGATTGCGGATAAATCCATTACGCTTCTTTGCAACAAGAATGATTTGTTACCGCTTGGCGAGTATCAAGGAAAAATTGTCAACCTCTCGCTTCAAAACTCCGCCTCATGCGAGGTCGGCAAAATGTTTCATGAAGAATTGCAAAAGCGATTTGCCAACACGCTTCGTTATCAACTTGGCGCGCAAAGCAACAAAATGAATTACGATGTAGCGCTCTTTTCAGCTGAGCGCGCCGACGTGGTCATCGTTTCAAGTTATGCCGATACCCGCGCATGGCAAGGCAAATTCGGCTTGGATAGAGAGCAGGATAAATTCCTCAAAAAACTCATCGAGCGTCTGAAAAAGAAAGGAATTCCACTCGTGCTGATTTCCTTCGGAACCCCCTACCTGATTGCGGGCTATGGCGAACCCGATGCCTATCTATGCGCCTACTCTGCCGGGGAAGCCAGCGAAACCGCCGTCGCAAAATTACTCAAAGGTGAAATTCAGCCATCGGGCAAATTGCCCGTTACGATTCCGAATCGATATAAGTTCGGCGATGGCATGGGTTGGAAGTGATTGCAACCGCGTGCATCGCCTACGTTCGCGAAAAGCGCTGCGTAAGCGAGAGTTCTACGGGTTTCTTGGAAAGCGTGACTTCGAAGAGCATGACAACACATGAGCCTTGATAGACGCGCTCGAAACCGCCTTCCGAAAGCGAAATGGTTTCTATCGGATAACGCATCACGCGCGCTTCTTGCGTCGCTTCCAATCGGGCGTGGATTTTCAGCCATTCATCTTTCAAACCCACCATCGTTGAGCGCACTTCGCCAACACTGTTCAAGCGATTATGTTCAAGCGTCAGACCGTCGAAGTAGTAGTAGCGGTCGGGCGCATCGCCTGCAAGCAAGCCGTAAAGACTTTCTACGCCGAAATACAACTTGAACTTGCCTTCCCCGTGAAGCGTGAGCGCGTAATCGACCGTAAATTCCGATTTACCTTTCGCAAGCGTAATCGTTTTTGAAACTTCAAGGTTGTGATTCGCGCCGTTAAAATGAAGGTTTCCGACGCGCGTCATGGTGAGCGTGCGCTTTGCCTTTGTGCCGCCAAGCGTGGCGTCAAACGGGCTAATGAGAAAATCGCCGAGTTCGCGCTGATGATTTTTTTTGAGCTCGTCAATCGTTGTATCAAGCGGCAAGAAATGCTCGACGAGGCTGGCACGGCGATACCAATCATAGACGAGTAGCGACTCCAAGCCTTGTTCTTTCATCTGAACGGCGTTGTGCATTTCGGCGACGAGTTCACCCTTTTGCGCTTTGGCTTGCAAGAGCCGCTTGTGATAGCCCTCTTCGCGGCGCGTTACAACATCGAGAAGATTTTTCTTGGCGGGCTTGTAATCGAGTTCGATGAGTTTGCCGCCGTCAGAAGGTTTGAAGTAGAGCGCGAGTTCAGTGTTTTTGAGCATCGCTTCGTCTTGCCCATCGGCATCGAAGTCCAGAATCGTTGCGAGCACGTCGCCGTTATTGTTATCGAGTTTATCCAACTCCGATTCGGCTTCAATCAAATTTTCATAAATCGGGTGGCGAAGGTTCGGCAGGTATGTTCCGCCGAAGACGCCGTGCCAGTAAGGGCAGTTGCACTGTGCCGCCCAGATTTTATCGAGTGTCTTGGCGCTGACTTTCAATTTCTGTTCTTGCAAATTTCGGGCGCGTTTGGAGACTTCCAGCATGCGCTTGTGCATTTGGTTCGATTCAGGATACTTTACCATAAAGTTTCGCCAAAAGCCCCCGCGCACGAAGATGTTGTAGTCATTGTAAAGACCTTCTTCTTTCAATCGCTTCTCGAAGATTTCGTAATCTTGAAACGATTTTGTGTTGGGAAGTGCCCAGTGCATCATTTCGGCGTAAGACGCATTCGCAAGATAAATTCTGCCGATGGGTTTGAGTTCAGCAAGGGCTTCTTGAAAGGTCATGGTGCGAATCCAATCGCGATTGTCGTCTAAGGCTTGGAAAAATTTTTCAAGCCAGTGGTTGCGTGTGTAGGTGTGTTCATAGGTGCCGGGCCAGCCGCCGAATTTTTCACCGTCGTCAGCAAATACTGCAATGCGCTTGCCGTCGTCGGTAGCGATTGAGCGCAGATACTCAATCGTGGCAGAGACATCTTCAAACGGAATCGTGTAGCGAAGCGTCTTTGAGACGGGGAAAAGGCAAGTGGTGTAGCCTTGTTCTTCGGTGATATAGTAGCCGTGAAGTTGGTCGTCGTTCAAGCCCGCGTATTTGAAATGTGTGTCGTCCAAAATCACATACTTGATGCCCGCTTGTGCAAGGGGTTTCACGAGATGTTGCTCCCAAATGCGCTCGGCAAGCCATAAGCCAAGGGCGTCGTAGTCGAAGTGTTTTTTGATAAACTTTGTCAGTTTTTGAATCTGTCCAATTTTATCGTCGTCGGGAATAACGGCTAAAATTGGTTCGTAGAATCCGCCGCTAATGAGTTCGATATTGCCTTTATCGACAAGCGTTTTCAGACGAGTCAGTAGTTCAGGACGGTTTTGCAACAGCCACTCGAACAAAATGCCTGTGTAATGCTTGGCAATTTTCAGGCGTGGAAAGTTCTCGAAGACGTCGAGAAAGGGCTTGTAAGCGCGGTCGTAATTTTCAACGAAAAC
>JBDNCJ010000086.1:0-10015 GCA_046719715.1 Chloroherpetonaceae bacterium | reverse complement strand
AGCGAAGCCTAAGTTCACTTAACTTTACTTGTTGGATTTGATTCAAAGAGTCGCCGTCGGGATATTGCTTTCCCTTCTTGCTTTCACGCTCGTGGCGCAATCTCGTTTGGAAAAATTCAGCGAAGCGCGCGAGACGGTTCAATCCGACACGATTATTAAAGCCGACGGCACATTGGAAGTCGTCCAAGTCTCAAAAGCCACGCTTCGCTTCAAGGTGATTCCCGATACCGGCTTTTTTTACAGCGTTATCCCGTCGGCGTCGATTGTTCAAAGTGCCTTTCATAATTGGGTGGAAGGCGGCACGAACGCGCTGGCGTGGTCGCTCGGACTTGATGTCGCCACGCGCTATCAAACTCGAAAACTTATTTGGCGAAATGATTTCGTCGGGCGATTCGGGCAGACGAAAAACGAAGGACAACGCATTCGCAAGACCGTCGACAACTTTGAAATCATCTCGCAGCTGCGCTATAACCTTGTTCGCTCAAACGTCTTTTACCCGCAACTTTCCATGACGCTTCGCTCGCAATTCGCCGACGGCTTCGACTACGCGCGCCCCGACGAACCGCAAATCTCCGCCTTCTTCGACCCCGCTTACGCCGTGCAAAGTATCGGCATGTTCTACGAAGAACCTTCGCGCGCCTTCAACGCCTCGATGGGCTTCGCCTTGCGCCAAATCATTACGCGGCAATTCACCGCGTTCAGCGACCGCCCTGAAACGCCCGAAGTAGAGCGCGTCAATTTCACCACCGGCATTGAAATCAAATCCTCTTGGACGATTGACTTCAACGACCGCACGCGCTATCAAACCCGTATTCAACTTTTTTCCTCTTTTGAAAAATTGGGCACTTGGGACGTCAATTTTCGCAACAACTTTTCCATGAAGGTCTTTGAATCGCTTCAAATTCAATTTCTCTTCGCGCTCGTCTATCAAGAATTGATAAGCCCAAAGATTCAACTCTCTCAAACGCTTGAATTGGCTTTTCGCTATCGCTTTACCAACAACTGACCATGAACATTGGATTTATCTTTGATATGGACGGCGTGATTGTTGACAATATGCGCACCCACGAACGCGCTTGGATTGAACTCTTTCGTGATATTGGGATTGAACTTGACATCAAAGAGTTTCATGAGAAAACGGCTGGTATGAAAGCAACCGAAGTCTTGCGATACTTTCTCGGCAATCGCTTCTCTAACGGGGAACTCGAGCAACTTTCCGCGCAAAAGGAGTTTCTTTATCGCGTCCTTTTTCGCAAGCGTCTCAAAGCCTTGACGGGATTGCCAAAGTTTCTCGAAGAGGCTCAAGCGTTGCAGATTCCGATGGCGTTAGCCACAGGCGGCGGCAAGCCCAACATTGACTTTGTTTTAGACGGTCTTGACCTTCGGAAGTATTTCTGCTCCATTCTCGGCGCGGGCGATGTCAAGCACGGAAAGCCGAATCCTGAAATTTACTTGAAGTCTGCCGACGCGCTCGGCATTTCGCCCGAAGACTGCTTCGTTTTTGAAGACGCGCTTCCGGGCATTGAAGCGGCAAGGCGAGCAGGTATGCGCGTTGTTGGCATTGCGACAACACATTCCATCTCGTTTCTTCGCCGTGTTCCAAGCGTAACGCTCGCCGTTAAAAATTTTGTGCCTCTTTCTCCAAAGCAATTTCTTTGAATTTGTACCGAAACTTAACTTTGACCATAGCGATAGATAACGGTATCACCTGATAAGTAGCGAGACAGCATTAGAGATGGAGCGTATCATCAACCATGTGTCATTCCGAGCGAAGCGTGAAATCCAGTGGATTCTTCACTACGCTGACGCTCCGTTCAGAATGATGCACCGTATTCTTTTCAAATGAATTTAGTATGATTCAACCATAAACATATTAACACAGGAGTAACTATGACACGCGGACAAGGAATTGCCATCGGGGTATTTTCTTTCTTGGCGGGCGTCGCCGTCGGAATGCTTTTTGCTCCGAAGAGCGGCAAGGAACTTCGCAAAGAATTGCGCGAGAAAATTGAAGATGCCACCGACCTTTACAGCGACATCAACTTTTCAAGTTTGACGGAAGATGACGTCGAGCGCGAGCTCACCCAAAAAGCGACACGATAAAGCATATCACGATAAGGCATCGCAATCATTTTTGGTCGTCATGAAAATGCGCGACGCGTTCCCCCGTTCAACGGTTCACACGTCGCGCATCGATCATTTTCTTTCGCGCTTCTTTACTTCACGAAGAGCATCTGCTTTGTGAAGGTTTTTCCGCCCGCCGTGTATCGGTAAAAATACACGCCGCTTGAAAGCCCTGACGCATTAAACGTGACGGCATAATTTCCCGCCTCTTTAACTTCATTGACGAGCGTTCCGACGACTCGCCCCAACACATCATAGAGTTGAATCGTAACAAGCCCTCTCGACTTCAATCCGTATTCAATTCTCGTGCTGGGGTTGAAGGGATTCGGATAGTTCTGCGCCAAACGATATTCATAGACAACCGTCGCGCCGGCTTCAACCTTGACGCTCACACGGTCGGGATAGTTGTGCACGGTGCCGTTGAAATCGCGCGAGCGAAGCGTGTAGGTGTAGGTTTTTCCGACTTCGACAGAGGCGTCGTTGAACGTGTAGTTTTTGGCTTCGGTGCTTGTGCCTTGTCCGACAAGTTCTGGGTTGCTTTCAAAAGAAGCGATTTGTATTCCATCTCGAATCACCATAAAGCCTTGATTGTCAATTTCCGAGATAGTTCGCCAAGTAAGCGTTACTTTTCCATGCGACGAAGTGCCTCTGAAATTTGTCAGTTCAACCGGAAGCGGCGCGTCGTCGGGGTCGCCAAGCGTAAAGGGCGAAAACGAGACGACCGGCGACGTGGATTCGACATATCGAATGCCGTTGGCGAGCGTGGACGGCGCGGAGGTTGGAACAGCGACCCAAGTGCCGCCCGTGAAGTGATAAATCACGGGATTGCTTGTGAATCCTGCCTCGTCGACTTCCGACTGTCGGTAATAGAAGCGCAAAAAGGCGGGTGCGTCGGAGTTGATGTCCCAATATCGCGGAATCGCACGCCCTTGCGTGATGGTCGGAGCAAGCGTGAAAAATTGTTGAACTGATGCATCTGCCGTTCCGCTCTGTGCGCGCAAGGCAAATGAACCGCCGCCTAAAACGGTGAACGACGTTCCGACGCTCGGATTGCTCGTTGGAACGATGTTTGCGATGACTTCAAACGCGCCAATATCCACAAACGGCTCTCCACCCAACGGCGGCAGAAGCGATGGATTGCCGTTATCGACCGCCGGCGACGTCGGCAACAGTTGATAGTTTCCATTTGCAGAATCCACGAATTGTGGCGGTGCTGTTAGGTTGGTCGCAACATTGCCTCCGATCGAAGACGCCGTTGTTAGCGTTCCAATTATATTGTATCCTAACGAGTTTAATCCGCTCAACGGCGAGCTGTTAAATGAGCCTGACAAATCTCGGATGTCGCTTTTTGAATCTTGATGATTGCTGTAAATAATAGAGTTCTCAAAATTGAGCAATCCAGACGCTTCGTCAATATGAACGCCCGAGCCGCCTGCACCGGAAACATTCGCAGACACCGTAACATTTGTCAGAGTCGCGGTGCCGTTGGGAGTGAATATGCCGCCGCCCAAACCAAACTCTGCACGGTTTCTGGAAATGACGCTTCGTCTTGCCGTAAGTTCTCCTGACGAGGCAAGATAAATGCCGCCACCCTCGCCTTGTGCCGAATTGCTGTCGACCGTAGATTCTTCTAAAATCATTTCTCCCGCTACAAGCATACCGCCGCCGATAGTCCCATCTTGAGCCTGATTCAAACGAATCGATGTGTTTCGTGCGACGAGCCGCCCCAACTCCATACAAATTCCGCCGCCGTTCAATTCAGATATGTTGTCTACAACCTGACAGTTTATCAAGCTATCCGCTATGCCGCTACTGAAAATTCCGCCGCCGCCGAGTTCGCCGCCTTCAAGATTAGTCTTGTTTCCACTTCTTTTTTCACGTGCCGCTCGCATTTTGCTTGAATGCTTTGTGGGCGATTGACGCGCGATATTTCTCACTGATGAACGACTTCCCCGTTTTCCGCCAAAAAAGACCAGATTTGAGGCAATGACGGCGTTAGAGAGTTTCATGCTTCCGACGCTGTAAATGCCGCCGCCTCGCGATGCTCCGACGTTGTTGCGAATGGTTGAGTTGTTCACCACGAGCGTGCCAGTATTGTAGATGCCACCGCCGTCGAAGCCCTCATTGCTTGCAATGATGGAGTTGTTGAGGGTGAGCGCGCCGGTGTTGTAGATGCCACCACCGTCGTAGTTGTCGTTGAAGTTATTTTGAACAGTGGTATTATTAAGAGTCAGCGTGCCTGAGTTGTAGACACCGCCGCCCTCGTTGCATCCGGAATAGTTATCACTGATGATGCAATCGGTCAGAATCAAATTACCTTCATTGAAGACGCCCGCACCGTCCTGTGCGCCGATACCTCCAAGGTCTCCGTCGCTCATTTGAAGTCCGCTTATGCTTACCGTCGCGCCTTTGTCGATTGAGAAAATCCGAATTGTGCTTGGTGCGCCTTTATTTTTACGAATGATCATCTGCGACGCGCCCGTTCCGATGATATTCACGTTTGCCGTAATCGTTGGCAAATTTGAAAGCAGATTAACTGAGCCTGTGGTCGTGAATTGAATGTTTTGATTTCCGCCTGCCTTGTTCGCATCTAGGATTGCTTGTCGGAGTGAGCCGTCGCCTGCGTCATTGTTGTTGGAGACAACAAAAGCGTCTGCACCCGTTCCAGACAGCGATACCGTTTCGGTGATTGTTCCGCTGTGGGTGATATTCACGACCGCTGAATAAGATTGGACTGCAATCGGCGAGAAGGTAACGCCGAAGCGCATGCTGTCATTGACTCCCAATGTTTTGGGATAAGTGTTTGTATCCACAAGCGCAAAGCGTGAGGCGTCTATACCGCCGATGCTCGCGCCATTGATGACCAAACCGCCGCCAGCAAGATTTTTTACAGTAATCAGCCTTGCCGACGTTGTCGCGCCGTTAGAAAATTGTCCGAAGTTGATGGATTCAGGAGCGCGACTGAATTCTGGCGTCTCGCTTACACCTTGCGCCGATAGTTGAACCAATACCGTTACATCTTCGCTGGATTCGGAGGTTGTGTAGGTCAGGCGCACAGAGGCAGATTTCGCGCCCGTCGTCGTCGGAGCCGCAGCTGCGTTGAAGCTAAGCGTGTTTGTCGTCAGCGTTGCCGGAAGCGTTGGCAAATCGGAGAGTGAAAATTCCGACGCATTAGTGCCGATAAGCTCAATATCGTTCAGAAATACAGAGCCGATTCCGACATTCCTGAGTGTGAGCGTTTGTGGCGAACTGACCGTATTGACTTGAACATTGTTGAAATTGACTGCACTTGGCGTTGCCCTTAGCAGAGGCGACGCAACGACAAGGCGTATATCCGTTCTCGTGCTTGTGCTCGAAGACCCTGAATTGCTGAAAAACGCGCCGTCGCTTGCATTATCAAGATTCACATACCGCGTCGGCGTAATGGAAAGTTTGAGGTTATCCGTCCACTGTGTGCTGGCGTTTTCCGTCCAAATCAAGTTGTCGTTATGAAACGTCTCCACGACAAGGTCGGAAGTGCCGTCCCAAAAAAATGGTTCATCTAACTTGAACATATTCCAGCCCTCGACGGGCTGAACGCCAGCCGCGTTTCGAAACACCCTCGTCAGCACAGTGGTGTCAATCCAGCCGTCATCAAGATTGGCATTCGCCACGTTTCCCATTCGAATGGTAAAGCGTGCGTGATTATCTGCGCCATTGACCGCCGTTACATTGAATCCGAGCGAATCAAAAGCAGTTGCCAATGTCAGCCCCGCCGCTTGCAATTCAGCGGCGGTATAAACGAATTGATGGCGTGAGCCGTAATAGTATCGTCCAAACGGCGACGGGTATTGAAAGGCGGAATTGCTTCCGGTTGCACTGCCGATGATGACAGATTGACTCATCAAGGGAATTGGTAAGGCGCAAAAAAAACCAATGAGAAGCGCGATGTAATTTTTTTTCATTTTTGATGTTGTTAAGGTTTTTTGAAAAATCGTTTTGATGCAGTTCTGCTCTCTTTCTCGTTCTGCCCTTTTACCAAGAATGCCGCATGCTGTTTATTTTCGGTTGCTATCCTCGATTCATCAATCGCTCAATAAATTTTTTAAGATGGCTTGACACTCTTTCAAGCAAGTTGGCTTTTGAAGAGAAAAGCGATTCGTTGCTTTCAAGGTATCGGTCGCAGTATTCAATGCAGTGGAGTTCCATGTCCGATTTCAGTCGCTTGTAACGTGCTTCTCCGATAAACTTCTTGATTCGCTCTTCGCTTGCTTTTTTCAGTATCGGTAGAGAGGAAGCGTCGCAGAGCAATCTCGCTTCCACCATTTCCTCTGTGCGCTCTCGCAGGAAGGCGATTTCGCGTTGCGTCAATTCGCCGGAGTGAATGTAAATCTCGGAAAGCTCGAGAAGGTCGAAGTTGGTAAAGGAAATGTTGCGCAGAATCTTCTCATTGCGTCGATGAATTTGTCCCGTCATATGTCTTACTCCTTTTGTAAATACAACTTGTTCAACTTGTTAATTGGAGGGTTTGGGTATGATGAGGTTTTCTGCACCGAAGTTACAAACTCTTCGTTGAAATCAAAACGATAAATGAATTTTTTTGAGAATTTGCTTTTCATTTGCACAGAAAACTGCGATATTGAGCATCAATTTCTTCTTAAACTTTGTATGGCAAAAACACTCAAAACGAAAAAAGAACGCGAGAAGAAAAAGAGCCTCGCCGACCGTGCAAAACGTCAGGCTCTTTATGAAATGCCGCTTCAAAAAGAAAATTATCTCTTCATTGGAATTGGCTTCGCCGTGATTCTGCTTGGGTATGTGCTTATTGGCATAGAGCATGCGGTCGATGGCTTTCTTTCACTGAACGTCTCGCCGATTCTCATCATCGGCGGTTTCATTTGGATTATCTATGCCGTTCTTTACAAGCCGAAATCAAACAACCTTACGAACACTTCTTCGCAGTAATCTATAAAACTTGAAATCATGCAATCGCGCTCAATGCCTTTATCGCTCAACTGGGTCAACGTCGTTTTTCTTTCTGCAATGCCAATTCTTGGGATTGCGGGTGCAATTTGGTGGGTTTCAACCGGACAGTTCAACTGGGCGACTGTTATCTTCACATTCGTATATCTCAATCTCGCAGGAATCAGCATTACGGCGGGCTATCATCGTCTGTTTTCACACCGCAGTTACGACGCCGCCAAGCCCGTTCAGTGGGCGTTTGTCGCATTGGGAAGTGCGTGCTTTGAAGGTTCAGTCGTAGATTGGTCGACCGACCACCGCGTTCATCATCGTTATCAAGATAAAGACGAAGACCCCTACGCGATTTTCAAAGGGTTTTGGTTTGCGCACATCGGCTGGCTCTACACGAAAAATTGGCGTGCCGATGGCTCGGCTGTTCCCGACCTTTGGAAGAGTGCCGTCATTCGCTCTCAACATCAATTCTTCGTGGTGTGGTCGGTCTTTATGGGCTTCATTGTGCCGATGCTCGTTTGCTCACTCTGGGGGGACGCTTGGGGCGGCTTGCTCATCGGCGGATTTCTCCGTGTCGCACTCAATCAGCAATTTACTTTTCTTATCAATTCGCTCTGTCACTTCGCAGGCACGAAACCCTTCTCGGATAAAATCACCGCTCGCGATAATTGGCTTACCGCCATCTTCACATATGGCGAAGGCTATCACAATTATCATCACGCTTTTCCCGGCGACTACCGCAATGGAATCCGTTGGTATGATTTCGACGTCACCAAGTGGCTCATCTATGGATTGTCAAAAGTCGGTTTAGCTTGGCGGCTTCATGAAGTTTCTCCTGAACGCATTCTACAAAGCCGTGTTGCCATGCAAGAAAAAGCCTTGCGCGAAAAACTCTCGCTTCAAAAAGTAAAATCGCCAGCGTTGCTCGAGCAAATCAACAAAACGATTGAGACTGCAAAAGAACAATTAGCAACCGCATCGGAGCGATTAGCACTGATTCGCGCTCAATATGAATCGCTCAAAAATTCAAATCATCATGCGATTGACCATCAAATCGCCGAACTTCGCATTAAATTTTATGAGGCTCAACGTGAGCTAAAATATGCTTATCAGTTGTGGAAAGCCATGCTCAACGGCTACATGAAATTGGCTGGGATTTGAGATGTTCGCCTAATTGGTTTTGACCATTTTCTGCTGTTTCTGCTGTTTGTCAATTCGCCCTTTTGCGACCATGAAACAAAACCTGAAACTAAATGCTGAAATAAGCATTGACTTGTCGTTAATCGCACACTCTGACGACGGAATTGTCATTACCGACTCAAAAGGCGTTATTTTATGGGTTAATCCCTCGTTTGAGCGAATCTCTGAGTTTAGTTTATCGGAAGCTGTCGGCAAATCCTTGCTCTTCCTATGCGGCACATTTACCGATAGAGAAGTTATTGAGCGAATTCACCAATCCTTTACGGAAGGGCGGTCTTTCAGCGGCGACGTGTTAAACTATCGCCGAAGCGGTGAGTCGTTTTGGATTTCCCTTAATCTTACACCCGTCCGCAATGACACAGACATCACACATTTTATCGGCGTCATGCGCGACATAACGGCTCGCAAAGACGTAGAACGACAAATCGTTCGTCTTCAAGCTCAACTTTCAAGTATGAAATACTTGGAAGGGTGGATTGTTCAATGTGCGTGGGATAAAACCGTAAAAGACAAGAAGGGGAATTTCATAAATTTAGAAACCTTTATCGAGCGATATACTGACGCCCGTTTCACACACGGCATTTCTCCCAATGCCCGTGAGCGTGAGAAAAAGAAGAAAAAATCGTAGGTTGTTTTTCTCACTCCCTCAGAAAAAGAAAAACGCACGTGTAAATTGTCACCCTCTTTTGTTGGAATTTCTACCTTTTTCTTTTTATTACTTCCCTATCCTATCAACAATATCGTTTGCGGACATTTTTTCGGGTTTTTCCTCATACTTATTGCGATAGAGTGCCCGTTGCGCATCTCCGTTTATGGATTCCGATAAATCTCCAAATCTACCGAAATCGACTTTAACATCGGGATACATTCTATCTACAACGAATTTCGTGCGCGGCGTCTCCAATTTTGTCGAGATAGTTCGCTCTTCCAAGACGGTGTCAGACGAGCCACCTCCTGATTTTTTCTTATCGGTCGCCGCCGTTTTGCTTTTGCTTCTCGCTTTACCTTTACTTTGAGCTGACGCGCTTTCGGTCAGCAAGTTCACTGCCAAAAGTCCGACGAAGATTGCAAATATAATTCTCATGGTTGTGTTATTGAGTTAGCCGCCTTCGCTTCTAATTTGCTGTTGCTGTGCTTTACGCTTTTTGAGAATAATGTTTTTCATCTTTCTCAATTGCTCGTCCGTCAATTCTCCGAAATATGAGTAATAAATTGCCATTTTCAAACCATCGCTCGTTGTCAATTCTCCCGGCATTTTAACAGCAATGATATTTCTGCCTGGTTGCAATTTAGAGGAAATCTCATACATGACTTGCCGCGAAGTATCAATTTTGTTATAGAGCGTTGAATCAAACGAAAATTGCAGTTGGTCGCCAAGTAAGTCAATGAGTAATTCGTTAACATAAACCTCCATCTGGTCTAACGGCAAATCTTTTGGAAGCACAAGTTGCGCCGTCCGAAATGCACCCTTGAACTCAAACTCTTTTCTGAAATATACAAACGACGGGATTCTTGTAATCAGTGGTGCTGATTGAACCGCCGCAGTTGTATCTGTTAATGTTTGAATGGGAACAATCACGCTGTCTAATTTAGCACGATTAGTATCGGTTGGCGTAGCCTCTTGCGCATAGTAGTACATGTTCAATTCCAACGATACTCGTTTAAGCGAATTTATTCCTTTGTATCCTGTTCTGCCCGTTGTGTCAGGTGCTTGCTGAACGGGCGGTTGCTCCGTTGG
>JBDNCJ010000085.1:0-10147 GCA_046719715.1 Chloroherpetonaceae bacterium | reverse complement strand
TTTCCTCGCCGTTTGCATCGCGGCTCTTGACGAAGTAGAAATAGAGTGTTTCCTTTTGCGCCGTAGAATCTACAAGTTCCAAAGCATTCTTCGAGACGCTTCCCAATTGTAAGGGCGCGTGTTCTCGCTCGTAACGATACACAACATAGTCTTGTAAGTTTTCTTGTTGGACTTCGTTCCAACGAATGACGACGCCGCTCGCCGTTGGAGTTGCACTGAGGTTTGACGGCGGCGCGAGCGGAGGCTTTGAACGCAGTTGAACAGAAACGATTGCTGCGTCGCTTTGTTCGCCGACTCCGTCAATTAGAATCACCGCATACTCGATGGCGGATTCGCTCGTGAGCGTTGTATCTGAAAAATGATTTTGTTCGCTCGGTAAAAGCCCTTTATGGCACGGCTCGAAGGGCAGAGGGCTGGGCGAATTGCTTTTTAGAGCGCGCCGAAGCACTTGATACCCTTGAATCCCTTTGACGAAAGGCGACATCTCTTCCCAAGTCAACTTCACGGATTGGGAGACGCCGTTCTCGCTGTGAATTGTTGCAGAGAGGTTCATCGGCGACTTTGGGCGCGTCTGCAAATTCGGTTTGACGGATAGTTTTTCTGAAAACGCGCTCATTACGAAGCTCTTGCTTTCAGAGCGCGCCGCGTAGGTTTGGATTCGAGCGTCGCCTTTGATGCTTGAATCGACATAAACGGTATAGCCTTGATTGGCTTTTGGTATCAAAGCAGAAACGAGCAAGAGCGAGTCGTTTTCGTCAGCACGATAGAGCCGATACCCTGCCACTTCGTCTTCACACATCAAGCGAAATTCAATGCCGTTTGGCGTCGCAAGTGCTTCTAAAGTCGGCGCAATCGGCGGCGCGGGATTTTCGGCAACGGCAAAAACGCGGCTCGTCAAGCGCGATTTTTCTTCATAGAGTCCAACGAGTTGCAGACGATAGAAGTGCGGTTTCATTTCTTCGGCTGTCGCGTCGATATACGACGTTTCTTTTGGAGAAACGGACGCAATGCGCTCATAGCCCTCTTCCCACGATTGACTACGATAAATTTCAACAGATTTCACGCCGTCGATGTTCTCGAGCGTCCATGAAATTTTTATGCCAAATGTGCTTTCTGAAACTGAATCGGCGAGGTCTTTCAAATTTTTTGCCTGTAAGTTTTGTGGGAGGAGAAGATTTTGAAAGTTCGTCGTCAGAACGCTTACGGTGTCGCTTATCGGGGCGAAGTTGCCGTAAAAATCTTGCGGGGCGATGAAGTAGGCGTAGTCGAGGTTTGGTTGCACGAGGGTGTCACGAATGGCGAGAATCAAGGTGTCCCCTTTCGTTGTTGCCACGCGAATCGGGTCAATCGGAATAAAGGGCGAAAGACCGACGCGGCGAAACGCTAAAAACGTAACATTTGCCTTCTTGCGCGTTTGCCAACGAATTGAAATTTCGTTTGTGTGAACTTGCTTGGAAATACACTTCGGCGGGTCGAGCGAGAGCGGTTCAGGAAATGAGACGGGCTTTGAATAAACCGTTCGCTCAATCGCGCCGCCTGTTTTGATGGTTGAGACTCGATAGAGATACATGGTTCCGATTTTCGCGCTCGTGTCTAAATATGCCAGCCCCAGCGCGAGGCGAATCGGTAAAAACCCAACATAGAACAGGCTATCAACGCGACTGTTGCTGTTTTGAATTTGCTCCCAGAGTTGAATGAAGTCCGATTCGGCGAGTTTGACGGGTTCTGGCGCGAAGAGAGAAGCTTCGGCTAAGCGCAGCAGAAATTCATCGTATCGAGTTGGCGCGGAAACGGAAGCGATTTCTTTCCACACCGATTCGCCCTCTGCTTCGCGGCGTTCAATCAAGTAGCGTTCAATTCCCAAATACGGCTTCTCTTTTGAAACCATCGCTCGCCCAAGTTCGATGTAGTTTCCTGCGTTACCGCCGTGCGCAAGCCCTGAATGAGATTTTTGCGCCCAAAGCGTGGTTGCGCCTATCATCACACTCATGAGTAGTATTGCCTTTAGGAGAATCATCTCTCGAGTCATGGTTGTTGTGTCGTTTGAAAGTTAAGGTATGCTCGGTATCGGCACGGAGTTATCAACCAGAAGGCTGAATCGTCTTGGGTTGGTTTCCAATACAAGTTTGAGCATGGCGTAGCGATAATTTGCCGGACCGAAACTTGCCTTGTAGCAAGGGAGTGAGAAGAGTCCCAAATCGCAACTGCCGCAGTCTGAATCGCAACAACCGCCGCCGACATAGAAACTGCCGTAGAAAACAATCTCCATTCCGGCGGAAACGCTCAGCGAAGGCGTGTTTGTAACCGTTCCACTCAAATACGCCACTTGTCCCATACCTAAACTTGCGCCGGCGCATACAAGCCCAATCGAGCCGTGTGCCGACGCTTCAATCGAGACGAACGCCGCCCCTTTAACGGTCAAGGTTGCGCCGCTACTGAAATTCATTCCCAAGCCGAGAAGCAACCCGTAATCGATGTTGAACCGCACGCGCACGACGGGGCTTAAATTCAAATCCAATTCAGGAAGCGGAATGATGAAGTCCTTGACTTGACCGATGAGATAAAAGCCGGCAAGGTTGTTATACTCATTGGGAATCATGACGAAGTCTGGCGGCATCGTGAAGTTGAAATCGCTCTGCTTGAAGTGGCGGGTAATTTCGCTCACAGATTTGATGTTAGGATATTTGCCCAACACCACCGCTGTGTTGAACCCAAACCCCGCAGACTTCAAGTCGACGTAAGCATCGGCGGCGAAGAAAAATCCGTTTCTATCTATGCGCAAGTCCGCCCCGCCTTTGATGTGATAGGCGGGCGTTTCCATTGCGTTGAGCGAAAGCGAGCCGTGCATCATTCCTTTTCGATGGTCAAAAATCATCGTGAGGTCGCCGAGCGGCGTTGAGTAGTTGGAAATTTTCAATCCTTGATTTGGAGAAAGTTCGACGTCGCCTGTTACGACGAAAGTCAGCGTCTCCTGTTCAATGCCTTCGAGTTTACCATTTTGCCCGATGGGCTTTCCTGTGAAAGCGAGCTTCGTCCAAGCATTGGATTGCACCGACATGCCGCCGCTTAAATTATCCAAGCGTACCGAAGCGTCTTGACTGATGTTGAAGCGTTGGTTTGCCGTCAGTCCGTTTTCGTTTTGACGAAGCAACTCGATTTTTACGCCTTGTGTTGCACTGCTCACGATTTTCATTTGAAGCGGCGCGAAGACGCCTTCCTCGACCACCGCGCCGTAAGCGAAAAATCCATTGTCATCGATGCGCCACTTTGAAACGTCTTCGCTGAGGCTTATGACGGCTTTAACGGCGTTGGGCTTAAACTCCGCGCCAAACGGCACAACGCGGGGGTTGGAGATTTGGGACGAAGAGGATTGCGCGTACTCCACGCGGGTCGATTGCGGGTTGAGTGTCGGAATTCGCAAATCAAATTCGCCTGCGATATTGAGCGTATTGCCCGTTGCGTAGAGCATTCGTGGAGAAAATCGGAATCGATTATACAGCGTGAAGTGCGAACTGAAATCTAAAGAGACTTGCTGGGTGCCGTCGGAAAAGACCGATAGGTTATTGATTGAGATTTTATCGCTTGCCGCCATTTTAGGAAGCGCGTCGATGAACGCCGCCCTGCCTTGTCCGCTCGTCGTTCCGATGGTAAACGCCCACTTCTGCTCTCCGCCGTCGTAGCCAAACGCGGCGACACTGTTCTGTTCGGTTTTGATTTTAATTGCGCCGACGAAATTCATCTCGCCATACTCGTAGCGCGTGCCGCCTGCCGTTTCCAAACGATTCGGCAAGATGTGCATTCCGACAAACGGCACAACCACCGCGCCGAGATTGAGCCGCCCTACTTGCAATCGCAAGCCGTTATCGGCGCGAAGCGACCACTGGCTCGCCGTAATGCGCCATGTGGGGCTGAGTCGCACTTCAAGCGTATCAAGGCGCGTAACATCATCGACGCCGTTGCGACGCACCGTTATGACGCCGACGTTCAAATTCACCGTTCCAATGCGGTCAAGCGTCGGCATAAGGCGCGTCGGCAATTCAAGCGTGGCTTGATTGAGCGAAGGATTGTATCGCAGACGCGCCGTTGAAGAATCAGCAAAGGCTCGGAATCCATGCAAGGCGTATTCAAGCGAGCGACCATCATATTGCGCAATCGGAATTGAGGCGAAGTTGAGCGCGTTAGGCGTTGATTTTATCGCCGTCCACCGACGTCTTTCTGAAACGCTCGCGCCCTGCGGGTGAAAGAGATACGGCTTTGAGATGAACGCGACGTGGTTGCTTTGAATCGAGGCGACGTTCAGTTCGACTTCTCCTTGAATCATTCCGTTCAGGCTGTCTATGACGCCGCCCGAGCTCACATCGGGGCGCACGGCAATCCCCGCCGTTGAACTTGCGCCGTCTCTCAATGTCGCCCCAAATCCTTCAAACAGATGATGCACTTTCAGAGCAAGCGCGTTTACATCGGTGATGACGGCGGACGTGGTTGGACGCATAAACGGACGACCGTCGGCATTTCGCTGGCTGGCTGGCACAACGGTTGCAACGAAGGGAATTTGCACGTCGCCGAGTTCTTCGAGCATGAAAACGCTGTTGTTTCTGAGCCGTCGGAACGCGCCTTCCAAACGATATGTGCCGTTGGAATTTTGGCGAATGTTGCGCGTTTCAATTTCAAAGCCGAGCAGTTTTGTAACGTCCATCGCGCTGAACGTGCGCAGTGTGAAATTGCGCGTTTGATTTGCCGCGCCGCCGGCAACGAAGCGCACCGTAGTATCCGCGCCGACGAGTTGCGAGTTTGGCAAGGTGGCTTGCAAGCCGACTTCAACGCCCGTCGGCACGTTGCGCAACGTGTATTGACCTTGTGCGTTGGTTGTGGCTTCAATCATCGCGCCGCCCTGCACCACGCGCACCTTCGCATTTTCAACCGGCAAGAGCAAGAGATTATTCGCGGAAATCCTTTGAACCACGCCGCTCACCGTGCCGCCTCGTTTGAGATTGACGGCAACGGGAATGAAGGTTTTGCTTTGCCAAAGCGTCGTCGTCAGCACGCGCCGCTCCAACGAAAGAACTTGATTCGTCGAAGGCACGCTCACGCGAATCCGAAATTGCGCGTTCAAGGATTGATTTGCCGAAGCGTTTTGAAACGTCAGCCTGACCTTTCCGCCGTTGCCTGAAACGCCTTGTGCAATGGGTTGCTCGGAATTGAGCGGAAGAATTTCAACGGCTAAACCTGAAAGCGGCAGAAAACTATTCGTGCCGATTCCCGTCTCGCCTTGGGTGGTTACTTCAACGCGAAAGGCTTTTCTGAACACGCCGATTTGCCCTAAGTCGACCGTCTGTCCGCTCTGCAAATTTCGCGTGATGGTTTCGGGGAAATAGTCCGGCGAAAGCGGTTGAACTTCAATGCGTCGGCTGTTGCCTGCGGGCACGCGAATCTCGAACGATTCCGTTGGCGCCATGGAAAGCACAGTTGCGACGGAGTCGGAACTGACGTGCGCGCGCACGGCGGCGTTGCTTTCCGCGTCGATGATTCTTCCGCGCACAGTGGCTCTTGGGTTTAAGAATCGTCGCCCGATGTTGAGGTTTAAGCCGCGCCGCAAGTCGTTGCTTACCGTCATCACGATTGGGCTGAATCCTTGCTTTGCGACGGTGAGCGTCCAGACGGCGTTTGATTCAACGGCGTTTGTAGGCACGTTCAAGACGAAATCGCCCTGCGCGTTGGTCTGACTTTGCAAAACGGTTTCAAGCGTCGCGCTTGTTGATTTTACCAACGTGAGCGTTGCATTTGAAATCGGCGTATTCATGTTTCCTTCGCCGGCGATGTAAATCTCTCCGAGAATTTTTGGCGCTCTCGCTGTCGCTATGTGCGCACGCGTGCGCGTCGGAATTGAAGGATAAACGAACGTGTAAGTTTCTGTGGGTGCTGTAAAGCCGCCTTGTATTGCCGTGTCGGAAACGATTCGCGCCGCCTGAAAGACATAGTTTAAGTCGCGCGTGGTGTCGCATAGAGAGAAAAAGTAATAGCAGTCTTTTGGATTTGAGCCGTCGTTTCTGATGAGTCGAAACGTCGCTTCGCCCTGCTGGTTTGTAACTGCACTGTCAATCGCTATTGCGACATCTAATCCGCCGATGTTGGCGCGCCAGAGGTTTATCGGTCTGCGTTCATCAGCGGGCAACCGCACAAACGGCGCGTCGGGTTTTCGGAACACATACACCTTTGCATTGGCAATCGGCGAGTTGGGAAGGTAGTTGAGATTTCCGTTTTGCGTTCTCGCGCTGTAAGTCCACTGCACGGTTTTGACTTGCGCGCGCAGCGCGCCTGTGGGATTTATGAAGGGCGCAGTTCCGGACGCCGTTGCTAAATCAATTCGCTCGCCGGGCTGAATGAATAAATCTACATTCGGACTGACGAAGTAAGGATTTTCAATCACCACCCTTGCCGCATGGATTTTAGTCAGGCTTGTTCCTTGAACGGAATGAAGTTTCATAGAATCTCGCCCGACAAATTCAAACACAAAATTTCCATCGTTGTCGGTTTCCGTCGTCGCCAATGTTTTAACCATCGACGGATAGTCTTTTGGAATGGAAGGCATGCCGTTTTGAGATTGTGATTGCGCGTCATATTCAACCAGCATCAATTTCACGCGTTCATTTCTAAATGCTTTATCGGGCGTAGGCGATTGTCTGGGATTTCCACCGGCATAGTTATAGACGAGCCTTCCGCGCAATCGCGACAGGGTTGTTGCAACGCCGCCGCCGTCGACAATTCCAATGCCGGTGTTGATGGGCGGCGGAGAGACGCGAAATCGCATTGGACTGCTTCGCTGCGATATCGATTGCCCTTGTGCATTGACGGCGAAAACGTCCCAAGCAAATCCAACCGCATTGGGAACGCCCGCCAAAAACGTTGATGCACTTTGGCTTGCATTGAAAAAGGGCGATGAAATCAAATTGAATATCGTTGTGCCGCTTTGCGCAAATCGAAACGTTTTCAGAGGCACGTCGGAAGAATCAAGCACGATTCGCAATGGCGCGTTTTGCGATAAGGCTTCGCTTGCCGTTTGCACGAGGGTGTCGCCTTGCGGCGAGATGCTTTTACGGTAAATCGGCGTGATGCGCAAGAGATAGCGCACCATTCCCGACGGTTTGTTCGACCAAATCCATGTGAATGAGGGAAGGCTGTCGTGCGGAAAGACGATGTTGTTCGGCGCAAGCGGCGACGGTCCGGGCGGCAATTCGCGCAATTCAAATCGTCCGATAGGGCTTTTGCCGTTGTTTTCCGTTGCAGGCATATTGTTTTCATCGCGAGCGGTTACTTGCCAAACGAAGGCGCGCGCGGTGCTTTGCGGCATCGTCAAAAAGAGCGAATCGTTCCGACGTAGATTTCCGATTTCATAAATCGCCGGCTTGTTGATGGCACTCTCGGCGGATTCGCCGGGCAGACGCGGCGCAATTTTGACCGAATAGACAACCCTGTCTTGCAACATCGCCAATCCGCCGACCCTTGACCAGCGAAAGGCAATCGGCTGATTGCCATCGACTTGCTCGTTTGTCGACGGCGAAATGAGTTGAACGGGCGGCGGCAGAACGCGGCGACGAAACACGAAAATTTCACTTCGCCCTTCATTTCGCGCCGCCGGCGTGCCGTTGGGCAATAGGGCTTGAACTTGCCACGCCCACATCACGGCTTGCGGATAGAGCGAAAACTGCGGCGACGACGGCAACATCTGAAAACTCGTCGCACTGATTCCCGATTGATTGAGCAACAAGGGATTGTTTTCAAGCGCGACGCGCGGCGTTTGCCCTGCAAAAACCGGCGCAACCCGAAGCGAATATGAAATCTGCGCGCCTTGCACCATCGCACTTAAATTTTGCACGAGCGTCCAACGAAACATCGGCAAGGCTTGTGCGGAAATTTCTTCGTGGTTGTCGGGCGCAATGAGCGTCGGAGGGTCGGGATTAAGAATGATGAACGGTCGGCACGGCGCGCTTGCAAGTTCCTGCCCCGCCGCGTTAATGAGGGATATGCAAAACTCATAATTGCCTTCGGGAAAACTATTCGATGTTATCGCACTTTGGAGCAACGCCGCGTTGTAGTTTGTTCCCGATTCACTGAACACGTTTCTTCCAAACAAGGTGAGCGTCGCCCCCGCCGGCACATTGAAGCGAGGCACGCTCGGATTTCCGTCCTTTGAATTGGCGACTAAAATGCCTCGTTCCACGTCATTGACTCGAAACGAAATCGCGACGTTGTTCAACGGTTGCGACGTTGCATTGACGACGATGACTTGCGCGACGGTCGGGTCGTTGACCCAAGTTGAAAAGTTCGGCGGCGCAGGCGTACGAATGTTCAAAGCAAGTTGCACTTGCGCGTTCAGGTTGAGCCATGAAATCAGCAGTGCGAAGGCCAAAAGGAAAAGCCGGTGTTTCATCTCTGTAATGCGGTTCAGTTAAAATTCACGTTATACTGCAAACTGCCTTGCAACTCGCGGAACTGCGGCAAGGTTGAAGTGGTGTTGAACGTGTTGTTAGAGACGTTCATTGAGAGCGCGCCGTATCGCCCCATGCCATAAGTGACGAGGAACGCCGACGTCCATTGCGTATCGGTTGCGCTGTTGCTCACAAGGTTCACTCCGAAAGTCAGCGCTGTCGTCAATTTGCCGTCCAAGAAGCCATATCCGATGGTCTCGGTGATGGAGGTGATTTTAATTCGCGCCGCGCCGACTGACGCGTGATTGCGCAAGGCGGTGGTCGCAAGGGTCAATGGGAATCTGAAACTTTGCGACCAAGTTGCGATTGCCGATTGCGTTTGATTTTGATTGACCGCGCCGCCGAGAATGCTTTGGTCGTCGACGTTTTGATAACTGTATGTGAGCATGAGATTGCTGGGCGAGCCGAAAAGTTGGAACGTGAATCGCGGCGAAATCGAGAGCGCGTGCGAGATGTTCTCGATTCGGAGCGAGTCGTTGCGGGGCGCGGTTCTTACGCCGAAGTTGGTGTATTGCGCATCGAGCGCGATGTTGTCGCTGAATTGCATGCCCGAAGCGAGCGCGTAGATGTTGCGCGTCGTCGGGGCGAGCCGCGTATTGCGCAAGTTGTTCGTTTGAAATCCGTAAGAGCCGCGCACATAGCCGCGTCCTTTGGCAAAGCGAAGCGACGGCGCAATCGTGATTTGAAAGACGTCGTTTTGAAGTTGCACAAAGCCGAGCGAAACGAAGCCGGGTCCTATCCAACGCCCGTTGAGCGCGAGCGAAAATTGGTCGCTGATTTTTGCGTTGAGGTTCAGCGTTGCGGCGAAGTCGGCTTGTGAAGAATAACGCGGCGTAAAAATAAAACTCGGAAGCGACGCCTTCTCGACTGCTTCGGAGCGCAGGTCGTTGGAAAAAAGCGCACCCGCCGCTTCAAGCCGAAGCATCACTCGCTCCGCCATTAAAAATCCCGTCTGCGCCGAAACCACCAAGTTTTCATGAGCGGGTTGAACGCCCTCAACGCCTACAATCGTCGTGCTGTCGTCAATGGCGCGAATCACATTCACATCAAAGTATCCCTTCTCCCAATTTCCGAAGCCAAGCTTGACGCCGAAGAGCCGCCGTGAATACTGCCCGTAAAATTGTTGCGTCGTGTCGGCGTCTAAGGCGGCGCGAATCCGTCCGTAAATCACCGAGAATCGAAACGTCTCCTTCATAATCTCCACGCCGCCGCCCAGCATTCGCGCGTCGCCGAACGTGAGTTCCGACAGTTGCGTATTGAAATATCCCGCGTGAAAGCGAAGCCAGCCGAAAAAGGTTGGACTTACGCCGAATTGATTGAACGGCTGCTGCAAGGTCGTCTGCTGATTGGAGAGATAGAGTTCAAACGGCAACTCGACCTGCTCGTAGATTGAAACGCTCATTCGCAGAACGGCGCGATTGATGTTTGAAGGCAATCTCGGCGCAATGCCCGTTGACGCATAGAACTCGTTTGACGTAGAAATTCCGCCTCGAACTTGAATCGGCTCCGACTGTGATTGCGCAAGAAGCATTGGCACCGTTGAAAGAATCACCGCTAAACCACAAATCGCTTTCATCATCGAATTTTCCGCTTCAAGGGTTGACGCGCTTTTGAGACGCGCATATCAAGAATTTCCGTTTCCGACTCCATCGAGCGAAGTC
>JBDNCJ010000084.1:0-10467 GCA_046719715.1 Chloroherpetonaceae bacterium | reverse complement strand
GCTATGCCTGAAATCACCGCCTTTCACGGAATCACCTACAATCCTGCGAACATTTCCCGATTCGATGATGTGCTTTGTCCGCCTTACGATGTGATTGCTCCCGACATGCAATGCAATCTTTATGCCAAATCCGAGTTCAACGCCGTGCGCTTGGAGTTGCCCAAAGAAGAAAATAAGTATGACGCCGCCGCAGAACGACTGAACACTTGGCTTTCCACTGGCGTTCTCCAACAAGATTCGCACGAAGCGATTTATCCCTATCATCAAACTTTCACGACGAAAGAGGGCAAAACTTACACGCGTAAGGGCTTCATTGCTCGATGTCGTTTGTATGAATTCGACAAAGGTGTTGTGCTTCCGCACGAAAAAACGCTTTCGGGTCCGAAAAAAGACCGCCTACAACTCTTCATCAAAACAGGCGCGAACATCAGTCCGATTTTTGGGCTTTACGGCGATAAAGAAAAACTTGCCGATAAAGCCCTCGATGATTTCACTGCCAAACATGCACCACTTATCGATGCCATGGACTACCAACAAACACGCAACCTCGTTTGGCGTTGCACGGATAAAGACATCATCGAGCAGGTTCAATCCACTCTGCACGATAAACAACTCTTCATCGCCGATGGACACCACCGCTACGAGACGGCAATCAACTATCGCAACCTCCGAATGGCTGAAAATCCTAACCATACAGGCAACGAGCCTTACAACTTCATCATGATGTTCATCACGAATATGTTTGATAAAGGGTTAGTGATTTTTCCGACGCATCGTTTGGTGTATGGACTTGAACGCTTCGAGCTCGACGGCTTGCTCGACAATCTCAAGGCGTATTTCGGCGTTCAAGAACTTTCAGAGAAAAAGAAATTGAAAGAGTTTCTCGCGCTTCACTCGCACAGTGCATTTGGACTTGTGGCGAAGGATAAAATTTTCGGAATTTATCTTGCTTCCGACCTCGATAAAGCCATTCCCGAAGCCATGCCGAAGGAGCTCAAATCGCTCGATGTGGTTTTGCTTCATCATCTTATCATCGGCAACATGCTTGGCATTTCAGAAGAAGCGCAAGCCTCGCAAACGAATTTGAATTACTCGAAAGATTTTGATGAAGTGTTTGACAAAGTTCAGAACGGCGAGGCGCAACTTGGATTTGTTATGAATCCAACGAGCGTTCAAGAGGTTGAAGCCGTTTCAAGAATTGGCGAAGTGATGCCACAAAAGTCGACCTTTTTCTATCCAAAGGTTTTAACGGGCGTTGTTTTCAATCGTATTACTTGATGTTTCAATTACGCCCCTGTGATTTAGACGTAGGTATGCAGAGAAAATAGAAGATGGTGTTTGTGTGTCAGTCGACAACAAGTTTACGGGAAAGCCAAGAGACCGAGAAACGGGATTTGACTTCACGGGAGCAAGACTTTACAGTAGCAAACTTGGCATGTTGCTCAATGTTGAACCCAAGTATGATGAGTTGCACTCCGTTAGTCCTTTCAGTTACGCCTTGAATAACCCAGCGAAGTTCGTCGATAAAGACGGGAGTTTTCCAATAGATGTGATTTTGGATATTGCCTTTATCGTAAGCGATGTGGTGGATATAGCGCAAACGATGATGAAAGGAGAAGCGGTAAGCGGGGCGCAATGGGGCGCGTTGGCAGGCGATGTGGTCGGGGCGGTGGTGCCGGGCTTGACGGGCGTCGGGAAGATGGTCAAAGCAGGCGACGCCGCTGTTGATGCCGCGAAAGGTGTAGAGAAGGTCGAGTCGCTATTACCGTCAAAGAACGATAATCCTTTTAACGGTCCTATTGAGAATCCAGTTATCGTTGTGACACCATCAGGAAACGCTATACCAGTAAAATCTGGACAGCAATTAGGCGCATCAAAAGATGGTAGTGCAATTCAAGTGAAAGATAAGGATGGAAAACCAACGGGAGATAGGTTGGATAAGGGGCACAATCCAAAAGTTCACAAAGATCCAAGGTCTCAAGTACCACATGCACATAGAGTTGATGAGAATGGTAATCCTATTACAAATCCAGATGGAACTACTTGGCTACCCGTTAACTAAGAAAAATTATGTACGAGTACAATGAAACAATAAAAATCAAATCAGACGCTCCTACTGAATTTTACCCAAATAGTTTTGGAGTTGTTATTTCATCATTTGAAGTATCTAATGAAGAGGATATGAAAAAATATAATGTATCAGAAGGAACAACGATATACATCATCGAGTTAAGTGACAGTGGTTTGGATATCACAGTTCCTGAGTTTTATACAGAGAAAGTGTAGAATCATATCAAAAACTACTTTCTAAAAAAGTTTTACGCTGGAGAGGAAGCGGAAGGGTTGGCGAGCGGCAACGCGGTGGCGTGGCGGTATTACATCAAAGACGCGGTCGGGAATGTCGTCGGTGTAGCAGATGACGAAGGGCGTTTAGTGAGGCGGAGCGTCTATGACGCGTGGGGATTTGAGTATGCCCCTCGCCAGACGGACGGAGGGAAAGTTGAGCGCAGATTTATTGGATTGCAATACGACAGCGAGAGCGATTTGTATCACGCGGGGGTTCGGCAGTATGATGCACGGCTTGGATTATTTCTCCAGCCCGAGCCGCTGTATGATGTTTATGAAGAGATTTCGCCGTATAGTTATGCCATGAATAGTCCGTTGGTGATGCAAGACGCGAGCGGGATGTCAAGCGATAGCACAAGGAAAGGGAGTTAGGCGCAAGAGGTGGTGGTGATAGCGGAGCGGGTTGTAAATGCGTTCGGCGAGATGGTCTCATCGCTGAATAGGGGAATGCAGATGGAAGGGGTGAAGACGGGGTATCCTGGACAAACGTTAGCGCGGTTGTTTGAATGGTTGGATAATGAAACGCGAACGGACGGGGCGAATATCGGCACGCCGCCAATCGTCGGCAAAGGTGGCAGGTCATTTCAGGGTTCGCCAAAGCATCACAGAAACTCTCGCGGAAAGGTAGGAAAGAACCCATCCAATCCGGAAAAAGCACTTAAAAAAGCAGTTCGGGTTTCGCCAAATTCTCCTCGTCTTGTCAGTGCTGATATTGAGACGGGGGAGTTTATTGTTTTTAGTAAAACACTTGATGGCACATACCATGGGCATATAAGAAGTTGGGAGCAACTTGAATAAGGGATGAAAAATGCGCTCTATAAATCTGGAATGACAAATTCAAACGGCAAAATTTTAAGATGAGAAGGTATAAAGCATTAAATCCTATAACAATTGAAGATGCTGAAAAAGCTTTTTTCACAGGCGAAGTTACAACAGTCGCAGAGGCATTGCTTCGTATGTCATTGTTTATCGAAGATTACGATTTTATCATAGAGCGACTGATGAAACATATTAAAAACGAAAACCCTGAAATTAAAGAGGCGTCTATTTTTGGAATTGGGCATGTTGCTAGAAGATTTGGAAAAATTGAGAAAGATGAAGTCTTACCTATACTTGACCTCTTAAAAAGCGATGAATATGTTAGTGGTGCAGTTTATGATACACTTAGTGATATTGAATTTTTCGTTAAATAGCCAAAAGCATAGTTCCTTACTCATAAATATCTTTTCTGTGCCCGAGGTCAAGGACATCCACTAAAAGGACATCATCAAAAATATCGTAGATAATGCGGTAATCAGCCACACGGATTCGGTAGCCGTCTCTGCCTTTTAGTTTTTTACAGCCTGCGGGTCTTGGGTTATCGGCAAGGCTGTAAATGGCTTCTTTGATATTGGAATAATACGGCTCATTGATTTTTTCAAGAGCTTTAATGGCTCGTTTCTTTAAGGTTACATTATAAGCCATTACGTTGCTTTGCGTTTATGCTCGAGCATTTTAAAGGCATCGTCGATAGGAATCGAGGGCTCGTTGGAGGCTTTTGCTTCATCATAGAGCCGAATATCTTCCAGTTCATCAAGTTCGTCCAGAATCATAGTGTACTCTTCAATGGAAAGCACCACAGAAATTTTTTTTCCCGTATCATCAGTGATGTATTTTGGATGTAAGTTTCTCATAAGTCATGCATTTTGGTTATGTAGTTTGAAATATACGTTAAACAATGAGCAAAAAAAAGAGAGCATAGCTTGGCGTTAAGAACTTGCAAGTGTAAGTATCGCTTTACGAGATGCCGATAGATAACCAAAGCGTGAACAATTACGGCTACGACGCGTCGGGCAACATGACGCAAGACTTGCAAAGCGGAATCGGTTCAATTCAATACAATCTCTAAACTTGCCGACGGCGTTGGTAAAACAAAACCAAGCCTACCAATACAAATACGACGCGGAGGGCAAGCGAATAGAAAAGATACAGCCGAACGGAACATTTGAAGCGTATCGTCGTGGTGCGTCGGGCGGACTTGCTTATGACCCCTTCACGCAAATGACGACCCAAGTGAAGCCGAGCGCGAGCGAGCAAGTAGCGATGAAGTATGACGCGGCAAACGAGCGGGTGATGAAAGTGTGGGAAAATAAAACCGCCATGCCGCCTGAAATGGAGGAGATGGTATCCTCACGGGCTAATCTCAAACGGGTTGATGAGCGAGAGTCCCTCAATGGCTTCAAAATCTTTCGTATTTCGCGTAATGAGAGTTAAATCGTTGGCAATGGCGGTGGCGGCAATAATGGCATCGGCAAGTTTAATTCTATATTTTTGGCGCAGTGAAATTGTTTGATTGACCACCTCATTGCTAATGGGCAAAATCGTAACCAAATCCATAAATGAATACAGCTGTTTAAGTTGTTCATTAGATGCTTTATGCCAGCCCAAAATCTCTATTTTGGTTACATCTGAAATAATAATTTCTATTTCATTTAGAAATAATTTAGAGTTCTGGGGCAATTTATCGCCAAAGTAATCAATGATAACATTGGTGTCCGTTAAATATCTCTGTCCCATTCGTTGCGAATTTGTTGAATGTGCCGATTGAGCGACTGATAGTCGCTCTCAGAAAGAAACCCGCAATAATCCGATAATGATTTATTGGGTGTGTTTTTTTTCTCTTCCTCGACTTCATCCAGTGCATATAAAAGTATCTCTACTTTTTTGCCAAGATATGCAGAGGGAATATGTAATATAAGCTGATTGTCTTGCGGTGTAACGACGGTTTTAATCATAATTCAATAATTTACAGGTTGGAACATGCTAAATTAAGAGAAAAAGACGAGAATAGCCAAAGCGCTGAAATCCGCCGACAACACCAAAACGCTTACGATGCGGGCGTGGCGACCCCTTTGGACTACGATAAAAACGGAAATATCACGCGCCTGCAACGCGGCACGGGCAATGCGGCAACTATGAACAAATGAACGCGTTGTTGGACGACGAACTGCGAAAAAACTATGCCTTGTTGAATTCCATTCAAGGCATTGGCAAAGAAAGCGCGATGACCTTGCTGATTTTAACGGGCAGTTTTGCTCGGAATGACATTTCCGTTCTCCTTCTGTCCCTCATTTCTCATTCCTCATTGCTCATTAGAGATTGGATTCCTCGCTTTACTCGGAATGACCTCATGTTTATTTCCACTCTGTCCTAATACTTATGAAACCTCTGCCATTGTTGCAGAGCGATTGAGTTCAGCATTTTTTTGCGCTTGCTTTTGCAAATGTTGCAGGGGTGCTTTTTTGCCGCTCAAAACACTGTTGAGTTGGTCGCGCAAATTGCGTTTGAAGATGAGGCTCGTAACCAAGTTGATGAGTTTGTTTGGATTGAGAAGCACGCGCTTGACGATGGTTTTCCACTTATAGAAGCCCAAGAAGTGTTGCATGTATTTGATTTGGTATTCCATTGGGTCGTAGTTGTCGCATCGAATCACCAAGTTGTGCGCGGTGTATTTGTCCCAATCTTCGTCGACGATTAAGCCTTTTTGTTTGTAATCTTTATACATCACGGTTCCGGGATAGGGCGTGAGGATTGAATAAATCGGCATCATCAAGAGATTATCGTCGACGAATTTCTCGACGGCTTTCATATCCTCGTAGGTATCAATAGCGGGATTGGTCAGGAAGTTGCCTTGAATGTTGAGTCCGAGTTTTCGGCATTGCTTGATGATTTGGGCATATTTGGCAACGTTGTTCATTTTCCACTTGTCGTAATGGTCGACGGTTTTTTGATTGACGGATTCAAAGCCGACAAGCGCCATAACGCACCCCGCTCTGACCAGCCGCTTTACCGTTTCCTCTTCTTCTAAAAAGTTGATGCTGATGAACGAACTAAACTTGACATTGCACTCGGAAAGCACGTCCAAAATTTCATACATCTTCGTTTTATTGACCCCTAAGTTTTCATCGGTGAACATTAGCCAAGGCTCGCTTCCATATTTGGAGTCGTTGAACCAAACGCGCTTTGCCGCCTCGACTTGCGCTTTAATGGTATCTCGCGATTGGACGCGGTAGAGCCGTCCTGTAAAGTTCGGTGTTACGCAAAAGGTGCAGGTATAAGGACAACCGCGTGTCATGTAAATCGGAATGGATTTGCGAGCATCGACTTTGTCGCGCTTGCTGGCTTTGAAGATTCGCTCGTAATCAATGACGGGCACTTCTTTGACCGCCGGAAAGTCTTTGGCATCATAGCGCGGTTTGAGTTGTCCCAGTGCAAGGTCTTGCAAGAGAAACGACCAAAGGTTTTCGGCTTCGCCGCAGACAACAGAATCCGCATGCTGTTTAGCTTCGTCGTAATTAAACGAGACATGAACGCCGCCCAAGATGACCGTTTTTCCGCGACGACGGAATTCATCAGCAATCTCGTAAGCGCGCGTTACATTCATGGTTCGTGCGGTAATTCCAATCAAATCGTAATCGCCGTCAAAGTTGATTTTGTCGCCAAAGAGTTCGTCGACCAATTCAATCTCATGTTGCGCCGGTGTGATGCTCACCAAAACGCCAATTGCCATTGAGAACAGGGCTTTTTGACTTGTGTCTTCTTCTTTTTTGCCTTTGGGTGTGATGAACAAAATCTTGAGCGGGCGAATCGATTCGGGCGGAAGTAAATCGTTGCGATACGGCGATTTAGATGGGACAACGGTCAGTGTCTCTGCGGCGGGATTATCAAGGTGCGCGGCACTGTCGTGAACGACGGAGTGAAATGCGTTTGTGGAAAATCCGTTCGGACTTTCCAATCCTTTTGGTTCGTTCATTTTGTTATCTCCTTTTACTTTCCTTTGAGCACTCCTTTGAACGCTTTTGCAAGCGTCTTGAAGCGTTCAGATGCTTTCTGAAAAATAGCCTTTTAGGGAAAAGAAAGCAAGGTGAATTTATGAAAGGTTGTTTTCCCTGATTATGTTTTACGCCAGTAGTGCTATCAAAATGTGTTCGTCATTATGTCGTGGTCATTCCGAGCAACGCGAGGAATCCAATCTCTAATGAGAAATGAAGAATGAGCAATGAAGAATGAGAAATGAGGAGGTGAATTGTCATTCCAAGCAACGCGAGGAATCCATTTGACGAACTCGGCGAGGCTCGCTGATGGATTCTTCACTGCGCTGACGCTCCGTTCAGAACGACAAATCTTACCTAAATGATATTGGTATTAGAATACTGATGATACAGATGAGACGGGTTACAAAAACTTAACTTCACTCGTTTTTTTTAACGTCCTATATTGTGCGTTCAAAATCGTTTTTTCTAACCTGATTATCAAAACAAAACACGATGAAGAAACTTTTTTTGCTGCTGGTCTCTCTGTCCCTTTACGTTTCAGTTTTCGCTCAAAGCGTGGTTGTGAATAAGTATTACAATGAAGGCACAGGCGGCGCGGGCGTGGCAGGCGACGTGGTCGAGTTGCTTGTCATTCAAAACAACCTCGATATGCGCGGCATGATTGTCAAAGATTTCACGGCGAACATGGCAAACGACGGCGGTGGAAAGTTCACCTTCACGAACAATACGCTTTGGAGCAATGTGCCGTCGGGAACACTGATTGTCTTGCGCAACAACAACTCGGCAGCAGATACCGACCCATCGGATTTTGTGCTTGATGTCGGCTTAACCAATTCAACCTACTTCACCAATGGCGGCGGCGTTTTCGATATTGCTACAAACGAAATGGTGATGATTAAAGCGGCAGGAAGCGGCATCGCAGGCGTTACAGGAAGCATTCACGCGCTTGCAGGCGGCACGGCGGGCGCGCAGTTCAACGCAACCGCACCTCCAAAATTGATTGCCTCACAAGGTTCGGGCACGATGCGCTTTGTTGCCGCCAACAACTCCACACAATCGCTTGCCGATTTTAACGGCACCGACGCGGCGGGCAACTTACAAAATTTGACTTTTGGACAAGGCAATAACCCCAACAACACGGCGTTCATCAATTCACTTCGTACGGCAAATCCCAACGCAACGCTTCAAGTTTCTATCGATGGCACTGTGATTCCGAAAGACAGCAGTTATGCTTTTCCAACCGTTACGGTGAATACTTCACTCAGTCGCAATGTCGTTGTCAGAAACACGGGTCAAGCACCGTTGATTATTGAATCGATGTCGCTCTCTACGTCAGGAACTTTTGTTCTGCAAAATTTGCCTTCGTTTCCCGATACGCTCTTGCAGAGCGAGCAGTTTACGGCGCAACTCATTTTCTCTCCGACCGACACAGGGCTTTTCACAAGCGGATTGCTGATTGATTCCAATGACCCAAACAACGACCCTTATACCGCAACGATTCAAGGGCGTGCACAAGGCGCGGGAAATTTGATTTCGATTGCGGCGGCACGCGCTTTACCACTCGGTTCTGTGGTTACGGTTGGCGGGCGAATCACGGTCGCTAATCAATTCGGCGGACCAGCATATTTCCAAGATGCAACGGGCGGCATGGCGGCATTCATTCCTGCGCTTCATTCGCAAGCGCAACTCGGCGATTCGGTCGTCATCACGGGCGCAACGACCGAGTTTCAACCCACCCCCGGACAGCCGGGAACGGGATTATTCCAAATTTCCGAAGTCAATAACATCACGCCGACGTTTCAAATTATTCCCGGCGGACAACTTCTCGTTCAGCCGCGTGTGGTTACAAACTCCCAAATCAACGAAGCTCTCGAGGGCACGCTGGTGATTGTTGAAGCGGCAACCATTCGCCAATTAAACTCGACTGCTGTTCCCTTCGCATTTCAAGGCAATACCAATTATCGCTTTACCGATGCCACAGGCGAAATTCAACTGCGCATTGACAACGATGTAACCTCGCTCATCGGCGCGACTGCACCCGTTGACCCTGTTACCGTTACAGGCGTTGTCAGTGAGTTTAGAGGCACGCGCCAAATTTTGCCACGTTTCGCGCAAGATATTCCGGGCGTTTCTACTTTCGTTATTCCTTACGAAAACATTCCTCGCAGTCTTACTTTTGAAGCGGTTACTTGGAACATCGAGTGGTTCGGTAGTCCAACCAACGGTCCCCAAGACCGCGACTTGCAACTTCGCAACGCCGCCCGCGTCATTCGCACCATTGATGCCGACCTTTACGCCCTTCAAGAAATCAGCGACAACACTTATTTCAGAGGATTGCTTGATACACTGGGTTCAGGCTGGAAAGGTTTTGTTGCGCCGATTGTTCAAACACAGCGTACGGCTTACATCTACAAAACCTCAACGATTGACAGCGTCTCGGCGGGCTTCACCTTCACCACCGGCGATTGGGCAAACGGTCGATGGCCATATGAATTTGTTTTTGATGCAACCATCAACGGCATTACGAAGCGCATTCATGCCGTCAACATTCACGGCAAAGCCACGCAGGATAACCCGATTCAGGACTACAATCGCCGTGTTGCCGACTCACAACAACTCAAAGCATGGTCCGACGCCAACCGCCCGACGCAAAACCTTATCATCCTTGGCGATTACAACGACGACGTTGATGTTTCCACTGTCAATAATCTTCCTTCGCCATATGCGAACTTTGTTAATGACTCGCTCAATTACAAAGTCGTTACCAAGTCGCTTAGCCTGCGCCGACTGCAATCGCAAACATCGGGCGAAATGATTGACCACATTATGATTTCCAATGAACTTTATGGCGTGCACATGGACAGCACCGAGCGCGTGGAAAATCCGTCATATGTTGGTAGCTATCTTTCAACAACTTCCGACCACTACCCCGTTTGGACGCGCTTCGACTTCACACGGCTTTCTTCAACCGAACCCAACAACTCAAAGCCTCACTCGTTTGCGCTTCAACAGAATTACCCGAACCCGTTTAATCCCAGCACCACGATTGCTTATCAACTTGGCTCAATCAGCGATGTCAAGTTAGAAATCTATGATGTGCTTGGACGCAAGGTGGGAACGCTCGTGAACTCGCGCCAAGCCGCCGGCGCATACAGCGTCAATTTCAACGCCAGCCGTCTTTCAAGCGGGGTGTATTTCTATCGCCTGCAAGCCACCGCAACGAATGGCGCAACGGGTCAAAACTTTGTGGAGACGAAAAAAATGATGCTGGTGAAGTAATAGGTTGAAGGTTAGTGGGTGATGGTTA
>JBDNCJ010000083.1:0-10477 GCA_046719715.1 Chloroherpetonaceae bacterium | reverse complement strand
TCTAAAACTGAAAGTATCTAAAACTGAAAGTATCTAAAACTGAAAGTAAATAAAGGGCTGGAAGTCGGCGGAAACGGCTTGATAGACGATAAAGGCAATGAGCGAGCAAACCGCCACTTTCAGCGGCGCGGGCATCAAAATGAAAGTCTCTTTTGCGTCGTCTTTCCATTTGGTCGGCATCCATTGCACGAAGAAGCCGAAGAGCATGACGCTGAATGGAAGCGCGTAGCCCGAGATGATGTTCGGCACAAGCTCGAGCGAAAGTCCGCTTGAAATTTTTTCAATCATGCCGAGCGCATGCTCAAACGTGGGTGAGCGAAAGAAAATGCGCGTGAAACTGATGAAGGTAAAAGTGAGTGCGACGGAAAAAATCACAACAGGGAGACTATGATTGTCTTTAATTGGACTAATCCGCCGCCAATAGCGATAGAAGAGCAATCCAAGTCCGTTCAAGCCGCCCCAGATGACGAAGTTCCAACTTGCCCCGTGCCAAAAACCGCCCAAAAGCATGGTTATCATCAGATTTAAGTTCGTGCGAAACTCGCCGTGCTTGTTGCCGCCGAGCGGAATGTAGAGGTAATCGCGAAGCCAATTTGAAAGTGAAATATGCCAGCGTCGCCAAAACTCGGCGGGATTTTGGGCTTTATGCGGTTCGTTGAAATTCGCGGGCAGTTCAAATCCCATCAAGAGCGAGACGCCGATGGCAATATCCGTGTAGCCCGAAAAGTCGCAATAGACTTGAAGCGAATAGCCGTAGCACGCCGCAAGATTTTCAAAGCCCGTGTATGACCAAGGATTCGCAAACACTCTATCCAGATAATTGACGGAGATGTAATCGGAAATAAACATCTTTTTTATCAACCCTTTGAGAATCCAAAAGACGGCGGTGCCGAAGTCGCGATTGGTATTGGGAAGCGGGCGATAGAGTTGCGGAATAAATTGCGCCGCGCGAAGAATTGGACCGGCGACAAGTTGCGGAAAGAAAAACACGAAGAAACTGAAATCGAGAAAACTCACGATGGGTTTGACGTCGTCGCGTTTGACATCGACCAAGTATCCAATTTTTTGAAAGGTGTAAAACGAGAGTCCAATCGGCAGAACGATTTTATCGACATCGAGATGCGTTCCGAAGAAACTATTTGCCCAATATGCAAAATGATTGAGCACTTGATACTCCGACTGCATGAGGGCGTTGTAGTTCTCGGTGAAGAAGTAGGCGTATTTGAAGTAAGCAAGCACAAAGAGATTAAGCCCAACGCCAAGCGAGAGCAAGGCGTGATTCACCCACTTGGGCTTGCGCCGACACTCGTCCATCAGAAGCGCGAGCAAATAGTTGAAGTAGGTCGAGACGAGCAAGACGAGGCAAAACAAGCCGGCGGTTTTGTAATAGAAAAAGAAACTGACAAAAAAGAGATACGCATTGCGCAGGGCGGGGCGATTATGAACGCTTCCGTAAAAGAAAAGCACGAGCAGAAAAAATCCCCAAAAGTAAAGGCGCGTGAAAATCAGCGGCTCTTTCGGCGAGTAGGTGAAGGTGTCGCGCAGGAGGGTTTGCCAATCAAGTTGCGAAAGGAAATCCATCAAAAATCGTTATTGTTTTGCGGTGCGCGTGCTCAGGCGCGTTTCGTAACCGTCGATGAGCGCGTCAAACATCAATTTGCCAATCAAGCGATAACCCTGACGGTTGAAGTGGACGCGGTCTTTTTTGGCAAGTTTGGCGTTGTGCCACTGTTTAAACGAGCCTAATCCGCCCATCACATTGAACAAATCCCACACCGCCGCATTGTGGCGTTTGGCGAGGCGAATGAGCGCGTCGCGGGCAATCGGCGTATTGCGGTTCTGCGCCCAACGGCGTTTGAAATTGTCGCTGTTCGTGGTAAATAAAATCGCCGTGTTGGGCGAAGCCGATTTAACCAACTGAACAAGGTTATCGTAATTTTTTTCATAAGCCTGAACGTTGAACGGCTCATAACGCGAATCATTGACGCCGAGCGAGAAGACGACCAAATCGGGTTGGAGCGTCTTCAAATGCAGTTCCAAAAGCGAGCAGTGCAGAAACGCATTGACGGTTGCACCGTTGATACCGACGGACGTGTAGCTAAAGCCCGATTCATCATTTTCCAAACTGATGCCGAAGAGAACGAACTGCACTTGATTGGGCGACGATTTATAGACCCGAAGCGGCAAGCGCGTTTGCGGCTGTTCGAAGACAAACTCCGTGTAGCCCCAGCCTTCACTCGTTGTTTTTTTATGGGCAATCGTCGTATCCAGCGCAAGTTCAAAGCAAGAACTATCGGCATTGTGAAAAACTTTGGCGCGCGTGAAGTGATACTGCGGATAAGGAAATTCGGCGTGTGTTTCTCCAACCAGTGTGAGTGTCAAGTGAGCGAGGCTGTCGTGCGTTGCCGCCGCGACACCAGCCAGCCCAATCGGGTAACTCACCTTCGGCAAAATGTTTTTGTGATACGACCACCAGCCGGTGTAATTGACGAGAAAATTCGGAGAGCCGTTGCTTCGCGCTAATTTCTGCGGGAAGATGAATCCGCGCTCGCCTTCGTGCCCCGACCATTCGCGAAGCAACTTGCGCGTTTCGCCCGACCACACATCGGCTTGAATATGCGAGCCGCCAATATGAAGAATTTTGATTTTCGTTTTCTTGCCGCGCTTCACTTCGTCCATCAGTCTGAACAAACGTGCGTAGCCGCTTTGCTCAAAGTTGCTTCCATAAAATTGCAGTTTATTTTCGCTGTAACGAATAAACGGATAAATGGAGTCAATTCTTGCCGAAGTTATATCAATGCTGACGGAATCAATCGTGATGAGCGAATCGAGAATCGCCAGCGAATCCAAAACGCGAAGAGAATCGAGATTGATTTTGGGCATTTTCCGCTCTTGCGAAATCGCACAGGAGAGCGCGAGCACGGAGAGCAAAAAGCAGAGGAGAAATCGAGCGTTAGGGCGTAGAGGCATTGGAGAGTAAAGATTTAAGTTCCATTCGCATTTTATATTCGTTGTAATCTTTCATAAGCGATTTGACGAAAAGACGCGCCATTTTCGCCGCGCCGTCGCGATTAAAGTGAATGTAATCATCAATGGCTAACGGGGGCGTGGCTCTGACAAATTCGGGCATCGAGTTCTCGCCGCCCATCGCCTCATACATATCCCAAAATACGCCGCCAACTTTATGCACCTCTTCCTTCGTTATGTCGCGAATTTGCGAAACCGCAGGATAACTGACCATCTCGCCGCGCACGCTTGTGGACATATCTGCCAAGCCAATCATAATGATTGGAAGCCCATGCGCTTTGAACACGGCAAGCTGTTTGGCAAAGGCTTGTCGATACCAATCCAAATCTTTCTGACCTTTAATGACGGGCACGACGTTTCCGCCGAACTGCAAGATGACGGCGCGCACGTTCAAGTCGCGAAGGCAGTCGGCAAGCAAAGCGGAGTCAACTTTTGTAAAATCCAATCCTGATGAGCCGCGAATCGGAATGTTATCGACGCACACGCCCGCTTTGGCATCGAGCGCGACGGCGTAAAGGTCGGGGCTTTCGCCAGAGAATTGAAGTTTGAGGTCGTTGGCGGCAGAATCCAGCGTCCATTCAACGCTCTGCAAGCCGCGCCCTGAACGCAATAATTTCGTGCCTTGTGAAACGCCATCTGCCGTAAGCAACGCTTCCGACGGGCTTTCGCCGTAGCCGTATAGGACTTTGACGCGCTCGACGCGACGACTGACCTCAAACGACAAACGCCCTTGCTTAAACGAAAGCGACGCTGATTTGCCGTCGTATCGGCTAAATGCGCACATCACGCCGTAGCGATTGTGGTCGGCTTGGTCCCAATAATTTCCAAAGACAACATATCGGTCAAAGTTGCCCGACCACGAATGTTGCATCGACATTGGCACAGCCACAGGCACAGGGCACATCAAGCCCGGACCTGAACCGCCGAACTCTTGTTGCAATCGCGCACGAATCACGCCCGTCATGCGGTCTTCTTCAATTTGCGAATCCCCATAGTGCAAAATGCGAATTGAGCCGCCATGCAGTTTGACGCTGTCCAAGAGTTTAAACAAAGGATACAAAACCGCTTTATTGTTTTCGGGGTAATGCAGGCGTGTGGCATCGGTGCTATCAATAACGAATTCAATTTTCTCTTCTTGAAGAGGCTCAACCGCCGTTTCAACAGTATCGCGATTCAGCGTTTGAATCATTTTTTCCGCCATCAAATTTTGCTTGCGCACTTTGGGCAGAAAGACTTCCTTCGCCGTTGGAAAGTAAAGCGTGAAGGATTCCGTGACGGGAATCCCTGCGGGTGGAAAAACCGCCGCAACGCATAAGAGCGTGGCAAGAACGGAAAACAGAAAAATGAATTTTCTAAACGGCGACACGTCAGTAATGAATAGTGAATAATGAACAGTGAATAATGAACAGTTGAAAGTAGGTGGCAACCTTCAACCTTCAACCTTCAACCTTCAACCTTCAACCTTTAACCTTCAACCTTTAACCTTCAACTTTCCTCGCTTTTTAGGTTTATAATTCAAATAGGCTTGAAGCGATTTGACGCCGAAGTCGGATTTGCGAAGTTGCTCAATGCCAGCAACGGCGGCTTCTGCGCCTTCAATCGTTGTAACCCACGAGACGCCAGAGAGTACCGACGCCGTGCCGATGGATTGTTCATCGAAACGCGACTTTTCGCCCAGCGGCGTATTGATGACGAACTGCACCTTGCCAAGCATAATCACATCAAAGATGTTTGGTCGCCCTTCGCCGACTTTGAAGACCGGCTTGCATTCTACGCCGTGTTCTTGCAAAAACTTTGCTGTGCCGCTTGTGCCGATAAGGTCGAAGCCCATATCGTAAAAGCGTTTCATGATTTCAACAGTGTGCGGATTTTTATCGCCGTCATTGACACTGACAAAGACTGTTCCGCTTGTTGGCAATTTACTGCCCGCCGCCAACGCCGCTTTTGCGAAGGCTTCGCCGAAAGTGGTTGCAAAACTCATCACCTCGCCCGTTGAGCGCATTTCTGGACCGAGATAAACGCCCGATTTGAGAAACTTCGCAAACGGAAACACGGGCTCTTTAATCGTGATATGTTTGAGTTTCAAATCGTCGCAATCGTGAAGGTTGTAGGTGGATTTAAGTTTTGAAAGTTTTTCGCCAAGCATCAAGCGGCAAGCCACTTTCACGAGTGGCATGCCCGTCGACTTGCACACAAACGGCACGGTGCGCGAGGCGCGCGGATTGACTTCCAGCACATACACTTTTTTGCCTTGAACGGCAAACTGCACGTTCATCAAGCCAACGACCTTTAAGGCTTTGGCAAGTTGGCGCGTGTATTTTTTCATCGTTTTAATCACTGACGGCGCAACGCTGATGGGCGGCAGAATCGAGGTGGAATCGCCGCTGTGAATGCCCGCCGCTTCGATGTGTTCCATAATGCCTGCGACAACCGTCTCTTTGCCGTCGGAGAGCGCGTCGACGTCAAACTCTTTGGCGTGCTCCAAAAAGCGGTCAATGAGCAGGGGATATTCATCAGAAACGTTGAGGGCTTGTTTGACGTAATTCTCGAGCGACTCGTCGTTGTAAATCGTCTGCATGGCTCTGCCGCCGAGCACGTAAGAAGGGCGAACCAAAATCGGATAGCCAATGCGTTTGGCAATCGACATGGCTTCGTCGAGTGTGGTAGCGGTGCCGTAATCGGGGTGTGGAATGTCGAGCTGCTCAAGCAGTGCGCCGAACTTCTTGCGGTCTTCGGCTAAATCAATGCCTTTACTGGACGTGCCGAGAATGGGAACGCCGGCTTCTTCGAGCGACTTGGAGAGGCGTAGCGGGGTTTGTCCGCCGAAACTGACGACGATGCCGTCGGGCTTTTCAAGCTCGAGAATGTTCATCGTGTCTTCGTAGGTGAGCGGCTCGAAGTAAAGTTTATCGGCGATGTCGTAATCGGTGGAAACGGTTTCGGGATTACAGTTGAGCATAATCGTCTCGTAGCCCGCCTCGCGAAAGGCAAACACGGCTTGAACGCAACAGTAGTCGAACTCAATGCCTTGCCCGATACGATTCGGTCCGCCGCCCAAAATCGCAACCTTTTTTTTCTTTGACGGTTTGGATTCGTTTTCTTCGGCGTAAGTGGAGTAGTGATACGGGGTTTGCGCGTCAAACTCGGCGGCGCAAGTGTCGACCGTTTTGTAGACGGGCTTAATGCCGCATGCTTCACGCAAGGCGCGAACGTCGTGCTGAGAAACGCCGAAAATGTGCGCCAGTTGAATATCGGAGAAGCCGAATTTTTTGGCTTGCAGAAGTTTTTCTTTGGGGAGTTTTTTGGAAAGCTCGTGGAGTGCGTTCTTGGATTCGGTCATGGATTGTGTGTTCGTTGAAATCGTGCGGGCGTGAAAATACAAAACCGTGCGAATAATTGCAGGGCAAAATTCCGAGTCGGGGTCATGCAACTTTTTTGTGTTTGTGATTATATCGTGGTCATTCTGAACGGAGCGTCGCGACGTGAAGAATCCATCAGCGAGCCTCGCCGAGCTCGTCAAATGGATTCCTCGCTTTGCTCGCAATGACATTTCCGTTCTCCTTCTGTTCCTCATTGCTCATTGCTCATTGCTCATTGCCCATTAGAGATTGGATTCCTCGCTTCGCTCGCAATGACCACGATATAATGGTGATGATGAGATGATGAAGGCGATTAAAGGGCGGTTGGCGTTTCTTCTACCAAAGCAAACTGGTTTTGATACACTCCGGACGATTCAGCGCGACATCGTAGCCAACTTCATATTGCGCAATCGGAAATCGATGCGTCAAAAAGCGAGCGACATTTATGGCATTGGTTTCGAGCAAGGTTTTAGCGGTAAGTTTATCGTCGTCATGCGTTACGGCGGAAAAAATGAGACGCGGCTCTTTGTCTTGAAGCAAACGGTAATCGGTTTTCATCACGTCGTAAGTGCCAGTGAGTAAAAATGTGCCTTGTGGTTTGAGCAGGCGAAGCGCGGGTTCAAGAAGCAATAGCCGACCTGTTGATTCAACAATGACGTCATAGCGGTGATTGTAGTCGGCGGTAAAGTCGGAAAGGTCAAGGGCGATGTCGCGCACGCTTGCAAGGTCGCCGCGTTGAATGAATAAGTCGCAAGCATCAACTTCTTTGAAGGCGCGGCTGTGAAGCACTTCGGCAATCGTTAAGCCAAGCGCGCCAAGTCCTAAAATCAAAATTCGTTCTGTGCGCGCAAGGTCGAGTTTATTGACGGCGGAAAGCGCGTCGGCAAGCAATCCAATCAGCAAATCACGTTCTTCGGGCGGACGGCGCAGCGGCAAAAAATCCCCTTCTTTCACAATCACGCTTTCGGCTTGACAGCCAAACACGGATTGAACTTCCGCCCAACGCTCCGACTTCCACGCATACACATACTCGCCAATCTTAACGCCCGTTACGCTCGAACCCACTTCAATCACTTCGCCAATGCACTCGCTTCCGGGCACAACGGGAAATTTCAACTCCTTGCGCGTAATGGATTTGCCCGTCAGCAAAAATCGCTCAACGCCGGCGGAAATGCTCGTCGCAATGGTGCGAATACGAATCTCATGCTCGGAAAGCGGCGCGGAAAGAATCGGAAGAAAGTCAAGTTTGCTCGGTTTGGTATAAACTATCGCGTTGGACGGCATACAAGCAGTGGATAATTGACCGTGAAGCGTTAAGCATGTGCAGGTTCAATTTAATTCTTTACGCTCAACGCTTCACTGATTTGGACGCCTTGCTTGGCTCTTTAAGCCACTTCAAGCGCAATGTTGGGTGAAGCGGCTTTGATGTCGTCGGTTGCAAAGGGTTCATACTTCTTGAAGTTTTTTACAAACTCTTTGGCGAGCCACAAGGCTTTTTGGTCGTAAGCCTCTTTATCTGACCAAGTATTTTTCGGGATTAGAACTTCACTCGGCACGTTTGGGCAAGTGGTGGGTATGGAGACTTTGAAAATCGCGTCTTCGACATACTCTACTCGGTCGAGTTCACCTGCGAGAGCGGCATTGACCATGGCGCGCGTGTAAGCGATTTTCATGCGCTTGCCAACGCCGATGCCCCCGCCCGACCAGCCCGTATTGACAAGCCAGACACGCACGTTTTCTTTGGCAATTTTTTCGCCTAAAAACTTCGCGTATTCCGTCGGGTGAAGCGGCAAGAAGGGCGCGCCGAAGCACGCACTAAACGTCATGGTCGGTTCTTTAATTCCGATTTCTGTGCCGGCAACTTTTGCCGTGTAGCCCAAAAGGAAGTGATACATCGCTTGCGCAGGCGAGAGACGCGAAATTGGCGGCAAAACGCCGAAAGCGTCGCATGTGAGAAAGACGATATTCTTCGGCTTCGGACCGACGCTCGGCAGAACGGCGTTTGGAATAAAGTCAATCGGATAAGCGCATCGCGTATTTTCGGTGAGCGAATCGTCGGCGAAATTGATGGTGCGGGTTTGTGCGTCCATCACGACGTTTTCAACGATGGCGCCGTAGCGAATCGCATCATAGATGAGCGGTTCGTTTTCGCGCGAAAGGTTGATGCACTTGGCATAACAGCCGCCTTCAATGTTGAAGATGCTGGTTTCAGACCAGCAATGTTCGTCGTCGCCAATTAAGCCGCGCGAGGGGTCGGCGGAAAGCGTCGTTTTGCCTGTGCCTGAAAGCCCAAAAAACACGGCGCTGTTGCCATCGGTGCCGACGTTTGCCGAGCAGTGCATTGAGAGCACGCCGCGCAACGGCATGAGGTAATTCATAATCGTAAAGACGGATTTTTTGATTTCGCCCGCATAACCCGTGCCGCCAATCAAAACGAGTTTTTTCTCGAAGTTCAAAATCACAAAGGTTTCGGAAAGCGTGTGGTCTTCGTCAGGAGTGGCTTTGAAATTTGGAACATCAATCACGGTGAAGTCAGGCGAGAAGGTGGCAAGTTCTTCGGTGCTTGGACGAATGAACAAGGCTTTTGCAAATGCACTATGCCACGCAAATTCGGTCATCACGCGCACTTTTAAGCCGTAGGTTTTATCAGCGCCGACAAAGACATCTTGCACATAAACTTCATGCTCGGAAAGGTAGCGAAGGACTTTTTGATAAAGCGCGTCGAAGTGTGCCGACTCAAAGGGTTTATTGTTTTCCCACCAAATTTTGTCTTGACTTGAAGGCTCTTTGACGATAAACTTATCGTTGGCGGAGCGACCTGTTTTCTTGCCCGTTTTAACGACGAGCGCGCCGGTGTTGGATAAATGTCCTTCGTTGTTTTTGATGGCGAACTCAATAAGGTGATTGATGCTCAAATTGTGGTGCAAGGGCTTTGTAGGCATGAAGCCGAAATCGTGTGTCATAGTTCGGAATATGTTGTTGATTGAAGAAATGATTTACGTGTAACTTAATAACTTTCGCTTTCATTTGGAAAGTCGCGCCGTTTGACGTCGGCGACATAAGTTTTAACTGCATCGCTGATAATTTGTTCCAAGTTCGCATAGCGTCGGACGAAGCGCGGCTTGAAGGCGTTGTTGAGTCCGAGCATATCATTGACGACGAGCACTTGTCCGTCGCAGACATTACCCGCACCAATGCCGATAGTTGGAATCCCGACCGAGTGCGTTACTTTTTCCGCCAACGCTTTTGGGATTTTTTCGAGGACAATCGCAAACGCGCCGGATTCTTCGAGCAGTTTCGCATCGTGGAGCAAGGTTTCGGCTTCGCGTTCATCTTTGGCGCGCACTTTATAGGAGCCGAATTTGTAGATGGATTGCGGCGTTAAGCCCAAGTGTGCCATGACGGGAATCCCCGCGTCCGTAATGCGTTTAACAGCACCAGCGACCGTTGCACCGCCTTCCAATTTCACCGCATGACAGCCAGTTTCCTTCATCAACCTGCCCGCATTTTTCAGTGCATCTTCGGACGAAAGTTGATACGTCATAAACGGCATATCGGCGACAATCATCGCTCTGCCTGTGGCAGATTGAACGCCTTTGACGACCGCACGAACATGGTAAATCATCTCGTCGAGCGTCATTGGGAGCGTGGTTTCGTTGCCAGCAAACACATTGCTCGCCGAATCGCCAACGAGCACAATATCAATGCCTGCCAAATCGAGCAGGCGCGCCGTTGTAAAATCGTAGGCGGTGAGCATGGTGATTTTCTCACCTTGCGTTTTCATTTCAATCGCTTGGCTGGTGGTGAATGCGCGGCGCGAACTTTCAAGCTGTGTCGACATGACGGTGATGCGAAAGGTCTTGAATGGACAAGAGTGTTTGAAGAAATGATGATAATTAACTATCGATTTGTGCGTCATTCTAAATGGAGCAAATTCAAAAATCCACTTTGAAGATGGATTCCTCGCTTCGCTCGCAATGACGCATTGTTCATTACACGCATTGAATTTCGTCCTGATACTCGATAGAAATAACGAAAATTTAACGGAGTGCAAAAAACAGAATTTTTTTCAACCTCCACAGCCTTCAACC
>JBDNCJ010000082.1:0-10516 GCA_046719715.1 Chloroherpetonaceae bacterium | reverse complement strand
GGCAATTTTTCATCGCGCATCGCGGCGTGATAAACGAAACTGGCAACAATGATGGCGTTATGTTTCATGTCTTCTTCAACAAATCGCTCGTAGGTGTCCATGTTGGAGTGGTGCGTCCAAGTGCCATATTCCATTGGGTCTTGAATGAATTGAAAGCCGGGCAATCCAATCGCGTCGTAGGAAAGATGGTCGGTGCCGCCGGTATTGGAAAGCGAGACGGTGGTTGCGTTCCATGCTTTGAAGGGTTCGAGCCAAGCGCGGAAGATGGAGCGGCATGCTTCGTTTTGTTGTAAGTAGACGCCGCGAATGTGTCCGCCGCCGTTATCGACATTGAAGTAAGCGGAAAACTTTTCGTAGTTCGGCGTTACATAGAGCGTATCGTCGCCTTTGCCCTCGTCGCTGATGGCGAGATAGTCGGGCGTATTGCCGAAATGCTTTTTGACGTAGGCGGCAGAACCGAGTAAGCCTTGTTCTTCGCCCGACCAGAGCGCGATGCGAATTGTTCGGCGCGGCTGAACGCCCGTGGCTTTCAAGAGCCGAATGGCTTCCATCATGATAGCACTGCCAGCGGCGTTGTCGGTCGCGCCTGTGCCGCTGTGCCATGAATCCAAATGCGCACCGAGCATGACGATTTCTTCTTTCAAATCCGTGCCCTCAATTTCGGCAACCGTGTTGAAGCATTCGGTCGCGTCGTAAGTTTCCACTTGCATGTCCAACTCCAATTCAACCTTGATGTTTTTTTGGAGCAAGCGATAGAGCCGCCCGTAGTGTTCAGGGTTGAGCGAAATTTGCGTGAGCACGGTGCCATCTTTGGTGCGATACGGACGCGGACGGTCGCGCCAATTTTGGCTTGGCTGAATTGGCATCGAGGCGTTGGAGAGCGAAACCGAGCCCGCCGTGCCGCGATAGGTCAAATCCAAAACGGCGAGTGGTTTTTCGTCGAAGAGAAATTGCATACGAAGGTAATTGAGCTGTTGACGCTTCAAGGCTTCGGGGGAGAGTTGAAAGCGTTCCTTAGACGGTGCGGCGACGGTTGCATTCGCAAGCCCCAAGAGCGATTCAGAATCGTGCCGCTTGGCGATGGGCTTATCATTGAACTTTGGCGCTTCATAATCGGAAATCATCACGAACTTGCCGCGCAATTTCCCCTTGTATTTTTTGAAATCTTCTTCGTCTCGAACATCAAGAAAAATCACCTCGCCCTTGCCGCGCTTGCCTTCTGACCATGCTTTTGGAAACGACATCACGGGAAACGTTGTGAAGGGCGTTCTTGCCGTGAGCGAGTAGCGTTTTAATTCCCAGCCTTTTCCGAACGGTGACCACGCCTCCAACTTGGCATTCTTCAATCCCCACTGCTCAAACTGCGACTTCGTCCACTCGTTTGCACGAAGCAGTTGCTTTGAGCCGGTGAGCCTCGGTCCATACACATCGGTGAGCATGCTGGCGATGTCCATTACTTGTGAGCGGTTCAAGCCTTCGTCTTTGAGCTTGGCGATGAACGCGGTGTCGACGGGCTCTTGCGCAACGGCGCGTTGAAGACAGACGAGAAGTAGAACGATGACGATTCGCTTCATTGATGCTCCTTTATGTTTGGTTAAATGTTCTTGTTCGAGTTAAACTTTTCGTACGAAGACGCTCAAAATCCGATTTCCGTCGAGTTTTTCAATTTCAAATTCCAAGTCGTTATATCGGACGCGCTGTTTTTCGTCAGGAATCTCGCCGGTAAAGTGCATGATAAATCCGCCGAGCGTGTCATAACTTTGCTCATCGCCGACTTGAAACTGTGCGAGCGGTTTGCCCAAAATCTCGCTGGCTTCTTCAAGCGAGATGCCGGCATCAAACCAAACCGTTCCGTCCTGAAAGGCTTTATGAAGTTGCTCTTCCGTTTTTTGAGAGGGTGAAAGTTCGCCGACGATTTCCGCGATGACGTCTTCGAGCGTGGCAATGCCCGCTGTTCCGCCGTATTCATCAACGACAACAGCAAGGTGCATCCGCGTTTTTTGAAACTCTCTCAACACATCGTCTAAGTGCTGTGATTCGGGCACGAAAATCGGTTGTCGTGCAATTTTGAGCCACTGCGCTTTATCAAACTTTTTGCGCGTGCTCATATACTTGACCAAATCCTTTGCATAAATAACCCCTAAAATGCGGTCGAGATTTTCTTCGTAAAGCGGCAAACGCGAGCGTTTGGTTTTAACGACCAACTCGATTGCCTCTTGAATGGAAGTTTCTACGTCAATGGCGACGATGTCGGTGCGCGGCGTCATGATTTTGCGCACGGGCTTTTCGCGAAAGTCGAGTACGCCGTCAATCAACCGTTTTTCGGTTTGCTCTAAATTCGCCCGCTCGATGCCGAGTTCGGCGATGACTTGAATTTCTTCGTCGGAAAATTCCTTCTTTCCGCGCACTTGCAGTTTCAATCTAATCACCAGCGACTCCAAAAACTTTGAGCCTTGAATCATCGCTTCGGTGAAGGGGTAAAAAAGAATTTGAAAAAAACTAACAACCCGCACCACCCGCGCAGCAATGGCTTCAGGGTATTTCGCCGCAAAAATTTTTGGTGCAATCTCGCCGAACATCAAAATGAATAACGCAACGGTGAATACCACGAGCGCAAGCGTCAGAAGCACTATGTCTCCCTCGTTTGGCAACGCCTTCTCCCTCATCCATCTTTCCGTAAGCACAACCGATGTAATCACAAGAGCGGCATTGGCAAGCGTATTGCCAATCAGCATCGTCGCCAAAAGACGTTTCGGAGTTTCAAGCAACGATTGAATTTTTGCAAACTTTTCGTCGCTTGGCGTGCGTTCAGATACGGTGGTGCTTTTTAACGAGAAAAAGGCAACCTCACTTGCGGAAAAAAATGCGGAAAATCCAAGTAGAATCGGAAGAGCGATGATGAGCGGCGCGACGCCTAACAAAAAATCCGATAAATCTATCTCCATCAATTCTCGTGAATGTCGTTCTGCCCCGTTGCTCCAACCCCATCGGCAATCGGCGCAACAAAGGCGATTGATGCAAAGTTAATCGTCGTAAAGTTAATTAACGCCCTCATGAAAAGTTATTTTAGAACTGCGAAACTTTTTACAAATAAATGTTGTAACATTATTTGTTGTAACACTAATTTATTTTTTTTAACATCATTTTCATTCTACACATGAAACCATCACTTGCATCTTTTTTGGTTGCGCTCTTCATTTCCGTTGGCACCAATAGCGCGTTTGCGCAAAGCACTTGGACGATTGACGGCTCACACTCCGACGTGTCGTTCAGCGTCTCGCACCTTGTCGTTTCCGAAGCGACAGGAAAGTTCAAGAAGTTCGACGGCGAACTCAAAGCCAAGAGCGACGACTTTACCGACGCTGAAATCGCATTCACGATTGACGCCGCCAGCATCAACACCGAAGATGAAAAGCGAGACGGACATTTGAAAGGCGCGGATTTCTTCGACGTCGCAAAATATCCCACAATCACCTTCAAGAGTAAGTCGTTCAAAAAAGTTGATGGCAATAAGTATAAACTCGTCGGCGACCTGACCATGCACGGCGTCACGAAGAGCGTTGAGCTCGATGTTCTCTTCAAAGGCACGGCGAAAAGCCCTTGGGGTCAAACCGTCGGCGCGTTCAAACTCTCTGGCGCAGTCAATCGCCTCGATTTCGGATTGACTTGGAACAAGACGCTCGACAACGGCGGCTTGCTTGTCGGCGAAACCGTCAACATCACTGCTAATATCGAAGTTGTGAAGAAGTCGTAACGGCTTCCTCGCCAACTGTTTATCATCAAACGGTTCTGCCTCAATGGTGAAACGCTTTGCCATTGGGGCGGAACGAAACGAGAAAGGAATAAGCAAAATGACCGACGTTGCAAAAAAGAGCGCATCTGTAAAAATCGTCTACCCGATTCAATCCGTTATGGAAGGCGAAGGGTTTATTGTTAATCGTGCGTTTCCGCGTCGCGGGCTTTCTTTCATCGATCCGTTTTTGCTCTTAGATGAACTTCCGCCGCGTCCCCTTCTTCCCGGCGAAGCCAAAGGCACACCGCCGCATCCGCACAAGGGGTTTGAGATTTTAAGTTACGTGCTCAAAGGCGCGATGACGCATGAAGATTCTCTCGGAAATAAAGCCGCACTGAACGAAGGCGACGTGCAATGGATGACGGCGGGGCGAGGCATTGTCCATAAAGAACAGCCGTCCGACGACCTCAAGCGCAACGGCGGGATTTGGCAAGGCTTTCAAGTTTGGATTAATTTGCCTGCATCGAAAAAGAATATCGAGCCCGGCTACCAAGAAATCCGCGCATCTGAAATTCCAACTTACCATGGCGAAGGATTTTCCGTTAAAATTCTTGTTGGAAGTGCGTTTGGAATAACTTCCCCGATTCAGCCGCACACGCCGGTCGAGTATCATCATTATACCCTTGCTCCAAAGGCGACAGTGGAAGTCGCCGTGCATCAAGAACACAACACGTTCCTATATCCGCTTTCCGGAGCGTTCCAAATCGGCGAGCTTGAAGTCGCGCGCGGCGTATTGCCTTTGCTTGACAAAGACGGCGACCGTGTGATGCTTGTTAATCCGTCAGCAGAAGAACCTGCAGAGTTTATTTTCTTTTCAGGCAAACCGCTCAACGAGCCTGTTGCGCGTTACGGTCCCTTCGTGATGAACAGCGAGGTGGAGTTAGAGCGTGCCTTCTATGAATTTCAGACGGGGCAAATGGGCGTGCTTACGGATTAAGCGTTTTGACGCGCATTCTCAACATTTTTAAACTGTTCTTTTCTGTGATGACGAACAAACAGCAACTCTTCAGCGATATTCAGCGATGGTTTTCAGAAGGCAAGTCGGTCTACGACGTTCAAGGCAGAGTGAATCAAAAGTATCACCTTATTATGCCGCTTTCGCTTTTGTCGCGACTCTCTCGCACAGAGCTTGATGATTAGGCTCATTTTTAATCCGTCGGCGCACGGCTTTGTTGAACTGAATTTCGTTGTATCTTCCGTCAAATTCTATCAACAAAATACTGCGCCGTTTCCTCAACCTTAAAAACGGCGACAGATGACTATCGATATTATGAGACTTGAAGATGAAATCAAGCAGACGAAACCGTTTCAAGATGAGTTTCAAAAAGCCGAAGTAAATCTCATCTACACGTATCACTGGCTTCAGGCGCGTGTTGAAGAGCGGCTGATTGGTGCCGGCATTACGCTCCAGCAATACAACATTTTGCGCATTTTGCGCGGGCAGTATCCCAATCCTGCCACCATCATGCTTCTCAAAGAACGCATGCTCGACCGAGAGTGCGACGCTTCGCGCCTCGTCGACCGCTTGGTGCAGAAATCCCTCGTCTCTCGAACCATGTGCCCCAACGACCGACGCAAGGTCGACGTGCTCATCACACAAAAGGGATTAAACTTGCTGAAAATGATTGACCAACGCGACAGTTTCCTCAAAAAGCATGCAACTTTAACCGAACCCGAACTACAAATTTTGAATGCCATGCTTGATAAACTTCGCGGGTAGTTTTCAATAGGTCGGCTTTTCCGCAGGTGGAATGTAATGGAAGAAGTCGCGGTAAAATCGCTCCGTGTAGTTGTTGAGCAGTTCTACTACGCGCGCACGCTGTTCGGACTTGACAATGATGCCTGCATGATAGGGCTTTCGCATTTTCCAATACACTTCGGGGTCGTTGTAGGCGGATAAATCTGGATATTCTTGCTTTGCAAGCGAAACCATCAAGCCTGCGTAGTGGCGCGTGGTTTCAGGGACTTTGTATTTCGCACCTTGCGCTTCGAGCTTTGCCCACTCCGCCCAAAGATTCATGCCGGTCGCCGCTTCTACAAGTTCCACGATGTTTGCGCCGCCCACCCGCGCCGACGTTTCAAGAAAATAAAATTGCCCGTCTTGCCCTTTGATAAACTCTGTGTGCGAGACGCCGATGTTGTGCCCCATGGATTTCAACACTTGCTCGTTGAGGGCGAGTAAGGCTTGTTCATCGGCAGAGCCATATTCCATCGTGCGCGTGGTGAACACGGCGCCTTGATGCGCCACGTCCATCGGCGGCTTGCCGTATTCGCTGGCGATGGCGAAAATCACTTTGCGATTTTGAATGATGGAATCGACGTGATACACGTTTCCCGGTACATATCGCTCCATCAAGTAGAACGACTGCTTATCGCCGAGTTTATCTAAGGCGCGCCACATTTCCTCTTCGTGATGAACTTTGATAATGCCGGCGGCGGAGGCGGCGGAGCGCGGCTTGATAAGGTGCGGAAACGGTACTCGTGCAATATAATCCTTAATATCGTTGTAATTCAAGACGTGGACAAAGTCTGGCACGGGCAAGCCGTCGTCTTTGGCTTTGGTGCGCATGGCAAGTTTATCTCGGAAGTATCGAGCAGTAGTATCGCCCATGCCACCAATGCGTAAATGCTCTCGAAGCGCGGCGGCGACTTCCACATCGTAGTCGTCAAGCGCGACGATTTTATCAATCTTCACCGTTCGCGCCAAGTAGCTCACGCCGAAAATGACATCTTGGCGATTCCACTCCTTGTTGTTGTCGGGAATGTAGTAAATCTCATCGATGAAGTCGCGAGGCCAATCCGCATGTTCCAGACTTTTGGAGGTGAGCAAAATCACGCGGCAGCCTTGTCGCTTGGCTTCACGGAGAAACTCTTGACCCTTTTCGTAACTGGCAAGACAAAGCAAGGTCAGAGATTTAGACTTGGGCATAGTGTTCAGTATTGTTTTGTTGATAACGATTGTAGGAGAAAGATTCAATTTTTGCACTTTATTTGCAAATTCAAAAAATCCGTGCGCGCTGTGTGGGGGTAACAGCGAAGCACGGTTGTGGTTTGAATGCACATCTTTCAGGCGAAACAGCACGGGCGATCTCAAACTGCAAATCAGAATGGAAAAGAACTTTCGGGGAAACTATTTGGAGGTGATAACGCATGGGGTGATTTTCATGACAACGGGGATATACATTTCGCAGGCTTGTTGTGGGAGAGATAAGTTTATCTAACAAACTGCGATACAAATATCGGCTATTTCGTGCGTAGTTTGTTAATCCAATTGTTACATTTTTATGATACGATTGTTACATTTTCGTGCTTCTTGAAGCGGCTTTTGCGGCGAATTCAGACGGCGGGAGTGCGAATCGCTCTTTGAATCGCTTTGAAAAGTAACTGTAATTCGTGCCGAATCCAACCATGATACACACTTCGGCGACGCTCATTTTGCCCTCTTGTAAGAGTTCCGCCGCACGCCCTAAGCGAATGGAGGAAATAAATTCCAAGGGTGAAAGCCCGACAAGGGACTTTAACTTGCGGAAGAGTTGGACGCGGGAGAGAAAGACATCAAACGCCAAGCGGTCAACGGTGTAGGTTTCATCAGATAAGTGCTTTTCAACCATGGCGCGCACCTTAGTTAGGAAGGGGTCTTCTTTGGGCGCCGCCAATGGGGAGAAGGTCATCGGCACTTGGGTGAGTTGGCGAAAGAAGGCTTCGCGCAGGGCTTTGCGTTGCAAGAGCAGGTTGCGCACCCGTGCCCAGACTTCCTTGATGTTGAACGGCTTGTGAATGTAGTCGTCGGCACCTACTTCGAGCCCTTGCAGTTTATCCTCAAGTTCGTTTTTAGCGGTGAGCAACACGATGGGAATGTGGCTCGTTGCAGTGCGCGTCTTGAATACCTTGCAGAGCGTATAGCCGTCCATTCCGCTCATGACGACGTCGCTGATAATCAAGTCGGGAACGCTCGCCTCTGCAATTTGCAGTGCTTCTTCGGCACTGGTGGCTTCGCGTACTTCAATTTGCTCCGATTCAAAATGCCGCTTGAGCATGAAACGAACTGTTTCATCGTCCTCGACGATGAGTACGACTTCTTTGTCGCTCTCCGTCTCTTCTTCGGTAGATGTGTTTAAATCACCAAGTTGGGTGTGGGCGTTGAGCAAGGCGGTGTGGAGTTCCGTCGCTTGCGCCAGAAGCAATTGGAGTTGCTCACGGTGCGCCATTTCAACTTTGCTGGTTTCAGAAAAGGCTTGATGCAAAGCGCAAAGTCCCTCGTGCAAGCGAGCAATCTTTTCAGCTAATTCGCCGGTGTGAAGTTGCATATTCGAAACCTCAAGTTTGAGTTGAGCACGCTTTTTGCAAAACTCAATACGCGCATTGGACGTTCGGCGGGGACTTTTGCAGGTGGGCTTATCGGACGGAAATCATCTTGAACTTTGAGACGCTTTTGGATTTGAGTCCGTAGAAATACAGCCCTTGTTTTAATCCCAATTGATTACAATCAAATGAATAGAATCCGCGTGATTTTCGTTCATTGAACACGGATAGAATTTCCGTTCCGTAGATGTCATAGAGTTTCATGGTCGCGTGCTCGACCTCATCGTGCGGGGTGAAGTTGAACTTGACGGCGGCTTTATTTTTTAGATGCGGCGGCTTGGGTTGATGCGCCAAGTCGGGAAGGTCATGGATAATCTGATGTTTATTCAATCCGAAAAAATAATAGAGCATTTCGGAGAGCCGTCCGCGCCAATTTCCCCATGAGTGGCTTTCGTTGGTTTCGCGATAATACAGCGCGTAGTTGTTCTCGATGAACAGGTCGCGCATTTCACGCGTTTTCTGAAGCGAATCGTAAATGACCCCCGACGAGAGATAAATTTTGAGCGGCAAGTGTTTCGCCTTGCGATAGAGGGCGAAGAGTTCAGGCTTGTTCCAAAACGACGGCGATTGAATGGCGAGCAGGTGAAAGTAGTTTGAAAACGCCACTCCAAAATAGCCTGCACATAATCCACCCATCGATGTTCCCAAAATCACGCGCGCCTTCGGGCTGGGATTGGTTTTGTAGGTGGAATCAATCGTTGGAATCAATTCTTCGGTTACGAACTTTCCAAACGTTTCATTCATCGGATATTCTTTCAGGCGGCGATTTTCGCTTTTGTTGCGCGGGTTGCGCGGGTCAATGAAGACGCACATGACGGGGGCGATTTTTTTATCGTGAATCAAGTTATCAAGCGTGATACGCAACGCGCCCTGTTCGTCGTCTAAATACTCATAGCCATCGGTGGCGTAGATGACGGGCAGTTTTTGTTGTCGGCGATAGTGTTGCGGGAGATAGACGACATAATCCACCTCATAGCCTAAGTGTTGGCTTTGAAGGGTAAAGTGATGTAGCGAACCTTTTTGGACGTCGTCGCGCGGCAAGGTTTCCGACGGAAATTCGTAATCGGGCATTCTCAGTTCAGAGCTTTTGCCGAATCCGCTTTTGCATGTGTGCGGATTCATGGGGTCGAGTCTCCACTCTCCGTCGACGACGACTTTGTAGTCAATTCTTGCGCTTCGGGGCAGTTCGCGCTCCAAAATCCAGATGTCTGATTTTCCGACGCGCTCGCCTTGCGGGTTGATGGAGCGTGCATTTCCCCACGCATTGAAATCACCATGCCATTGAACTTGCGACGCATTGCCTTTGTAGAGAAAGGCAACACGCGGACCGAGTTTGAACGGCACTTGCTCCGTTTTGCACAAAGCCACCCAGAGTGCCTCACACAAGCCTGCGCGTAACTCGCTTTCGCGCAATGATGCAATTGAAAAGAGCGATTCCCGAAAATCAAAGTATGAATGAAAGGGCATTCAGCAATTGGATTTGGTTTTATTGAGACTTGAAATTTAGCAACGATTTCGCCAAAACGATGCGGGAAAGGGCTTTGGCTTTCATTTTCCTTTTGCAAGGCGTATCTTACTCTGACATTTTCAAAAACCTTTCATTGATATGAGCGAACAAAAATCCTACGGACTTCTCAAAGGCAAAAAAGGGATTGTTTTCGGACCGCTTGACGAAAGTTCAATCGGGTGGAGCATCGCGCTTGCGGCGCACCGTGAGGGTGCCACACTTGCGATTTCTAACATTGCCATTGCACAGCGCGTTGGTAAAGTCAATCAACTTTGTCAGATGCTTTCTGCGCCGTTCATTCAAGCCGATGCGAGCAATTACGACGAGCTCCTCAAAGGCTTTGGCGAACTCAAAGAGACATTCGGCAAAATCGATTTCATCGTTCACTCCGTCGGTATGTCGCAGAACATTCGCAAGGAAAAGGCTTACAACGATTTGAACTATGAGTGGTATCAAAAAACGCTTGATGTCTCGGGCTTGTCGCTTCACAAAGTTGTAACGGCGGCGTTGAAGCAAGACGTTTTGAACGATTACGCCAGCATCGTCGCCCTGACCTACATCGCCGCGCAGCGCGCCTATTCAGGCTACACCGATATGGCGGACGCGAAAGCATTGCTTGAATCCATCGTGCGTGGCTACGGACAAACGTTGGGCAGAAAAGGCATTCGAATTAATACCGTTTCGCAAAGTCCGACCTACACGCGCGCTGGAAGCGGCATTGAAAATTTTGACCTGATGTATGAACATGCCCATTTGCTTGCACCGCTCGGCAACGCCACCGCCGAAGAGTGCGCCGACTATGTGGTTACTTTGCTTTCCGATTTGACTCGAAAAGTTACGATGCAAAACCTTTT
>JBDNCJ010000081.1:0-10722 GCA_046719715.1 Chloroherpetonaceae bacterium | reverse complement strand
TCGCCGACGGCAACGGCGCCGTCGCAACCGAGAACATTCCCTTTTTCGTGGAATGATTCTCTTGAAAATGAAATACCGATAATGAAAACGAGTGGTGAAGAATGAGTAACGAGGAGCAAACTCCCTCCTCCTTTCAGGGAAGTGCGATGTGAGGTCTTGTTCCCTCTCCTTTTAGAGAGCGTCAGGGTGAGGTCAGAACAGGAAAAACCAAAGAATGTAATCAGCAATGAGAATCATTGCCGATGAAACAACAAAACTGCGAATGGTTGAAATGCCGACGCCCTCTGCGCCGCCATCGGTGCGAAACCCAATGTGGCAACCAAGTAGCGACGTCGAGAGACCAAATATCCCCGCCTTCAACAAAGCCCCGAAAACGTCTTGCAGATAAAAGAAATTCTTGAACGATTCAAAAAAGAGATACTGTGAAATCCCAAGAAACGCACTTGAAACAATAAACGCCCCGATAATCGCCACAAGATTTGAAAACACCACCAACACGGGCATCATCACAGTGGTCGCTACCACGCGCGGCATGGCAAGGTATCGGACGGGACTAATCGCCATAATGTCCAACGCATCTAACTGTTCGGTAACTTTCATTGTCCCAAGTTCCGCCGCAATCGACGCCCCGACTCTGCCCGCAATGATAATGCCCGTCAAAACCGGACCGAGTTCGATAAGAATCACACGGCTGGTAATGCCGCCGACAAGGCTCATCGGCGCAAGTCCTTTCATCTGATATGCCGCTTGCCATGCCGCAATCGCACCCGTGAAAATCGACACCAACACCACAAGCGGAAGCGAATCAACGCCGATATGCGACATTTGGGAGATGAGATTTTTTCTATCTCGCAACACACGTGGAAGCGCGCCAATCACGCCCCCAAGCAGAATGAACACTTCGCCGATTTCGCTGAAAAAATTTGTGATAGATTTCATGGGCAGATGTCAAACAGTGGAATTTTTTGAATTAAAACCTGAACGCATGTTGCATTGCAAATAAGGTAAAAACAGTTTTGGAACGATGTTAAGACATGCGCCGTTTCAAGCAGTGTTATTGAGCAGTAAAACAATGCCTAAACCAAGTTAAACAAATGCCTACCCGTAGAGAAGTCCTCAAAACAGCCGCTCTTGCCTTAGGTGGAATTGCATTAGGTTTAAGTTCCTGTTCTGAAAACAAACAATCTTCTTCAAAAACAAATCAATCTCAAACAATGACGCACACACTTCCCGAACTGCCTTATGCGCCGACCGCGCTCGAGCCGCACATCTCAGCCAAAACCTTCGAGTTCCATCATGGAAAACACCACAAAGCATATGTGGACAATTTGAACAAACTGATTGCCGGCACAGACCTCGAAAGCAAAACGCTTGAAGAAGTCGTCGCCGCTTCGGCAAAAGATGCCAGTAAAGCAAGCATCTTCAACAACGCCGCGCAAGTTTGGAATCACACCTTCTATTGGAACTCCATGAAGCCCAACGGCGGCGGCGAACCCACCGGCAAATTGATGGATAAAATCAAAGAAGATTTTGGCGACTTCGGAAAGTTCAAAGAAGAATTTAAGAACGCAGGCGTTACGCAATTCGGCTCCGGCTGGGCGTGGCTCGTTTTAGAAGGCGGAAAACTCAAAGTTACTAAAACGCCAAACGCCGATATGCCGCTCGTTCACGGGCAAACCCCACTTCTGACAATGGACGTTTGGGAACATGCTTACTATCTTGACTACCAAAACCGCCGTCCTGACTACGCACAAACCTTCATCGACAAATTGATTAACTGGGACTTCGTTTCCAAGAACTTTGAATTGGCGATGAAGTAAGTCGAGTGCCGTTTCAAGAATAGGCTTCAACAACAAAGAAGGCAGAGCGGAAACTCTGCCTTTTTCGTTTTGGCGATTTTCATGTCGCGCTTTTGTTTCACCTACGCGTGTTTCTTTTCGGGCAAATCAATCTTGATATGCAGTTCGCGCAGTTGTTTCGGCGTTACTTCCGACGGCGCACCGGTCATCAGGTCTTGTGCTTTTTGGTTCATCGGAAATGCGATGACTTCGCGAATGTTGCTTTCGTCGGCGTAAAGCATCACAATGCGGTCAATGCCCGGCGCAATACCGCCGTGCGGCGGCGCACCGTGCTCAAAGGCGCGAATCATGTGTCCGAACTTTTTATCGACGTCGTCTTTTGTGTAGCCGGCGATTTCAAAGGCTTTATACATCACTTCGGGCTTGTGATTGCGAATCGCGCCCGACGAGAGTTCAATGCCGTTGCAAACAATGTCGTATTGATAGGCATAAATCTCGAGCGGGTGTTTGGTCATTAACGCTTCCATTCCGCCTTGTGGCATGGAGAATGGATTATGCGAGAAGTCAATTTTCTTTTCCTCTTCGTTGTATTCAAACATTGGGAAATCAACAATCCAGCAATAGGCGAGCAAATCTTTATCAAGATTGAAAAGCGGTGCGAAGTAATTGCGAATTGCGCCCATCGCCTTGCATGTTTTTTCCCACGCGCCGGCGGCGAAGAAGACCACATCGCCCGTTTCAATCTTCAAGGCTTTGACCAGCGCGTCTTTTTCAGCATCAGAAAGAAACTTGTAAATCGGACTTTGAACCTCGCCGCCTTCCTTGTAGCGAATGTAGGCTAAGCCCGGAAGTCCAAGTTCTTTTTTTGCAAACTCTTCGGCTTTATCGTAGAAGAGGCGCGGCTCATTGGCTCTGCCTGTGAGTTTCATCGCCTTGATGCACTTGCCTTTTTCGGTATTCGCCGCAAAGACTTTGAAAGACGACTGCTTGAAAATGTCCGTTACATCGTCAATGACTAAGGGATTGCGCAGGTCGGGTTTATCGGAGCCGTAGCGATTCATCGCGTCCAAATACTTGATGCGCGGAAAGGGCAGTTGCATGATGCGTTTATGTGAAAGTTTCGTCGTGAGGGTGTCGAATAAACCTTCGAGAACTTGAAACAAATCGTCCTGTGTGATAAACGACATTTCCATATCGAGTTGGTAGAACTCGCCCGGACTGCGGTCGGCGCGGGCGTCTTCGTCGCGAAAGCATGGTGCAATTTGGAAATACTTATCAAAGCCCGAGACCATCAAGAGTTGCTTGAACTGTTGCGGGGCTTGCGGAAGCGCGTAAAATTTGCCCGGGTGTAAGCGAGACGGCACAAGGTAATCGCGTGCGCCTTCGGGTGAAGAGTTCGTCAGAATCGGTGTTTGAATTTCATGAAATCCAAGTTCGGAAAGGTAGCGGCGAATTTCCGCAATCACTTTGGAGCGGTAGATAATGTTCTGATGGAGTTTTTGACGCCGCAAATCAAGAAAACGATATTTAAGACGCAGTTCTTCCGACGTTGGTGTTTCATCGGCAATTGGGAAGGGCATCGGTTCGGCGGCACTTTCGACGGTCAGCGATTTGACGACGACTTCCACTTCGCCCGTCGGCAAATTTGGATTGACGGCTTCGGGCGCGCGTTCAATCACCGTGCCCTCAATGCAAATGACCGACTCCACGCGCAAATGCTCGGCTACTTGAAAAAGCGTTTGGTCATGAGGCTCAATGACAATTTGCGCAATGCCGACATGGTCGCGCAGGTCAATGAAAATCAATCCGCCATGGTCGCGTTTGCGATGAATCCAGCCCGCAAGTTTGACGGTTTCAGACAGATGAGATTTTCGAAGGTCGCCGCAAAAGTGCGTGCGATAGCGTAAAGACGGCGCAACGCCGCGAGAAGTCGTTTGTTCGTGTGAAGCCACGTCGAGCATATCCAATGAAGTATTGAAACGATGTGCGTTGAAACAAAAGAGCCGTGAATATACGGATTTGGATTTAAATCACCGTTTCGTTCAGCCAATCTCTTGGGCGAAGGCATTTGTAGAGAAGGGCTTCGCGAGAATCGGGGTCGGGCGTGTAGTTATATTCCCAGCCTGCTTCTTTGGGGAGCGACATTAAAATCGATTCCGTTCTGCCGCGCGTTTCCAATCCGAACAGCGTGCCTCTATCATAAATCAAATTAAATTCCACATATCTGCCGCGTCGTAAGCGATGAAAGCGTTTTTCTGCTTCGCCGAACGGTTCATGCTTGCGCCGCTCGACAATCGGCAAATAGGCTTCGGTAAAGGCATTGCCACAGGATTGAACAAAGGCAAAAGTTGATTCAAGATTTTCGGAAAGGTAGTCGAAGAAAATGCCGCCCACGCCGCGTGTCTCGCCCCGATGCGCAAGAAAAAAATACTCGTCGCACCACGCTTTGAACTTCGGATAGTAATCGGGATTGTGCTGGTCGCAAGCGGCTTTATGAACGCGGTGAAAGTGTTGAATGTCTTCCAAAAACGGATAGTAAGGCGTCAGGTCAGCACCGCCGCCGAACCACGCTTTGATGACGTTGCCATGTGCGTCGTATTGCTCAAAGTATCGATAATTGCAATGCACGGTCGGAATCATCGGCGAATACGGGTGAATGACGACGGAAACGCCCGTGGCAAAATAAGGCGTCGGCTCGGTGTTCATTTTCGCCGCCATGCGCTCTGGAAGCACGCCCGACACAGCGGAAAAATTCACGCCGCCCTTCTCGAAGACAGCGCCGTCTTGAATGACGCGCGTTTTGCCGCCGCCGCCCGACGCATGTTGCCAGCGTTCTTCTTTGAAAGTCGCTTTGCCGTCGGCGCGCTCGATGGACGAGGAAATATGGTCTTGTAAGGATTCAAGGTAAGATTGAACTGCGGATTTCATGGTGTTAAAACGGCGATGAAAAATTAAGCGAAGGCGAATTTAACGATTGCAATTCAGATTGCGCCGCAACAAGATGCGTGAAAATCGCACGATGCACGCTCGCAGATGAAAGCAAACTGCAATGAATCGGAACAGCGATGGAAACATTCTTCGCAACGCGCCAAATTGAACTGGTATAAGGCACAATCATCAAATCAAACGGCGTATAAATTGAAAGTGGATTGAGCGGGCGAAGCATATCTTCGGATTGCTTTAAGGTGCGAAGCAACGCACTGCCTTGGCGCAAATCTCGAAAGCCGTTGCCGATTCTGAAAAAGGCTAATGCACTGCCATGATGCGGCGTGCCAAGCGTGATGAGCGTTTGTGTGCGCGCAACGCCGTTCAAGCATTGTAAGTAGTAGCGCGAAATCAATCCGCCCATGCTGAACGCAACGAGAGAAAAGGCTTCACCGTCGGCAAGATGTGTTTGAATGAAGTGGTCAAGTTTTTCGGCGAGCGTTGCGATTGATGCCGAGCCGTCGCACGGCACAAGGTCGGGAGAAAACGTGCGAAACCCTTGCGATTCCAATGCGTTACGCAAGGGCTTCATCACCGAACTCGAATCAAAAATACCGTGAACCAACAAAACGGTATGCGGCTTATTCATTTTCAGCCTCTGCAAAGTTGAGCGGCAAATCGACAGTTTGCATGCCTTGTTTGGGATTGGTTCGCGTGAAGGTCATTCGCTTCAGTTTTTTCGTCAAGCAACTATCCAAAGTAGAATTGGCGATATCGTCGCGCGGAATCTCAACGTCTTTGACATTGCCTTCGGGCGAAAGCACAAGCCGAACCACCAATTTGCCTTTGATGCCGGGATTATAATTTTTCACTTCTCTGTAACACTCTTCAAGCACGAGTTGATGCTTGACGATGACGCTGTCAATTTCTGCAAGTTGTCTCGGAGGAAGTTTTTCATCGTTACGGGCTTGAACGAGTTGCTTACGATTTTGTGCAACGGTCGTCAGCGTGCATAAAAGCAGAGCAGATACAACGAGAAGTGTTTGTTTCATGTAGAAGTGGCGTTAGGTTGAATATGACTGAAAAAAATAAAACAACACACAGAACAGCCTTTCAAATAAAAAGGTTCTTTAACCTCACATGCTTTACCATTTCTTAACCTTTCGGCGAAAGGCGAATCATCGGCACAACGACTTCATCGAGCGAAATGCCGCCGTGCTGGAACGAATCTTTGTATTGGTTGACGAACTTGTGAAAGTTGGTCGGATAAACAAAGTAGTAATCTTCTTTGGCGATGATGTAATTGACATTCAAACCATGTTGAGGCAGTCGCCAATCGTTTGGGTTTTTGATATAAACGGCATGTTTTGGTTCGCATTGCAGATTGCGTCCGAATTTGTAGCGCAAGTTGGTCGAGGCTTCGCGGTCGGCGATGACTTTGGTGTGTCGCATACAGCGAATCGCGCCATGGTCGGTGGTGATTAAAATCGTGCATTTGTGTTTGGAGAGCGTGCGAAGCATACGAAGGAAAGCCGAATGCTCGAACCATGTTTGCGTGAGCGAACGATAGGCGGATTCATCGGGCGAAAGTTCACGAATGACCTGCATATCGGAGCGACTGTGCGCCAAGATGTCGACGAAATTAACCACGACCGCGTTGAATTGATTTTTCAGTTGAACGGTGATGTTTTGCTCATACTGTTTGCTTTCATCGGTAGAGGTGAGTTTGGCATACTTCGCATTCACATTGATGCGACGGCGTGAGAAGAAATCTTGCATGAAATCAGGCTCGTAGCGGTTTTTGGTATTTTCGTCTTCTTGGCTGTCTTTCCAAAGTTCGGGGTGTCGCTTTTCCATATCAAGCGGAAAGAGTCCGCTGAAAATGGCGTTGCGTGCGTAGGGCGTTGCGGTGGGAAGAATCGAGAAATACGCATCGCGCTCGACTTGAAAAAGCGTGCCTAAAATTTTCTCCATCACGAGCCACTGGTCGTAGCGCAGGCAATCAACGACGAAAAGAAACACGGGATTGCTTCTGCTTAATTCGGGCACGACCTTTCGCTCCAACACATCAATGGAAAGCATCGGGCGTTTGTCTTTCTCGGAGTGAATCCAGTTTCGATAATTTTTCTCGATGAACTTGCTGAACTCGGCGTTGCATTCGCGCTTTTGGTCTAAAAGCGTTTGTCGGAAATCGAGGTTTGGGTGTTCATCAAGCTCGACTTCCCACTGTGCGAGGCGGAAGAAAATATCTTTCCATCGCGCTTCATCGAGCGGCTCGAAGAGTTCGCGCGAAATGCGGTTGAATTCGGAGATGTAGTCTTTCGTGGCGGCGTCGCCTTTAATACGCTCTGCGTCGAGCAATTTTTTGCACGCAAGCAGAATTTGCGTTGGATTGACGGGCTTGATGAGATACTCTGAAATTTTCTTGCCGATGGCTTGTTCCATGATGGATTCTTGCTCGTTTTTGGTAATCATCACCACCGGCAGAGAGGGCTTGATGGATTTGATTTCGGAGAGCGCGTCCAATCCGCCGATGCCCGGCATTTGTTCATCAAGGAAGACGATGTCGAAGGGTTGTTCGCGAGAAAGTTGAACGGCGTCTTCGCCGCTGGTAACGGTGGTTACGTCGTAGCCCTTGTCGGAGAGAAATAAGACGTGCGGGCGCAAGTAATCGATTTCATCGTCAGCCCAAAGAATGCGGTATTTCATGGTCGAGAAAGTTTAGGTTGAAAAAAGAAATACCGATTGTTTCATAAAGTGCGTTGAAGTGATTGATTGAAAAATGATTTAGCCTTACGCTGAAAATTGCCTGAAAGTTTTGCTCAAAGTTGCGTGGCGTGTTGCACATGATACTTGCGTTCAAGGCTTTCAAGCGCGTTGAGGCAGGCTTGATTTTCGACATCGCTGTCGGGCGCGGTTGAAAACCATGCTTGGAGCATTTCTTTGGCAACGGTTTCGCTGGTGAGGCGCAGACTCATGGCTAAGATGTTGGCGTTGTTCCAGCGTCGTGCGCCTTTGGCAGTTTCGGCGTCGGTGCAGAGCGCGGCACGAACCTTTGGAACTTTATTGGCGACCATCGTTACGCCGGTTCCCGTCCAGCAAAATAAAATCCCTTGTTCACAAGAGCCGTTGGAAACACATTCCGCAACTTGATGCGCGACTGACGTCCAACGTTTTTCTTCGTGCGAAGCACTCTCGCAAAGTGCGCCGAATTTGACGAGCGTATGTCCTTGCGATTCTAACTCACGGCAAACGAAATCGGTGAGGTGCGTTTTTTCATCGCTTCCAATCGCTAAGTTCATTCTGCATCAATTTTTTGAAGTTGAACAAGATTTTCTTTTGAAAGTCGCAACAGCGTGCCATAGTGATTAGCGGCTTCCGCATACCACGAGCGTGAAGCGTCTTCATTGGCGCGGGCGTTGAACTGTGCAAGCGCGCTCTCGAACCCAATCGTTCGGAACGAGGCAAGTCCGCGAATGTCGGTTAGAAACTTCTGACGCGATTTCAGAACGGCTTCGTCGCTCATTCCAACAAGGCGCAATCGCTCGGAACTGCGGCGATATTCTTCCAACGCGAATCGAGCGAGTTCGAGTTCAATCGGAAGCAGGCGTTTGATTTTTTCGTAATTGCCTGCAAAGAAGACCGAGGTTCGTGCATCTGCGGTCATTACGGCTTGAAGTTTCTTGCGATACGCCTCGTCAAGCGCGTTGATGGTGTTGTGAATCGCAAGTGCGAGTGAATCGGCGCGGCGCGCAAGGCTGACGGCAAGTGCGGCGTAAGTGGTGTTCAATCGTGCAACATACTCCGTAGATTCAGGGGAGCGTTTGCCTGCTTCAATACCTTGCATCGTGGCAGAAAGTGCGTCGGCAAGCACTTCGGAATCTTTTGAAGAGAGTTTTTTCGAGTAGAAGGCAAGTTCAAGCACATCGCCGACGGCAAGTTGCTCCTCTACGCCGGCTTTAAGTGAAATGGTCAAACTGCGTTGGCGCACACTATCGGGTATAGGAAGGTTGTAGTAATCATAAAACGATTGCGATTTTTCCATCGCCGTTTTGAACCATTGCGGCTCGGCGGGTTTTGTCGGTGCTGTTGGTTTTGAACTACCGCACCCGTAAAGCACTATAAAGATGAACAGAGCGAGGAAGTGAGCGTGTTTCATGGTTGTTTTTTTTATCCGCCAAACGCACTGTATTGGCGCAGTGAATATGTCCAAAAAATCTTGTAAAGAAGATACAATCCCAACGTCCAACAAAAAACAACCGAGAGTGCGAACAAAATTTCTTGCGTTGAAAATGCGCCGGTGAAAATTTTTGTTGGAACAAACGCCAAATAGCCGAAAGGCAGAAACTTCAAGACGCGCGCAACCGATTCGGGAAACATATCGAGCGGAATCACTTGCCCCGTCAAAAACCACATCGACATATTTTTCATCACAAAGAGCGTCCACACTTCGTCCATGTAAAACGCTAGTGCCGCAATCATAAAAGCCAAAAGAAACGAAATAAACAGCCCAAAGAGAAGCACGAGCATGCCAGAAAGAATCTGAAACGCCGTTGCCGAAACAAATCCTGTCCAGAGCATTACGCCGTAGACGATTGCGCCGCCCAGCAAAACGGGCGTAGAGTCGGCGAAAAAGGTCATCAGGTTGTAGAGCGCAAAGTCGACGGGTTGTGCTAAAAACTTGTTCAGCGTTCCATCTTTAATTGCATTTGAAATCTGTCGCTCGACGGAATCAACCTTGACGAAATTGGCTATCAAAATGCTTAACACGACGTATTGAAACATCGCCTCGTAAGTGTAGCCTGCAATTTGCCCATTGGGCGTCGACTCAATGACGGCGCGCCATAGAATAGATTGGACAAAAATCGGGAGCAGAATTTTTCCCGAAATATCCATCAAAATTTCGCCCCGATATTCCACAAAGCGTTGAAGCGAGGTGCGATAAACGAAAAAGTATTTTTTCATTGAAAGCGCGCTAAATTGGCGGAGAAAACAATAAACGCAAAATTTACTACACCCATGCGATACCTTTCCGACCGAGACTTGCGCATGCTCATTGCGCTGGCGTCCATCGGCGAGCATTACCGTCCGCTCAATCTACAAGGATTAGACTTGACCGGCGCGGATTTAAAACATGCTTTTCTCAACAATGCCAATTTAACGGACTGTAACCTAACAAATGCCAATCTTGAATATGCGCTAATGTTCGGCGCATATTTGCATGATGCAAATCTCACAGGTGCGAATTTGCGTCATGCAGACCTAACAAACACTTACTTACGCGGCGCGAAATTTACCAACGCCGACCTGCGTGGCGCAAAGTTCAGCGGCGCCATGTTCAAAGATACCGACCTGACAGGTGCAATCACGGATTCAAGCACCATCGGCTTGTGAAGCGTGCACTTTTTTAGGTGAGTTTTCTTGTTGGAAATTGGTTCTAAATACCATATCCCACAGTGGCGAGCTGACGCCGAAGCCGCGCGAGGAATCGCTGAAATGGTGGCGCAAATGATGCTCGCGAATCCAGCCGAAGTAACTGCTCTTGATGTTGAAGTGATGAATGGCGTAATGCGAGATGTCGTAAATCAGGTAGCCCAGCGTAAAGCCTGCCATGAGCGACGGCGCATACTGCTCGCCGATGAGCCACACAAAAAGATTGTAAAAGAAAACGGCAAGCGGAAGGCTGATAATCGGCGGCATGACTAAGCGAAGTGGGTCATTAGGGTAATCGTGATGAACGCCGTGCAAAATCCAAAAAATGCGCTTGCCCAGCGTCGATTTGGGGTGATAGTGAAACACAAATTGGTGAAGCGTGTATTCGGCAAACGTCCACAAAAAAACACCCGCTATGAAGAGACCTGCAACTGCAACCGCTGATACTTCAAGCGCCGAAAGGGAATACCATACAAGATAACTCACAAGCGGAACATAAAGCCAAATTGGAATCGTCCAGTGGACTTTGGAGAAGAACTCAAAAAAATCACTCTTAAACATGCGC
>JBDNCJ010000080.1:0-10943 GCA_046719715.1 Chloroherpetonaceae bacterium | reverse complement strand
CCTTTGATTTGCGTATTTTACACTTAATTCTATCCAATAATTCATATTTCAAATGTAGTCAAAAAAGTCGTTAATTCTGTTGTTAGTTTAATGTTGCACTGTCGGTCAAATAGCATTGCACCCAACGTTTTCGGGCTTTGCGTTCGGGCGGGTTTCGGAGCACAAAACTGTCAACCTGTACTAAACTTGAATAGAAGCACAAAACTCCAAGTTTGCACGTCACCCCGCCTGATGCAAAACCCGTGTTAGTGGCTGCCTTTCTTGTTTGTCCGCTTTGCATTCTATTTCTTTTTAGCTGTTTTTTTAGCTGTCGATTTGGCTTTAGGAACTGAAGTCTTTTTTGTTGTCGGCTTAGATACTTTTTCTTTTTTGATAGTCGTCTTAGGTTTTGTTTTTGTCGTTGTTTTTTTAGCAACAACCTTTTTCTTAGCTGTTGGTTTGGTTGTTTTCTCTGCTTTTGATTTTAATGATAGCATTAAATCTTCCAAGTCATCCAATGTCATTCGACCCCGAGAAACATAAGAAATAAACCAATCTTTAAACTCTTCAAATTTAGTTTTGTCACCGAATTGATGAAGAGGAATTGTCCATAATTCACCGTGTCTTGCGAAATAAAGTCCAATATTTTCAATTGGTCTGTCGTTTGGGTTGTCATTAACTCCACCGATTAATGATAAAATGTAATACCCTAAAACTTGATTGAGGTGTTCTCTCTCAAGCTTTAAGTGCTTGGTAGCCTTAATGTCTATAAGCGTGTTGTCAATGATTAAGTCAGCATCTGCTCCGCCCACAAGCATTGAACCTTCACCGAATGTTGGATTGAAATAGCATTTTTCCTTTGCAGTAAAATGTCTGTTGTCAACAAGCGAAATGATTGCTCTCAGGTCTTTGATGTCGTCTGGGTTATGATTGTCAAAGTTTTGGTCTATAATCCCTGCTCTGAAATATGCGTCAAGTTTTGCAAGATAAATTGTGTTTGCGATTAGGTCGTCTGTTAATTGTCCGTCCGCAATAAATTTGGAGTAATTTGATTTCGTTTGACTGTATTGGTCTGTGATGATTTTTAAAAGGTCTTTAGTTTTAAACACTTTGTCACGATAAAAACCTGTTCTAATTTCAGATTGTTTAGATGTCGAAAATTGATTTATTAGGGTTTTATATGAATGGTCAGCAACCCAAGTGTCCCTTTGAATAAATGTGTTTTTGTTATGATGTTGCAAATAAAATCGCATTAAATAATCGAAAGCAGTTCCAACAATACCCCAATTGTTTGTCAACGGTGTTGCCTTAATTTCTGTCTTTAAAGAAAATGCAGGTCGCAGAAATTCGGTCTTTAATTTGTCCCGTAATTCTTGATTGTTTTTGTCTGAAAGTATTGATGTTAAACTCATAGGTTGTCGTCTGTTAAGGTTGCCACTAACTCGTAAATATGCGAAAGTTTTGTCGTAGTGCTTGTATTGTCTTGTCGTTGTCTTTGTATTGTGCTGTCAGTTAGTGTCTTGAATTGGCTAAAATTCGCCAAATCGTCGTTTTCTTCTTCCCAAGCTTAGAAAACAAGTTCTCCGTCAAGCTTGGTGAAAACTTTTGCCGTCAAGCCTTAAAGTCAACTCGATTATGCCTTATCGTCGAGTTGTTTTAGCCTTAAAGTCGACTCGATTATGCCTTATCGTCAACTTGGCGTTAAGGCACAATTTTTTCGTGAGAAAAGCGATGAGAGAGAACAGGGTTTGAACGCTGGGGAACGGTGAAGGTGCAGCAGCGTTCCAACCGAATCGTGAGAAGTTTAAGAAAGGAAAGGTGTATTTACAAACAAGTCCGCGTCCCTGCGCCTCGCATGAGCGGTCGAATGTGCCGATTCAGGAAAAAAAATTGTCGCTTCGGAAACGAAAAAGTCTGAAACATTGCTTTTCGGAATCAGTAGAATGACCGCGAGTCATTTTTTGACCAAAAGTCAATTTTCAAGAACATTCAATTCAAGAACATTCAAATTCAAGTTAAAAGGCATCAATCGGACGCACACATGAGCATATCAGAACGCAAAGAGCGGGAGCGCGAACAACGCCGACAGGAAATTCTCAAAGCGGCGCAACGTGTTTTTTTCCGCAATGGTTTCGAGAAGACCTCAATGGAAATGGTCGCCGAAGAGTGCCAGCTCGCCAAAGGCACACTTTACCTTTACTTCAAAAGCAAAGAGGAACTCTACGTCTCGCTCGTTCAAGACGGCATTGAGATTTTGGACGCAATGATGGCGCGCGAAATCGAAAAACGACTGCCACTCGATGAAAAGTTGCTGGCGATGGTGCGCTCGTATTTTGAATTTACGCAGTCGCACCATGAGCATTTTGCAGTCTTTAAGATGATTGATGTGGGCGCATTGGACGGGAAAGTCGACCAAGAAAAGTTGGATTCCATTCAACGCGCGCGCGCAACCGCTTTTGAGCGCATGAAAAACGTGGTCGCGGAAGCAATGAAGCGCGGGGAATTCAAAACGACGCACCAGCCGCAGGAAATTGTGATGATGCTCTGGGCATCGACCTTCGGCGCGATTATGATGTGCGGGGAAAAGTGTCAACAGTTGGATATGTTCAAAGAAGTGGACGCTGAAAAATTTGTGATGCGCATTGCGCGTGCACTCATAGAGAGTTTCAAGACGGCAAATGTGCAGGAAGAATCGCTTGCCCGAGAGGTTGCTCACGCAAAACCGACCAAAGCACGAAAACCATCGGAAATCGAACTGAATTAAAGCAGTAACTCAACACAACAACTTAAATCAAATTGATTATGAAAGCCTTGAAATGGATATTGATTGTCGGCGCACTTATTGGCGTCGTCATTACGATTCTCTTGAACAACAAAGCGCAAAGCGACGAAAAAGCGCGGCGCGGTCAAGAAGTGGAAAAAGCCGTTACAGTGGCAGTCGCGCAAGTCGGCAAAGGCAACCTCGAGCAAGACCTGACCTTAGTCGGCACGATTACCGCCAATAACGATGTGGCGATTGTCTCCGAGACCGACGGGCGCGTAACAAGCGTGGCGGCGAAGGTTGGAGACTACAAGCAAGCGGGCGCGTTGCTCGTTCAAGTCGACGACGAATTGAAGCTCGCGAGTTTCAAATCCGCCGAAGTCGCCTACGAGAAAGCTAAAAAGGATTACGAACGCTATCAATCGCTCTTGAAAGACGGGGCGATTTCGGACAATCAGTTGGAGCAAGCGCGTCAGGCGTTCCAAGCGGCGGAAGCACAGTTCATTGTCGCGCGTCGGCAGTATCAAGACACGAAAATCAAGACGCCGATTTCAGGCGTTGTAACGGCGCGCAACGTCGATGTCGGCGCGTATTTGAGCAAAGGCGCGCTCGTCGCAAACGTGGTCGACATTTCTCGGCTGAAAGTGAAAGTGAACGTCGCCGAACAAGACGTCTTCAAATTGAAAGCGGGCGACGAAGTCGAGGTGCGAACCGATGTGTATGCGAACGTCGTCTTCAAAGGCAAAATTGAAACCATCAGTTCCAAAGGCGACGAAGCCCACACGTATCCGGTTGAAATTCTCATTCCCAACAGCAAAGAAAATCCGCTCAAAGCCGGCATGTTCGGACGCATTTCATTCACAACGATGGGCAAGCGCGAAACCTTGCTCATTCCGCGCGAGGCGTTGATAGGAAGCGTCAAGAATCCGAAAGTGTTTGTAGCGGAAGGCGAAACGGCGCGACTGCGCGACATCGTCGTGGGCAGAGAAGCGGGCATGTTCCTTGAAGTCCTCAATGGCTTGAAGGAAGGCGAGTCCGTCATCACGAATGGACAAAACAATCTCAAAGACGGTTACAGAATTTCGCTGAATCCATAATCCTCATCAACACACAAACGGAAAGGAACGTCGTTATGTCGCCAACGCAACTGTTTATCAAACGCCCGACGCTCGTCGTCGTGATGTTCGCCGTATTGGGCGTATTGGGCTGGTATAGTTACAATCAATTAAGCTACGAACTGCTCCCGAAAATTTCGCCGCCGGTGGTGGTGATTACAACGGCGTATCCCGGTGCTTCGCCCAACGAAGTGGAAACGGGTGTCACGAAACTCATCGAAGATGCCGTTTCAGGAATCGATAAAGTTGAAACCATCACCGGCACGTCGAGCGAAGGCGTTTCCTTTGTGGTGATTCAATTTTTGCAGACCGCGAAAACCGACATCGCCTTGCAAGATGCACAACGGAAAGTGAATGAGATTATCCCGCGTCTTCCCGATGATGCTAAAACGCCGGTGCTTTCTAAAATCGCGCTCGATGAATTTCCGATTTTGAGAATGGGCGTAACAAGCGCAATGCCCTCGCGGGAGTTTTATCAATTAGTGAAAGATAAAATTCAACCGCGCTTGGCAAGAATCGCTGGTGTGGCGCAAATCACGCTCATCGGCGGCGACGAGCGCGAAATCAAAATTTTCGTCAACGCTGAAAAACTCAAATCCTACGGGCTGTCCATTCTCCAAATCAATCAAGCCGTTAAAAATGCAAACCTCGATTTTCCAACGGGAAACATCAAAGATAAAGACGGGCAATTTGTGCTTCGCATTGCGGGTAAGTTCAATTCGCTCGACGAACTGCGCGGATTGATTGTCGCCCGCACGCCGAAGGGAAGTGAGATTCGCCTTTCCGACGTCGCCGAAGTCGTCGACGGACAAAAAGAATACACCAACATCAACCGAATCAACGGAAAAACGTCCATCGGCGTATTCGTCAGCAAACAATCCGACGCCAACGCTGTGACGGTGAGCGACTTGGTGAGAAAAGAACTTGTGAAAATTGAAAAGGATTATGAGTATGTGAAGTTGAAGTTCGATATTTCCCAAGACCTCTCGCTCTTTACCATTGATGCGGCAGACGCAGTCAAGCACGACTTGATGCTGGCGGTGATTTTGGTCGCGCTCGTGATGCTGGTGTTTCTGCACAGCATTCGAAACTCGTTCATCGTGATGGTTGCGATTCCCGCCTCGCTCATCTCTACCTTTGGCGTGATGTATCTCTTTGACTTTACGCTCAACCTCATGACGCTTCTCGCGCTTTCGTTGGCGGTCGGCATTTGGGTTGATGACTCGATTGTGGTGTTGGAAAACATTTATCGGCGATTGGAGCAGGGGGACGACAAAGTAACTGCCGCCGTGCGCGGTCGGGAAGAAATCGGATTTACCGCGCTCTCAATTACGCTCGTCGATGTGGTGGTCTTTTTGCCGCTCGCGCTCACGTCGGGCATTATTGGGAACATTATGCGGCAGTTTGCAACGGTGATGGTGGTTTCAACGCTGTTTAGTTTGCTCGTCTCTTTTACGATTACGCCCGTGCTGGCGTCTCGCATTTCCAAGTTGGAGCATCTGACAAAGGACACACTGATGGGCAAGTTCGGCATTTGGTTTGAAGGCAAATTTGAGTCGCTTGCGGCAAGGTATGTGGAAATTTTGCGATGGGCGTTGGGCAATCGGTGGAAGGTTGGGCTTTCAGCCACGCTACTCTTTTTCGGCTCGTGCGCGCTGATTCCCGCAGGCTTCATCGGCGGAGAGTTTATTACGCAAAGCGACAGAGGCGAATTTTCGGTTGCGATTGAACTTCGTCCGGGTGCGAAACTTGAAGAGACGAATTTTATTTCACAGCAAGTCGAGCAGTTAATTCGCGACATTCCCGAAGTTCAGAAAGTCTCTGCCAATGTGGGCGCATCGAGCGACGGATTCGTTGGGCAATCGGCAAACAACATCGCCGACATTGCCGTCGCCCTTTTGCCCAAAGAAGAGCGCAAGAAGCGCGGTATGCGCTCGACCGAAGAAGTCGCACTCGCCATCAAAGAGGAGGCGAAAAAAATTCCGGGCGCGAAAGTGCGTGTCAATGAAATCGGAATCTTCGGTGGCGCAAACGAAACGCCGATTCAACTTGTCGTCAGTGGCTCGGATTTAGACAGTGTCATGAAAGGTGCAGATATGCTTTTCGATATCGTCAAACGCACCAAAGGCACTACCGATGTGCGTCTTTCGAGCGAATACGGAAAGCCCGAAATGCGCATTGACATTGACCGCGCAAAAATGGCGCAGTTCGGATTAAGCATCGCCGAAGTCGGCTCCGCGCTTCGCATCGCTGTTGCCGGCGACGACCAAGCCAAGTATCGAGACGGCGACACCGAGTATGACATTCGCATTCAACTCGATGAATTCGACCGCTCGCAAACCGAAACGATTGGCAACTTAACCTTCATCAACAATCGCGGGCAACAAGTCGAGCTCAAACAATTTGCCAATATCTACCAAACCACCGGACCGACCAAACTTCAACGCCAAGACCGCAACCCCGCTGTGATTGTCTATGCGCAAGTCGCCGGCGTGCCGAGCGGCACGATTTGGCAAAACGTGCAAGCCGAAATGGCGACGGTTGCTTTCCCAACGGGCGTGAGAATCCTGCCGCAAGGTCAGCTCAAAAATCAAGCGGACGGATTTGGCAGTTTGGGCTTCGCGCTTTTGGCGGCAATTCTCTTCGTCTATTTCATCATGGTCGCGCTCTACAACTCCTACATTCACCCATTCGTCGTGCTCTTTTCAATGCCGCTCGCCGTCATTGGCGCACTGTGGGCGCTCGCGCTTTCGGCAAAAACATTGAGCATTTTCTCGATTCTCGGTATTATCATGCTTATGGGCTTGGTGAGCAAAAACGCCATCTTGCTCGTCGACTTCACCAACAAGGCGCGTGAAGACGGCTTGAACACCTTCGACGCCTTGCTCGAAGCAGGCAGAGAGCGACTGCGACCGATTTTAATGACTACCTTCACCATGATTTTCGGAATGATGCCGATTGCGCTCTCCGATTCGCCCGGTGCCGAATGGAAAACCGGACTGGCGTGGGTGCTCATCGGCGGATTGACCAGCTCCATGTTCCTGACACTGATTGTTATTCCCGTTGTCTATTTATGGATTGATAACATGAGCAACAGCATTCCGATGTTCTTTAAGAAACTCTTGCGACTGCCGAAGCAAAGCGCATCGCCGGAGTTGAAACCTGAGCCTGTTTCCGTTGAAATGGGCAAAGCCAAAGAAGCTTAATCAAGAGGCTTAACCATAACACCCTTACCGCTCAAAACTCGAAAGCCCGTTCTTGCTGCAACGGGCTTTTGTTTAATGTCAATTTCTTTAAGTATGCGTTCAAAATTGAGTATATGTTTGACCAATATGGTCATTCTGAACGGAGCATAGCGAAAAGAAGAATGACAAACACAAAAAAGTTACATGACCCTCCTCGCAGAGTAACCGACAAGCATTATCCTGTTCAAGTCATATAGGTATTAATTTTGCTCTGCTAACAAAATAAAAAAGGCGATTCTCGCATGGAATCGCCTTGAAGAAAGCTTTAGCAGGGAGCGATTAAACTTTCGCCTCAAAAGAGAGTTCGAGTTTCTTTTTCTTGGCGGGCTTCATGTCGAAGTTGCTCGTTTTTCTGAACACCGCTTCAACGCACTCGCCTTTGAGATAGCCGCCGACGTTTTTCTCGTCCATGGCTTTTTTGAGAATCGGAAGCACGTCGCGATAAGCAGAAAGTGTGTATTCAACATCTTCGTCAGTGTGCGAGAAACTCATGTTGTGAAAGCCACCCCAAAGCACACCGCGCTTAATCATTTCTTGTTGGACGAGCGATTTCATTTCGAGCGGATTGCTCCCGTCTTTTGAAGTGAAGGTAACAATGGTGCGTGCATCGTGTCCAGAGCAAGCGGTGTAATCCATGCCAAGGTCTTTGGCGATTTGGTTGTAGCCTTCGCGCAATTTTTTGCCTTGTGCGGCGAGGTAGGCGGGAACGTGTTTATCGCGCAGTTCTTCAATGGTGGCTTTTGCTGCCGCAAGTGAAAGCGCTTCGCCGCCGAAGGTGGTGAAGAAGAAAATATCTTTTTCACACAATTTCATCACATCACCACGACCACACAAAATGCCGATGGGCATGCCGTTTGCGACGGCTTTTGAGAAGCACATTAAGTCGGCACGCACACCAAAGAGTTCTTGTGCGCCGCCTAAGGCGAAGCGAAATCCCGTCCACATTTCATCAAAAACGAGGAGCGTGCCGTTTTGGTCGCACACTTCGCGCAGTTTTTGAAGAAAATCATTTTTGGGAAACTCAAAGACCATTGGCTCGAGCACGACGCAAGCCGTGTTTTCATCGATGCCGTCAATGACGGATTGAATGTCGTTGTAACTAATCGTGTAGGATAAATCTTTGACGGCTTCGGGAATGCCTTTATTGCGGTCGGTAACGGCGATATACCAATCGTGCCAGCCGTGATAGCCACAGCAAAGCACTTTTTCGCGCCCCGTGTAGGCACGCGCAAGGCGCACGGCGGCACTGACGACGTCGCACCCCGTTTTGCTATATCGCACCGATTCGACATTCGGCACAACTTCACGAATGAGTTCGGCGACTTCCACTTCAAGCGGATGCACCAGCGAGAATGTAATGCCGTCGGCAAGTTGGGCTTTAATAGCGTTATCGACCTTTTCGTAGCAATAGCCGAGCGAAAGCGGTCCGATTGCCATTTGATAATCGATGTATTCGTTTCCGTCGACGTCCCACACATGAGCCCCCTTGCCTTTGGCGACATACTTCGGCGCAATGCCTTTGACATATTGCCCCGGTCCTTTGGCAAGCGTTTGCGTGTAGGCGGGAATTAAGCCTGTGGCGCGCGCGTAGAGTTTTTCAGATTCCGTAATGGTCGGATACGTTTCGTTGAATGCGACTTTGTTCGGCATGTGTTGAAATTGAAAAGTTGAACGGTGAAAATTACGATTGAAAAATTTGATTGACGGAAAGTTGAAAATCCTCAATCGCCGGCGACGCGGAGCAACGGTCGTCGTCAGTACAGATTCTTACGTCTTTCGGCGAAGTGAAAATGCTGACTTTTTTGTGAATCGGTGAAATCAGCCAAACGCACTGCACGCCAGCAGAGAAATACTCTTCTAATTTTTGGTCGTAGTAACTCACTTTGTCCGATTCAGAGACCAGTTCAATGAGAAACGAAGCAACTGGCGGTTTCCCTTCGCGCGCTTCGTCAATTTGGGCTTTTGTCAGGAAAGAAATGTCGGGAATGCGATACTTGCCCTCTGAAACGGGGCAGACGGTTTCTGTAAAAAGCATATCACCCTCTTCGAAAGAAGAAGTTGCTTGAAATGCTTGCAAAAGATTTTTCAAGATGTAAAGTTCAGATGGTTTTATCATTTTTTCCCTCGCTTCCAAGAAGCCATTGTTCCACTCGTATTTGAAGCCGTCTTCGGGTTTGAAATCCATGAAGCGTTCGAGCGGCATTTTCTTGCCGTTGTATTTCGGCTTTGGAGCGCGTTTTCGGGTAAGCACATCATGCGTTGCCATAGTGGTTCAGATTTATGAGCCCAGTTCAGCCTTGAAGAAAGCGAGCGTTTTATTCCACGCATCGAGGGTTGCTTTTGCGTCGTAGACGTCAGGGCGCGTATCGTTGAAGAAAGCGTGTGTCGTGTTTGGATAGGTATGAAACTCGTAGCGTTTTCCGGCAGATTGAAGTTGCGTTTCAAGGGCAAGAACGGCTTGGGCATTGACGAAGTCATCTTTTTCAGCGAAGATGCCTAAAACGGGCGCATTGAGTTTAGTGAAGTCGGGTTTAACAGCGGGGTGAACGCCGTAGAAATCGACACAAGCACCGATTTTATCGTTGAGTGTTGCGGCAAAGAGCGAAAGCTGACCGCCCATACAAAATCCAATCGTTCCGACTTTCTTTGAAGAGACGGCTTCATGCGAAAGCAGAAAGTCAATCGCGCCGCGTAGTTTCTTTTCCGCTTCGCCGATGTTAAGCGCCATGAAAAGTTTGCCCGCTTCGTCAGGGGATTTCGTTGTTGCACCGTCATACATATCGGGCGCAAGGGCAGTGAAGCCAGCGCGAGCAAATCGGTCGCAGACATTTTTGATGTGGTCAACCAATCCCCACCACTCTTGAAGGACAATCACTCCAATGCCTTTGCCCGATGTGGCTTTGGCAAGATAGCCTTGTGCAGTTCCACCATTGGCTTTGAAAGAAACCATTTGACCCAATTCGCTCATCGTTGTTTGAAAAGGTTTAAGGTTGTGGAATGTTGTGATAGTTTAAAACTTCCATCGTTTCATCGCCCATTGCCAGCGCATAAATTTTGTGTTTGGTCAAGTAATTCACGAAGTTTTCAGGAATATAAAGCGATGAGAAAACAGGAATTACTTTCTTACCGCGATGTTCGGGCAGATACTCAAACACGGTTGGAATAAAGGCGATGAACTCATCAATGTAAGATTGGCGCACGGTAGATTTAGTTTCATTGAGAATAATTCCACGCGATCCAATGAAAAGCGCATCAAAGTCTTTGAAACGCGATTTATCTTGCGAGTGAGTAACGAAGCGGCGTACACTAAAATCTACCAAATCACCTACATCAAAGACTTCCTGCGCAAGACGGCGAATATTAGGAGCAACAATATCTTCAACCAGTGTTCCCATTTTATTAGCAAGTTCTCCCCACTTTTTGTTCATCTCGCGCTTTTCATTTTTCCATTCTTGTTTATCCTGTTCTCGTGCTTGCTCATCTTCTTCACGCTTTTTGCGAAGTTGTTCTTCAAACTCGCGCATGCGCTGTTCTCGTGCTTGCTCATCTTCTTCACGCTTTTTGCGAAGTTGTTCTTCAAATTCGCGCATGCGTTGTTCTCGTGCTTTTTCGTTTTCTTCGCGCTCTTTGAGGAGTTTTGCCTCAAAGGCTTTCATATCGGCATCAAGTTTCTGGCGGTGAGATTGTAAGTCTTCCTGACGCTTTTTGTCGCTTTCTTCGCGCTCTTTGAGGAGACGTGCTTCAAATTCGCGCATGCGCTGTTCTCGTGCTTGCTCATCTTCTTCACGCTTTTTGCGAAGTTGTTCTTCAAATTCGCGCATGCGTTGTTCTCGTGCTTTTTCG
>JBDNCJ010000008.1:0-69859 GCA_046719715.1 Chloroherpetonaceae bacterium | reverse complement strand
TCTTGCTCTCGCCTGCGTGCGCCAGCTTTGATATGTTCGCCAATTTTGAAGAGCGCGGCGAAACCTTCAAACGCTTGGTCGGAAATTTGTAATTGAGGCGTGAGCCGAAAACAAGTCATTGAGGCGTAAGCCGAAAACAAGTCATTGAGGCGTAAGCCGAAAACAAACCGTTCAGGCGTAAGCCGAAAATAAGTTCTGTTCTTTCTTTTTGTTCTTTGCTATGTCTTCAAATTGTGATGCTTCCCGATGCGGTGTGGCGCAAACCCGCCGCGTCGGGATAATTTTCAAACACGATTGTAAGGCATGCAAAAGGCAAATAAAATTAAACAACGAAAGCCATGAACAGCGGATTCATCATTGACCATACAGAGCCGAAACCCTTTCAAAATCAAGGGAATGCGGGCGGCATTGATGAAACAGGCGTTCTCGGAAAACTTGCCGAAGGCGACATCATTCCGAAAAAAACTTTTGAAAGTCTCGCAGGAAAACTGCTTTTGCTCTTGGTTGTTTTGCTCATGTGCGTTGGGGTGCTGGTGGTGTATAGTAGCGGTGCAGGTTGGGGCGCGAAAAAATTTCACAACGAAGAGTACTTCCTTTGGCGTCAACTTGCTTTTGTCGTGTTAGGGCTGGGCATCATTTTCACTGTCGGGGCGATTGATTACAAACTGTTCAAAAAATTTAGCAAGGCGATTTTAGTAGTAAGCGCGGCACTACTGGCGATGCTTTTGGTGATGAAAGCCGCTGGTGCCATTGAAGGTGCGGCGCGATGGATTGGCTACGGACGATTCAAGTTTCAAGCGTCAGACTTAGCAAAGTACGCACTCATCATGCATTTAGCGACGATGATTACCGAAAAGAAAGCATACATCAAAGATTTATATCGCACTTACTATCCGATGATAACAGTGATTTTGGGAATTGTCGGTCTTGTCGCGCTCGAGCCGAATTTCAGCACGGCGGTGGTAATTGCGAGCATTTGTTTCGTGATGCTCTTTCTGGGCGGCGTTGATATCAAGCATCTTGCGTTCACGGCGTTAGCGTTTGTGCCTGTGGCGGCGGCGTTTGCGATTGCCGCACCGTATCGCGTGGCGCGGCTGCTCACCTTCGTTGGCGAAGGTTCGGATAAAGCAAGTTATCAAATTGAACAAGCCTTGATTGGACTTGGCAACGGCGGCGTGTTCGGACTCGGTCCGGGCGCAAGCAAACAGCGCGAACTCTTTCTGCCCGCCTCATACAACGATTTCATTTTCGCTGTCTTGGGTGAAGAATACGGGTTCATTGGGGCAACGCTTATCATTCTGCTGTTCGTTGGCGTGATTATTTGCGGTGTGATGATTGCTCGAAATGCGATAGACGACTATGGCAAATATCTCGCTTACGGTGTTACGGTTGCCATTGGCGTTTATGCCTTAGTCAATGCGGCGGTTGCTTGCCACCTCGTTCCGACAACCGGATTGCCGATGCCCTTCGTCAGTTACGGTGGAAGTGCGGCACTCTTCAATGCGTTTGGGGTTGGATTGCTCATCAGTATTTCGAGAGAAAAAAAGCGACAGGAAAAGAAAAAAGCCACAGAAGTGAAAAGTGAGGAAGTGGCGCACACCGTCGCATTGTGATAACAAGCAACCAATTGTTGAAGTGAAAGTTTTGCTTACAGGCGGCGGCACAGGTGGGCACTTGTTTCCAGCCATCGCCATCGCCGAAGAAATTTTAAGGCAAAAACCAGATGCGAAAATTGCCTTCGCCGGCACCGAGCGCGGCATTGAAGCGAGCGAAGTTCCAAAGCGAAATTTTACGCTTCATTTAATTCCAGCCGTCGCTCTAAGGCGAGGCATCTCGATTCAATCGCTCTTTGAAAATTTGAAATTTCCATTTCGCCTAATGCAGAGCATCAATGAAGCAAACGCACTGCTCGATCAAGAAGAGCCCGACCTTGTGATTGGAACGGGCGGATTTGTGAGTTTTCCTGTCGTGTGGGCGGCGCAAGACTTCGGTATTCCGACGCTGATTCAAGAGCAAAACTCAAAGCCGGGTTGGGCGACGCGAATTTTGGCGGGACGCGCCGACAAAATTTGTCTCTCGTTTGAAGCGTCGCGACGATACTTCTCCAAGCGTGCTCCGTGCGTGGTTACAGGCAATCCGACGCGACGATTTGAATTGACCACGCCCGAAGAAGCACGACGCTTTTTCAAAGTCGACCCAGTGCGAAAAACGCTTCTCGTCTTTGGTGGAAGTTTGGGCGCACGGAGTCTCAATACGGCGATTGAACAACGTCTCCATGACCTGCTCGGGCGCGTTAATCTCATTTGGCAAATCGGCAAAACCGATTTCGACGCGCTCGCCTCGCGCATTCAGCCGCGAGAAAATCTGTGGTTCAGCGACTTCATCGACCGAATGGATTTAGCCTACTCGGCGGCGGATTTGGTGCTGTGTAGAGCAGGCGCATCGACCATTGCCGAACTCTTGAACATCGGCATGGCAGCCATACTTGTGCCGTATCCTTTCGCGGCAGATAATCATCAATACTTCAACGCCAAAGCGTTGTCAGACAAAGGCGTTGCGGTGCTCATTCCAAATGATGAAATCGGCAGTGAAGTGGCTTACAAACAAATACTCTCGCTCATCGAGGACGATGCAAAGCGAAACACCATGAAGGAAATGGCAAGAAAACTTGGCAAGCCAAACGCAACCAAAGAAATCGCTGAAATCGCAATACGACTCGCAAGTCAAAAAAAAGAAGCACACGCATGAAACGATTGAGACAAGGACTGCTGGGCAGAATCAGGCACATTCACCTCGTTGGCATTGGTGGGGCGGGCATGAGTGCGATTGCCGAAGTCTTGCTTAATAACGGCTTGAAAGTCAGCGGTTCAGATTTGAACGCCAGTGATGTAACCGACCGATTGAAAGAGCGCGGCGCAATTATCACAGTCGGGCATAATGCTGAAAACATCGATGGCGCCGAAGTTGTCGCGCATTCTTCTGCGGTGCGCGTTGATGAAAATCCTGAAACGCTTGCGGCAATGAAATTAGGCGTGCCCGTTATTAAGCGTGATGAACTCTTAGGCGAAATGATGCGACGCAAGGCGGGAATCTGCATTGCAGGCACACATGGTAAGACAACAACCACGACCATGATTGCAACCATGCTTGCCGAATGCAACCTCGAGCCAACCGCGCTCATTGGCGGCGTCTCCGATTACTTTTTAAGCATGGGGTCAGGCGGAAGCGCACTCGTAGGCGACGGCGATTTGATGGTCATTGAAGCCGATGAATACGACCGAACATTTCTCAAACTCACGCCAACAATCGCCGTGATGACAACGCTCGAAGCCGAACACTTGGACATTTACAAGGATATTGACGATTTGAAGCAAGCCTTCACGGAGTTTGGAAATAAAGTGCCGTTTTATGGCGCAGTCGTTCTTTGCAATGACGAAGAAAATTTGCGTGCGATTCGTCCGAACTTGAAACGTAAGACAATAACCTACGGACTGAATGCCGATGCGGAGTTCCGGGCGATTGAAATCGAACAAGCACAAGCCACTTTGAAATTCAAAGTGATGGTGCGAAATCAATCGATAGGAATTGTGGGCGTAGAGGCGGCTGGCATGCACAACGTCAAAAACGCACTTGCTGCCATCGCCGTTGGCTTTGAAATCGGATTGAACTTCGAGGACATTCGTCGAGGATTAGCAAAGTTCAAGAGCGTGCGCAGGCGGTTTCAGATTCGTTTTGAACGTGGTGCGCATGCGCCGATAGTGGTTGATGATTACGCGCATCACCCGACGGAAGTTCGCGCCACGATTGAAGCGGCGAAGTGCGGATTCAAGTCGCGAAAGGTTGTCGCAGTCTTTCAGCCGCATCTGTATTCGCGCACAAGAGATTTCGCGTCGGAATTTGCGTCGGCGTTGAGCCTCGCCGATAGAGTGATTATAACCGATGTTTATCCGTCGCGCGAAAGAGCCGAAGATTTTGAAGGCGTAACCAGTCAATGGATTGCAGATAAAGTGCCAAAATCAATCGTTGTAGAGAAATCAAATTTGGTGGACGCATTGAGCGAGGAAGTCAAAGGCAATGAGCTCGTGGTGATGATGGGCGCGGGCGATATTACAAAATCGGCAGAGAAATTTGCGCAAGTATTGGAAAGAAAATATGGCGGTTAAGTTTCAATTAGCGTCGGCACAGTTGCCGCTCATTCTTGTCAAGGTGGCAGTATCGGGCAAGCGTCAGCGTCGCGTTATATCAGCAATTTTGGACACAGGGGCGACGGGGTGCGTGATTGCGCAAAGTTTAGCGACTGATTTGGAACTCGAGCATCTGATTGTGCCGAAAAGAGAAAAATCGGCGCACGGCATCGGCGGAGAAATCAAAGTCGAGTTCGTCAAAGTCCACTCCGTCTCGCTCGATGGAATTACGATGAAAAACATTAAAACCGCTGTCATGGATTTGAGCGTCATCGACCAGCAGTTCAAAGCGATGGGCGTTACAGCGAAGAAAAAAGTGGGTATGATTTTAGGATACTCGTTTTTCAAGGGACGAAAACTTCTGATTGATTACAAGCGCAAAACTTTAAGCATTCAGTAAGCAATGTTGAACTTGGAAGAGCTCCGTCAAGCCGTCAAAGGCGATGTTCAGTTGAACTACAACCTTGCGAAGTTTTCAAGTTTTCGAATCGGCGGCAATGCGGACGTGTTTGTTTCGCCAAAAGATAAAGCCGATGTGCTTAATGCGGTTCAGTTCTTTGAAAAAGTGAAGATGCCTTATCTCGTCTTGGGGCGCGGGAGCAATGTGCTCATCAGTGACAAGGGCGTGCGCGGCGCGGTCATTTCGCTTCGGGAAAATCTCGAACAAGTTGAAGTCAAAGAAGAAAAATGCGATGCGCTCGTCTATGTGGAAGCGGGAGCCGATTTGCCTGCACTCGCCGTCGATATGCTCAAAAAAGGATATGGCGGGTTGGAAAACCTTTCGGGAATTCCCGGAAGCGTCGGCGGCGCGATTCTTATGAACGCAGGCGCCTACGGCAAAGAAATTTTTGAAGTCATCGAGAGCGTCGAGGTGATTCGAAAAGGCGAAATCAAAATGTTGCGGCGCGATGAGGTGGCGTATCGCTATCGTGGCACAGATTTAGAGAACGATATTATTCTCTCGTGCAAACTTCGGCTCAAAAAACTCTCTGCCGAAGAACAAAAAGAAGCGATGGAAAAACGAAAAGTGTGGATGGAAAAACGCCGAAGCACGCAGCCGCTTACACTGCCGAATGCAGGGAGCATCTTCAAGAATCCGCCGCCCGATGAAAACGGCAATCCGCGATACACGGGCGCACTCATTGAAGCATGCGGCTTGAAAGGCAAGCGTATCGGCGGCGCGCAAATTTCTGAAAAGCACGCCAACTTTATCGTCAATATCGATAACGCAAAAGCAAGCGACGTGATGGCACTCATCGAACTCATCAGAGCCGAAGTGAAACGAAAATTCAACATCACGCTTGAACTTGAAATCAAATTGCTTGGAGAATTTGACTAAGGCGATTGAAGTCGAAATGCAAAACGAATAACCAACAGCACGATGCCAAACTACATTGAGTATAACGAGGGAGACGAGCCGAAGCACGAGGAACTCAAAAGCGACGGCAGTTACGCCGAACCGATTGAAAATCAAGAACGGCTGAACGCCGAAGAGCCAATTGCTCTCGATGAAGAAGCACAAACCGAGAAAATTTTCGTGCGCAACACAGGCGGATTCAAACCGCCGAAAACAATCGTCTTCATCGTCGCTGTGGTGGGGCTAATCGCTGTGTTTGTTCTTTCAAAATTTTGGACGCGCGAATCCGAACTGTCGCGATTCATCGTTCAAGGCAATCGCATCAGCAAAACGGAAGAAATTGAACGCGCTTTGAGTGCATTCATCGGAAAGAAGATGAACGACGTCAGTTTATCCGACATCGTCGATACGCTTCAATCGCTTCCGTACATTCGCAAAGTAATTGCGACGAAAGAACTGCCCGACGCTGTGCGCTTGCGCGTGCAAGAGCGGCGACCGATTGCGATTGCGACGGTCGGCAAAACGCTCCGGCTCATTGATGAAGCAGGCTTCGTGATGAGCAAAAGCGAATCGGTATTGGAATCGACACGCTTGCCGCTCCTAACGGGATTCACCAAAATCGTTCGCGATAGCCTAAGCTCAATAAGCAAGCTCGATAGCGCAGAGTCGGCAAATGCTCTCGGATTTTGCAGTGCCTTGATGGAAACAAAATACGCCAAGATGCTGGTGAGCGAAGTGCATATCGCACCTAACAATCAACTGCACATCTTGACGGCAGACAGCGAAACAACATTCATCTTCGGAAATGGCGACTACGAAGAGCGGCTAAACAACTTTGAAATTTTCTGGAAGCAAGTGGTCATCAAAAAAGGTTTGAAACCATTTGAATATGTCGATGTCCGTTTTGACGGAAAAATTTTTGCAAAAGAACATGAGACAATAAACCCAAAACGAAAATCTCAAAACTGAAAACGAGGTGCACAGATGACGAATGGAAAAACAAAAGAACAATTTGTGGTTGGGCTGGATATTGGCACAACCAAAGTATGCTGTGTGGTTGCCAAAAAAGATGAGTTTGGAAAAATTCATGTGTTAGGCGTGGGAAAATCGAAGTCGGAAGGCTTGCAGCGCGCAACGGTGGTCAATATCAATCGCACGGTTGATGCGATTCGAGAAGCAGTAAGCGAAGCCTCGCACACCTCGAGCATTAAAATTAAAGGTGTCAATGTGGGCATTTCAGGTGAGCATGTGCAGTGCATTAAGTCGAGTGCGGAAATTACAATTAACCCGACGCAAATCGTCAATCACAACGATGTGATGCGCTTGGTCGAGAAGGCGAAAAAAAGTTTGGAGCATTTGAACATGGAGCGGCGCGTCATTCACTCTATTCCGCAAGAGTTCATCGTCGACGACCAAGAGGGTGTCTTAGACCCAATCGGCATGGCGGGGCAATCGATGCGCGGAAGCGTCTATGTCGTGATGGGCATGATTAGCAAAATCCGAAACATCGAGCAGTGCATTGAAAAAGCAGGTCTGTCGGTCAATGGCATGACATTTGAGCCAGTGGCATCGGGGCTGGCAGTCATCAAAGGACGCGAGCAGAAGAGCGGCGTCGTGGTCATTGACATCGGCGGCGGCACGACGGACATTGCCATTTACCGTCGCGGCGCGATTCGCTACTCCGAAGTCGTCAAAATTGCCGGCTGGGACGTCACCAACGACGTCGCCATCGGATTGCACACGCTCGAGGACATCGCCGAAGAGTTGAAGGTCAAGCACGGCTGTGCCTACTTTCCCGACCTGATTCACGATGAAGAAATTTTGGTCTCTGATTTAGAGGGGCGTCCGCCGAAGTCATTCCGAAAATCGGCTTTGACGAACATCATTGAAGCGCGAATGACGGAAATTTTCGAGCGCGTGCGTGAGTCGCTGAAAAAATCGGGCGATTATCAATACCTCAATGCGGGCGCAATCATCACCGGCGGCGGCGCGCTGGTGCAAGGCACGCAGAGCTTGGCGCAACAGGTGTTGGGACTCGATGTTCGAATCGGTTCGCCCGATGGGCTTGACGGCGGAATGAAAGGCGAACTCAATTCGCCCAAATATGCGACGGCGGCGGGATTGGTCTTGCGTGCCTTCCGCGACATGCCGATTGAACAGCCGGCGCACGATGCCGTTGAGGAAAAAGAGCCGGAATTGGAGGCACAAAGAGCGTCGTTAAACGAGCCGGAAAAGAAATCCGACAAAAATATTTTTGATAAGGTCAAAGATTGGTTCGATCAAATTTAAGACGTCAATGCAACACAACAGACATAACAACAAAACAAACTTTCTCAGAAGAAGAGCGAAACTTAATTCACAAAAAAGAACCGTGTAAGGAGGCGAGTAACTATGCCATTTGAATTAGACACAACCTATTCGCCGCTCGGCGCGAAAATCAAAATCATCGGCGTCGGCGGGTGCGGTGGGAACGCCGTGAACAACATGGTCGAGCTGGGCATTGCCGGCGTGGAGTTCATCGCTTGCAACACCGATGGTCAAGCCTTATCGAAGTCGCGCGCGGCGCATCGATTGCAAATCGGCGGCACAACGACGAAAGGGCTTGGTGCGGGCTTCAACCCCGAAGTCGGCAAACACGCGGCGGAAGAATCGCGAGAGGAAATTTCCGAACTCATTCGCGGCTCCGATATGCTCTTCATCACCGCAGGCATGGGCAAAGGCACCGGCACGGGTGCCGCGCCTGTCGTCGCCAACATCGCCCGAAAACTCGGCATCTTGACCATCGCCATCGTCACCAAGCCGTTTGAATATGAAGGCGCTCGCACGATGGAAACCGCTCTGCGCGGCATTGACGAACTGCGCAAAGAAGTCGATACGCTCATCGTCGTCCAAAACGAAAAAATCTTGAGCATCGCCAACGGCGATTTGAGCGTCAAGCAAGCTTACAGCATCGCCAACGACGTGCTCTATCGTGCCGCAAAAGGCATTTCAGAAATCGTAACGAAACTCGGATTCGTCAATGTCGACTTCGCCGACGTGCGCAACATTATGTCCGATTCAGGCGACGCGCTCATGGGTTCGGCGACCGCTTCCGGAGAAAACCGCGCCCTCAGAGCGGCGGAAGAAGCCATCTCGTCTCCCCTGTTGGACGGTGTTTCCATCAAAGGCTCTTCGGGCGTGCTTATCAACATCACGGGCGACGTCACGATGGGCGATATGAAGGAAGCCATGAGTTTTATTCACGAACAAGCCGGCGAGGGTGCGACGATTATTCACGGACACGTCGAAGACGACACGATGAAGGGCGAAATCACCGTAACTGTCATTGCGACCGGCTTCAACAAAAACAAAAAAGCACCGACGCCGTCCGCAAAACAGCCCGAACTGCAAGTGATTCGCCGAGCGGAATCAAAGCCGGTACCCGCGCCGCCGCCGATTTCAAATCCGCTCGTCGGCGGAAAAATGGAACGCATGAGTTCCGACGTGTTCGAAAAGAACGACGAAAGCACGCCCTCGTTCATCAAACGCGGAATCCCCGCTCCCCAACCGCTCGCTATCAAGACGATTGAGGAACAAAACGAACAGAAGTCCAACGACGGGTCGGGCGATAAAATCCGAAAAACGAATCCTGAAACGCCGGCATTCCTTAGGAAGATAATGGACTAAGTCATGAAATATCCTGTTTTGAATCATCCGCCGATTGTGGAGGCTATTATAGATATTAGAGTCTCTCCTGTAGTGGTGATAAGCGAAGAGAAAATTCAGAAAATCATGGGAGACCTTAGTTCGCGGTATCAGAGCATTACGCCTCTTCCGATGAGAAACGTAAGTTTGACTGTGGAGAGGACGAGAGTGAAAAGATTAGAGACGATTCGTGGGTATGTTGTTCAAACTATGGACGGTTTCAACAAGGGACAGTTCAGAACGGACGGATTTACATTTAATCGTTTGCCGCCTTACACACGTTGGGAAGAAATTAAGGCGGAGGCGCAGATGCTTTGGAGAGCATATAAAGATGCCTTTACACCTAAGCAACTTTCCCGAATTGCAGTAAGGTTCATTAACCAAATGCGATTTGACGGAGATGTTGAATCGGTCAATCAATACTTAACTATACTACCGAGTATTCCTGAAAATTTGGAAGCAACAAAAAAAAGTGTTGCTATACAAGCAACGATTGAGAATGTTGATGAGCAAATCGCCGCGACCATTATCCAAACCATTACTCATGATGATAACATCGGCAGGACAACGGTCATATTGGATATAGATGCATATTCACTGCGGAAGTTCACCATCAATAATGATGCGATGATTTGGGAGTATTTTGAAAAGTTGCGAAACTTGAAAAACGACATTTTTTACAAAAGCGTTACAGAAAAGGCGATAAACTACTTCAACAATGACAGCCACACTTGATACAAGCCTCCGAGAACTCTACGCAAACAATTTTGAGATTCCGTTCAGCGATGCAGGGAAAAAAGTGGAGCAGTGGAAACGAGATTATGAACAGAGATTGGGAATCGAAGATGAAGTTGCATACAATAAAGCCATCGAGAAATTGCACCAAGCAATTTTGGATTTCATGGATGACGGATTAGAGATGAATGAAGAATCTGTTGAGATTGCATGCGAGTTTTTGAGAAAGCTATCTCATTATCCATATCTATTGAATACGGTCAATATATCTGCTGACCCAGAGGGGAAAACCGTACTGCGGTGGAAGTCGGAGAAAGCTGGAAAGAAGGGGGTGTTCTCAATGAGCATCGGGAAAAATCGCATACTATACTATGCCTCAACGATTCAAGGCGAAGAGGCACATGGTAAAGAATTTTTTGATACCGATATTCCAAGTGCCATCTGGGAAAAGATGCGGATTCTTGAAGCACATTAAATGCAATCCTCCAAAATGGTAACAAGATTTATCACGAAAAAAGGGTGGATTGAAAACCACTGTGTTACAGCAGAAGCCTTTCTCCCAATTCGTCACGAAAGCGGTAGGTTTGAGACATCAATTATAGATTGCGAAGAACTTTCACCTGAAGAGATTTGGGAGAAAGGAAAAACGCTCTTTAACACTTTTTATGGAAGAGCGGATATTATCAAGTCAGAAATACAATCACTATCTCTCGATATTGAAATAGATGATATCCCCATAGAAAAGCATGGCAACATCATCAATTGGCCAGACGAAGAAGAGGCGCGTCGGTTTATTGCAGAAAAATTGGTCGAGAAATCTACTACGATTGAAAATCGATACAAAAGATGAGAGCCAACTTTTCCCCAATTCGTGATAGAAGAGCAGGAACTTATGATTCAAACACATCAAAGCCGTCGACGACCGCCATCACAATCGTGTTAGCGGGAACTTTGTCGGATTGCATCACTTGTTCAACCACTGCGCCCTCTTGCGCTACCAGCACCATATCGCCCTCGCCGGCGTCTTGCGTATCAATGGCAATCATCTCGCGCTCGTTTCGAAACGAACCGTCAAGATTAATGGGTTTGACGACGAGCAATTTGGCTGGACGCAACTCCTCGTCTTTCTGCGTGGCGACCAGCGTGCCGATAACTTTGCAAAGAATCATCTCATCATTTGGAAACTTGACTTGGGAAATCAATATGGCAATAGATTTCCGAAATCGGAAGTTCGACATCGAGCGCGGGAACGAGCAAGGATTCTTCAAGCTCGACAAGGTCGGAGAGAACCTCACCCTGACCCTCTCCTAAAACGAATGGGAATTTGTTTAAAGAGAACACGGATTGGAAGTGTAGGTCGGTGAAGGACGAAAAATGATGTTGTGTGGCTCCACCACTCGCGGGACTTTACTCAGAGTGATGTTTTACCTCTATTCAACCATCGTCGTTATCGCTCCGTTTGCCACATTGCCGCGCCGCCGAAGCCGCTTCCAAAGCGGTTAAATCCATTGCCCCAGCCGTTGCCCCAAAATCCCATTTGATTGAACCATTGTCCGGGCGGAACTTGCTGATAGGCGGCTGAAACCGTCATGTTTTTCGTCGGTTGCCAGAGGATTTGCGCGTTTTTGAGATAAACGCCCGAAAAGTCATTTTGTCCGAAGCCGTATTGGAGTTGGCGTTGCGAGGCGCCGAAGGGTTGGTGCATCACGCCGACATCGGCGCGAATCATAACAGGCGCGTCAAATTTGTAAATCATCGTATTGACATACTCGCCCGTCGTATTTCCAAGCATCGAGTTGTAAGAAAGCGTGTAGGAGTGGTTCATTTGGAAATGCTGGTCATCAAAGATGTTCCCGATGAAACTGCCAATTGAAAACTCGGAAGGTGTTGAGAAAATCGTTTGCGACGATTGAAGCGATTGGCTCGGAATATCTTTTTGAAACTGTGCCGACGCGCCGGTTCCAAGAAACCACATCAGGGCGAAAATGAAAATAACTTTTTTCATAACAGAGCAAATTGAAAAGGAATTACAAATTTTCAGCGTTTGAAATTCAGTGTTGTAAATCCAAAACGACGGGCTACGGTCGTAAGTTTCACGAGGCGGAGTCGCTTTGCGATTTCATTCCGATAAAGAAATACACGACAAAAAGAACCGACAGCGCAACCATCGTCAAACGAACCCACGCGCCGCCAAGTGTTTCTTCACCTGATGAAAGTTTTTGAATCAAGCCGGGAAGTCTCGCACCGATGCCGCCCAAAATGAGCACAGCACCAATCAAGCAAAGCCATTTTCCCCATGCTTGCGACTGCATGAAGTAGCCGCCGACCAGCACCACGACACCTGCCGCACTGCCGATGAACGAGGTCGGACTGCCCGACTGCACGTAGCCCACAATGCCAAGCACGACGAGCAACGCGCCATAAACCAAAACGATGGAATTCATTTCGCTAAAAAGTTAATGTTTTGTGATAATACATCGTTAAGATAACGAATCCTTGATGAATGTGGAATGTTTCACGAGGGCTTCCGCGTTCTGTAATTAACTTTCAACTCAATACCATGTTCAAAATCGCCTTCATGTTTTTGACGCTCTGCGTCGTCGTTTCCTGCAATGAGGCACATTCACAAATCAAATCTACGCCAACTATGGAACAGACTTCTTCTCGCAAAGTCGTTAAAACCGACGAAGAATGGAAAAAGCAACTCACCGCTGAACAGTATCGCGTTACACGCAAACAAGGCACGGAACTTCCTTTTACAAACAAGTATTGGAACAACAAGAAGCGCGGAATTTACAAATGCGTCTGCTGTAATCAACCCTTATTTAGTTCAGAGACCAAGTTTGATTCAGGAACAGGCTGGCCGTCGTTCTACAAGCCGATTGAAGAAAGCGCGATTGGCACGGAATCGGACACCAGCTTTTTCATGAAGCGTGTTGAAGTTCACTGCTCACGTTGCGACGCGCATTTGGGGCACGTCTTTGACGACGCACCCGAAACGCCGACGGGACTTCGCTACTGCATGAACTCCGCCTCGCTGATTTTTGAGGAAGCGAAGTAGTTGTGATTAACCTTCTACGGCATGCTTATAGCCGTTCAGGGTTTCCTGCGCCATTTTTTTCCAAGAAAACTGCTGTGCGCGTTCGAGTCCTTTCTTACGCAAGTCTGCTCGCAGTTCTGGAGATTGAATGAGTTGGCGCATGGCTTGGGCGATTGCATCGATGTCGTAAGGATTCACAAGTAAGGCGGCGTTGCCTGCAATTTCAGGAAGGCTTGTTTGTGTGGAAGTGATGACCGGACAGCCACACTGCATGGCTTCCAGCAACGGAATGCCGAAGCCTTCTGCAATAGACACAAACATAAACCCTAATGAGGCGTTGTAGAGGTTTAGCAGTTCCTCGAAGGGAATGTCTGAAAGCACTTTCACCGTGCCACCTTCACCGCGCGCCCTGCCTTGCTCGATGGCACGGTTGAGTTCGGTTTTATCGCCGCTGGTTACCACCACAAATTGCACTTGCTGTTTGAGCGAACTGGGAAGCGCAAAATAGGCTTCCATCATTCGTTCCAAGTTTTTTCGATAATCAATCCTGCTTACATGAAGCAAAAAGGGAGTCTCGGCTGAAAGGTCATACTTTTCGAGAAGCGTCCAATTTGGCGTAATCACTTTGAAGTTTTCGGAAGCCGCTTCATGTGTAACCCACAGTCTTTCTTTTGGAATGTTCAATCGCTGTGCAATGTCTTCTCGAACAAAATGTGTTGGAACGAAAATCAATTTGGAATCTTCAAAAATGACTTTCAGATTTTGTTCCATTTTTTCTTTGACGCCCGGAAGTGCCTTCATATACAGCGGGAATATGTCATGAACCGTAACCACGATGTTGCGCGACCACTTTGGCGTGAAGAGTGGATTTGTATGATGAATTAAATCAACCTTGAATGACTCCACTACCCAAATACCTTCTTGAATGAGTTTAGTTACAGGAACGAGATGGTTGCCGAGCATGAGGTCGTGAGGTAGGATATTTCGGTAATGAAACCGTGTTGAATGCTCGAAGGCTTGTGCTAATTGCGCTTTGCGTCTAAACGAGGTGTAAAGATGAAGCTCAAGGTCGGGATACGCGGCAAGTTCTCGGATTAAGTGGCGCGCGTAGGTTGAAATACCGCTGTAATCCAACGGAAAGGTGAATCCAATTTTCATTGATGGGCATTAGGTGTGGTGATAGACTTTGAGTCAATGGTATCGTCAAGTTCCGACAAAAGATGATAAAGTGCTTGCACGACCTCCTCAACTTCAATAACGCTGACTGGCAATCGGCGCGGGGCAACTAAACACCGCGATGGCACTTGGTATGGCGACCACAGTTGATGAACATTTCCCCCGACCCAGCGCGAGTAAAGCACAACCATTGGGGTTTTCATGGCAGAGCCAAGATGAACAACGCCTGTGTCAGGAGTAATTAACAGTTTTGCTTGACGAATTAACTCTGCAACATCGCGCACGTCATTTGTTGGATAGAAGCAAATTGCCTGACGGTTCTCTTTTACCTCTTCCATGAGGCGAATCTCGTTTGGCGCACACGACAGCACAACAGGTTCGCTTCGGTTTTGAGTGAGCCTCTGTATCAGCTCACGATATTTTTCCTTTGACCATGCTTTCACACGATTTTTTCCTGCCGAGAGATTTATGAGTATAAACTCTTTCTCCTTGATAGCGTTTTGTTTTAGGAAATTGAAGACGCTCTCTCGCTTCGGCACTTGCAGGCTGATTTGGCAGGGTATGGGTTTGCCATTCAACTCGAAAGCATCTAAGGCAACGCTGAGCCATTGTTCAGCAATGTGTGCCTCTTGCTCGACTCGAACCATTCTTGAAAAAAAGCATTCATGCTTTGGGTGTCGTTGCACCGAGAGTTTGAGCGCGTTGCGTTTAGCCGCGATATTTGCCAAAAATCCTTGTGTTTGTGGCGTGCCATAGATGAGGCTGAAAACCGCGTCGTAGTTTCTTTGGCGTCCCAATTTCCACAACTTCAGCCAAAAGCGGAATGATTTTTCATACACAATCACGTGGCTGATGCGCGAATCGGCTTGCACCAATGGAGCGTTTTGAGGGGAGGCGACGACATCGATTTCAATATTTGGATTGAGGAATTTAAGTGCATGGAAAATCGGAGTGGTTACAATCATATCGCCCAGCACATCGTTGCGAATGACCAGCACGCGCTTTGTTGAAAGGGGATTGAGTTTGCGCAAGGTTGGTTTGTTCCCAAAGATGGCGCGATAGAATCTTGAACGTAGGTTTTGAATCGTTTGCTTTTTTTTCGTTTGCTTCACACGGGCTTTGGCGTCGGTCATTCCGCTGAGTGCATCAGGTCTGCGAGTCTGCTCATCTTGCACTTCACCTAATTGCAATCGTTTAGGCTCAATGCCGATTTCACGCAGTAAGTTGCAAGTCGCCGCAAAGACCTGTTGGGGCGAAATCGTTATGATGGGTTCAGGTTTAGGCGTGTAAAGGCTGATATGGCGATTGTGTAACGGAATCCACATCACGTTTGACGAGAGCGGCGTGCAAAGAACGACCGATGGCACTTTGAAAGTCGCCGCAATATGCACATTTGCCGTATCGGGTGATACCAGCAGGCGTGCATGTTTTGTGAGTGCAATTACACCGTCTAATCCAAGCTGATGTGGAAATCGAAACAGATTCTCATCGCGCACATCGTCCATAATTCCCCACACGAGTTCGGCTTCATCAGGCGTAGCGGTGAGCACGACTTTCAAGTTGGCATAGTGATAGATGAGCTCTCGCAAAAACGCCACGAAATTGTCTCTTCCCCATCGCCGATACCACATTCGCGCAGATAAATTGACGACGACATACTCACCTTTTTCTATTTCGTTTCGCCGTAAAAAATCTTCGACGGCTTGTTCAGCCTGTTCAGTGGGATAAAGTTCCTGCGCGAGTTTGGCTTCGGGATAGGTAACGCCGAAGAGGGCATCAAGCACACGTTTTTGACTGAGCCACAGCGGTTCTTGAAGGTGGTTAGCGTCGACTTCTTTGTTGAACAAAATTTGGTAAAGGTTGTGCGCTTTGGGTTGACGAATGGTGAGTTTTGGCGCAGCAGGAGCGACAAGGTTTGCAATCAATCCGTCTTTTGTCAGTCCGCTAATAGACAGGCAAATGACAGCGTCGTAGTTGCGTCGGCGGGCTTGATGAATCGTTTTCAAAAACTGACCCAGACCGTTATCAATCGTCCATATCCTTGACAAGCGTGGATTGTGCCGAATGATTTGCTCGCCTTTTTGAGACGCTATCACATCAATTTCAATCTTTGGGTTGAGGTCTTGAATCGCCTTGAAGAGCGCGGTCGTAATAATCATATCGCCGAACATATCTCGGCGTAAAATCAAAATACGTTTTGTGTTGCTTGGGTTGAGAGGGGCTTCAAACGGCGTGTTTCGGAAAAGCCGAGCGAGCACGCCTTTGTAGAGAGCGACTTTGAGCGCGTATTCAATTTTTTTGAGTGCTTGCTTCATTTCGTCGCGGCGGCTTGTTGCAGGCGTTGCCGCGTCCATAGCGCGTCAAAGGCTTCAAATACTTCGCGAGGCGGAATGGTGGAAATCGGTGCAACTTCTTTTGTGAACACATTGACGTGCTCGACGTTGAGCGGAATCCACTCCGTTCCTGATGAAATCGGCGTGCATAAAATCACGCATGGCACGCCAAATGTGGCGGCGATATGCACGTTCGCCGTATCAGGGGAAATGAGCATTGTCGAGTGTTTGATGAGCGCAATGGTTTCATGCAAGCCGAATCGCTCCGGCTGCAACCGGACGTTGGGGTGCTGAACGGCGTTCAAAATGGCTTCGGCAGATGCTCTATCTTCGGGCTGTGCAGAAATGATGATGTTTTGCTCTGGATATTTTTCCAACAAGAGTTTTAACAAATCAACATTGTTTTCAACGCCCCATTTCCGATAGTCCATTCGGGCTGAAATGTTGAGCATCACATATTGTTTTGGCGCAAGGTGTTGCGAGGAAAGATAGTCTATCACAAGTTCCTCCGCACCGGGTTTGAGAAAAATCTTTTGACGTAATTGCGATTCAGGATAGGTTGCGCCGAAGAGCTTTTCGCCGAAAAGTCGCAGTTGACGCCAAACGGGAATGGCAACATCGTCTTTGCCAATATCAATTTGTGCGTTGAAAAGAATTTTGTAGAGGTCATGTTTCTTACGAATGAAAGTCGTAATCTTCGGAGCATTCGGAGCGAGCAAGTTTGCAAGCAATCCATCGAGCGTCATTCCGTTAAAGGAAAGGCATAAAATCGCGTCATACTTGTGCCGGCTCAACGCCGAGTACATCTCCAGAAACTCTTTCAGCCCGCCGTTGTATGCAAAGACATTTTCCAATCGTTCATCAAATTCCGCAACGCTTTTCCCTTTGACCGACGCAATTAAGTCTAATGCGACGTTCGGATTGAGGTCTTTGAGCATCGTAAAAAACGACGAGGTAATGACCATATCGCCGAAATTGTCTCTGCGAATCAGCAACAGACGGCGGGCTTTGGATATATCCAGCGTTCCAACGAAGGGCTTATTGCGAAACAGCGGCTTAAAGAGCAGTTTATACCAAAACGCTTTGTTGGCGTTTTCTATGGCTTTGAGGCTCATCGTCATTCGCTTGAGAGGCTGTATTTGGTTTTTTCAAGCAAAGTTTGAACGGCGGTCGCAACCGCTTCGTGAGAAATCATCTCAATTCCGGCGTCTTTGGGAGCATGAAGCAGAACCGCTTCGGTTTTATAGGGGTGCCAGTGTTTAGAGTAAGTTACTGGCGAGCAGAGCGTAACCACCGGACGGGCGTAAGTGGCGGAAAGGTGAGAGAGTGCGCTATCCGGCGTAACGACCAAACGCGCCTTCGACGCAAGGGCGGCGACGTCTAAAATCGTACCCTTGAACGAAAAAAGTTTGTCTTGTGAAAACTCTTGTTTGAGAAAAACAATCTCGCTCATAACATCGGGCACTTCTACCAAGACCACGTCTATATCGTTGTGCTGGCTAAAAAACTGCTTAATAAACAGCCGTGCGTTTTCTCGTCCCCATTGTTTAACCGAAAGGCGTCCGGAAATGTTAAGCAAGAGAAAATCCGAAATCTGGTGTTGAGTGAGAAAGGCATCGACTTTCTTAAAACTTTCTTGACAGGGTTCAACGGACGGTCGAATGTCGTCCTCTGTGAGCGGCAAGCCGAAGCCTTTGATTAAGACATTGGCATATTGCTGTGTGAATTGATTCTCCTCGACGCTCACTTGAAGATTAAACAGCCGCTTGTAGAGGTCTTCCCTTCCTTCGTCGGCAATGGTAACCTTAACGGCGTTGGGCGCAATCAAATTCGCTAATAAGCCGTCTTTGGTGCGCGACGAAAAGGTCAGGCAGAGAATCATATCGTAACCTACTTTTCTGGCGTCTTTGATAAGGTCAATGATTGCAGTGAGCGAGTTTTGATACTGGTAGCACTGTGTGAGACGAGAATCGCAGACAAGAAGCGGAAAACTTTTATCCGAAGCCACCACATCAATGCGAATATCGGGCTTAATTTGTTTGAGAACATTGAAGCATGAGGTGGCTAAGACCATATCACCAATGAAGTCATGCTTAAAAATTAAAACCTTCCGAACATTACCGAGCGGTGCTGGAACGGCAAGCGTTTCATTTTTGAAGAGCAGTCTGAAAATTGTGTGATACCAAAAGGCTTTATTCCAGCCTTCAAGTTTTTTTAGAAAGTTTCTCATTGTGTGCTTCGTTGTATCTGACTTATGTCGTAAGCGGTTGCGTTGTGAATTGCATTTCATAGAGCCGCTTGTAGGTGCCGTTCTTTTCCATCAATTCGGCATGCGAGCCTTGTTCGATAATTTCTCCTTGATCCATGACGATGATTTTATCGGCGTTTTTGAGCGTCGATAATCGATGCGCAATCACGATTGAGGTGCGCTCGCTCATAGCGGTTTCAATCGCGGCTTGCACGACTTTTTCGGATTCGTTATCCAGCGCGGAGGTGGCTTCGTCAAAAATAAGCACGGGCGGATTTTTCAGCATTGCGCGTGCAATCGAAATGCGCTGACGCTGTCCGCCTGACAGTTGCACGCCTCTGTCGCCAATGAGCGTGTGATACCGATCAGGTTTATCCAAAATGAACCCGTGTGCATTGGCGATTTTCGCCGCTTGCTCAATCTGAAACGGCGTTGCGTCGGTCGTTAATCCGTAGGCAATGTTTTTGGCAATTGTGTCATTAAATAAAATCACTTCTTGATTCACGACGCCAAAGAGTTTGCGAAGCGAGGCAATCTCGAACTCGCGTATATCCGTTCCGTCAATCAAAATGCGTCCTTTTTCAACATCGTAAAATCGCAAGAGCAAATCTACAATCGTTGATTTTCCCGAACCCGATTGACCGACCAACCCAACCATTTCACCTTTTTTAACTGTCAAAGAAACGCCTTTGAGCACAGGCTTTTCGCCGTAACGAAACCAGACATTTTCAAAGCGGATTTCGCGCTCGAAGCGTTCAATTCTTTTCGTGCCGTTTTGAATCGCCACCGGTTTATCAATCAGCCCAAAGAGACGTTCTGCCGCACTCAATCCTTCTTGAACGCGCGCGATGTTTTCAGCGATGGATTTAATCGGATTCATCACCGAATAGAGCGCAAACGCAAAGACCATCAGTTCAACCGATGTAATTTCGCCTGCAAATACTTGCTTGCCGCCGAACCACAAAACCAGCGCAATCGCCGCCACGCCCATCGTTTCGTTGAACGGACCGATAATGCCGCGCAACGCATTGACTTTCAAATTCGCCCGTCGATAGGTGTCCGTAAAAGCGTTGAATCGCATCGCCTCGCGCATTTCCATCGCGTTGGATTTGACCACTTTAATTCCGTTAAAGACTTCCTGCAACAGCGAGTTCATATCGCCCGATTGTGCCTGCACCACATCGGCTTGTGCGCGAATTTTCCGACCTAAAAAGCGTATCGACCACAAACTTAATCCCGACACGGCAAAAGCAAAGAACGTCAGTTTCCAACTGATGACGAACAGCACCGCCAGAAAAAATGCCGCGTTCAAAAACTGCCTTAAAAACGAGATGAAACTCGAGCCGATGTTTCCATGCACCACATTCACTTCGCCCATCACATAGTTCATCAGCGTCCCGACGCGATTGCGATTAAAATACCCTAACTCCATCTGCACAATTTTTTCAAATACCGTATCCCGAAGTTTTTTAAGGGTCTTCGTCTCGACGCGATTGACAATTTGATTGCTCAAATAAACGAACACATTTTTCAGAACGAATGCGAAAATCAACAGCAAACACACATTGAGCAATGTGCCTTCGCGCGTCTCTGCTGTAATCAATCGTTGAAAGCCTTGAATGATTTCGGTTTTGAAGCTATCGGCTTTTTCGCGAAAAAAATCCGTCTGTTCTGCCGTTACGGTTGGTGCGGGCGACGGCGTTTCGGATTCTGGGTTAAAGACAGCGTTGAGTAGGGGCAAGAGCGTTCCAATCGAGACGACGCTGAAGAGCGAAGCGAGGAAATTCACCAGCACCGTCAGCGCAATCTGATACTTTTCAGGGGCTAAAAATTTGAGAACGCGAAAATAGAGTTTCATCTGCTTAGTCGATTCATGAACCGCCAAAATACCGAAATCCGCCCGAAATTCGTTTTCGCCGTCGGACTATCGTGCTGAAATCCTTGCTTGAATTTTTTTTGCAAGTGTCGCAAGTCGTTCCGCTTCGCTTGGGCTTCCCTGTGCTTGGGCGTAACGCGCCGCGTTTGAAAGTTGCACCGATGCCGTCTGCAAAATCCCTTCCTCCAAATGATTGCGCGGCGACGCCTCAAAAAATGATTGAAGATGCGCCAAACTGCCCATCGGCAACAGCGTATCTTGTTTGCTCAAACGCAACGCAAATCCTTGCGGAATTTTCCTGTATGCGCCGCCGACCGCAGGCTCGGTCTGAACCACGTCAATCGTTAAATACACGGGACGCTCTTCGATGTTTTTTTCAATCAGCGAATTGAGCATCGCCGTCCAACGCGCTTGTATGCGGGCTTGATTGTAAGGCTTTCCCGACTCGAATTGCTCCAAATCTTCCAAAAATGCCTCGATTTCGTTTTTAGATTTTTCCGAGAGTTCAGGAAAATCTTTCTGCACTTTTCGCACATACCACGTGCGGCGCAAGAGTTCTTTTTCAATCATCACCACATCGGGACGATAGCCTTCAAAGCGTTGCAGATACCAAAACGCCGAACAAAAGTAATCCCACTGCGCCGAAAGCACGAGCGCGTTGGGTTCAAGCGATTCCAACATCGTTTTCGTGTAGTCCAATACGAGCGTCTCGTTGCGCTTGTTGTTGTGATTGAAATTGATTGCAATCGCAAGAAGCGGCAGAAGCAAAGACGCCATCGCAACTTCTTTTCGTTGTATCGCCAAAAGCAACATGCCCGTAGCCACAAGTAAAATCAAGCCGAGAAAGGAGCAGAGAAAGTAGGAATCTGCGTCGTGAACGTTGTAATTGACGGCGTAAAGCGCACTGCCAAACACCAAGAGCATCATAAACCAACCAAGCGACTTCTCGACTTGAAACAATCGCACCGCGCCGTAAATCGCAACCGCGATTCCAACAAATGCAAGTTCAAACGGTAAGAGTGACATGAACATCTTCGCTTGCGGCTGCCAATTTCCATTAAAGAGATTGACTTGATACTGCTTACCTCCAACGTGATAGAAAAACTTATCAAAACTCCGATGCACTTCGCCCCAGTTGAACTCCGGCGCCATTGCACTGCGAAGCGGCAGGTAAAGGTAGAGGCTTAATCCCAAAACAAACGGTAGAGAGATGAGGGCAATCCGTTTGAAAGCGTCTTTCGTGAAGCCGAATCGATGAAAGTAAAAGTAAAGCATCGCGGGCGCGAGCAAAATCATCGTGAGGTGATTGGAAAAGCCAAGCCCGAGCACAAACGCCCAAAGGAGCGCGTCTTTGGGTTGCACGTCTTTTGGCAATGTGAAACGCAGGAACAAGAGTATCGAGAGCGTGAGCATCACAAGGTGAAGCGAATAGACTTCAATCGCCGTCGCTTGCGCCCACACCGTTCTTGAAAAGGCAAAGAGCAAACTCGCCGCAAGCGCAATCTGAATGAGACTTTCGCGTTCAAGCCGAACAGGCATCGATTCCAACTTGCTTTTGGCGTTTTTCTTCTTCGTCTCCTTCTTCGTCTCTTTTAGTGCTTTGGGCGGGTTCAATGACCGCTCTTGAATCGCCGATAAAAAAAAGAGCGTGAGTTCGAAAAAGATTAGGCTCGCGAGTGCGGTGCAGAATGCGGCAAAAAGATTGAGTTTGAAGATTATCGGAACAGGAATCGGAAGTAACGACCATAAAAACCCAAGAATGACAAATAGTGGGTAGCCTGTTGGGTGTGCCACGCCGAGCGACGCACACGCCGCCGCCAATTCACCTGAATCGGTGAAGGTAATGGACGGGGCAAGCGTCAAGACATATAAACTAAATGAGATGATGAATGAAAGGAAGCGCGCAACAGGCTCTTTAAAGAGATGTCTCATACTTGCTTCGGCAATTGAAGTCGGTTCGCCGAAGTTACATCAAAACTATGTAATAGGCGCTTTTTCTTCGTAATCTAATTTTCCGTCTGCTCTATTTAAAATTTTACCGCCCACAAGAATCACGTTCCCCTTGATTACTCCCGCATGTTTCTTTTGTAAGCAACTTTCCACCAATGATTTAGGCTGCTGAGTCAAGTAAACATTACCTGTTACAGATAGCAATGAGTCAGGTAATTTTGTAAAACCAGATAGAGCGAGGTGTAAATCCCCACCAACAGTTTCCAACTTTGGAAAGCTTGCTTCGCTCATATCCTTTCGTCCAACAACCACAAGGTCTCCCGCAATTGTTCTTAGATTTGGTGCATTCATCATGGTCTAATCATAGTTTCTCTTAATTGATATTGATTTGTTACGCGCGTCAAGATTGTGGCGAAGCGACCTCGCGGCGGAAAAAGGGCTTGGGCGTGATGTCGCGCTCGAGCAATGCATCTTTGGCGCGTCGCAGTTGCGGTTTGAGATGTTTCGCCGTCGGACGTCGAACCATCGCCGTAAAGTATCCGAGCCGTCTGAGCCCGACCGCACCCAACGCCAACATCGCGCTTAATATCACGTAAATCGCTACCGCACCGTGCGCGCCGAACGATTGCATCACAAAGACCGTCAGGAGCGCGGCGACGCAAAGCACAATGCTAATGCTGTAAATGCGCAAGACTGTGTGCTTGTGCGAAAGTCCAATGAAAAACATCAATCGATGATGAATGTGCTCTCTATCCGCCTTGAACGGATGCGTGCCTGAAAGCATACGGCGCACGGGGGCAAGGAGCGTATCGGCGATTGGGAATCCTAAAATCAGCACTTGAATCCAGATGATGCCGTCCGTTGCCGAAGGCGCGTGAAAAAGCGGCAGACACGCCATCAAATAGCCGATGAAGAGCGCGCCGGTGTCGCCCATGAAAATCGTTGCAGGATTGAAGTTGTATCGCAGAAATCCGAGCGTTGCGCAGGAAATCGCTCCATAGCCCAACGCAAGCGCAACATCGCCGTAGAGTCCGGAGATAACTGACATCGTTGCTGCGCCGATTCCAACCACGCCGGCGGCAAGACCGTCCAACCCGTCAATCAAATTTACTGCGTTGCAGATACCGATAATCCAAACCACCGTCAGGAGCGACGAGAGTTGCTCGCTCAACTCGAGGTTTGCTCCAAACGGGTTCAAAATTTCCGTGATGCGATGCTCTCCAAAAACGACAGTGAAAACGGCAATCGCGGTTTGAATGGCGAACTTGGTTTTGAAATTTAAATTCACCGCGTCGTCGAGCATGCCCGTCAGGCAGATGAGGGTCGCGCCCAGAAGCACTGCCCAAAGCCCTCTATCCACTAATTGAGCAAATTCAGGGGAAACCCAATAGCCGACGAGAAACGCCGCCATCGCGCCGAAAAATATGGCAATTCCGCCAAGCGTCGGGATTGTGCCTTTATGAATTTTGCGCGCTTCTGTGGAGGCGTCCTCGACGCGAAATCGAATTGAAGCCCAGCGCACGAGTGGGGTCAGCAGAACCACCGCTAAAAGAGCTACGAAAAGAGGCGCCACAAAGAGAGTGAAAACAAACATGGTTCGACTTGTTTGGTTCGCGTTGTGAATAGATAATTCGACTAAAATGTTTTTCTCTTTTGCTTTACTGGCTTTACGAAACAGCGAGGCTGGCGGGTCGCTGTTTTGAAAAGAAGGAAGGTTTCTTTTCAAATGAGGCACGAATATACAACATGGTTTTACTTTCCACAAGTCGTTTGCATTCGAGGCTCAACATGCAACGATGTTTTTTTGAAAACTTGACAAATCAAAAAAAAATCTTATACTCGCGAAGTTCCAATTAACAATGAGGCAATATCAACGACGCAACAATGAGAAAAACTGCTGAAATCTTCTCTCATTTGGTCTCCCTAAGTTCAATCCGCTCGCGCAACGACGCGAAGTCTCTGTTTGCTTTCATTCTCGAATCAGAATTGTTAAAGGAGAAACCACTTGTAGCGGCAAAAGCACCGCTTTCAAGGTCTTGTTCTTAAAAACGAACTTGCTCTTTACAAGGCAATGTTGCGGGATTGTAATCGTTTGAACATTTGAAACTGCTCCTAACCTGCCAACATGCACTTGTTTTACTGTGTTTTACCTTGAAGTAACCGCGTGCATGCTTTTCGATCAAGCGGTAGATTGAATTTTTTCAAAATGCACCGTTTGTAAAAGACGTCTGTCCTTAAAGCGGTCCGACACCAAAGGCGTGTTGAAGCTTAGAGTAATGGAATTTCTTGTTCTTTGAGTTCAACAATTAAACTAACAACAAAACGGAGGGAAATATCCATGGCAGAACTTCAGACGAAAGATGCTGAGATGACGAAAGTCGACTTTGATCAGCAGACACTCGAAAACTACTGGAAGGAAAATCGAAGCCTTGTGTTCACAATGCTTGGCATTTGGTTCGCCGTCTCGTATCTCATTCAATTTTTTTCAGGCGCAATCAACAGCATCGTCATTGCAGGCTTTCCACTGGGCTACTACATGGGCAGTCAAGGTGCGCTGATTGTCTTTGTCGTGATGATTTTTTTCTACGCAAAAAAAATGAATGAATTGGATAAGAAATACAACCTTGAAGAGGAGGGCGAATAACCATGCAACTGAAAAAAATTCTTGGACTTTACGTAACAGGCTTCGTGCTTCTGACCGTTACGCTTGCCATTCTTGAATTTGCAGGCGTTCTGAAACTGCAAGGGATTGGATACGTTTTCATGATTTTCTCCGTCGCCGTCTATGCGATGATTGGCATCATCACGCGCACGAGCGACCCGTCGGAATACTATGTGGCGGGGCGCGGCGTAAGCGCGATTTACAACGGCATGGCAACAGGTTCGGACTGGATGAGCGCGGCGTCGTTCATTTCAATGGCAGGTTTGCTCTTCGCGCTGGGGCACATGGGGCTTGCTTACATTTTAGGATGGACGGGCGGCTATGTGCTTTTGGCACTACTGCTTGCGCCCTATCTGCGCAAGTTCGGGCAATATACAGTGCCTGACTTTCTCGGCACGCGCTACGGCGGCAATGCGGCGCGCGTCATCGGCATCATCTGCGCGATTCTCGTTTCGCTGACTTATCTGACCGCACAACTTAACGGCGTCGGTACGATTGTCTCGCGTTTCATCGGCATTCCGTTTGAACCCGGCGTCTTCATCGGCTTGCTTGGCGTGCTCGTCTGCTCGTTCTTGGGCGGCATGAGAGCCGTTACTTGGACCCAAGTCGCGCAATACATCGTGCTGATCTCCGCATATCTCATTCCTGTTGTTTGGCTTTCAGCGAAACTCTTTGTGCTTCCGATTCCCGAATTGACATATGGCAAGGTGCTCGAGCGCATTTCGGTGATGGAAAAGCAAATTATGGGCAAAGAAAATCCCAATCCGAACAATATCTCAACTGATGTTTTGAACGATAAAATTGACGCGGCAAAAGAAAAAGAATCGCGCGACCTTTGGGCGAAAGACGTCGCAATGTTCAAAGCAAAACTTTCAAATGTAGATTCGGCTCTTTCCGCAGAGAAAGCCGCATTAGAGGGAAAAATCGCCTCGCTTTCGGAAAATAGCGTTGCAGAGCGTCGCGCTGAATTGGAAAAGCAAAAAGCAGAAGCGCAAGCCATGATTAACGCGCCGATGCCGATTGACCCCAAAACGAAACAGCCCGTCATGATGGACGCAGAGAAGATGAAAGAACTTGAAGCCAAAGTCGCCGATGCGGAAAAGCAATTAGCGATGCTCACTCCAGAGCGTGTCAAAGCGGATAAAGAAAAAGCCGAAAAAGCCCTCGCATCGCTTCCCAAAAATGCCGAAGAGGCAAAAACAAAGTGGACGGCTGCGCAAACTGCCGCCGCCAATCAAGCCAAAGGCACTGGTGATTACCTTGCAACCCCAGCACTTGTTTCCGCTGACGGCAAATCGTACCCGATGCTCCAATTTTTGGGATTGATTCTGTGCTTGATGGTCGGCACGGCGGGACTGCCGCACATCTTGACGCGCTACTACACGACGCCTTCGGTTAAACAGGCGCGCTCGTCAGTTGGCTGGTCGCTCTTCTTCATTTTCTTGCTTTACTTCACCGCACCGGCATACGCGGCTTTTGCACGCTATGAGGTGTTCGTCAACCTCGTCGGCGTTGAAATTGCAAACTTGCCGAGCTGGATTGCAAGTTGGAAAGTCGTTGGTTTGCTCGATGTCATCGACAAAAACGGCGACGGCATCGTGCAGTTTGCCGACTTCATAATTAAATCGACCGACTTCGTCGTGCTTGCGACGCCTGAAATTGCAGGATTGCCGGCAACAATTACAGGACTTGTGATGGCGGGCGGGCTTGCGGCAGCACTTTCGACGGCGGACGGGCTCTTGCTCACGATTGCCAACGCCTTCTCACACGACTTGTATTACAAAATCATCAATCCCAGCGCGTCGGTTCAAAGCCGCGTGTTGATTTCAAAAATCCTGCTCGTCGTCGTCGCGCTCATCGGTGCCTCAATCGCGGCATTTGTAAAACTGCCCGTGATTGCGGCGACGGTTGCTTGGGCGTTCAGCTTTGCCGCTTCGTCACTCTTTCCAGCGCTTGTGCTGGGAATTTGGTGGCGCAGAACCACAGGACCAGCCGCCCTATTAGGGATGGTGGTTGGATTGGCGGTTTCTATGAGCTACTCCATCAGCAACTTCTTCTATCAGTTCAGCATCTTGAGCTTGCGGCACACCGAGTCGGGTTTGCTCGGCATGACGGCGGCGTTTTTGGTGATTATCATCGTCTCTTTAATTACGCCTGCACCCGATAAAGCCTTGCAAGACTTCGTTTATAGCGTTCGCTTCCCGAAAGGCGCGGCGCAAGGCAAAGAAGTCGAATCCATCGGCGGCGCGGCATAGGTTTTTTCGTAAGTCCCTCCTCTCTTGTCAAGAGGAGGGAAGTTTTTTACTGTCCCAATTAACTGTCCTGTAAATCAACAAACAACCAAACTTTCTTAGGAGGAAAGAACAATGAGAACTCTGCGAACGGTATTCGCACTTTTGGTTGCGCTCATCGCAATCAACACCACGCTCTTCGGACAAGGCATGGAAAAATACGGCGGCGGCGCGCGTATCAACTTGAACGAAGACAAATCTCACTACATTCGCTTCATCACTTGGGCGCAAATCTGGGCGCGCTATCAACAAATGAACCCCGGCTCAATCGTCAACAGCAATCCCGTAGATGATGCAACCGACATCGGCTTGCGACGCGGACGCTTCCTCGCCTACGGTTCGTTCGGTACCGGCTCGCTCTTTATGTTCCACATCGGAATTAACAACCAAACATGGATTGGCGGCGGCGCACCTGGCGAACCAACCGGTCCTGCCAAAAAACCCCAACTCTTCATTCATGATATGTGGTATGAGCAAAAAATTGTGGATAGAGCTCTGTATCTCGGGTTCGGCTTGCATTATTGGTGGGGCATTTCGCGGGAAGCCAACGCCAGCACGCTTAACTTCCTTGCGCTCGACGCGCCGATTTACAACTGGCCGCTCATCGAAGCCTCCGACCAATTCGCCCGCCAATATGGGATGTATATCAAAGGGCAACTCTTCGACGGTCCTTACGGTCGATTAGACTATCGCGCCCACATCAATAAACCCTTCAAACCAGGGGCAGGAACACAACTTGGTGGTCCTCCGCCTCAAGATACGACGGTCTCGATTGCTAATGCATCAACAAACAATGCAGCATCGTTTAACCCATTCAACAACACACTCTCTTACGGCGCATATCTCACATGGCAGTTTTTGGATAATGAGCCCGATGTGCTTCCTTTTGAAGTCGGAACTTATCTCGGCACGAAGCGCGTCTTCGATATCGGCTTTGGCTTCTATTACCACCCCAAAGGAAGCGCAACGACAACCAACGGCACCGTTACGGGTAATACAGGCGTTCGCCCCGACTCCATCCAAACCCACGACCAACTCTTGCTCGGCTTTGATGTCTTCTTTGACCTTCCCTTCGGCGAAGGCGATGGCAAGAGCGCGTGGACGCTTTACTCCGTGCTCTACAAATACGATTTCGGTCCGAACTACATTCGCAACATTGCCATTATGCCAACTGCAGGAGTGAATCCGGCGACGCCTCAGGAAAATCGCTCGCTCAACGGACTAGGCGCGGGCTATCCGCATCTTGGCACGGGCATCATCTTCCGCACGGAAACGGGCTACTTGCTTTCCAAAAACATCTTCAACTACGGCGGCAGACTGCAACCCTTTGCCACGATTAACTATCTCGGCTTCGACCGTTTGGAAGACAAAGGCATTATGTGGGAAGTCGGCGCGAATTACCTCATCGAAGGTCATCACGCTAAATACAGCGCGATGTGGCGTCAACGCCCTGTTTATCGCACCACAGCGGCGAATGGAAATTGGCTCTTAGACCCCGACGGCGGAAGCAAGGGCGAACTCATTTTCCAAGCGATGGTGTATTTCTAAAATTTGTTTCGTGTGATTGTTAAGGAGGGGCGCGGCGGTAGGAGCAATCCTATTGCCGCGCTTTTTTTGTTCGAGGGTTAAAGTAATAAGTATCAAGACAGAGATGACGTGAGGAAATAAACTTGACGTCATTACATCGTGGTCATTCCGAGCGAAGTGAGGAATCTACTGACGAGCTCGGCGAGGCTCGCTACTGGATTCTTCACTCCGCTCTGCTCCGTTCACAATGACAAACTTTACCTTTTCAAATCATTCTGGTATAACTACGCCAATGCGCCTTGCTGTTGAAGTTTAATCAAGTTCAAGGCGGAGCCGGCTTTGAACCACTCGATTTGTCCTTCATTGTAGCTATGGTTGGCTTTGATTTCCTCGACGCGACCATCTTTGTGCGTCAGTCGAAGGGTGAGCGGCACATTTGGCGTGAAGGTGGTTAAGCCGAGAATATCAATCGTATCGTCCTCCGCGATTTTCTCATAGTCGTTTTTATCGGCAAAGGTGAGCGCGAGCATGCCTTGCTTTTTGAGGTTCGTTTCGTGAATGCGCGCAAAGGATTTGACGAGAATGGCTCTGACGCCCAAGTGTCGCGGCTCCATGGCGGCGTGTTCTCTTGAAGAGCCTTCGCCGTAGTTTTCATCGCCGACGACGATAGAGCCAATGCCTGCGGCTTTGTAAGCGCGTTGTACTTTCGGCACTTCATCGTAGTCGCCCGTCAGTTGATTTTTCACGCTGTTCATTTTGCCGTTGAAGGCGTTGGTTGCACCAATCAGCAGGTTATTGGAAATGTTATCCAAGTGCCCGCGATATTTGAGCCACTTGCCTGCCATTGAAATGTGGTCGGTCGTGGTTTTGCCTTTGGTTTTGATGAGCAGTTTCAAGCCGAGCAGGTCGGTGCCTTCCCAAGCGGGGAACGAATCAAGGAGTTGAAGGCGGTCAGATTTCGGGTCGACGATAACTTGAACAGAGGCCCCGTCTTCGGCGGGGGCTTGATAGCCGGCATCTTTAACATCAAAGCCGTTGGGGGGCAGTTCGTAGCCTTTGGGTTCATCGAGCTTGACGTGTTCACCTTTCTCGTTGATGAGCGTGTCGGTGATGGGATTGAAGGTTAAGCGTCCTGCAATCGCAAACGCGGTAACGATTTCGGGCGAGGCGACGAAGGCGTGTGTATTTGGGTTGCCATCGTTGCGTCCGGTGAAATTGCGATTAAACGACGTGATGATGGAATTTTTCTCTTGCTTTTCCGCGCCGTGCCTTGCCCATTGTCCGATGCACGGACCGCAAGCATTGGCGAGTACCACGCCGCCCATTTTGCCGAAGACATCTAAAAGACCGTCGCGCTCAATCGTGTAGCGGACTTGCTCCGAGCCGGGCGTGATGGTGAATTCGGATTTCGCCTTCAAGCGTTTGTCGACGGCTTGTTGGGCTACACTTGCGGCACGCGAAATATCTTCATATGAGGAGTTCGTGCAAGAGCCGATGAGCCCGACATCGAGTTTTTCGGGCCAATCGTTTTTGCGCACTTCTTCGGCAAATTTGGAGAGCGGCGTGGCACGGTCGGGCGTGAAGGGTCCGTTGATATGCGGCTCTAATTCGGAGAGGTTGATTTCGATGATTTGGTCAAAATACTGTTCGGGATTGGCGTAGACTTCTGGGTCGCCCGTGAGGTGTTCGGCGACGGCGTCGGCGGCTTTGGCAATATCGGCTCTACCTGTGGCAATGAGGTAGTTTTTCATTTTTTCATCGTAGCCGAAAATGCTGGTGGTTGCGCCGATTTCCGCGCCCATGTTGCAAATGGTGCCTTTGCCTGTAGCGGAAAGCGTTTTTGCCCCTTCACCGAAGTATTCGACCACTGCGCCTGTTCCGCCTTTGACGGTCAAGATTCCGGCGACTTTAAGAATGACGTCTTTGGCAGACGTCCAGCCGCTCATTTTGCCGGTGAGTTTGACGCCGATGAGTTTCGGGAATTTAAGTTCCCACGCCAATCCCGCCATCACGTCGCATGCATCTGCGCCGCCGACGCCGATGGCAATCATGCCGAGTCCGCCCGCGTTCACGGTGTGCGAATCCGTGCCAATCATCATGCCGCCGGGGAAGGCGTAATTTTCAAGAATGACTTGGTGAATAATTCCCGCGCCCGGCTTCCAAAAGCCGATGCCGTATTTGTTGGAAACGGAGGCGAGAAAGTCAAAGACTTCTTTGCTCTCGCTCACGGCTTGGGCTAAATCTTCTTTCGCGCCTGATTTCGCCACGATAAGATGGTCGCAATGAACAGTGGAGGGAACGGCGACTTTCGGGCGGCCGGCTTGCATGAATTGGAGCAATGCCATTTGCGCTGTCGCGTCTTGCATCGCGACACGGTCGGGCGCGAAATCCACATATGACTTTCCGCGCTCAAAGTTTTGCAAGGGCTGTTCGTGCCATAAGTGCGCATATAAAATTTTTTCGGTCAGTGTGAGCGGCTTGGCTAAAACCTTGCGAGCGGCGGCAATGCGTTCAGGAAGGCGTTGATACAAAGCGTGTATCATTTCAAAATCAAATGCCATGTTACTTCTCCTTTTTTTTGATTTGGTTGAACTTGTTGCGATTGAACCTTCGGCGAGATGCTCTACTTCAAAGGGTTGGTTAAAACTTGAATCGGCGCTTGAGTTGCTTGTAATAAATTACTTGGAGGAATTTACAGAAAATTGTTCGAATAAAATGCTTTCGTATATTAAGCAAGAACCCTGTTGCGTCGCTCAATAGTGAAGTGCCCACGAAACTCTAACGACTTTATATGATGGTCAAGCATTTTCTCATCGACGGCTACAATCTTGCACACAAACTCGGCATTGTCATCACCAAAAATAATTTGCAACAGGTGCGCGACGACGTTTGTCGCAAGGTTTCAAGGTATATGTCGCAAAAAAGGAGCAAAGTTACGCTTGTTTTTGACGGACGCGGCGTTTTGGGCGCAACAGAACAGCACCACGCCCTCACCATCGTCTATACGCCAAGCGGCGAAAGTGCAGACGCCCGCATCAAAAAAATGATTGATGAAACGCCCGCGAAATCGTCTCTGTGTGTGGTCAGTTCCGACAACGAAATTTTACGATACGCCCAAGTCTCGCGTGCTCAAACGATGCATTCGGAAGCGTTCTTATCTGATTTGAAATCCATCTCGACACCCGAGTTCGGTAAGTCGACGAAGCATCGTTCAAACGATTCCATCAAAACAGCACCGGCTGTAAGGGAGAATAAGCCCAGCGAAGTCAGCGCGAGCGATATCGAGGAGTGGAAAAAACTTTTTCAGTAAACTTTATGACGATTATCCACGATGATTGTCATAATTCGCCCCGAGGCGACCAACAACCATAAACGCCGCAAACACGCAGGTAAGTATGAGCGTTAGAAACAACAAAGCTGTTCTGTTCAGTTTAGACGTCTTAACGAAGCACAAGGCTGAGCGCGAAAGCTTAGATGTGCATTTAGAATTGCCGTTAAGCACCACTTGCACGATACTCTCGCGTGCGCTCAAACAGGAAGAAATTTTAGCGGTTGCAGAGCGTGTCGTCTTGATTTACAACGCCCTCGTCGAGCAAGCCCTGAACGGCGATTCCCGTCCGCCCAACCTCAACACGCTGGTCGAAAAAGCCTTGAAGCCGATGCTCAAACGCGAGCCACATTTTGAGGAAACGCAGGAAGTCATCGGGTTGATTGCGACGGAAGTTCATAAACGCATGTCGATTTCAGACGACTACAAGCACATCATCGACCTGCTTTACTCGACGGGGCACATGCTCGGCATTGTTGCAAACCTTCCGATTCCGGCGAGTTTCTTGATGGATTTCCTCATCAAATCCGGTCTGCGCGGCTATTTTGAAACCATCATCACTTCCAACGATATGGGGGTTTTCAAGCCGAGCCAAGATATGTTCAAGTATGCGATCCATTCTATGGGCATCAACGAGAAAGACGTCGTGATTATCGGCTCAAATTACGACCGCGACATTCAGCCGCTTCATGATATTGTCGCGACGAAAGTCTTTCTGACGAAGCGCGCAAAAACGAAATCCCTTCCGACGCATATCCGAAAAATTCACGCGCTTGCCGAGTTGAAAAGCATTGTTTGATAGAGCAAAATGCTATGCAAGACCATAAGCACCGATTAGATGAACTCCGCCAAGAAGTCGACCGAATTGACGACGAACTCATTGTGTTGCTTTCCAAACGCTTTGACCTCGCTGAATCCATCGCCGACCTCAAACTTCAGGCGTCACTTCCGATTTACTCTCCCGAACGTGAGGCGCGCATTTTGAACCGCCTTCCCACCGACCTCCATCGACAAGTTTTCACGGTTATTTTAGAAGTGTCTCGCGCACTTCAAGCCGAGAGACAACACCGACATTCATCATAACATAACTTTGATTCAACCATGCCGTTGCGCTATGTCATCCGCGCCGTCGTCGTCATCTTCGCCCTCGCCCTCGTGCTGCTGACCGCAGGATACATTTACCTGTTCAAATCATCGCTCAATGCCTTTCAATACGACGAGCCGAAACTCGTTAAAATTCATCGCGGGTATTCTTATCGCGACGTCGTCAATGAACTGCATAAAGAAGGCGTCATTAAGCACAAAGAGCCGATGCTCTTTTTAGCACGCCTGATGCCCGAAACGCGCAACATCAAGCCTGGACGCTACTATGTGCCAAGCGGAATGACTTGCTCCGAACTTGTACTCTATCTCCATTCGCGCAAACAAGACGAGGCGAAAATTCGAATCCCCGATGGCTGTTATGGGTGGGACGTCGCCAAAGCCGTCGGCGAAAATTTAGACACGGACTCCGCTTCGTTCATGCAAGCCTTCACTGACCCGAAGTTGCTTAAAGAATTAGGCGTCGATGCGCCGACCTTCGAGGGCTACCTGCTCGCCGATACCTACAACATTCCTTGGGCACTGACCGCCGAAGACGCATTGCGCTTTCTCGTCGGACGGTTCCGCCAGTTCTACAACGATTCGCTTCGAGCGCGCGCCGAGCGCATAGGCTTGACGGAATTGGAAGTCCTCACGCTCGCCTCGATTGTGCAACGCGAAACAGGCTCAAAAGAAGAAATGCCACTTGTCGCCGGCGTCTATCTCAATCGGTTGAAAAAAGGCATGAAACTTCAAGCCGACCCGACCTTCATTTACGCCGCGATTCTTGCCAATGATTACGACGGCAACCCCAACACGCCCCGACACCGCGAGCGCGATTCGCCCTACAACACTTACAAATACACAGGCTTGCCGCCCGGTCCTATCGGCAACCCGACGCGCGACGCCATTCTCGCGACGCTTTATCCCAAGAAAACCGATTACCTTTTCTTCGTCGCCACAGGCTACGGCGGACACAACTTCTCGCGCACTTACGACGAACATAGCCGCTATGCCCAGCTTTACTACGCCCGCCGCCAACAGGTGCGCGATAGCCTCGCCCGCGCTGAAAAAATGCAGTTGAAAAAATAACCACCGACGAAGAGACCCTTACAGACGAGGTGAAATCGCCGACGAGAGATGAGGGGGCATTACAAATTTGTGCGCAGAGATAGCAAGAAGAAATCGCTCGACCCTTTCACGTTGCCGTAGTGCCAATAAAAACTCTTATACATCGGCACGATTGAAAAACGCTCTGTGTCGAAGAAGTCCAATCCAATCGCAAAGAAGTAAATCGGGGAGAATATCCACGCGCGGCGTTCTATGACTTCAACCCGCAACAGTGATGCGGTTTGGTCATAAGTTCCAATTCGAAGATTGTCGCCAATGCGTTGGGCTTGAACGCCAATCCCAAAATCCAGCAAAAACAGTTTGAATCGACATTCGCCGACGGCTTCGAGCGCAAAAGATTGAAAGAACGCATCGCTCGATGTGGTTCGGGTACCGTTTGGAAGAATTGGCGGCGGTGTATCGTTTTCTCCATGCGATGTTCGTATGACAGGTGAGAGAAATGCACTCACACCGTAAGCAAACAGCCGATTCTGTTTTCGGAAAAACGATACACCGATTGGAATTCCATCTGCAATCGCATTCGGATAAGAAATTGACGGCGTGCCAAATCGCTTCTCGAATGTTTGCGACACCACGCGGCGAAACTCACGCTGAGACGAAATACTCGAATAGCCAACGCTGTAGCGCAAGTAATAAACCGTTGTGCTGTCGGCATCAATGAATTCCTCATCGACGCTTGGCGCATTGTCGCTTCCCAAAAATTGCGCATGTGCCGCCGACCCAAGCATCAGCACAAGCATCAAGAGCCAATGATGAATTTTCATATAAACGCGTAGTTTGAGGAAACTACAACTTCCCAAGTCTTCACCAAAGGGCGGTTTGATTCTCTTTTTCGTTGCATACGCAACATAAAACCAATATCTTTGTTCTAAAACCGACCAAATCGTCTCAATCCAAATTGATGTAACCGGGCAAACGCTTTCGTCTGCTCTTCCGCTTCGTAGTCTTTCGTGTAGTAGTATGAGCGACTCACTTTCATCAGAACGGTTCAAGAATTATTATGAAGTCTTGCGCGTGCGTCCTTACGACCCGCCCGAATTCATACAAGCCTCTTTTGTTGCGCAAATCAAACAGTGGCACCCCGACCGTTTCGCCAACGCCGACCCGCTCACGAAGCAAAACGCTGAAGAGCGCGCCAAGCTCATTCTCGAAGCCAAGCGAATTCTTCTGACACCGTCGCTCAAAGCTGAATACGACCACGCTTTTGAAGCACGCTTTCCGCGCCGCTGGGAAAAACTTTCAAACAAAGCCCGCCCCAAGCAGCGTCAGGTCAGCATCGATGACTTGCTCAAAAACGGCGTTCCCATTAATCCGCTGACACAAACCAGTGCGCAAGAACTCAATACGTTCAAATGGCTCTCGTTTTCAACCCGCGTCAATTACAAAACGCGGCGCGTGATTTTTAGCGTCTCGCACTTCTTTGAACTTAATCCCGACTGCGACGTTCGCTTTCGATTTCACTACAACCAAGATTGGACGCCCTTCAGCAAACAAAAACTCTATGCGGTCGACTACACCGACGACGTTGCGCTTGTGGAAATGCAGGCGCGCTATGTGGTATCTCCCAAAAAAACGCGATACTCTGAACGCATTTTCAAAGTCGTCGTGCTTTCAGATTATGAACGCGCCATGCGGCGCAAACATGAGATTCAGCGGCACGTGATGCGACAGCGCAATCGCATGAGTTTGAAACTGATTATCGCCATGCTCGGCTCCGCGCTCTTCGCCGCCGAAACACTTGAACTTATTGCGTCATACAGCAAAATCGTGCTTTGAAACCGTTCAGCATGCTCAAAAGCGCATCGCCGTGCGAAGCATTGCAGAGCGAAGCGTCCAAGTCGAATGAAAAAATCGAATTGAGAAGTAGCATTAGAACTCAATGCCCAAGCGCGCCGGTGTGCCTTCGTCGAAGTAATGCTTGACCTTGCGCATTTCGGTAATTAAATCGACGCGTTCTGCCAATTCGTCCCAAATTTTATGTCCTGAAATCACCAATTCGCACGGGCGTTCAAGCCGTTCCCACAAGTCGATGAGTTCCAACAGCGTTTCTTTCGGAATCAAGTTGTAAGCAACGGCGGCAAGTCCTTCGTCGAGAATGACGAGGTCGAAGACTCCTGATTCCAAAAAGGCTTTCGCCGCTGCAACGCCGCGCTCGGCTTCGGCAAAATCTTGCGCTTCATTTTTGAAGCGGAACGTCCCATCAGGCATCATGCGCTCGCACCCTGTGGGCACAAGTTCAATCGGGTAGTTGAGTTTCTCTTTGAGGTCGCGCAAGATTTTTCGCTCGGAATAGTGTTCGTTCTTTCCATCGTAGCCTTTGTCAAATTGAACAATAGCAACGCGCTGACCTGCGCCGAGTGCGCGTATGGCTAATCCCATCACGCTGGTGGTTTTGCCTTTGCCGTAGCCGTAGTAGAGATGAAGTTTGTGCATTACTTAATAAATAGCATGGATTTGGTTTGAGAAACTCCGCCAGCAGTGAGTCGGTAGAAATATGCGCCCGATGATAGCGACCACTGCGCCGCTGAAAGCGTGTAAGAATAACTGCCTGCACGTTGCCACTGCTCAAGCAAGGTGATGATTTTTTTGCCCTGTGTATCGAAAAGTTCAAGGCGTACGTTGCCCGCTATTGCTAATTCGTACGTGATTGTCGTGCTTGGATTAAAAGGATTCGGATAGTTTTGAAATAGCGTGAATGTGTTGGGCTTCTCACGTTGCGTGGGCGTGGCAAGCGTGGCTTGATGAATGGCAACCACAGCATCGAGGTCGAAGGAATCGGCAATCGGTCCGCCGTCATTGACTCTATCGGCGGCGTCGGTAATGCGCACAAAATAAACTGTATCAAGTCCGACATCGGCAAGGTCGAAAGAATCGCCGCCGCTTCTCCCTTGATTCGGTGAGCCCGGAAGCAATGGACTGACCGCGCCATTGGTCGGCGTTACCCCCGCAAGTCCGCGATAGCGTCTCGGTGATTGAATCGACAACGAATCAATGACTTCAAATGGAAATTCGACAAAGGTGATGCCGTCTTTGCTCACGCTCACGATGCCCGTTTCTGCGAAGACGCGGTTGGTGTCGCACGCCAAGTAAAACGGATTTTCGAACACGGTGAAATCTGCACCGGGCTGGTCAATAATCGGTCGGCGAAAGTAAAGCGTAATGCTTCCGCCTCTGCCGAGCGAGAGCAGTTCGGTCGGCGAAAATGCTGGCGCACACGGTCGTGCAGTGGAATCGGGCAGACCTAAAACGCACTGCGGAAAATTCGGATTGTCAGAACCATAACCGACATTGAAGTTCGGTCCAAAACTGACGCTCACGACGCTGTCAGCAAACTGCGCTTTGGCATTGAACGCCATAACCAAAAGCGCGAGGCAGACAGTTGCCCCGCGCTGAATATTTCCCCTTCTCATTTGACCAACATCATTTTCTTTGTTGCGGTGAAGTTTCCTGCTTGCAAGCGGTAAAAGTAGATGCCGCTTGAAAGGGTCGCCGCATTGAACGTCTGATTGTAAAGCCCTGCCTCTTGTCGACCATTCACCAGCGTTGCGACTTCTCTGCCGAGCGCGTCGTAAATTTTCAGCGAGACCTCGCTTGCCACAGGCAGTTGATAAGTGATGAGCGTCGTTGGATTAAACGGATTCGGATAATTTTGCTCGAGCGCAAATTGCTTCGGCAAGCCAGCATCGACTTCAATCACAGTGGAGTATTCGACTTGTCCGTCAAGGTCTATTTGCTTCAAGCGGTATTGCACTTTGCCCGATGCGGATTTATCCAAGAACGAGTAGGATTGCGCGTTGGTCGTTGTGCCATTGCCGCGCACAAAGCCGAGTGTGTTCCAGTCTGCGCCTTGCGATTTGCGTTGCACTTCGAAGCCCGCATTATTGTGTTCTGATGCGGTTTTCCACGAGAGCAGAACGCCGTCAGTTGTTTTTTCTCCTCTGAACGCGATGAGTTCGACGGGAAGCGCGCCAGCATCAACGGTAAATGCTGTAATGCCGCTATATGGTGCGCCGGCCGTGAGATTGAATTGCAAAAGGCTATCGAGCGTGAGCGCATTGTAGAGCGTGATTCTGCCGTTTCGCCCGACGATGAGCGTGTCGCCAATCAGCGCCAGACTGCCCCCTTGAATGAACGGCGTCGCAATCGTATCGAAGGTGTTGGCATTGTATCGTATCAACCGATTGCTGACAAATCCGCCGCTCAAAATGCCGATGTTCTGCGAGTTAAACACAACACTCGAAGGCGAACCACCAACATCAATCGTTGCCACCACATTGTTCGTCAAAGGATTAATCACCGAAATTTTTCCGAACAGAGCAGGCGAGCCGAAGCCGAAATTGCCTGTGCAAACCACATGCAAGCGCCCATTACGGTCTCTGACCACATCTTGCGGATTGAGTTGAACCTGAATGCGCGTGAGGAGACTATCGTTTGCACCGCTATTGTAAAATTTCCAAACCGTTACCACAGAATCGTAGTCGAAGGTTTCAGGGTTGTAAGCGTTAGCGATGTAGACAAGCGCTTCATTAGGCGCAGTGAGCGTTTGCACCACTACCATGCCTTCTGGTCCGCGTCGTCCAATACTGATTTTGCGAAGAAATTGAATCGTGTCTTGATTCGCGTTGAAGGTCGGTGCATTCATGCGATAGAGCGAGATGGAACTATCGAGCAAGTTCGAGACGACGCCGAAGGTTTCATTAGTCGGTACTGAAAACGTCGTGATGGAGTACGGATTGCGGTTTGTCGGAATTGGCTCGGTTTTGATGGGTGCGGCACCGACCACGAAATTCGCCAACCGTCCATGTTGAATCGACGCATTCGCGCCATTCGGAAATTGCCCCGAATTGACGACGTATAGGCGGCTGTTGAAGGCGAGAATTGTATTTGATACGGGACCTATCGGCGCAAGGCTATCGACCACCGTTCCTGTTGAAAGGTTGATGTAAGTCAAGCCTTGATTGCTGAATCCGCGAATGGCGAAGAGCACCTTTTGCGGCTGTGCGTTGAGCCCCGCCTTGCTAAATAGGCAGAGCGCGACGAGAAGCAGAAGTAGTTTGTTCATTTTTTTCTCCTGTTTTGAGTTGTAGAATTACCGAACAAAGACGGCTTTGCTCGGGATTAAACCTGTCTGAAAACTGCGTTTGAACTGACCATTGAAATCAAAGACTTTCATTTCGCCGCTGACGATGTAGTTCTTTGCATCGGCGCAGTAGAGTTCGCGCCGCGCCGCGTCAATGCTGATGCTGTAAAGGATTTGGAAGTTTGAAGGCGCAATCAAAGTCGAGTTCATCACTTGGTCGCTTTTGAGGTTGAGCAGTTTGACGCCGCCGTTTGAGCCGATGAACGCAAGGCTGTCGTGAATGGCGATTCGGCTTGCATCGAAGTCGTAGATTTTTTTGAGCGTGTCGGCTTGTGCGTCAATGACCAAGAGCCGCATAGGAACGCTTGTGTAGTTGCCATTTGAAATCACATACACGTTGCCGTCATTGTCGGCGGCGACTGATGTGGGATTGATTCGAAGCGTGAGGCGTTTAATTTCCGTAAGCGTGTTAAGGTCGATGATGGAAACGGTGCTGTCGTAATTGGGGAAATTGAGTCCGCCTGAATTGGCGACGTAGAGTTTGCCGTTTTGAATCGCGACGCCTTCGGGATACGAGCCGACTTGAATGTTTCGTGTTACTGAAAGCGAAGCGGTATCAATCACAGCGACCGTTCCATCGTAGCAACTGACGAAGGCATTTCGTCCATGAAAGGCGATGTGGCGCGGCTGGCGAGGCTGTGTGCCATTGAAGAGCAGAATCGTCCCAACGGAATTGAATGTTCCAGCGTCTAAAATTTCAATCGTGCTACTGACATTGACCACGATGTAAATCTTTCCGCCATATTGCGCCATATCGTTGCCCGTGTCGCCAAGTCTTCTGCCGACTTTTTGCTCGAAGAAGTCTGTGAAGGCACGATTCGAATCAATCTCGTAGAAGGTGAGCGTTGCATTATTGCGTTGAAACAACCCTTCGTTGAGCACGAGCGCAACGCGCGATGTTGTTGGCGTGAAGTCTGGCGGCGGATTCGTTGGTGGCTCAACGCACGCAGAAAGAAGCATCAAAAATCCCAACAAGAAATTTAACCCGCGTTTCATTTTGACTCCTGCGTTAAATTGAGTGATAGCCGATAGTTTCTTCCGGGCATCGGAAAAAATTGAATGACCTCGTAGCGCGCATCAAACAGATTGCTGACTTCGGCTTTGACCTTCATGGAAAAGTTTCCCAATGGAATTCCAACAGAAATACTCACGTCGCTAAGCCAAAATGCAGGTAAGACATTTTGCGCTGTGTTTTCGGGCAACGTGAATCGAAAGCCCGTGTAAGTGAGTGCGTAGCCAAGAGACCATTGACCGCGTTCGAGCGTTGCCATTGCAGAGCCAAGTTCTTTGGGCGTGTATGGAATTTGTTGGTTTGGCGTGAGCGACGCGGGCGATACATCAATCACTTCTTGGCGCGTGTAGTTAGCCATGAGCGACACAGTTGCGTTCAGAATTCGGAAGATGGATTCCGCATGCGCATCAACGCCGAGCGTTTCCACTGCACCGATGTTCTGCATCGACCAGTTGAAGGCGTCGCGCGGCACGGCGAGAATTTTATCCGTTACCTCATTGCGAAATCCATCAAAGCGAAGCGCGAAGACTTGCCAAAATGATGATGATGTTTTTTCATAACCGACGCCGAAATTCCATTGGCGCGCGTATTCTGGACGAAGGTTACTGTTTCCAACGCGCGTGTAATACAGGTCGTTGAATGTGGGCAGTCGGAACGTGTTTCGGTATGAGGCGCGCAGGCGCAATCCTTCATCAGCAAAGGGTTTATAGCCAATGGCTATCGTAGGCGTTGCGGCTTGTCGATTCGGAACAGCGGCTCCAAATGTGGTGCTTTCTCGAGCGAGTGTAGTCGCCAGATTGCCTTCAAGCAACACGGCGCCGGCTTGATGCGTGAGTGCCAACGCCGTCACGGAAGTCCATCGCGTTGGCTGTGCGGCGTTGAAAAGCGAGGCGTTCAGCGTGTTGAAGGCAAGGTCGGAAGCGAGGCTTAGAGATGTGTGTTCGGTCAAGCGATATGCCGCGCTCGCGGTTGCGTAAAACTCTCGCTGAATGTAGCGGTCGTCGGTGTCAGGATTGCGTATGTCGGTTGCAGGTTCAGTAAAGCGCAAAAAGTTGTAAGCCAATTTTCCACCGAAGGCGACTTTGAGTTTATCGCTTATGCTTGTTACAACTCTTGTTTGAGCAAACGCATCTTGCAGGTAAAGGCGTTGGCGCGAGACTTCGATGAAATCAGGGTTTGGGCGAATGGCAACGGCGTTTGGCAACCCGCGCTCGGAATCGTAAAGATAGGCTTTGAGCCAAAGCGAGGTTTGATTAGAGACGTTGAGCGCGAGGTCGGTTTCTGCGCGAAGGGCGTGAAAGTCGGTGTTACGTCGTCGGAGCGTGAGCGTTTCTCGTCCGTTTTGCAAAGCGTAGGTGTATTCACCGTTTGCCGTAATGCGCTCAACATCAACGCCGAGTGTGGCTTGCGATGAGAATTTTGTAAAAAGCGAACCCGATTGATTGAACTGACCGAATGAACCGACTTGCGACCCCAATCGCCATTCGCCTTGCGCGTTGGAGCGATGAAACGATTCGATTTTAGAGACGAGATTCAACACCGATGCAGAAGCGTAGGCGCGGGCGGGCGAAAGCGCATCGGGCAATGTGCCTTGAATGAGCTCGAGTTGTTCAAGATTTTGAATTGAGAATCTGCCTAAATCAACTTGTCCGGTTTGTGCGTCGGAAATTTTAATGCCGTCGAGTTGAACGCTGGTATGTTCTGCGCCGAGACTGCGCACGGAGATGGTTTTTAATCCGCCGATGCCGCCGTAGTCTTTGAGCATCACGCTTGGAAGTTGTTTGACGGCGTCGGCAATGGTGAGGGCGTTGAGTTTCTCGAGCTCGGCTTTGGAGAGGGTTTCGAAAGCGGTGAGTGCTGTCGACGGCGTAATCAGCCGCGAATCCTCAACACGAATTTCTTCGGCACGTGCTTCTTTGGGGCGCGTGGTGTCAGCCGATTGCGCCGATGCGGGTTGCACATAAAAAAGCCAGTTCGATGCCAAGAGCATCATGGCGCACGTGCACAACGAGCAAGCGAAATTGGAAGCGAAGTCCACAAACGTGATAGGTTGCCAGACGATGACCCCGTCGTCTTTTAGTTGCAAAATGCGTTTGGCAGGTCTCCTGACTTATCACCGATATGGCTTCAACCTTCCCAACGTGTTCGGGCGAACGTGTCAGTGGTTTGAAGCCGTCGATGGTGAATAACAGTTGCGGGCACAGTTCGGGATTTTCACCCGATTCCCTATTCTCCTTGCGTTAGGCAAGGCACCAAACGCCCTCAATGTTCAGAGCGAAGTTATGCTATTTTTTCTTTTCTGGAAAGCGTCCGTAGTGAACATCATAAAGAAAGTTAATCACGCCGGGAAAGTAATGCGCTTGGTCGTCCCACATTGCCATGTGGCTACCGTTTGGACAGTGCAGGTATCGTCCGTTCTGCACCGCTTTGCTGATTGCTTCCATGTCTTTGGGGTTCATGGTATCGTGCTCTGCGCCAATCGCGAGCGTCGGAACGGCGATGTTTTTCAAATCGGCTTTTCTATCCCATTTCAGTAATCGCCCGCCGACCTTGAACTCGCTTGGTCCTTGCATGAGCACATAGATATGCTCGTTGAGATGTTTGAAACTGCGAGCAACCGGTTCAGGATACTCTGCCAATCGGAGCACGTGTTTTGAATAGTATTCTTTTTCAACGAGTTGGGTATAAATCGGATTTTTGAAGTCCCCTTTTTCTTCAAACTTCGTCAGTGAATCGATGAGCGATGGGCGCATCTTGCTGCGAAGCACGCCGTTGTATTTCTCGTAATCGGGAATGCTCGCCATCATGTTTGAGATAATCAATCCTTTCAAGTGCTGTTGATATTTCAGTGCATATTCTATTGCTAAAATGCCGCCCCAAGAGTGCCCCAAGAGGTAGAAATTATCCTTGTTTAAGCCTAAGGCTTGTCGAGCTTGTTCGACTTCTTCGACGAAGCGTTCGGTAGTCCAGAGGTTATCATCATTGGGTTGGTCGGAGTAATAGGAGCCGAGTTGGTCGTAGAGATAAATCTCGATTCCAGCCTCTTTGGAAATGCTTTCAAAGCACTCGAAGTATTCGTGCGTCATGGCAGGACCGCCGTGCAGAAGCAGAAGTTTGATGTCGCCTTGTCCGACCTTTTTTGTCCAGACTTTGTATTTGCCGTCAATGGTAATCATTCGTATGCCGCCGTTTTGAAGTGCGCTCGTATCAATTCAGATGCCTACGCCCACGCGCTTTCCAAAAATTGCCGCTTGAATGTTCTCAGCGACTCGTCACTTGAAAGGAAGGTTATTCCAAGTTCCGCTTGCGCTTTCAAAGTAATCAGCCCCGATTGAAGCGGACGCACGGCGAGTTGATTGAGCTCGGCGGTTTTAATCGGATGAATGAGCGACTTATCGTAGCCGAATTCATCAGCGAGTTTTCGGGCGAATTCAAATCGCGAGAGAATATCCGACCCGGCAATGTGATAAAGTCCGCGCTTATTTTGGCGGACAAGTTCGTAGATGCCGTGTGCGAGGTCGTCGGCAAGCGTCGCATTGCCGAATTGGTCGCTGACGATATTGATCTTATTCCCCTTCTTTAACTCCTGCGCAAGCCAAATCGCGAAATTTTTTTTCACATTTTCCGCAACGCCGTAGACAACCATCGTCCGCACAATCGCCCAATTTTCGCCCGACGCCCGCACTGCGTTTTCGGAAGCGAGTTTTTCTTTGCCATAGTAACAAAGTGGATTCGGCGTAGCGGTTTCATCATATGGACCGGCTTTGCCGTCGAAGACATAATCGGTAGAGATGTGAATGACGCGCGCGCCCACCAATCGCGAAGCGGCGACAAGGTTTTCAACCGCCGTTACATTGGCTTTCCACGAAAGTTCTTTTTCACGCTCACAGCCGTCGACGTCGGTGTAGGCGGCGGCATTGATAATGACTTCGGGCGCAAAATTCCAGACAAGTTCTTTGACCGCCGCCAGATGAATTGCATCGAGTTGAACATAGCCGAAACTCGCCGCTTTGTTGTAGGCTTCGCTCTGACGCGCAGAAATGAGCAAGTCAAAACTACGGTCGCGCGAGAAAATGTCAGTGAGTTTCTGTCCGACAAGCCCGTTTGCGCCGATAATGAGAACACGTCTATACATTTACCTCTAACTCTTTTGTGAATTAAAATTTGTAAAGATACGGCGTTGCGCGAGAGATTACGTATCGGTTTTTGCCTCTTGTGGTTCAGACGATTCCACCCATGCGGCAAGTGTAATGTCGCCCGTCACATTGACGACTGTGCGGCTCATATCGAGCACTCTATCCACTCCTAAAATCACGCCAATGCCTTCGGCAGGCACGCCGATGGTTTGTAGCACCAGCACCACCAGAGGAAGTGAGCCGCCCGGAACGCCCGCCGTTCCAACGCCCGCCAAAATCGAGAGCAGGACCACCGACACCTGTTGCCCAAGCGATAAATCCACGCCGTAAAACTGCGCCAAAAACAGCACCGTAATACCCTCGTAAAGTGCCGTCCCGTTTTGATTTGCCGTTGAGCCGACGGTCAAGACAAAATTTGTAATGTCTTGATTGATTTTCAGTTGCTCCGTTGTTACGCGAATCGCCGTCGGCAACGTTGCATTTGAAGAACTTGTCGAGAATGCGGTCAAAATCACTTCCCAAATGTTCTTGAAAAACTCAATCGGATTGCGCTTGACAAAAAATTGCAGAATCAACCCGTAGGTGATGAACTGATGAATCGAGAGCGCGAGCATCACAACGAAAACATACATGCCCAGTGTTGCGATAATCTGAAATCCAAGTTGAGACGCGGCGGAAAAAATGAGCGCGGCAACGCCAAACGGCGCAAGGCGCATCGCAAAATCAATAATCTTCATCACCACGTCATACAAGCCTTGAAAGACTTTCGTGAGCGGCTCGGTGCGCTCTTTCTCGCAAAGCGCCATGGCAATTCCGAAGATGAGCGCGAAGAACATCATCGCCAAAAGCCCGCCGCCTTGATAACTTGGGTCGAAGGCAAATGTCGCATCAACAAACGGGTTGCGCGGAATGAAATCGAGAAGCGTTTGAACGGCGGATTTGGTTTGCTGTGCATTTTCAAGAATTGTTCCAACTTTTTGATTGCCTTGCAACGTCGACATTAACGCCTGCCGACTCTCTTCCGAAATTCCTTCGCCCGGCTTGAAGAGATTGACTAACACAACTCCCATCACCACCCCAAGCCCCGTAATGACGACCGTGAAGAGCAAGGTTTTTAGCCCAACGCGCCCAATGCGCCCCACATCGCCCAAGTCCGACACACCCAACACAATCGCTGAAAAAATCAGCGGAATAATCACCATGAAAATCAATCGCAAAAAAATCTGCCCAATGGGATATGCAATGTTCGATGCAATCCATTTGACCGTCTCACTTTGTGGTGCAAAAAAATTAACGGCAAGTCCCGCTATCAGCCCGAAGAACAAGCCGATAAAAATTTGCGTGTGTAGCGGCAAGGGTTTCTTTTGCGTCATCTTGCTTTAAGGTTTCTTGTTGTAGAATAATCGCGCTTCTTGTTTGTAAATGACGGAGCAGTCGCTTGTTTCCGCCAGTAAAGTTGATAGCCGTTTTTTCAAGAGCGGGTGCAAGACGTCTTCAAGTTCAAGCATCGGCACAAGCACGAACTTTCGGTGTTGAATTTCCGAATGAGGAATCGTTAAACCGTCTTGTTGAAGCACTTGGTCATCGTAAAATAAAATATCGAGGTCAATGCGTCGCGGCGACCATCGGGCGTAGCGTTCAGGTCTGCCGAGTTTGCGTTCAATGTCTTTCAAAGCCGTGAGCAACGCCGTCGGGGAAAGGTCGGTTGTAATTTTACAGACGGCGTTGAGAAATGGATTTTGTTCGGAACAATCAATCGGGGGTGATTCATAGACGCTCGACGTGGCGAGGACTTCGGTGGTCGGAAGTTCCGAAATGCAGGCAATCGCTTCTTGAAGCATCGTGAGCCGCTCGCCGAGATTTGAACCGAGACCGACAAACACGATGCTCATCGCTCGACGACGTAATCGGCTTCGGCGTAATCGCACACGCCGCCGACGGGCGGATTACGCTTGCGCACGCGGATTCTCACCGATTCAAGATTTTGAAAATCCTGCAACAACTCATCGGCGATGGTTTTGGCGACGGCTTCGATGAGATAAAACTTTTTGCCCGTCAAAGCTTCCTTGATTTTGGCGTAGACTTTTTCGTAGTCGATGGTTTTGGCGAGTTTATCCGTCGCGCCGGCTTCGGTGAAATCTACTGCCAATTCGGCATCGACTTCATAGCGCGCCCCAACTTGATGCTCGGCTTGATAAACCCCATGATGCGCGTAAAATACCGCGTTCATCAAGCGCACATAACTTTTTTGCTTCATTGAATTTCTTATCTCAATGCGATTTTTGCGACACGCACGCTTGGCGTATCTTTGCTTGATGTTTCTTTTGAATCCGCATATTACGCAAATACAATTATCTTTCAACTGCAAAACCATTTTGGAGGTCTCATTAATGAAACGCTTTTTTCTTCTCGGCACAGTCTTCGCAATGAGTGTCTTTGCGCTCTCTTCGGAAAGCGCAAACGCTCAGTTTTACAAAATTATCAATAAGGCAAGCAGCAAAGCCATTGACGTTTCTGGCTCAAAGCCCGACAACGGCACGGAAATTATTCAGTGGGAGTTCAACAAAGGCAACAATCAACTGTGGGAGTTTAAAGAGGTCGGCAACTTCGTGCAAATCATCAATAAAGCCACCGGAAAATGCTTGGACGTAGAAGGCGGAAAGTCTGAAAACGGCGTAAAAATCATTCAGTGGGAAGCCGGCAAAGGCAACAATCAACTGTGGGAATTAGAGCGCGATGAAAAAGGATTCTTCAAAATTATTTCAAAAGCGACGAGCAAAGCTCTTACCGTTGAAGGCGCATCAACCAGCAATGGCGCTAAAATTATTCAATGGGAAGTCAACAGCGGTAACAACCAACTTTGGGAAATTGAACAGGTGGATTGATTATCTTGCCATGCTCAAATCGCCTTTGTTACCGTGGGTTGCAACTTGATTGAAACTTCAAATTCATTTTACTGCTCTGCATGGTTGCTTTTCGTTGCAACCCGCGACATATTTTCTTCTAACCACAATGGCTGACAAAAACATCATTCCGCTTTTTCCCTTACCGCTTGTGGTTTGTCCGTCTGAACCACTGCCGCTCCACATTTTTGAAGAGCGTTACAAGGCGATGATTGCATACTGCCGTTCGGGCATGGAGTATGGACAAGGAAAGCCCTTCGGTGTGTCGCTGGCATACAACAATAAACTTTACCCTGTCGGGTGTACGGTCGATCTTGAAGAAATTGTCAATGAATACGCCGACGGGCGTTTGGACATCATCACCACGGGCGTGATGCGCTACCGAATGATTGAAGTCTACAAAGACAAACCTTACATGCAAGCCTCCGTCGAATTCTTCGACGACGACGACGTGATTTTAGACGGCTCGCTCCGACAGCGTGCGATTACGCTACATCTTAAACTCATGGAACTCATCAACGGCGAAACGACCGTTGAAGAATACGACAGCGACGAACGCGCCTCATTCCGCATCGCGCACAACGCAGGTTTCGATGTGCTTCAAAAGCAAAAACTGCTTGAAATGACCAGCGAAAACGCCCGATTGGAATTCATCGTCGAGCACTTCGAGCGCGTCATTCCTGAAATCGAGCGGGCGGAAGAAATCAAGCGGCGCGTGCGCTCAAACGGGCACTTCAAGAACTTGCGCTCGCTCGACTTCTAACCTACGACTGCCAACATGCGCCTTGTGATTGCGTCAAAATCACATTCTTCGGGAAATGTTCCGAAGGTTCATTAAATTCGCACAAAGCACATTTCTCAATTCGCATCACAATTTGAAGGCATCACCGTTTCCGTTCTCGCGGAAGGCTGTTGCCTTTTTTTGATGAGTTGCTTTTCACCCGCCTTTCGCAACGGAAATCCAACTTGGCTTCAATAACCTCTGCTTTATCGTTTTTGCATCAAGCCTTTCGTTAAAGCGGCTCTAAATTTTTGTTATTTCTTTCGTTGCGAAACACTATGCAAACACCCGAATTGATTAACGATGCCTCTACGCTCCACGCGCCGAAAGCCGAACGCCCAAAGGCGAGCGACAGCACGAAGAAAAAATCGACGAAAAAATCGAAAAATCCACTCGGCGATTCGATTGCCAAACGCCGCTCCGAACTTTGGGGCGTTTTCGTGATGCTTCTTTCCGTGCTGTTCCTGATTGCACTCTTTTGCTACCACATCGAGGACGAAGCACTTATCGAGAACATTTCCCTTTTTGAATTTTTCTCTCACGAAGCGCGGCTTGCCGCAAGCCAACTTCACAACCCGCTTGGGCTGTTCGGTGCAAAACTTTCTTCGTTTTTGATGCGCTCGATGCTCGGCTATCCGACCGCGCTTCTGCTTGTGATTTCAGCCTTTTGGGGATTTTCGCTCTTTCGCCGCCAAGACTTCGCGAAGGCGATTTATGTTACGGTTTATGGCGTCTTTTTTTCCACCATCGTTGCGTCAATGTTTGGCTTAACGGCGTTTGGATTCAGCGAGGTCATGTCGGGCGCGATTGGACGATTGGTTGCGACCACGCTTGCAACCATTCTTGGAAAGTTCGGCGCATGGTGTTTGCTCACGGTGCTTTTGTTGCTTGTCATCGCCCTCTTCGTTGACCTTGACTTGCAAAAAACTTTTGACCGAATTGCCTACCTCACACGCGACAAAGCCAGCGAGATTGCCAGCGGCACCATGCTCAAATTCAAAGAGTGGCAGGAAGCCCGCGCTCGTGCCATCGAGGAAGAACTTGCAGAGGCAGAAGAAACAAAACAAGACGACTTGCCTGCGTCGGAAACACCACCCCCAAATCCACAACCTGAACTCAAATTTGGACGACGCAAAGAAGACAAGGAATTGCCAGCCGAATCGAGTTCAATTCCAACAAGAGAACTCACAAATCAGCCAAACGAAGACATCGCGCCGCCGAAGCCCATCGCAACCGATTCTCAAAACGAGGCTGATAACGCCGCTTTCGGACTGCGCAACCTGCTCATTGAAACACCCACTGCGCCGATAAGTCAAACTGAACCCATTCTCGTTGAGACAAAATCGCTCACGCATGAAACGCCTGCGCCTGAACCTTCAACGAGAGAAGCCAGCGCGCCGCCCGCCGTTCCATCAACGACGATTGAAGAAGCAATTGACCGCGAACTTGAAAAAATTCTGAACGGACTCGATGAACCCGCACCTGATGCAACTTCTGAACTGCCAAATGTTCAAGCGTCAGCATGCTCGAGCAACCCGACGCCCGAAGCGAATCCTGCACCCGATTCGCCCGCGAGCGAGGAAAAAGACGACGTGCTCGAGGACTTACTCACCGAACTGACTACGCAAAAACCCAAAGCGAAAGCAACCGAGCCGCCGCATGAGCCGACCATTACGCTCAAAGAATCAGTGCAAGAAAAAGAGGCTAACTTAGATGAACGCAATTTAGCAGTCGAAACGAAGGAGCATTTTACATATCAATTTCCGTCTGTCGATTTGCTCCATGAGCCAGAGCCAGAAACCGACGCCGTCTCGATTGAAGAACTCGAGGAAAACAAGCGCAAGTTGTTGGAGAAATTACGCATCTATAAAATTGAGGTTGTCAAAGTCGAAGCGACGGTCGGTCCGCGCGTGACGCTCTTTGAACTCGAACTCGCGCCCGATGTGAAAGTCTCGCGCATCACGTCGCTTGCTGATGACTTGGCGATGGCAATGTCGGCACGTGGCATTCGAATCATTGCACCGATTCCGGGAAAAAACGCCGTCGGCGTGGAAATCCCGAACTCAAAGTCCAAAATTGTGCGCATCAAGACACTTCTTCAATCCGAAAAATTCAAAAACTTTAAGGGCATTCTTCCCATCGCGTTTGGAAAAACAATCTCCAACGAAATCTACATCGATGACCTTGCCAAAATGCCGCACTTGCTCGTTGCAGGTTCTACGGGTTCAGGCAAATCCGTCGGCATCAATACGATTCTCACCAGCCTGATTTACTTCTGTTCGCCTGAAAAAGTGAAGTTTCTCTTGATTGACCCGAAGCGCGTCGAGCTCTTTCCGTATCAAAAACTCAAAAATCATTTTCTTGTCAAATACAAAGATTTGGAGGAGCAGATTATCACCGATACAAGCAAAGCCGTCTACGCGCTCAAATCGGTTGAGAAGGAAATGGATATGCGCTACGACCAACTCGCCAAAGCAGGCGTGCGCAACATTAAAGATTTCAATGCAAAGTTTCCCGACGACGCCTTGCCTTACATCGTCGTCATTATCGATGAACTTGCCGATATGATGATTACGGCGGGCAGAGATGTTGAAGAACCGATTGCACGCCTCGCTCAACTGGCGCGTGCGGTCGGTATTCATCTGGTGGTTGCCACACAGCGACCAAGCGTCGATGTGATTACGGGCGTGATTAAAGCCAATTTCCCTGCACGCGTCGCCTATCAAGTCGCCAGCAAAATCGACTCGCGCACAATTTTAGACATGATGGGCGCAGAGCAACTCTTGGGCTACGGCGATATGCTCTTTTTGCCATCGAGCGAACCGAAGCCGATTCGAATCCAAAATGCGTTCGTCTCGACCGAAGAAGTCGAAGCCATCACCGAATTTATTTACGCGCAGAAAGGCTTCGATATGGCACTCGAATTGCCTTCACCTGACCTGAAACTGACCAGCTCAAAAGGCGAGATGGACGATGAAGAGGACGGCGATTTTGAGCGCGATAAAATGTTTGAAGAAGCGGCGCGACTTGTGGTGCGTCATCAGCAAGGCAGTGTGTCGCTTTTACAGCGACGGTTGAAATTGGGCTTCGGCAGAGCCGCCCGCATTATGGACCAACTCGAACAAGCCGGCATCGTTGGCGCACCTGACGGAAGCAAACCACGTGAAGTGTTAATCGAGAGCGAAGAATCGCTCGATTTGATTTTGAACAACTTGGATTAAACGTAAAAGGCGGAATTTTCTCCGCCCTTTCGTTTTCTCCTGGTCAAATTTTTAATACTTCGCCAATTCTTTCAGCGCGTCATACATTTTTTTGTCGTTGGGTAGCACGGCATCTTCGAGGTCATCGGCGTAAGGCACGGCGGCAACATCGAGCGCACCCAAACGCTTGACTGGCGCATCAAGATACTCGAAGCACTGCTCGGCAATGAAGGCGGCAATTTCCGCTCCGAATCCTTGTGTGAGCATATCTTCGTGCGCGACCAAGACTTTGCTTGTTTTCTTAACTGATTTGAGAATTGCCTCTTTGTCGTAAGGCAAGATAGAACGCAGGTCAACGACTTCCACGCTTACGCCCTCTTGCTCCAATTTTCGAGCTGCTTCCAATGCGCGTTGCACCAATGCACCATAGGTGATAACCGAGATGTCGCGCCCTTCACGCACCACTCGCGCTTTACCAAACGGCGTAAAATAATTCTCGTCGGGTTCAGGCGTTTTCGCAAAGCCTTGTCGATACAGGTATTTGTGCTCCAAGAACAGCACGGGGTCGTCGGCGCGGCAAGCCGTCTTGAGCAGTCCTTTTGCGTCGGTTGCATTAGAGGGATAGACGACGACCAATCCCGGAATGTGTGCGAAAAATGCCTCGATATTTTGCGAGTGATAATGCGCGCCGTGAATGTATCCGCCCACAGGCACGCGAATCACAACGGGGCATTTCCATTTGCCGTTGGAGCGATAGCGCATCATCGCAAGCTCGTTGCGAATTTGCATCATGGCGGGAAAGATGTAATCACCGAATTGAATCTCGACGACGGGCTTGAATCCCATAATCGCTAATCCGATAGCCGTTCCGACGATTGAACTTTCGGCAAGGGGCGAGTTGAAGACGCGGTCTGCGCCGTGCTTTGCGGTTAGGTTGCGTGTTGCGGTAAAAACGCCGCCCTTTCCGCCTGCCACGTCTTCGCCGTAAATGAGCATGTTCGGATTGGCGGCAAGTTCTTCATCGAGCGCGTGGTTAATGGCATCAACCATCACAATCGGCGCGCCGCTCGGCACGGTGGCTTCGTAATTGAGCGCTAAGGGAGCATCGCTATACACGTGTTGCATCACGGTTTCCACTTTCGGAACCGGTCGCGATTCAGCCCAAGTTGCCGCATCGTCAATTTTTTGCTTTGCGTCGGCTTTAATGGCGTCGAGTTCTTCTTGTGAAAAAATTTGTTCGGAGAGCACACGCTGCTCGAAGCGCAAAATGCAATCACGCTTGCGGTCTTCGGCAAGTTCTTCTTCGGTTCGGTATTTGGAATGGTCATCGGAGGACGAGTGCGGAAGCAGTCGCACGACATTGGCGTTGATGAGCACTGCCCCTTCACCGTTGCGCGCTTTGGCGACGGCTTCATTAGCGACGCGCTTCATCTCGAAATAATCTGTGCCGTCGACGTCGTAACGAATCAAGCCTTCGTAGCCTGCGGCAAGTTTATAGACGGATTGCCCGGCGGTTTGCTCGCGAATCGGAACAGAAATCGCATAGCCATTATTTTCAATCATGAACACAATCGGCAATTTCTCGCGCGCCGCCCAGTTGAGGGCTTCGTGAAAATCGCCTTGTGAGGTCGTCCCTTCACCCGCCGAGACATAGACGATTTCGCCTTTTTTTTCACGCTTGCAACCAATGGCTGTTCCAACGGCTTGCAGAAATTGTGTGCCTGTCGGAGAAGATTGCGAGACGATACGCAGTTCCTTATGTCCCCAGTGTGCATACATTTGTCTGCCCGCTGTGCTTGGTGCTTCTTCGCGAAAGAGAAAATCGAGCATCGCATCTTCAATGCGGAATCCCAGCGAAAGGCAGTAGGCAAGGTTGCGGTAATACGGATATGACCAATCTGCCCCGCTGCGCATCGTTTGACCAACGGCGATTTGTGCCGCCTCATGTCCTGAAACGCCAATGTGGAACGAAGCTTTGCCTTGTTTGAGCATGGTGAGCAACTTGGCGTCAATCTGTCGCGCAGTTACCATTAAGCGATAGACTTTGGCTAAATCATCTTTGGTGAAAGATTTCAAGAGCGATTGCTTTTGAGATTTTTTGGCAGAGGTTTTTTTACTGGTTGCTGTTTTTTCGGCAATCATTGTCAAGATTGGATTTGAACTAACGGTTTAATGAAGATTCATTCGTCGGGATTGATTCCCAGAGCGCGGAGTTTTGCCGCAAGTTTTTCGGCTCGTTGGCGCGCTTCTTCGAGTCGTTGTTTTTCAGCATTGAGTTGTGCGGCAGTTTGGGCTTGCCACTCTTCGTTGGTCAAGAGCAAATTGCCGTCGGCATCATACCAGCGAAGCCACTCGCCCTGCTCGACGCTTTCAAACGCGCCGTTCCACAGCCCGACTTGCAATCCATATTCATCGAGTTTCAAATTGTCTTTGAGCACATACCCCGCGCCGCTCAACTTGAAGACACGCACTTTGGGGTCGCCGTAAATGCCCATCCAGTCATAGACGATGTAGTAAGGAACGCGAATGTCTGCATAGATTTTGAGCTTATCGGTCAGTTCATCGCCTTTGCGGTTGGTTACCACTTCCACGACCACGTCGGGCGGCTTGCCAAAGACCCAGACAAAATAAGCGCGATACTTTTTATGACTGACAAATTGCTCCCAAGTCGGAAAATCTACGCCGAAACTAATCAGCGCATCGGGCACAATGGGCGGCTGTGAGACAGAAAAAAATACACCGACATTCGTCGTGGCGACAAACTTTTCTTTTGGCTTCCAATTCGTGTAAAGCGAAGAGACCAAGAGGCGATGTTGCTTTTCTGCAATGATGTTATCCACAGGCTTTCCATCGTCAATTTCAATGTGAGAAATATCAGGCTCCTCGAACATATCGGCATATTCTTCGCGCCAATCAAGCGTTGCTTTTTGCTCTGCCATAGTTTTCTTCGATTAAAATTTCCACATCAAACACATCTTGAAAGGCTCGAATCAAAGTATCGGAGACGAGGCTCATCTGCACGCTCTTACCGAGCACTTTCGCCAAAGAAGTTACGCCCATTTCGCTGATTCCACAAGGCACAATTCCCTTAAAGAAACTCAAATCGGTATTGACATTTAAGGCAAGCCCGTGCATGGTTGTCCAACTTGAAAACTTCACGCCGATGGCACAAATTTTTTCGTTCCCAACCCAAACACCTGTGTAATTTTTTTTTGGATTCGGGTGCGACTTTCGAGCGGCTTCCACGCCAAAACTCTTTAACGTTCGAATCACGACTTCTTCCAAATCGCGCAAGTAGCGGTGTGCATCGAGATAAAAATGATGCAAATTCAAAATCGGATACGCGACGAGTTGCCCGTATCCGTGATAGGTGATGTCGCCGCCGCGCTCGACTTCAAAGACTTCAATGCCGCGCGCTTCAAGTTCCTCTGAAGTGTAAAGCAGATGGCGTTTATCGGTTTGCGAGCCAAGCGTATAGACATGTGGGTGCTCGACCATGAAGAGGGTATCCAGCGATTCTTGATGTTTGACACGCTCAAACATTTCTGTTTGGCGTGTCAGCGCGTCGGCGTAGCGCATCGTGCCTAAATCAATGACTTGGACTTTGAATTTCATTTACTCAATGGCTTGTTCAAGAATCGCAAGGTAGTTTTGGTATCGCGAGCGCGCAATGTCGCCGCGTTCTAAGGCGGCACGCACCGCACAATCGGGTTCGGCAACATGCGTGCAGGAGGGAAAGTGACAATCGCCCGCAAACTTGCGAAACTCAATAAAACAGTGTCGCAATTCTTCTCGCGGAATGAACGCCAATCCATATTCGCGAATTCCGGGCGTATCAATAATACGACCCGTTTCGCCACCCTCACCTTTGACTTCAATCATGGTTGCAAACGAGGTGGTGTGCAATCCTTTTAATGTCTTTTCGCTCACGTCGCCGACGGGCATGTTCATTCCCGTCAGTTGATTGACGAGGGTTGTTTTTCCCACGCCCGAATGACCAGAAAAGACCGAAGTTTTGCCCATCATCTTCGTTTTCAAGGCGTCAAGTCCGACCCCCTGTTTCCCGCTCACCATAATGATGTCGTAGCCTAATGGCTCGTAGAGGCGACGAATGTTTGTCAGTTCATCAGGCGTGGCAAGGTCGAGTTTATTGACGATGAGAATCGGGGTAATGCGTTCATATTCGGCGTAAGCGAGATAGCGGTCGACGAGCCCGGTTCGGAACAAGGGTTCGGTGACGGAACTGACGATGAAGAGCTGGTCAATGTTGCTGGCGATGACGTGTTCGAGTTCACCGCTACGGTTGGTTTCGCGCTCACGGCTTCGGCAAAGTTTCGTGCGGCGCGCTTTTACCTTCTGAATCAATCCTTCACCAAGCGCGTTTTCGGTCGGTTGCACAATCGGCTTCACAACCACTTCATCACCGACGACAACAAGCGTAGATTCCGGATTTTCCGAAACCGTGCTTCGGTAGGTTTTGCAGAGATAGTTGCCGTCATCGGTTCGCACAGTTATCGCACGTCCTTTACAAGCGATAACGATGCCTTCTAAATCAGCAAGGGTTTCATCGGGCTTTGGTGCGTGGCGCGTATTTTGTCGGTTGTGCCGCTTAGCGATGTCAGAAGTGCGCTCAAAGACGGCGGAATCATCGTCATCTTTGTTGGGATTAAATTTCCATTTTTCTTCGCCCTTCGCCCACTCCTTAATGACCTTTTTCAGCTTTTGCTTTTTTTCCATCGTATCGAGTTTAATATTGGATTTAATTTTTAAGGCGCGAAGTTACAAAAGTCGGCGCCTGGCGGGGAAAAATTTTCGCTTGATGTTTGCATTTTCGCAGTCGTGTGTTATTTTTGCGTCCCTTTCGCATGAAAGTCAAATTCCTCGGTAGCTCAGTGGTAGAGCAATCGGCTGTTAACCGATTGGTCGCTGGTTCGAATCCGGCCCGAGGAGCGAGTAAAGCCTTGCCGACGCAGGGCTTTTTTCTTTTCCTCAATTCTTTTCCTCAATCCCCACGCTGCCTCATCGCATAGAGTTTTCCCAAAACAAAACACGCTTGCATTTCTCCGTATTTATCGCCGATGGCTTCTGAAACGCGCAAGCCCATGTGAATTTCCGCAAATGCCTTCTCGAGTTGGTGTTGCTGACCGTAAATATCGGCGCAGTCTCGGTAGGTATTGGCTAACCCGTGCGGGTTGTTCTGTTCTAAAAAAATGCGCTTGGCGTGTTCTAATTCTTGAATAGCTTGTTCATATTGTGCTTCATCGGCAAGCAGGATGCCGATTTCGCCGCGTGTTCGTGCTTCGCCGAGTTGGTCGCCAAGTTGTTGCCATAGTTGCAGGCTTTCTCGATGGTAAGCGAGTGCGAGTTTAGGATTGCCCGTGCGCCGATAAATCGTGCCGATGTTTCCGAGCGTATACGCTTTGCCGTTCACGTCGCCGATTTCTTCTTTGATGTTCAAACTTTTGAGGAAGCACTCCAATGCATCGTCAAAATTTCCGAGATAGTGATGAATGCCGCCGAGATTGTTGAGGGAAGCGGCTTCGCCGATTTTGTCGCCGAGTTTTCGTCGCAATCTTAAACTTTCTTGTGTGTCGCTGAGGGCTTTGGCAAAGTCGCCCGTCATCACGGAAAGCGAGCCGAAGTTGCTGAGCACATTGGCGCGACCTTTTTCATCGCCCAATTCTTCGAAGAGATGGAGTGCTTGTGAGAGAAGTTCGTGAACCTCAGGATACTGAGCATGTGAGGCAAGGGCGACGGCTTTGTTCAGCAGGGCGTCGGCAAGACCTTTTTTATCGCCCCATTGCTTTGCAAGTTCTTCAGCTTGGGCGGCATAGTCTAAGGCGCGAGTGACGTCTCTGGGCTTGATTGCCGATGAGAGCGCGTTGAGCGCAGCGATTTTTTCTTGATGCGTTTCGGCTTGGCGCAGTTGGATTTCCAGTTCCTCAATCATAGTGAAATAAATTTTGTGCGTCTCGACGGAATTTTTCCGCCTCTCAACTTCGGCTTATATTTGAAGCCTCGATTTTATCTTAATTACTCAAACTCTGTATGACATCACGCGAAATAAGGCAGTCTTTTTTAGAATTTTTCAAATCCAAACAACACGAAATTGTTCGCTCCGCTCCCGTAATTCCCGCCGAAGACCCGACCCTGTTATTTACCAACGCAGGCATGAATCAATTTAAGGACGTCTTTCTCGGCACGGGCAAGCGAAACTACAAACGCGCCGCTGATACGCAAAAGTGCATTCGCGCCTCGGGCAAGCATAACGACCTTGAAGATGTCGGGCGCGACACTTATCACCACACGTTTTTTGAAATGCTTGGCAACTGGTCGTTCGGCGATTATTACAAAGAAGAAGCCATCGGCTGGGCGTGGGAACTGCTCACTGCGGTTTGGAAACTGCCCAAAGACCGACTCTATGCCACGGTTTTTGAAGAAGACGACGAATCGTTTGAGATTTGGAAAAACTTCACCGACATTAACCCCAACCACATTCAACGGCACGGCAAAAAGGACAATTTTTGGGAAATGGGCGAAACGGGTCCGTGCGGTCCTTGCACGGAAATTCACATCGACCTTACACCCGATAAAAGCGGCGCGATGCTCGTCAACGCCGGCTCGCCGCAAGTGATTGAAATTTGGAATCTCGTTTTCATTCAATACAATCGCAACACACAAGGCGAGTTAGAGCCGCTTCCCGCCAAACACGTCGACACTGGTATGGGCTTCGAGCGCGTTACGGCAGTGCTTCAAGGCAAAACTTCGAACTACGACAGCGATATTTTCAAACCACTCTTCGATAAACTCACCGAGTTGACGGGCGTCGCTTACACGGCATCAATGGAAAAAGATTCCGACATCGCGCTGCGTGTCGTCGCCGACCATATCCGCACGCTTTCCTTCGCGATTGCCGACGGAGCCACGCCCAGCAACGAAGGTCGCGGCTATGTGCTTCGCCGCATTTTGCGCCGCGCTGTCCGCTACGCTAAAACGCTGACGCAATCGAGCGAGCAACATCCTATTCTTCACAAACTTGTCGCCACGCTCGCCAATTCAATGGGCGATGTCTTTCCCGAACTCATTGAACGCCAAAGCGTCGTTGAGCAAGTCATTCGCGCCGAAGAAGAAAACTTTCTTCAAACGCTTGACAGAGGTATTCAAATTTTTAATGAAGTCGCCGCAAAAGTCAAAGCCGAGAATCAAACTGCGATTGCCGGAAGCGACGTCTTCAAACTCTACGACACCTACGGCTTTCCGATGGATTTAACCCGCTTAATGGCGCAGGAAATCGGACTCTCGATTGACGAAGCCGGCTTCGAACGCCTGATGAAAGAGCAAAAAGAACGCGCCCGAAAAGACCGCAAACAAAAAATGGCACAAGGCGACGAGGGCGAAGCCAAATGGGTCAAACTCTCTTCGGGCAAAGATTCCATCTTCAAAGGCTACACGTCGCTTTCTGAAAAAGCCAAAATTCGCCTCGCCAAAAAGACCGACGAGAAACTCTTTTTGATTTTGGATAAAACGCCGTTCTATGCGGAATCGGGCGGGCAAATCGGCGACGTGGGAATGATTGAATCGGGAAATCTGACCTTGCACGTCGCCGACGTTCAAAAAGACGGCGAGCGCATTATTCACATCGTTAATCGCATCACCGAAGTCGGTGGCAAGGAAATTGAACTTTCGGAATTTGACCTCTCTATGCTTTCCAAAGATGTAACGGCAAAAGTCGACAGCGAGGCGCGCTTGCACACGGCGCGCAACCACACCGCAACGCATTTGCTTCACGCGGCGCTACGGAAGGTTTTGGGCGAGCATGTCCAACAAAAAGGCTCACTCGTTACGCCTGAACGCTTGCGATTCGATTTCAGCCACTTTGAAAAACTAACCGACGCACAACTTGTCGAAATTGAAGAAATGGTCAACGAACAAATTCGCTCGGCGCAAAAAGTCATTAAGCACGACGGCGTTCCCTTCGATGAAGCCAAACGCATGGGCGCGCTTGCCTTTTTCGGCGATAAATACGGCGACGTGGTGCGTGTGCTCGAGATTCCGAATTTCTCGATTGAGTTTTGCGGCGGCACGCATTTGGACAATGTCGGTCAAATCGGGTTGCTGAAAATCGTCTCTGAATCCAGCATCGCCTCTGGCGTTCGCCGCATCGAAGCCGTCACGGGCAAAGGCGCGGAAGCCTTGTTCCGAAAGGAGTTTTCCGAACTTCAATCGCTCAAACACTTGCTCAATGCCCAATCCGAAGCGGAGATTCCAGCAAAGATTGAAAAACTGCTTGAAGAGCGCAAAGCGTTGGAAAAGCAGTTGGAAAAATTGCGCGTGGAAGTCGCCGCTTCTCAACTTGACCGCCTTTTGAACCAAGCAGAAGAAATCAATGGCGCGAAAATTTTAGCGAGCGAAATTTCTACATCGAGCGCCGATGAACTTCGCTTGTTGGGCGAAGCCCTGCGCGGCAAAATGAAATCAGGTGCTGTGCTTTTAGCAAGCGTCATTGAGGGCAAAGTTGCGCTGGTTGCAACCGTGAGCGACGACCTCATCGCCTCAAAAAAATTACAAGCGGGGAAACTCGTTGGTGATGTGGCGAAACTCTTGCAAGGGGGCGGCGGCGGCAGACCACAATTAGCAACCGCAGGCGGAAAAGACGCGTCCAAACTTCCCGAAGCCATTGCGCTCTTTAAATCGCTCGTCCAAACCGCGCTGAATTAAACCGTCGCGCGCTTTCTTGCGCAGCATAGAGAGCCTCTCTCGTTTTACACGAACAGACTTTCTTCGGTATTTTTCGGACATTCATCGCGGATTACCTATCATCTGTTGCAACTGTATTTCAACCGCGCGTAAAGGTCTGCAACATTGGAGAACAAAAAACGTCCGAAAAGTGGGTTACAACTGATTGACCCAAATTGTTTTCACATTGACGAATTCTTTAATGCCGTAGCGACCGAGTTCGCGTCCGAATCCTGAATCTTTCACGCCGCCGAAGGGCAGTCGCGCATCGCTTTTGACCATCGCATTAACAAAGCAATTTCCAAAGTCTAATCGGGTAATGGCGCTATCGGCGCGCCATGCGTCGCTTGTAAAAATTGCCGAACCTAATCCGTAGTTGGTCGCATTGGCGAGTTCAACGGCTTCGTCGTCGTCTTTGACGATAATGATTGCCGCTACGGGTCCGAAGGTTTCTTCATCAAACGCCGCCATGCCCGGTGTTACGCCTGTCAGCACGGTTGGCGGGTAAAAGTAGCCCTTGCCGTCGTAGAGTTTTCCGCCACAGAGCACCGTTGCCCCTGCTTGCAGGCTTTGCGTGACTTGTCGATGTAGGGTTTCCAATAAATCTTTGCGTGCCAGCGGTCCGACATCGGTTGCCTCGTCCAACGGCGAGCCGACTTTTTTCGCCGTCATTTTTTCAACGACTTTGGCTTCAAAGGCTTCACGAATTTTTTTGCTAACGATAAAGCGCTTTGCCGCAATACAACTTTGCCCGGAATTGAGCAGGCGCGACGCGACGCAGATTTCGGAGGCGAGTTCAACATCGGCGTCATCAAAAATGAGATAGGGGTCGCTTCCGCCGAGTTCGAGGACGCACTTTTTCAATGCCTCACCTGCCTTTGTTGCGACGAACTTTCCGGCGCGCGTGCTTCCCGTCAGCGTAACGGCGCGCACCAACGGATGCTCAATGAGTTTTGAAATACGGTCAGGAACATTGTCGGGCGCAATGTCGAGAAAGTGAATGACGTGTTCAGGAAATCCCGCCTCGCGAAAGAGTTTATCCAATGCGTGCGCGCACCCCGTTACATTCGGCGCGTGTTTGACAAGCGTGGTGTTGCCTGCCATCAGTGCAGGGGCGGCAAAGCGAATCACCTGCCAAAACGGAAAGTTCCATGGCATCACGGCGAGGATTACACCCAGCGGACGGAAAATGACTTTGCTTTTCACCGCCTCTGTCGGCACGACTTCATCAGCCAAGAACGCTTCAGCATTTTCGGCGAAGTAGTCGCACGCGCCTGCACATTTTTCAATTTCGGCAATGCCTTGCGCAACGGGCTTTCCCATCTCCAACGCCATTAATTGAGCATATCGCTGTTTGCCTTCGCGCAGCGCATCGGCAAGTTTTTTGAAACATGCGCCACGTGCTTGAAACGATAAGCCCCGCCAATGCTCAAAGGCTTTATGCGATTGCTTCAATGCCGATTCAATTTCCGAGAGCGCGTGTTCTTGATACGAGGCGATGAGTTCTTCCGTCGTTGGATTGATGGAGTCGAGCATCATTGGTGTTAAGCCGTGATGGGTTCAGGTGATTGTGAATAAAGTACTTCGCGCGTTTTAGCTTTGATAAGTTTCATCTCTATGCCATCAAAGACGGCGTAAGTGGGCATGCCGCCAATCCAAGTGCCACAATTTACGTAGTAACTTTTTTGATTGCGAAGCAAATGCAGTTTAACGATGTGCCGATGTCCGCAGACGAAATAGTCAAACGGGTCGCTTTGAAGTTCATCGTTGGCGAACACGATGATGCGCTCTTTTTCGCCGTAATCCTTTTCCGTGTAGGTGTGCTTGCGGGAGAGTTTGGAAAGGTAATCCATGATGCCGACGCCGAAATCAGGGTGGAGCCAGCGATACCAAGCAAGGTTGAAATTGTTGCGCACGAGCGAGCGAAAGAGTTTGTAGCCCGTATCGCCTTTGCCGACGCCGTCGCCGTGAACGATGTAAAAACGCTTGCCGTCAATCTCGTGTCGAAGCGCGCCGTAGTGGGTTTTCACGCCGAGTTCCTCATCAAAGTATTTGCCGAGATAAAAATCGTGATTGCCCGCAAGGTAATGCACTTCAACGCCGGCGCGCACCAGTTCATAGAGGGCGGCGAAAAATCGATACGGTCCTTTGGGAACCACGTGCTTGTATTCCATCCAGTAATCCAAAATATCGCCAACCATGTAGAGTCGCTTGCCTTCGCGCTTGATTTCATCGAGCAGAGTGAGCATCAGGTCGGTTTTGGCTTCCTCGATGTGCCGCTCTTGCAAGCCGAAATGGACATCGCTGAAAAAGTAGGTTTTCTTCATGAGTTCGAGACGGTGTCGGTTTTCAAAAATCTTTAGTGTAAGTCAAGCGCGATTGTTACGAACTTACACAAATTTTTCCGAGCCTGTGGGGCGATAGCCTCTCAAAAAATCGCTTACACGCATGCGTTTTTTGCCGTCTTGTTGAAGCGAGAGCAGTTCAATGATGCCGCTTCCGCATTGAACGTAGAGTGTTTCATCGCCCACAATCCATTTGCCGGCTTCGCCCGTTTCGGTTTCGGAGAAGAGCGCGGCGCGGTAGAGTTTGACGTGCTTGTTGTCCAAAGTCGTCCAAGCCGTTGGACGTTCCGAAAGTCCGCGAATGAAATTAAACACTTCTCGGGCAGGTTTCGTCCAATCAATGCGCGTGTTTTCTTTGGTGAGTTTGGGCGCTTTCGTTGTCAGTGAGTTATCTTGTTGGATTAAGTGAACCGAATTGTTTTCAATCAGCCGTAAGGTTTCAACAACGACCTCTGCACCGAGTTCGGAGAGGCGTGTGGCAAGTTCGGTGGCGACTTCGTTGGGCTGAATGGCGAGAGATTTTTGCAAAATCATATTGCCGGTATCGACTTTTTCTTGCAGGAAGAAAGTTGTTACGCCCGTTTCAGTTTCGCCGTTGATGATTGCCCAGTTAATCGGTGCCGCGCCGCGATACTTCGGCAAAAGCGACGCATGAAGGTTGAAGGCGCCTTTGGTGGGAATCGTAAAAATTTCTTTCGGAAGAATGCGAAACGCCACAACGACCATCACATCAGGTTGAACGGTGCGAAGCGTGCGCTCAAATTCAGGCGACGTTAAGTCCTCGACTTCCAAGACGCGCAATCTGAGCGACTGTGCCGTTTTCTTGACGGGGGTAGGCTCCGGGTCGTCGTTTGCGCTTCGGCGGGGCTTGTCGGGACTTGTAACGACGAGCGCAATATCAAAGCCCGATTCGACGATGTTTTTGAGCGATGGAACGGCGAACTCTGGCGTTCCCATAAAGACGAGTTTCATGTGTGCAGTAAGCGCGATTGAAATTGAAAAAGTAAGTTACACAAAAATCCCCCTTTACGCCCTTCGCCGCCCCGTGCATCTGCACAAAAGATTTTTTGATTGAATGTTTGGCGTTCATCGTAAAGTTTCTATCTTCGCGTCAAGAAATAAGCACATTTATCAGCAAAACGATAATTGGCAACGAGAAGCACTTATCACACCATTGTCTGTCCCGACAATTCTCATTGAGCCTAATCCAACTTATCGTTACGGAGAATAACCAAGAAGCACGCCGTGCCTTCTGCAGATTGCATTTGCGGATACAGGAGAGGCTGTGCAACTTCGGCTGATGTTCTTTACAACAATTCTGTTCCAAACCAAATATCACATCATCATATCGCATGCGTTTGTGCTCTCGTTGAACCGTTTGCTCGACGGTTGTTCTTTCATTTGGCTTTGCTATAAAAAAACGGACACGACTAACAACAACTAACATTTTCAACTTTTTGGAGGAACAGATGAATCGATTGCGCATTTTCGTTTTGACGCTTATTCTGAGCGGCTCATTCCACTATCTTTGTAAAGCACAAGGCATGGAAGGCTATGAGGGCGGTGTAAAAATCTTCTTGAACCGCGATAGCACCAGCTACATTCGCATGCTGATGTGGTCGCAAATTCAAACACGCTTTCAAACGCAGAACCCCGGCACTTCATCGGTCAATAATCCCAATGAAGAATCGGCATTTGACATCGCGATTCGCCGTTCACGGATGCTCTTTCACGGGCAAATCGGCGAGCGACTCTTGCTCTTCTGGATTCTGGGGATTAACAACCAAACCTTCAGCACGGGCGGATTCGGCTTGGCGGCGGGAGCGGATAACTTCACCGACGGTAAACGCCAAAGCGTTTTCGTGCATGATGCTTGGACGGAGTTCAAGTGGAGTCGCGAACTCTACATCGGTGCAGGGATACTGACTTGGAGCGGACTTTCACGCCAAACCAACTGGGCGACGCTCAACTTCCTCGCCTTCGACTCGCCCGCATATGGCTGGGTGACGCTCGACGCCACAGACCAATTCGCCCGTATGTTCGGGATGTATGCAAAAGGCTCGATTGGAAAGTTCAATTATCGCGCCGTGCTCACAAAGCCCTTTGCGATTCCCAATCCCGGCATAGCAGGCGAAACAGGATTAACCCCGCCTAACTGGGCAGGATTGCTCTCTAACTTAACTAATGCCTACAACATCGCACAATGGGCGGGCGACAACAACCGCTTGCTCTATCAAGCCTACGCCAATTACGACTTCTTTGAACAAGAAAGCTCCGTCTTGCCCTTCATGGTCGGCTCGTATCTCGGCACGAAAAAAGTGTTCAACATTGGTGCAGGCTTCATGTTTCATCCGCGTGCGCATTGGCACCGTGTCCGTCCCAATAGAAGCGGCACAGAGATTCTTGGCGACCTCCTTGCGCGCAACTCCGCCGCACGCACGAGTTTCAACAACCTCTCCGGAGCCGACCGCACCGCGATTGTCAACGGCTTGAATGACGGCATTTTTCCAACGATTACGGCGACAGGACTCGGCGCGGCACCGCTCAACAGCAACCCCGAAGGCAGTCCGCTTAACAATCATCCGTTCTACGGCGCATTCGGACGTTGGAATGACGCCGATAAAGGCGCAGTAAACGCCGTGCGCGATGCGTTCATCGACACCGCCTACACCAATCAATTCCACTTCGCCGTCGACTACTTCCTTGAACTGCCGTTCCGATATAATTCCGACGGCTCTCCTGACCCGAGAGGATGGTCCTTGACGTCGCACGGTTCATATTTCCGACTGAATTTCGGACCGAACTATGTGAGAAATATCGGCTTTTTGCCGATTGGACAAGCCAATCCTACAGGGTCGGCACTCTATCGACAGCCAGAATTTAACGGACCTGCAAATGCTTTTCCGGTGCATGGCACAGGCAACATTTTTTATATGCAAACGGGCGTCTTGACGCCATATGAACTCACCGAAGGATGGGGACGCTTCCAACCCTATATCTGCTTATCATATGTGAATTTTGACCGTTTGGCGGAACCGTACTTCATGCCTGAGTTTGGATTGAACTGGATTTTGTCGGGGCAAAACGCAAAAATCACGACGCACTGGCGACCGCGTCCCATCTACGGCAGAGCCATCAGCGTTACACCCGGTCGGGAGTTGATGGGCGGCATGCAACGCATCGGCACAGAGCATGAAATCATCACCCAGTTCCACATGTATCTCTGAGCAGAGGACAATGATTTATCAAATTCAAACCGAATACTTCATTATGAAACCGAATCAAATTTTGTTACTGGCACTTCTTTCCCTGCTGTTTGTCTCAACGGCAGGCTGCTTTCCTGAATATTTTCCAAGAACCGGAGAAGGGGTTTGGCGCGGCGCGGCACCTCTGACGGTGGTTGTAACCGACCTGAACAACACGCGCACGGCAGAACTGCGCAACGCGACTTTCACGCTGGACTTGTTGCAGGAAGAAAACAGCCAAAACCTTTTCACTCGGTATCCGCGTGTAACCTTTGATGCTGGCGACTCTTTACGCGCCGTTGCGCCCACCGAAGCGCGTCCACTCTCACTCGTTCAGTTGGAAAACGTCAGGGGCGATTCCACCTTCGATGTTCGTGGGCGAAACGACAATCGCAACACCTTTATTTTCACGATACCGACGAGAACCTTCGCAGGTCAAGATGCGCCGATTGCTACCGTTGCGCTTCCGCTCGTGTCGTTCTCGGGGCGGTATGTCGACGACAACACCGTTGAAGGCACCGTTTCGCAAACGGTCTCCGTTCCCGGACAGCCGACGCGCATTTACACCGCGACGCTTCGTTTGACCAAGTAGTCTGTGACGATTCAACAACTTTAACCAAACCGGATTATGAAATCACATCGTCTTTTTCTTCTCTTGTTCGGCTTGTGCGCGATGCTCACAAGTTGCCAAAGTTTGCAACAGCAACCTGCGAAACCGAAACCGATTATGTTTGAATGCAAGTTGAGCCAAGCCGATTTTCTGGCGAAAGCCAAACAGTTGCTTGAAGCCAATCGCTACATCATCGAATACATCGATGAAACCAAAGGCGAAATTCAAGCCGACCGCGTGCCTGTTTATACCGGCATTGGGGAAAATATCATCGTCAGAGGTCCATATGTCTTCAATGCGTCATACAGTAGCGGGCGCGTTACGATTATCGTCCAAACGGTGTTCGTGCGCGAAGGCAAACCGATTGCGGTTGAAAGCCACGACGAGCGGTCAGAAATTTCAGACCGTCGCAACTTCATGCCGATTATCGACGGACTGCGCGCCGCCTGTCAGTAAGGTTTTCTCAATCATGCGGGGCAGGGTTCGCCTTGCCTCGCATCAATTATCGCAACCGCTTACATGAAACCCTTTGTTTGGCTGATTGCCTGCTGGTGCGTTCTGCTCTCTGGATGCGCCATCGCCGATAGTGTTAGGCAGCCGCGCCCGATGCGGATTGAGTGCGCTACAAAAAGCAAATTAGACCGCTTCGAGTTGCTCAAAGCCGCGCTTGAAAACAACGCTTTCAAATTAACTGGCGAAGATTATGAAAAAGGAACGCTGACCGCCGCACGGTTTCCTTCGCCGGTTTTCTTGGGCGACCAAGTCTTGTTTCAAGGCGGATTACACCTTGTCGGGGAAGTGGACGCCGTCTCAATTACGCTTTATCTCTATAAAGCGATGAACGCCGATAAAGAAAATCCCAAGTTGGAGGTGAGTTACGACGAAAAAAATGCGCCGCTCTATGTCCGACCGTTTTTCCAGCAACTTCTCATCGACTTGCGAAAGGGTTGCTCGGAAAAGTGAGCCGCTTCAGGTCTTTTTGAACTCTCTCTCTACATCTCTAACTTACCCGCCAATCAACATTTCTTCCAATTCAAACCGATGAGGAGTTTCATCTATGTCGTCCATTGAAACGCTTACCGCCGAACAGCGCATCATCACGCCGCCCGCTTCACTGCGTCAAAACGCACTCATTCAAGACTACGACGCGCTCTACCGATACAGCATTTCCGCGCCCGAAAAATTTTGGGAAGGCATTGCCAGCGAACTCGATTGGAAGGAAAAATGGCATACCGTCTTAAAATTTGAGCCGCCACATCATGAGTGGTTTTTGGGCGGAAAAACAAACATCACGCTCAATGCCCTCGACCGCCACGCAAGTAGCCATCGCCGAAATAAAGTCGCGCTGATTTGGACGACGGAAAGCGGAAAGGAAGTCGTCGTTACTTATGACCGACTCTTGCGCCGCGTCTGCCAAGTCGCCAATGCGCTCAAAAGTGCGGGCGTGAAAAAAGGCGACCGCGTGATTATCTATATGCCGCTCACGGTTGAAGGCATTTACGCCATGCTCGCGTGCGCACGCATCGGCGCAATTCATTCGGTTGTGTATGCAGGAATGGGCGTTGGCGCGCTCAAAACGCGCATTGAAGATTGCAAAGCGAAAGTTGTCTTCTGTGCCGATGTTACATACCGCGCAGGCAAAACTGTGAACCTCAAAAGCATCGTCGATGATGCCGTTCAGGATATTGAGTTTGTTGAGAAAATCGTCGTGCTTCGCCGTCAAGAGCCGAAGCAAGAACTCACCTCGTCGCGCGAAGTCGATTACTTTGATTTTATCGAACATCAATCGCAATGGTGCGACGCAGAAATCGTCGATGCCGAGCACCCGCTCTTCATTCTCTACACGAGCGGCACGACGGGAAAGCCGAAAGGCGTGGTGCATGTTCACGGCGGCTATATGGTTGGCACATATTATCTCTCACGAGCGTTCTACGACATCAAAGAGACCGATATTTTTTGGTCGACTTCCGACATTGGTTGGATTGTTGGGCATAGTTACATCGTCTATGGTCCGCTTCTGAACGGTGCGACCGTTTTAGCACGAGAAGGCGCGATTGATTTTCCGCACCCGGGCATTGTGTGGCAGACGGTCGAGCGGCACGGCGTCAATCTCATGTTCACAGCGCCAACGGCGGTTCGACTCTTTATGAAATACGGCGCGGAACATGTGAAGAAATTCGATACAAGTTCGCTTCGCTTAATCGCCTGCGCTGGCGAGCCGCTCAATCCCGAAGCGCATCAATGGGCGCAAGATGTGATTCTGGGCGAGCGTGGGTTCGTCGTCGATAATTGGTGGCAAACGGAAATCGCGTCGCCTGTTATCGGCACATTGCCCGCGTTCAACGCGAAATTGGGCAAAGCCGGAAAGCCAATGCCAACCGTCATTGCCGACGTCGTAACGCCCGATGGCAAGCCCGTTGCGCCCAATCAAGGCGGACTCTTGATTCTCCGTCGACCGCTTCCTTACATGATGCGCACGGTTTGGGGCGACGATGAGCGTTACAAAAAATACTGGGAAGATTTTGAAGGCTGTTACACATCAGGCGACGTCGCCTTTTATGACGAAGACGGCTACATCTGCGTTTTGGGCAGAGCCGACGATGTGATGAATGTTGCAGGGCATCGCATTGGCACGGCGGAAGTCGAGAGCGCGTTCATCACGCACCCCGCCGTCGCCGAAGCCGCCGTTGTGGGCTTGCCCGACGACATCAAGGGCGAGCGCATTAAAGCGTTTGTCGTTGTAAAAGCTGGACACGAGGCGACCGAAAATCTCAAAAACGTCTTGCGCGACCATGTGCGCCGCGAACTCGGTCCAATCGCAACGCCGAGCGAAATTGAGTTCCGAGCAACATTGCCGAAAACTCGAAGCGGAAAAATTGTTCGACGATTGCTCAAAGCCGAAGCGTTGGGGCAAGACGCAGGCGACCTCTCGACGCTCGCAGATTAAGCGATAAGTAACGTTCAAATGGTTCAAAGTATTTGAGAGGGATAAGATTTGCCATTCCGACCATGAACGAAGCGAAAGAATCCAAGTGGATTCCTCGCTTCGCTCGGAATGACGGCTTTTGAAAACCTCATCATGTTCAAATCATTTTAGTATAATCAGCCCAAACTGACGAGTCGACAACTATCATTTCTCTTTACGCATC
>JBDNCJ010000079.1:0-11915 GCA_046719715.1 Chloroherpetonaceae bacterium | reverse complement strand
TTGGACCGGAAGAAAACAAAGAATTTCCGATTGGCACAAGTTCAGGACCGTATTTTTTCCGAGTTATCACAGATGCCAATGTGGTCGGTGGAGAAGTGAGCGTCGGAATCGAAGATGGCAATCCAGCAACGAGTAGAATGGGTGATGGCACTTTTGCAGTTCAAGCAGTCTACAAGGTCAGTGCGCCAAGTTTTGATTTTGGAACAGGCGAACTTGTCTTGCTATTTGGTTGGCTAGCAAGTCAAGAAGGCTCAAACTTTGACGATGATAAATCCTTCCCCGCGCGATGGACGGGCTCAATGTGGGAGTCGTATCGCACCAACCTTGGATTGATACGCAACAATGCATCTACAATTAAAACCGTTGAAATCACAGGGCTAACCGTGCTTGCGGGCGAATGGGCTGTCTTTTCAGGCGACGACGATTCGCCGCTTCCCGTCTCGCTCATTGACTTTACGGCAAAAGCCACCACACGCGGCATTGCCCTCACATGGCGAACCGCCACAGAGCAAGACAATCTCGGCTTCGTGCTCATGCGTAACGGCGTAGAACTTGCCTCTTATCACACGCACAGCGCACTGCGCGGCAACGGCACAACGCTCAATGAATCGCAATACACCTTCCTCGATGAAACCGTAGAGGCAGGACGCACTTACACCTATCGACTTCGCAGTGTCGATTTAGACGGCACAATTCACGATTACGACCTTTCTGCGACGGCAACCGCCATTGAGCGTATCCTTTCGTATCGGCTGTTTCAGAATTATCCCAACCCGTTCAATCCCACGACCGTGATTCAATATGAATTGCCCGAAGCAAATTGGGTGAAGTTGGAACTCTTTGATGTTTTGGGACGCAAAGTGGCAACGCTTGTCGAGGCGCGTCAAGATGCGGGGGTTTATCATCATGTGCTTCAAGCCTCGTCGCTCTCGCTGGCATCAGGGGTGTATCTGTATCGCTTAACGGCGGGAACGTTTATGCAAACAAAAAAGATGCTGTTCGTGAAATAAGGTTTTGGTAAATTCAGTTTCAACGTATCGCCGTCAACTTAAACGCATTTTGAAGTATGTTCGGATTAGGATTTCAGGAACTTCTCATCATTTTCATCATCATTTTGCTGCTCTTTGGCGCAAAGAAACTGCCTGAACTCGCGCGCGGCTTGGGCAAAGGGATTAACGAGTTCAAACGCGCTCAACAAGGCTTGGAAGAGGAAATCAAAAACGCGACCAACGATAAACCCAGCGATAAAGAACTCGCCGAGAAAATCAGCAAAATGAGCGACGAAGACAAAGCCAAACTTGCTGAACTGTTAGGCAAAAAATAAGTTTTCTTGTTGGAGCGAAATCAAAGAAGGCGAGCCACAACACTCGCCTTTTATACTCGATGAAAAAGTGAAAACTTATCGATGCCCCGTCTATACATCAGGACATCAAGTCTAAACTGCTAACCTCCTCACTATTTCAAAATGACTTATAGGAATTGAGAAATGTGGAGTTTTGCTTAGAAGCGACCAATACAGGTAGATCAAGTACTTAATTAGAATTAGATTTTTTAAGTCAGTCTTTCTTGATGTCAAAAATCAGTGAGAGAGATGTTCCTATTCCGATATAATAGTTGCTGCCAGAGGAGATGCTCGTGGATGTTTGTTTTCCGAAATAATTTCCTTGTAAATATGAACCAAAACCTGCATTCAAGCTGAAAGATAATGCCCAAAGGTATAACTTAAGACTCAAATAAACCTCCCCATACCCTCCGTCTTTACTAATAGCGATTGGTACGAAACTTGTGTTAGATGAAGAGGTAGAATGTTCAACCCTAAATGAAGTTTGGGCGTAGCCTGCTCTTATACCGAGCAAAAATGTAGGGTTCTGGTTCGCGAAAAAATATATACCAGGTAAATACAACCGCTCATGGAAATTGTCAACGCTGCGAACCGTTAATCCATCTATTTGCGGAAATCCTGAGACGGTTGAACTTGGAGCAAAATTTGTGGACCAAGCATCGTTTCGGATATTTGCAAAAGAAAACTCAAAACCGATGCCGAAATCTGAATTTTTGTAGGTTTGATATGAAACTTTTAACTCTTGACGTAGCAGTTGGGTCGATGTATTTGCTTTTTGATTCTCAGGTAACATCCATTGGTAAGAAACGACGGAGTATGAACCCGATACTTCCAGATGTCTATACCATTTGTCCACCGTTTCTGTGGTAGATTCTTTTCGCTCAGACACTTGCCGCTGTTCGCTTTCCCACTGAATTTCTCGCTCCTTTTGACGAAGTTTGATTTCCATCTCTCTTTTTCTCAACTCTTCTATCCGCCGTCTCTCCCGATTTAAGGCATCTTTTAACTCATCTATATCAATTGTAACACGTGCAATAATCTTTGTAATAAATGAACTCTTGAAAACTTCAACCGACTCCGACAGAATGACCGTCTGCAAAGTAGACATAGCAAATTCTTGCATAGATGCATATGCTTCGGAGTAAATTTCCTTACCCGTTTCTTTCTGACTTTTTGACATCTCGGTGATAATCAGCACTCCTGCTCTTTCTAAACAGCGTTTCTGTATGGCATCTAAGCATTTTTGCCTCGCTGAATTACGAGAGTCATCTGGTGACCAAACATGCTCATGTTCTTCTATAAAACTTTGTTCTTGTGAATGTGCTTGAAAGCTCATGAACATCAAGAGAAAAGTAAGACATACCCATAGAACGCTACGAAAGTGGTTGAAAAGTCTTATGTTCATTTTTCTCTTACCCGATCCTATGCTTGATACTTCGCAGGAGCAATGAATTAGTATTGTCTAATCTTCGCTGATTAGTAATCTTGATTTTCCGCTGGCTAAATTTGAAAAATACAGAAGCCAAGTATGCGCCATCAAGGTGTTCCTATCACTGTTTTAATTAAATCGAAATCTTCTTTACTTAAATATCCCTTGTCGAGCAGTTTTGATATTCCCAACAGAAACTCATTTCTCGAATGAGCAATTTTGCAGTAAAACTTACCCCTATCGTTGCCTCTGATAAACTCGCTTAAAAAGCGAGAAATGCCATAAAACCTTGAAATCATGTGCTACTTGGTCGGTGAAAACTTCAATGGCAAGATGCTTTTTGAGTTCCTGTTTTTTTTCAAGACAGGTTCTGTTTAGCTCGGAGCGTAGATTGTTGTATATGCTTGCCATCTTGTTATCCTTTCTGATAATGTGTCTTGAATCGCCTTAAATTGCCTTTTTGAACGATTTTTCAATAGATAATACAGAGGGTAGTAGGATTAATTTCGTTTTTGTCCTTTGGACTTTTTGTGTAGAACGAAATAGGGGTTTCAGAATTTTGCCACAGTCTCACAAGCAAACTACCCGTTCTTTGCGCAAGATACGGGCAGTCTGCTTGTCTTCGACATCTTTCCCTAACAAAGAGGTCTTAACCATTTATCACTGAAGCCATCCAAAAGTATAATGATGAGATCTATGAACCAACCAATAAAGAATAGTCCACCAGTAAGTAGCCACAGAAATCCCGTACCAACTTTACCCACATAGAAACGGTGGATACCGAAGAAACCAAGGAACAAGCAAAGGAAGAAGGCTACCCACTTACTCTTCAATGGTATACCAATACCAATTCCCCCTGACGCCGCGGTGGCAGCAGCAGAAACTACATTCGTAATAATGATTGGTTGAGTAGAAGTCGGTGTTTGAGCAGGAATGGGTGCAGAGATGTTCGCGTCAGCAGGTTCGGAAGGTATTTTAACTACATCTGATTTTGATTCCGAAGGAATCTGTTGTTGCGTTTTTCCGACAAAAGGATTTGTTAGTTTCATGAGCATGTCTCCAAGAGTTTAGTTATTGATGTGCTACTACATACTATTCTCCTTCTCCAAAAGATTGCTATATAAAGTCAAACTAAAAAACTTCTTTGAGTAGATCACTACTGCTTTTTTACTGTGTTATAACTCTTTATAAAACCGATACTTACCGATTTTTTAAAACTTCGTTTTGTTCTTTTGTTGCTCTTGCTCAAACTGGAGAAGGAATAGTGTCAAATTTTGGCAAGTCTTTAAGCGCATCTTAAAGCGAATACGATAGCGATGGGCATCAATGCTTCGTGGTGAGCGTTGCATCTTTTGAGCAATCTCTTTGGTCTATAATCCTTTGAGTAGATACAGGCAAACTTTGAGTTCCGTCAGCGTGAGTTTTGGAAAATGCGCTTTGAGTGCGTTCAAAAATTGCCGTTCTGAATTTGAAAAGCCCAAGAGCATTGCTTGCATGTTGTTCTTCAAGTGAGTTGAAGTATTCGTCATCGTTGTTAAATGATTGCAAGACGAAAGTAAATCGTTGAAAGTAAGCGCGCATTACGGGATTTTTACGGTGTTCTAAGTGATTATTTTGAGAGGACTTATGGGGATTTGAGAGATGAAAATTAGAATTGAGTCAAAAAGGAGACAAGATTTTGCTTGTGTTTCAGGCGCAGTTTTAAGCGAATGTTGTAGCGGTGAGACTCCACATTTCTGATGGAGGTGTAAAGCAATTTGCTGATGTCTTTGTTGGAAAGATTGCTTTTGAGCAGTGCGCAAATTTTCAATTCTGTTGGCGTGAGAGTTGGGTAGGCTTGCAAGAGTCGATGCAGAAAATCGGGGTGAAGTTGCTCGAATTGTTTCTGAAATTGTTTCCAATCGTTGTCGTTGGGCGAGTAGTTTTTGAGTTTCGTGATGAAGTTATTGAGAGAAGAAGACGGACTTTGTTCGGTTTTGGATTGCTCGACTTCAGATAGGATCTGTTCGATAAATTCGCCTTTTTGAACGAGGCTGAGCGTGAGGGCGTTGAGTTCGGCTTGTTTGCGTTGCAGTTCGGCTTCTGCCGCTTGGCGAGCTTGAAGGTGGCGAGCAATTTCCATAGAGAGTTGGAGTTTTTTCAAGCGCGCGTCGGCTTCCGTGTTGAAGATTTTCTGTTGAAGGAGAGATAAAGTTTCTTGGCAGTCCAAAGCCTTCTCAAACTGTCGCTGTTGCTTGTAGAGAGCGGTCAAGGCATGTAGAATATCGACGCGTTGGGAATCGGATTGGACGGTATCTGAAAGCGTGAGTGCTTCTTGAAGGTATGTTTCGGCAGCGACTAAGTCTGCTTGTTCAATAAAGAAAGTGCCAAGATTGATAAGGCTTTCAATGGTTGCATAATGTGCGCCGACTTGTTTTGAAAGTTGCAAGGCATGTTGGTAATGAAAGAGAGCTGCATCACGATTGTCGAGGAGTTTTCGAATGTTCCCGATATTGTTGTGAGCAAGTGCGCTGGCAGTCGTGTCGCCAAGTCTATCCGAAATAGCGAGGCTTTGTTCGAGGCAATCCAACGCCTTCAAAAGCGATTCTCGCTGATGTTCTCGTTCACCTTTTCTTCCATATATCGCACCAAGATTGTTCAAGGCGGTATGCAGGTGGTTTTCAAAGCCATGTGCTTGTGCCAAAGTGAGACTAAGCTCGAATTCTCCTGCCGCTAATTCATCTTTGCCTTGAAACCAGTGAATAAGCCCAATGTGATTATGAACCTGAATGAGTTCGTCAGGAGTGTTGAGTTCTTTGGCAAGGCGAGAGGCAGTTTGGAGATATGGAAGAGCGGCATCGTAGTCATCGAGATAAATGTAAGCGTTTGAAAAATTGATGAGAACGCGCAGTTGAGCCATTGAGTCTTTATTCTTCACTGCCAGCGAGAGCGAGGCTTTGTAGTGTTCAATCGATTTGGCAAACTCTCCTTTTTTCCAGTAGGCAATGCCGATACTGCGAAGCGCGTCAGTGCGGTAAGGTGAATCACTTGGCAGAGACAGATGGAGAACACGGCTTGCAGTGGAAAGCGCATCGTCGAAGCGTTGAAGGAGCAGTTCTATGTCGCTTTTCAGAATCAAACTTTTAGCAATGCCGTCTGTAAAGTCTTTCGATGTGGAGCATTCTAATGCGTCAGTAGCCAGTGCTCTGGCTTTTTCAGGCTCGGAGCGTTTGAGTCTCTCGGCTTCATTGAGAAGTTGGGTAATTTTGTGTTTGTAGGTTGTGCGTGTCAAGGTTATTCAGCAGTTAGGGTTTGAGATGTGTTTTTAAGGAAAATAAATGTGGTGAGTCAAAAAGGAAAGGCGTAGTCCTTTGTACGTAGCCACAACTTTCGACTTGATGAAATAAGCGGACATGGTTTGATGTTGCAAAATCTGCCATTGTAGAACGACAACAACCAATTCTACCACGACGACCTGAAACGAAAGCACGCCATCGACTTTTTGGAACGCATTGGAATTCGGTAATTTCAGGCATCAATCAACACTCTGCATGATTACCTTCGACGCCGTAACGCTCTATCGCGGAAATAAACTCGTATTGGAAAAACAGAGCCTCGAGATTCAACGCGGCGAATTGCTTTATCTCATCGGACCGAGCGGCGCGGGCAAAAGTTCCTTCCTCAAACTGCTTTACATGGATCTACTGCCCGACGAGGGCGAAGTGAAAATCGGTGAGTATTCCTCGCGCACCATTCGGCAAAAAGAGATTCCGTATTTGCGGCGCAACTTGGGCATCGTGTTTCAAGAGTTCCGACTCTTTGAGGATCGGACAGTCTATGAGAATGTGGCGTTTGTATTGGAAGTAACCGACGTGCGTCCGAAAGACATTCCGAAAAAAGTAAGCGCGGCACTCTCGGAAGTGGGGCTGTCGCAAAAGCGAAACGAGTATCCTCGTCATCTTTCAGGCGGGGAGCAACAGCGCGTGGCGATTGCGCGTGCCTTGGTGCGTGAACCCTTCGTGCTCTTAGCCGATGAGCCGACAGGCAACTTAGACCCCGAAGTCTCGCTGGAAATCATGTCGCTTCTTAAAAAAATCAGCCTCAAAGGTATTTCGGTGGTGGTGGTCACGCACGACTACAACATCGTCAAACAAGTGCCGGGGCGCATCTTGCGTTTGAAAGACGGCGTGCTCGAGCCGATTGAAAATTCTCCCGCACCAACCAACCAACCCTAATCGGATTTATGGTGCATCGCTTTTTTTCGTGCGTGCTTCGCCAATGCGCACAATCACGAAGGCAATCAAGCCGAAAATGAAAAAAAGAAGGAGCATCCACGCAATTCCCTGCAAGGTTTCAATAATCGTGCGATAGACTTCCAGAATCCAGCGTTCGTTAGTCAGCGAGATGCCTGACGATGCAGTGTCTCCTGTGCCGGGCGACGAAACATACCGTTCTAAATCCCACATGCGCACGCCGTTTGAAATACCAACGACATAGAGCGCAAACCGCACATAGCGTACCCAAGCACTGTAAATCTCATCGGTGATGATGCGTTTCAAAATGCGGTCGAGCGATTGCTTGAAAAGCGAATCGATGATGAATGCCACGCCGAAGGCGACAGCAAAGGTTACAATCAAAAGTGTGATGAACATCAGAATCAGCGTGCTTTTTTACGAGGAGGACGGGTTGATTTTTTCGATGTAACCGCGCCGCCGATTTCATGGTCGGAAGCCAGAAGCATGGCGTAGCGTTTACTATCGTTCAGCACGGAAACGGCTTCGCGCAGTTGTTTGTCGGAGTTGAACGAGGCAACAAGTCCAGCTTCTTCGCCTCTGTATCGGGTGATGATTTCACGCCCTAAAATCGAGAGCAGAGATTCTTTTTGGCGATAGAAGTCGCGCTCTTTTTCTTCAGCCATCACGCGTTTGAGGTCGGCAAGTTGCTTTTGAAGCGCGTCGCTATAAGTGTTTCTCGAAGCGATTTCGGTTAAGTCTTGAAGTTCTTTTTCGGCGTCGGATTCGTAGGTGAATTTATCCGTATCGAGAAAGGCTTTGAACTCAGCCAGCAAAGCGTCATCGGCTTGAAAGTTAGGAGGGAGCGATTGATGTTTAGCACGATATTGGTTAGCAAATTTGAGAAATGCCGATTTGCGATAGAGTGCGGTTTCGAGCGCGGTGTATTCACGATCTTCGACTTTAACGTCGGGCGTGATGCCGCCGCCGTCATAGACAATTCTGCCGCCTTTGGTTTTGAAGGGTTTGTGAACCGTATCGTGCTCAACGGTAAAGACTTTGCGCTTACCTTCTTTTTTATTGCGTTGGAAATAGTCGACTTCTTGAATCAATCTGCCGCTGGGCGTGTAGTATTTTGCGGTTGTAATTTTAAGCGACGTGTTGTAAGGCATGCGTGAAATGGTTTGAACCAAGCCTTTGCCAAACGAGCGCGTGCCGATGATGACGCCTCGGTCTAAATCTTGAATCGCACCAGCAACGATTTCCGAAGCCGACGCACTGCCGCCGTCAATCAGCATCGCAAGCGGCACATCGAGCATAAGCGGCGCAACGGGCGACGTGTAAGAACGCACTTTCGTCGTGTCGCGCCCCTTCGTTGTTACAATCGTGCTTCCCTGTGGAACGAACTTGCCGGCAATGCTGACGGCGGCATCGAGCAATCCGCCGGGATTGTCGCGCAAGTCTAAAATCATGCCGCGTAATTTGCGTCCGCTGAGTTTTGAAGAATCCTGCAAGGCACGCAAGGCAGAGGCGACTTCTTCTGCCGCATTGACGCTGAATCGTTCAAGTTTGATGTAGCCAATACCCTCGCTCACGAAGCCGGAATACGCCACATTTCTAATCGTGATTTCACGGCGAATGAGGAGAAAATCCAACGGCTTTCGCTCGCCTTCGCGCTCGACTTTCAAACGCAGTTCTGTTTCGGAGTCGCCGCGAACCATTGTTCGAATGTCCGAAAGCGTTTTGCCTTTGACATTCTTGCCATCAACTTCGATAATCACATCACCAATTCGCATGCCGGCTTTATCCGCCGCATAGCCTTCGGTGATGCTCATAATCATCACTCTGCCGTCGGCGTCGGTGCCAAGCGAAACGCCAATGCCCGCGTATTTGCCCGTCGTGATTTGCTCAATATCGTCCGATTCTTCCTCGTCCATAAACACTGTGTAAGGGTCTAAGGTGGAAAGCATTCCGTCAATACCCGCGCGCATGAATTGTGCCACATCGATGTTATCGACATAGCTTGTAGAAATTTCGCGATACACTTTGCCGAGTAGTTCAATGTTGCGCGTAATCTCGAAGAAATTTTCGTTTCTGACCACAAAGCCAAACCCGCCGAGAACCATCGTCAGCACAAGTAGTGATGGCAAGAGTAATTTTTTCATAGTCTTGATGCGAAGAAATTTTGATTGAAGTTGGCAAAATCTACAACAGGGAATCCATGATTGCAACGTAATCAGGAACGATGAAAAATCACTTTTCCAATCGCGCACTCCAAACAGCGAAAGGATTCACAATACGCTTTGCGCAGTTCTATCAAGCCTTGTTCAACCATGGCTGATTTCACTTGGTAGGCGTCGGTGAAAAGGTCGTTCATGACGGAATTGGAAAGGTCGCTCGTCAAGCCTTTTGGATAGGCGGCGTAGAGCTCGAGAATGGTGGTTTGATGTGAGCGGTCGCCTTGTCGTTCATACTCGCCGTAAAGCACAGGCAGAAGTGTGTTCAAGACAATTTCCGCCGCGCGCGTTTTTCCAACAAGAGATTTAACAGGCTGTTTTGCCTTCGTGCCGAAGCGGTAATGCTGTTGCCAATAGCCATCGGCGTCGGCAAGGAAAAGGCTTTCGAGCAATAAGAGTTTGCGTTTGTTCGGAAGGCTCATTTCAACAATATCGCGGGCTGAATGAAAAAATCCGCGCTCGAGATTTTTTGAGAGGATTTCCGCTAATGCGGCGATGCGAAGCGTTGGAAAGTTTGCAGGACGAAGCCGAAAGAAAACCCACGCGCTCGCGTCAAGTTTGGGAAGCGTTGAAAAGTCCGTTGCCGAAAATGCGGCGCGTAGTTCGTTGCAATACGAATCATCAAATTCTTCAGGCAACAAGCCTGAAAGCGAAAAGAAAATAGATTCAAGCGTTTTACGCCGCACTGAAAATGAAAGACGGGCAAGCGACTTCAGCCGCTCAAATGGCACAAGCGAGGCTAAGGCTTCCATCGGCACAGTGTTCTGACTGTAACCCAATGCGCGCGCCAGCCCCCGATAAATTTGCTCATCAGGCTGATTTGAAAGTGAATGAAAGTGTTGGACTTTGTTCAAGAAGCGTTCTTTGGCAAGAGACGCCACCCAATCAAGTTTGAGCGCATCGTCAATCGTTTCAAGAAGCGGCGCGCAGTGAAGTGCGGTGCGATTAGCAAAAGCAGATTCATCGCGAACGCACTGTGCAATGATTGTGTGTAAATCGCCATTAAGATATTTTGAGAGTTCTAAAACGGGCGGCGTATCAGGCAAGGCAGTATCGTGCTCAAAGACGACGTGCAGAATAACGCGCTCATAATGCGCGTTGCCATCGTGCCGATGTTGCTTCCAGTCCGATGTTCGTCGATGAATTTCGACATCACCCGATAGTTCCTTGCCGTTCAAGAGAATTTTGGCGTTGCGAAAGTCCGCGCCTTCGTGTGCGTTCAATGTGCCGACTGAAAGAATCGAGAGCGACTGTCCATCAACGGTTTGAAGCGAGTTGATATTGAGATAGAGGTTTTTCCAAATGTGGCGAAGGTATTTTTCGGGGATTGTCATCGGTGTCGTAAAGTTAAAAGGGCATGCTCACGGTCGAGTCATGCCCTTTATCGGTTTGGTCATCACATGTGTTTAACAACTTCTTTGGCGAATTCAGAGCATTTGACTTCTTTGGCGTCGTCCATCAAGCGGGCGAAGTCGTAGGTTACGGTCTTTTGTCCGATTGCACCGTTCAAGCCTTTGATGATGAGGTCAGCGGCTTCGGTCCAACCCAGATAGCGGAACATCATTTCGCCCGACAAAATCACCGAACCGGGATTGACTTTATCCTGACCGGCATATTTCGGTGCGGTGCCGTGTGTGGCTTCAAAGACGGCGTAGCCGGTTTCATAGTTGATATTCGCGCCGGGCGCAATGCCAATGCCACCGACTTGTGCGGCGAGTGCGTCGGAGATGTAATCGCCGTTCAAGTTTAATGTCGCAATCACATCATATTCAGCAGGACGGGTAAGAATTTGTTGCAGGAACGCATCAGCAATCGCGTCTTTAATCACAATGCCATTTGGCAATTTGCACCACGGTCCGCCATCAATCTCGACGGCACCGAATTCTTGCTTAGCTAATTCGTAGCCCCATTCGCGGAATCCGCCTTCGGTGAACTTCATAATGTTGCCTTTGTGGACGAGCGTAACCGACTTGCGGTTGTTTTCAATCGCGTATTTAATTGCCGCGCGAATGAGCCGCTTTGAACCTTCTTCCGAAACGGGTTTGACACCGATAGACGACGTTTCGGGAAAGCGAATTTTATTGACCTTCATTTCCTTTTGCAGAAACTCAATGACCTTTTTGACTTCAGGCGTGCCTGCTTTGTATTCAATGCCGGCGTAAATGTCTTCGGTGTTTTCGCGGAAGATGACCATATCGACAAGTTCTGGCTTTTTGACCGGCGACGGCACTCCGTTGAAGTATTGCACGGGACGCACACACGCATACAAATCCATCATTTGACGAAGCGCAACGTTGATGCTCCGAAAGCCGCCGCCGACAGGCGTAGTGAGCGGACCTTTAATGCCGATGCTATACTCGCCAATGGCTTTGAGCGTATCATCAGGAAGCCAGATTTCTTTTTCATAGACTTTATTGGCTTTCTCGCCGGCATAAACTTCAAACCAGACGATTTCGCGCTTGCCGCTGTATGCTTTTTTGACAGCGGCATCAAAGACAATCTGTGAGGCAGGCCAAATATCGACGCCCGTTCCATCGCCTTCAATGAAAGGAATGATGGGGTTATCAGGCACATTTAATTTGCCGCCCGACATTGTGATTTTCTCGCCGTGCGTGGGAGGCGTGAGGCGTTCATACTTGGTTTGTTCGGATACAAGTGCTGACATACTGCGTTCATTTTTTGAGTTGTTGGAAAAA
>JBDNCJ010000078.1:0-12007 GCA_046719715.1 Chloroherpetonaceae bacterium | reverse complement strand
CGTTGCCTCTGACGAAGCCGAGCGTGTTCCAAGTTGCGCCTTCGGATTTGCGTTCCACTTCAAAGCCCGCGTTGTTCTGTTCGGAAGCGGTTTGCCACGCGAGTTCCACACCTTGTGCCGTCTTGCGCGCGGTGAAGGATGTGAGTTCGACGGGCAGTTGGTTGCTGGCGTCGGAGGCAATCGTGAAGTCGCTGAACGAGGTCAATCCTGCGACGGTGATGAAGGGCGCGTGGCGTGTAATGGTTACGCCTGAAAGCGTTTCCACATCAACCCAAGGCGAGGAGGCGTTGTTGCGGCGAAGCACTTTGAGCGTGTTGAAGTTTTGAACGCCTGCAAGCGTCGAGAGGTCAAGCGTGAGCGCGTAGGTGAATCCGCTAAGCCCTGTTTGGTTAATCGTCCAGAAGCGTTCGGCGATGTTGGTGATGCCTGTTGGAAGCGAGCCGACGACATTAGGACGCGCGTTTGTAACCGAGCCGGAGAGCGAGCCAGTGGTGGTGCTTGGCGTGGTGAACGTGACGGTTGCGCCCGTGTTGCCGAGAACGAATGTTCCGCCTAAACTTGCCGCTATGGTCGGGTTTGAAACGTTGTTTTGTCCAATGCCGTAGCGCGACGCAAGATAGTTTTCAACAGCGATGCGCTGGGTCAAGTTTAAAGAATCGCTGAAAATTAAGACTTCAGCAATCAATCCGTTCCAAGAGCGGTTCGCGGTCGTAGTGCCGAGCGGCGGTCGGTCAAAAGAAAGCGTGCTTGCGCGCACATTTCCGGTTGTTTGGAGCGTGATAATTGTGGGGGTAGTCGGACGCGCCGCCGCGCTTGAGGTTATCAATACTGGATTACCGTTGTAGAGTAATCGTCCTTGCAGAATAGCGGGCGATGCAAAGGAATTATCAAATAGTGCTGAATTTGAAGTGCCACCGTGAAAATCAAACGAGGTTGAATCGCCGAGCAAGAACTGCAGCGCGGTTGCGTTTTGATTTTGCGCTACCACGAAGACCGTGCGGATGTTCGTGATACGAGGGAATCCAAACGAGCGACTTCCAAATGTTCCGAACCCCATCACAGGACGACCGCCCATCGGTGAGTAGCTTGAAACAAAATCTGGACGCGCCGCTCCCGATGAAATCGCTGTGCGGTTATTACCGGAGAGGTCGCCCCACTGAGACACCAATCCACTGATTTGCGTTACCGCAGAGTCGGCGCGAAGCCAAAGTTCCAGCCCTGCATCGGGGAAGGGTTTCGGACTGAAAATAAAACTTCCTGTATCGCTTGAGCTTATGCCCAGCGCGTTTTGAGCAACCAGTCGGTAGTAATATCGTGTATTTGGAACAATGGCGCGTGTTGCGCTGACGCTTACAGGCGAGGTGCCGCTCCCGATGCTCGCCGCATTCGGCGTGGTATTGATGTTTTGCGCACCAGAAAGATTCGCATTGGTGCTGATTTCAAATCGCGCCAACGTGATGGCTGAACCGTTTGGGTTGATCGTGCCGCGCAAGGTTGCCGACGTCGGGGTTAAATCCGGCGCAAGACGCGCGACGGCAGGACGCTCAACGATAACGCCCGTGCCACCAAAGATGAAGAAGGTATTTCCTTCTGGATTGGCACTAGACGGACCGAATGCATTGCCCGTGAATGTCAGTCCGCTGAAGGTGTAGTTCCCATCATGGACAAAAATCGCCGCTCCCAATGCACGTCCGTTGTTTCCGCCTGTTCCGCCCCACGCAACATTTTGGTTGAATGCACAATTGGTTAATGTCATGGTTCCCTGACGCTGAAATACTGCGCCGCCCATTCCTGCGCCGCCGCCGCCTGCCGTGCCGCCGCCCGACCCAGCACTTCCGCCGCCGAAGCCCGCTGTGCCGAGTAGATTTCCTTTTCCGGCACCGCCGCCGAAGCCCCCGTCTCCGCCGCGAGGGTTACCAGTAAAGAGCACGCTTCCACCGCCGCCGCCTGCACCAAATCCGCCGGGCAAACCTCCCATTCCTTGCTGAGTTATCCCGTTGTTAAATGAGCCTCCACCATTTCCACCGAAACCGATACTACCTACGCCTGAAGACGTGCTATTTAGAAATCCTGCGACGCCGCCAAATCCTCCGTTAAATAAGTTTGAAGGTCCGCCCACCGCGCTTCCATCTGTTCCGTTACCAGCAAAGCCGCCGCCGCCGCCGCCAAAGTTGATATTCGAGTGTGCTGCACCGTTTCCGCCACGTGCCACGTTTTCGGTAAAAGTCACATTTTCAACGGTAAGGGTTCCGTTGTTCAAGAAGATTGCGCCGCCCATTCCTGCGCCGCCACCGCCGCCGCCTGCACCATTTCCGCCTTGAGCACGACCGCCGATGATTGATAGATTGCGAACGATAACGGTCGGTGAAGCCGGCGCAGTCGCCGTAAATGGCGAAGACCCTGCTCCGACGAAAAACGGACGATGCAGGTCGTTTCCACTGATGGTAATCGCGTTGCCGCCGTTAATCGTCGTCGGGTAATTCAACGGAGGCAGGGGGCTGGTCAAAGTGATTGTCCCTGATACGCTAAAATTGACCGTTGCCGTTTGCGATGCCGCCGCCGCGTTGATCTGCGTTAGAACGTATCGGAGCGTGCCGCTTGTTCCGCTTCCCGTGTTTGCGTCAGAAAGTGAATTGACCGTGTAAGTCGTCTGCCCGTTCAAACTGAGGCTTACCGCCAGCAGAGTCAGCAAGCAAAGTAGATGTCGTTTCATTGTATTTCTCCAAAATGAGTTATGGGTTTATGGGTCAAGGAAATTCTTGAACCACTGCAAAGGTCGGGCAGAAGGCACGGCGTCGAAATAGTGCAAATGCACTATTGACCTCTATTTTTTGTGAAATTTTGAGGGTGGGAAAAGTTTTTTCTTAATTTTTTGCAAACTCAACTTGCCATTCTTGAAAATAAAAAAGCGTCCCGCCGTTTCCAGCCGAGACGCTTTCACCTAAGAGAAACAAAGAACAGTAGCCAGCGAGAAAAAAATCGTTATGAGATTATTGGTATGCCGCTTCCCACTTTCCGTTGACGAACTTGCAGATGCCTTGAAATTGCCCGCCGTCGAAAAGTCCGCCAACATACAGAGTGCCATTAAAGACGGCTACGGCTTTGATGTTGGCGTATTGAATTTCAGGCAACTCAGACCACGACTTGCCGTCCCACTTATAGGCATTGCCTCCGGCGGCGGCATAGAGGGTTTCGCCGTCAATGGCGATGCTGGATACGTTCTTGCCGATGCCGTTGCCGAGTGGTTGCCATTTTGCGCCGTCCCATTTTGCGATGTTGTTGAGTTTTGTGCCGTCGCCTGCTTCTCTAAATTCGCCGCCTGCGTAAAGCGTTTTGCCTATGCTCACGAGGACGCGCACCATTCCATCTAATCCTTTGTTGCCGACTTCCGACCACGCTTTGCCGTCAAACACGGCGATTTTGCTACATGGCTCGTCGCCGATGGTTTGAAAATACCCGCCGGCGTAGAGTTTGCCATCGTGCCACGCGAGCGACATCACGGCTGGTGTGCCGGCAGAGTTTTCAAATTTATCTTTGGTCAGATTGCTCCACTTCTTGCCGTCCCATTTTGCTACATTGTAGCCCTCGATTTTGCCGGCAATTTTGGTGAATTTACCGCCGACATAAAGGTTTTTGCCGTCCGTCGCTAAGGCGTTGATTTGCTGGTCGACGTTGAGCTTTTCCAGGGCGTTCCATTTTGTGCCGTCCCAACAGGCGACTTGGTTGCTTTGGATGCCGGCGTCGTCTTTTTTGTCGACTTCCGTCCAATCGCCGCACACGTAGAGGTCTTTTCCGACAGCACACATGTCTTTGGGCGTGCCGTCAACGCCTTTTGCAAGTCCCGACCATTTTGTGCCGTCGTATTGAGCGATGTTATTGACCACACGTCGGTCGGCTTTGTCGAAGTAGCCGCCTGCAAAGAGCTTTCCTCCTGCGACGTAAAGTTTGGTGCATTCGCCAGAAAGCCCATCAACCATTTTTGGCGACACCGCCGCCACCGCCACTGCGACGGTCAAGATTGCCGATAAAATCAGATTGCGTTTCATTTCTCGTTTGGAATTAGTTTGTTATGAATTTGACTGTTTGACCATGCGGTCATTCAATCCGTGCAAATTGCAACTCGCTTTTTGGGCGTGAAATAGTGCAAATGCACTATACGAATGCGTTTTTTGCGAAATTTTGAGGGGCGATGCTCAAAGTTTGTCGGAAGACTTAAATCAACCCGCTTTTCAGAGCTTTGGAGACGGCTTCGGACTTCGAGTGGCTGTGGAGTTTCTCGTAGATTTTGGCGACTTGATTTCGGACGGTATTGACGCTTGTTTTCAGCGATTGCGCAATTTCTTTGTGGCTTTTGCCGTCTGAAATGAGTTTCAGGATTTGGGTTTCTCGCGGGGTGAGTGCGGTCGCGCTCTCTTCTTTTGGAGCGAATTTGAGATAAAGGTCGGAAACGCGCCGCGCAATATCGGGCGAGAGCGTCATGCCGCCGTGCATCACGGTTTGAACATACTCTAAAATTTTGGGAATGGTGGTTTTCTTCGAAAGATAGCCATGCGCACCAGCAATAATGGCGCGGGAAATGTGCTTATCATCGTCTTGAACCGTGAGCATCACGATTTTCGCATTTGGGAATCTCGTTTTGATTTGCTGAATCGCCTCAATGCCAGAAATGCCCGGCAAGCCGATGTCCATCAAAATCACATCGACCTCGTCCAAAAGCGCCAACGCCATTTCCGCGCTTTCAAATGCGCCGACACCCTGTAATTTTTCATCGTGTTTGAGATGCGCTTCCAATTCACGCAAGAGTTCAAGGTTGTCTTCAATGATGGCGACGCGAATGGTCTGAACTTGCGTTCGCCTCGTTTGAGGGCGAACTGCGGGTTTTGCCGCCATTTGACGCGCATTTTTTTTCAGCAAGCGACTCGATGTTGGTTCAACCATTGGCAGTTCAACGAAGAATGTCGCACCTTTGCCTTTTCCTTCCGATTCCGCCCACACCTTGCCGCCATGCAGTTCGACAAGTTGCTTGACGATGGATAAACCCAAGCCCGTTGAACTCTCTCCGCCGGTCGGGCGCGCCGAAAGCCGTTGAAATTTTCCAAACAGTTTTTCCTTATCCGCTTCCGTCAGCCCTTGACCTTCGTCTTTCACGGCAATTCGCACCCCGCCCTCCGCGTGCACAAGGCTCACTTGAATCCGCTTGCCGACGGGCGAATACTTCACCGCGTTGGAGACGAGATTATCCAACACTTCTCGCATGCGTTCCAAGTCAAGGTCGGCGACGGCGGATTCATCAAGGTCAAGGTCAATCGTTTGCGATTTTTTTTCGGCGTTGGGGCGATTGTGCTCGACGACAGCGCGCAGTAACTCTGCAACATTGACGGGCGTTTTGCTCAGTTCAAGTTTGCCTGAATCCAATGTGGCGGTCTCGAGCAACTCTTTGATGAGTTTGAGCATGCGTTCCGAAGAGCGTTCAATCGCACGGGCATTGCTCTGGGCTTCATCAAGCGTTTTGACCTCTTGAATGAGCGACGCGAATCCAGAGATAACTTGAAGCGGGTTTTTGAGGTCGTGGGCGGCAATGCCCAAGAGTTCGGTTTTGAAGGCGTTGGCTTCTTCGACTTTTTTCAAAGCATTGGCAAGTTCGATGGTTTTGAGCCGCTCGATTTCGGCTTGCTGTTTAGCTTGCTCGACTTGGTATTGCACCGTGAGGCTTTGCGCGCGTTTTTCGGCTTCAAGGTTGATGATGTCGCGCTCAATGCTGTAAAACTTGCGAAAGGCTTCAAGCGCGTCTGTGCTCTTGCCTTGTTTTTCCAAGACGGTTGAGCGAAGCGCGTAGGCTTCGGCGAGCCATTTTTTTTCATCGAGCGATTCGGCAAGCCACGCGGCTTGATTGAGTTCTTCGAGGGCACTTTCCCATCGGGCTTGGCGCATGGCGACTTTGGCAAGTCCAAGACGGCAAAGCAGTATGTTTTGCTTATCGTCAATATCGCTGGCGACGTTTAAACTTTGGCGATAGACGCTTTCGGCTTCGGCGTAATGTTCAAGCGCGAGTAATGCGTCGCCTTTGGAGTGAAGCGTATTGGCATAGAGCCAAGGCGCGTCCAAGTTTTGTTGAAGCGAGAGCGATTCTTCAAGGGTTGAAAGTGCGCGTCCTAACTTATTTTGTTTGGCAAGCGCTTCGGCGATGTTGTTCATTGCCGTCGCTTCTGAGAGGATGTCGCCGATGGATTTGCATTCTACAACAATGCGCTCAAAGGTTTGAAGGGCATCGTCGTATTTGCCCATTCGCGTTTGAATGGTGCCGAGATTGCTTGCGGCGCGGCGTGCATTATCTCTGCTTTCCAGACGCTCGAAGGCGAGAACGGCTTGATAGGTCGCCTCAATGGCGCGCGGGTAATCGTCAAGGCGCGCATACACAATGCCAATGCCCAACTGTGATTGTGCCGCCGCAAGCGTGTCGCCGAGGCTTTCATTGACCGCAAGCGATTTGAGGAAGAATTTCAGCGAGTCGGCGTAATCGCCCTTACGACCGCGCACATTGGCAAGTCCGCTCAACGCGCGCGCTTCGCCTTTTGGATAGCGGAGCAACTCCGACTCTGCCAGTGCCTTTTGATAATGCGCTTCAGCTTGCGTCAAGTCGCCCGTTCGCTCACAAAAAAGTCCTTTTGTATAAATCGCATTGATTTCGCCGCGCTTGTCGTCAAGGGTTTGGTAAATCGCAAGGGATTCATTGAGATGCGCTTCTGCCGACGCCAAATCACCTTTGGCAATTTCACAATACGCTAACCCGACCAAACTTTCGGCAAGGCACGGTAGATGCTTCAATTGTCTGGAATGTTCAATCAGGTTAAGGTAAAGCGGTTCGCTTTTGGAAACGCTTCTGCGGCTTTGCGAATCGGCTTCACGGAGCAGGTTGATGAGGTCGCTGGTCGTCATGTTCTCTTGGTGAATAAACGAAATTACTTTGCTGGGGTGGGTTTTGCAAGACGGGGCGGCAAGGGTTAATCCATTACGCGGCTCAAAATAGATTCCAATCGGCGGTGGTCGTCGCCCAAAAGGTAGGAAAGCTCCTTACCGATGGCAATGAGTTGTGGGCGCGACAAGTAGGCGTGATGGTTGCGTAAGAAGGCAACGAGCAGTTCGTCGGGCGAGGCATCACGGCTGTTGAGAATGGTGCGTAGAAACGAGGGCGTCTTCGAGAAGAAGTGTTTTTGCTCGTCTTCGTTTGCTAAGAAGGCGAAGTCGTGTAAATCTGGCGGCACAGGCGGAAGCAAAGGCACAATGCCGCGCACGGTTTCATAGCCGACGACGAGCGCGCGAAATTCTGTTTGCAAGAGCTCGAAGACTTGGGGCATTTCTCGTTTGAGTTCGGCTTTGGATTTGCCATGTGGGGCGACTTTGCGGTTTGGTTCGGTGGGCGCGTGTTCAATCAGCGACACAATCCCAAAAATTTTCATGCCGTTGGTCTCGGTTTTCACAAGTTCACCGAATTTGACGGGCAAAGCGTCACCGAACCCGCTTTTGACAACAGCGGAAAAAGCAATCGTATTCGAGGCAATCACTTCGCCAATCGGCTCGCTGTTCATCGTCGAGATTTCTTTTTTGGAGTAATTTCACCTAAGGTGAAAAACTGTTGAACATCGGCTTCCAATCGTGCGACAAAGTCGCGCTCGTAGCCGGAATGTCGCGCCACAATCGCCCCATCTTTAACGACGATTGCCGACGGTAAAAACGCGATGCGATACTGCGAAAGCACCAACGGGTCTACCGTTGCGAACGGGAAACTGTATCCGAATTCTGACGGCGCGGCTTTGACGGTTGAAAGCGCACTATCGGTATCAATCGCGTAAAGGTCAACGCCGCGCGCGCGATACTTGGCGTGCAAGAGTTGCAAATCGGAAAAGAGCAGTTTGCTCATGGTCGAGGTCGGAGACCAAAAGTAGAATACATACACCTTTTCGCTCTGCGTGTTTATCGTTGTTTTGCTTCCATCAATGAGCGTGAGCGTAACACTTGACGCGCGCTCAGGTCGCTCGTTTCGGAACTGCTCGATTTTATCTTGAAGCGTTTCTTTGGGACGCAGGCGCGGCTTAAAGTTTTTCTGAAACCATTCGCGGCGTTCAGGCGTGGGGTTAAAGGCAAGAGCGAGGTAGGCATAATCTTGCGCATCGGATTTGTCGATGTTCATCATTGCGCTTGCCAGTTCATAATAGATTTCAGCGCGGCGAGAGAGAGACAAATTCGCCGCTTGTCTGAGATTGGAAATCGCGTTGCTCGTTTCATTGACGCGCCGATAGGCTTTGCCAATACAGTAATACGCTCGCCCAAGCAGGTCGTTTTTGGCTTCCCCGCTCTCGATGGCAGAGGCAACAAATTCGCGCTCAGCGTTCGGGTTGAAGAAGGCGCTTTTTTCTTTTGATTCCAAAACCTGTATTGCTTTTGCCGCCAATTCAATGGCAAGCCCGCTGTATTCTTGCGACTCTGCAAAGCGTTCAGCAAACAACAGAATTGTGTGCACGTCATAGACCTGCTTGTCATAATCGAGCCGCAAGAGTTCTTTCACATAGGGCATGGCACGAGAGAGGTCAATTTTGCTGTAATACTCAAAGAGGTAGCGCACGGCGGCAGTCATGACGCCGTTTTGACGCAAACTGTTCAAATTGCGCCGCCAGACTTTTTCGGCGAAAATGGCGGCGCGGTCGGCATAAACTTTTTGATTGGCGATGTAATAATAAAGCATTTCGCGATACATTTTCGGCGTCAAGGGGTGCGTCTGGTATTTATCTGCCATGACACTGAGCGCAAGTTCGCGTTTGTCGATATCGATTTCCGTGTTGAATCGATTGTAAAGGTTCAAGGGGTGAAGGTATGAATCGGGCGAATCTTGCAAGACTCTATTGGCTTTGATTTTATCGCCAATGCCGTAGATGTAAGTGAGTGCGATGGCTTGAAGCAGGTCGGCGTTGTTGCGACGCTGTCGGCGGAGTTCCGCCATTTGCGATTCAATTTCCGCGAGGGCTTCTTCGGTGCGTCCTTTTTCGTTGTAGTAAATTGACCAATAAAGAATGTAGGCGTCATAAGTATCGGGATAGCGTTCGATTTCGGCGCGAAGCATTTTCAAGACGGAATCCGTCGGGGCATTGGAACGAATCAACGACTGCGCAATCCGATACATCGTGGCTTTGACCGGGCGTTTGGTGCGGCTATCTAAAATCGGAAAGTTTTTCGTCGCCAGAGAATCTTCGTTTGGCACGCCCAACACGGTATAGGACATGAGTTGTGCATTTCTTGGCACTTGCACATTGGCAACCCAAATCGTGTCGTTGAATTTTTCCATCGGTATCGATTTAATGTTCGGCTGTGCATACTCGAAAAACGTCGGCGTCCAAAAGTTCGTCGTATAAACCGCGATGGGTGAAAAGTCTTTGATGCCTTTCGGCGCGATGTAAAGCATGCTGAATGTTTCCTCAACAATGGCGGAATCGGCTCTGAGTGCCGAGAGTGGCGAGACTTCCTCGACCTCATCTTCGAGCGAAATGCATGAGGTCAGTGTCGCGACCAAACTCATCAGCACAAACAGTAGCGCACGAAGCGATGATTGAAATGAATCAGTGCGAACAGGCATGAATGGTTTAAATGATTGCGGTGCGTTTTGAGGCGACCTTTGCAGAGTCGGAAATCGGTACGCCTTGTTTGATGCAGAGTTTTTCCAAGAGTTCAAAGAATTGTGCTTCTTCACTTTTCTTGACGACCGCGTGTTCATGTGCCTCGGTTAAGGTCATTGGGTAGCCTTTGCCTTTTTCCAAATCGTCCATCATTACTGCGTGCATAAAATCCACCCAGCCTTTCTCGTAGCACCACGCGGGAAATTCAATGCGTGCAATTTCCTTGCCCGTGTGAAGATAGAAAAAATATACCTTATCGGGATTGGGATAATGCTTCTCTACAATATCGGAACGGCTTTGAAAGACGGCAGAGCGCATTCCTTTGGCAAGAAAGACTTGAAAAATTTCTAAGTCCGTGAGCATTTCAGGGTCAATGCCGACTTGCTTTAACTTCTCTTCTGCCAAGTATTCAAGGGCTTTAGCGACGCTTCGAGTTTCAGGGAAACTTTTGTAAGCCAAAAGCGGAATTTCGGCTTGGCGAAATTGACTAAGTTTATCAATGAACTCTTTGCGCAAGACATCAGCATTTTTGAGTGCCCAACAAATTAGCGTGCCATCAGCAACCGCAAGAATCGGACGTCCTTGAACGCGTTTGGTTGTTGCCACATGAAGCAAGGCTGAAAGTTCTTTGGTCTGGCGCAAGGCGTTGACTTGGTCAATCGCAATGCGCGCTTTGCTGGTTTCGCTTGTTCGGTCTTCGCTCTCTTTTGGCTTTTTGTGTTTGAAGTATGCCTCGAAAAATTCGTCGGCATCATAAAGTTTGGAATACGTGGTCAGCAGTGGCGGTTCGTCTGTGCCGATATGAAAACAGACTTGACTGAAATTGAGCAAGCAGAAATTGAGCAGACGGTCAGGATAAATTTGTGAGCCATCGGCAGAGCAAATCGTAAAAACGGCTTCACGCTTTGGGCACGGCACGCGCTTCGATGGCGATTCAATCAAGCGCGGCGCAATGGTGCTCTCGAGCATCTCTGGAAACGCCCACCACGCTTTGACCAATTCGGAGTTTTCCTCGAAAACTTCTTTTAACACGTCGTTCAGTCGCGCTAAATTTTTTTGCTCGGTTGCGACCTTTTCGGAAAAGCGTCCAAGATGTGGATAAATCGTTTGCAGTTGAAGCATTGGCGACTATTTGAGTTCGGAGAGGAGCGAGAAGGCTTCTTGTTTGCGTGCCTCGTCGCCGAATTCGGTCGGTTGCATTTGTGAAATTGCCGTGAGTTCTCTTTTGGCTTCATCGATTTGCTTTTTTTTCACAAGTGCGCGGGCGTAGTCGAGGTGAAACATGATGTAACCATTCCGAAGTTCGGTGGCTTTTTTAAGATGTTGCACGGCGTCGTCGAGATTGCCCCAATCGAGCCCCAACGGTTTGCGAATCACTTTGGGCTGTTCAGCAAGTTTGAGATGCGCTCTGCCCAAGATGTAGTGGGCGGAAGCAAGGGTTTGTTCGCCGTCGTTTTGCAGTTTGATGGCTTTTTCGGCGTCGTCGCGGGTGGCTTTGACCATGTCGGCAACCGAGAGCACGCCTTTGAAGAGCGCGACTTTTCCGCGCGCGGCGGCACGACGCACATAGCCCAACGCATGACCCGAATTGAGCGAGACGGCTTCATCGGCTAATTCAAGCGCACGCAAATAAATCTTTTCTTGTTCGCTCTCTTTTTGCTCATCGCCAAAAAGCGCCAATACGCGCGAGTAGCGGCACAGCACATCATAATCTTTCGGCGCAAGTTTATAGGCTTCTTCAATCGCTTTTTTCGCTTCTGCAAGATTGCGTGCTGAAAGTGCGGCATCTGTTTTTTCGCACCACGCTTTGACATCTTGTCCAAACATGCTCACTGGTAAGAGTGCAAACAAGAGCACAAACAAAGGCTTCATTGAGAGTTTTGGTTGAGGTTTGCTAATTTGATGACTTGCAAGATTGGTCCGTAATTTACAAACTAAAACGCATTCATTCATTTCATGACGCACCGTTTCACTTCGTTTTTATTTCACGTGCTTTTCTTCGTGTTCTTTCCGTCGCTTCTTTTCGCACAGCGCGAGCAAGTCGGGCTTCGTGTTGAGAACTTTGGGTCAAGTGGCTTTTCAAATCCTTTGGTGGCGGTGGCTTCGCCCAATCCTCGATTCAGCGCACAGCAAGCCCATTTGAACTTCAATTTCCGAACAATTCTCGGCGAAGAAGGCGAAACGGTCATTTACAACGGATTTCAATACCGCTTCTTGCGTGCTAACTTTGACGATGTCGTCTTTGCAAATCTTGCATATCCTTCCACGCGCGAGTATCATTTTCTCTTCTACGATTTCCTTGTGCTTCATTCGCTTTCTGATGCTTACACGCTGGTGGCGAC
>JBDNCJ010000077.1:0-12015 GCA_046719715.1 Chloroherpetonaceae bacterium | reverse complement strand
TCGTAACAAAATTTTAGGTCACGCAAGGCTTCAAGAAGTTCATCGGGATAGTCATGCTCTAAAAAATTTCGTGTGTTTCGAAGCGCAAGCCAAGTATCGAGGTTATCAATTAACTGTTCTTTTTCGATATGATACAACACATCGCTCATTTTCTCCGAGTTGATGCCTGCAAGCGCGAGCGTGATTGGAAATATCTTTGCACCGAGATAATCCTGCATTGAAGAAAATCGCTTTAAGTAGGCGTCTAATATGGCGCGCTTTTCGGGACGGAGCGTTTCAAAAATCGCAACATCAAATAAATTCTGCGTTTTCAAACTTTCGTCGATCAGTTCTTTGTAATCTTTCAGAGCGGCATAGTGACGTTCTGCTTTTTGAAATCGCTTAATTGCTAATTCGGTAAGGCTCATCGCGGCGAAAAGTTAAGTCAAAATCTTGAGAATGATTTTTTGCCTTGTGCGCAGCGACGTCAAGCGTGATGCTGTTACTAAATCGCGGCATTAAACGATGTCGGCAATTTCGCCTTCAATTTTTCGGAAATAAATAAACCCTGAAACAAATAGTAGCACGGCAACAGCAAAAGAAATAAAAATGCCACTGCTGATTGGAGTACCAAACATTGCCCAACGCATGCCGTCAATCATGCCCGCCATTGGATTGAAATAATAGAACACAAGATATTGTTCGGGCACGAGCGACGACGGATACGCCACTGGCGACGCATAAAGCCCCAACTGAACCGCAAACGGCAACACATATTGCAAGTCTCGATAGCGAATCGAAAGGGCACTGAGCCAAATGCCAACACCCAACGCGGAAAAAACCGTCGCCAAAATAAAAAACGGAATCCAAAGTGCGTTTGCGCTGGGAATATATTGATGATAGAGCATCATGCCGAGTAAAAATAGAAGCGTAATGCCGAAATCAATAAACGCCGAAATGGATTTAGAAAGCGGAATAATTAAGCGCGGAAAATAAATTTTCTTCACCATGTTTTGCGAGGCAATGATAGAATTTCCCGCTTGTGACATCACCGTAGAAAAATATCCCCAAAGGCTCATGCCTGAAAGGGCAAAGAGCGTATAAGGCACGCCACTGGTATCAACCTTGACCACCCTTCCAAAAACAAGTGTGAAAATAAGAAGCGTTGTTAAAGGCTGAATCAACGCCCATAGAACACCGAGCGCGGTTTGCGCGTAGCGAACTTTCACATCGCGATACGCGAGCATAAACAGCAATTCGCGATAAGCGACCAACTCACCGAGATTGAGTGAAAACTTCTTATTTGCATCTATAACGGTTTGCATCGTTGCTAAAATTTTAGGCGGTTGCTCTTAATGGTTCGGTTGTCGGTTGGAGTTCGTTCCAGACCACAAGCGATTTTTCCGTCATCAGTTGAGATTTTAGACGTTCAAACTCTTCATCGTTCAAAACGAGCACGCGAATTTTGCGGTGAATCAGCCGCTCGGTTTTTTCAATGAGTTCATTCAAATAATTCCGATTGATATTGCCAACGATGGTAAGGTCAATAATGCCGCTGTCGCGTCCTTCGGCATAATCGCCTGTGATGAAGGCAATTTTTACAGAGCCTAATTTTGAAAGTATGCGCTCGATGAGTTGGTCAATACCGAGATATTTTTTCACAAGGCTGTGCAGTTCTGGGAAAAGAGGGTGTTTGGTGTTGGCTTGGTAGAGTTTCGTGCGTCCGTCGTCGCGAACAGTCAAGAAGCCGGCTTCGGAAAGACGATTGAGCTCAACGCGGACGGCGTTGGTCGATTCGCCAAACTCATCGGCAAGTCCGCGCAAATACGCTTGCGTTTCTTGATTCAAAAAGAATTTCAGAAGCAGTTTGACGCGCGTCTTTGATGTGACCAACGAATCCAACACAAGTCCAACAATTTAAATTTAGAGTAAATGAAGTAATACTTTATTGAGTAACAAATTTACTCTAAATAAGTGAAACTGTCAAATCGCGGTGTGATGCGCATCACAAGAAACGGCATCGCGAAGTTTGAGCAGTTGGGTCAAGATGGGTTCAAGGTCGGAAAGGAAAATCATGTTGGCGCCGTCGCTTGGGGCGATGTCAGGATTTTCGTGGACTTCCATGAAGAGGGCGTCGCACCCGACGGCAACTGCGGCGCGAGCGAGAATGGGCGCGTATCGGCGGTCGCCGCCCGATTTTTCGCCTAAGCCACCCGGCATTTGAACGCTGTGCGTGGCGTCGAAAACGACGGGATAGCCCAGAGCACGCATTTGCGGAAGCGAGCGAAAATCGACAACGAGGTTATTGTAGCCGAAGGTGGTGCCGCGTTCAGTGAGCAAGATGTTTTGCGCACCGCCCGATTCCAACTTTTTGGCGACGCTCTTCATTTCAGGCGGCGAGAGGAATTGACCTTTCTTGACGTTGACGGCTTTGCCCGTCCGTGCCGCCGCTAAAAGCAAATCGGTTTGACGACACAAAAACGCCGGAATCTGAAGCACATCGACAACTTCGGCGACGGGGTTGGCTTGATAACTTTCGTGAATATCGGTGAGCACCGGCACGCCAATTTCTTTTTTGACCTTCTCCAAAATTTTTAATCCTTCTTCCATGCCGCCGCCGCGAAAGCCATCAACCGAAGTGCGATTGGCTTTATCAAATGACGATTTGAAAATGAAGGGCATGTTGAATCGCGCACAAATCGTGGCAATCGATTCTGCCATTTTGAGCGTGAAAGATTCGCTCTCAATGACGCACGGACCTGCAATCAGGGCGAGCGGCTGATGGTCGCCGATAATGAGTGTCTCTGTAATGCGTGTCTGAACCATCGTTGAACGGGTTAAAAGGTTAATGAAAGCGATGATGAAGTTCGCGGACGGCGACGCCGTAGCGTAACCCTTGTGTGCTGACGGTAACGGTTTTCGCGCCAAAGATGCGCATAAATGTCCATAAAATCATAGCACCCGCAGTAATCACGTCGGCTCTGCCACGCTCAATGCCTGCGGCGACAATCTCATCAACACTGTGTGTTTTGAAAAAATCAAATTGTGTAGCAACGCTCGAATAGGCAAGCGCATAGCCATGAAGTTTATCGTTATCAAAATGCTTTAAACCTTGTGCTTGACTGGCAAGTGAGACGATGGTGCCTGCAACGCCAATCACGCTTTCGCGTCCTGAAATGAAACGTGAGAGTTCGTTTGAAAAGGTGTCGATGAGAAAGGTGCGTGCATGTTCAACACTGTCGGTATCGGGGGGTTGCGCGTTGAAAAATTGCTCCGTCAAACGCACCGAACCAATGTCAAGGCTAACCTTGTCGCGAATGCCGTGGCTATCGCCCAAGATAAGTTCTGTTGAGCCCCCGCCGATGTCAATGACCAAAAACGGTTCGAGGAGATTTTTCCAGCCTGCAATTGCGCCTTGAAAGGTTAGTTCAGCTTCGGCGTCGCCTGAAAGCAATTCGATTTCAATGCCGTGTTGCGACTGGGCAAGGCGCAAGACTTCATCGCGGTTGAGTGCGTCGCGCACCGCGCTGGTGGCAACGGCACGAATGATTTTAGCATCATATTGTGCAATGAGTGAGCGATACTGTTGCAAGCAATTCAGCAGACGCTCAATTGCTTCGGCGTTGATTCGGCGCTCTTTGTCGACGCCCTTTCCAAGGCGAATAATTTCTTGGTGGTTGTAAATCGTGTGAATGGTTTTTGAAGCGAAGTCTAAATCGGCAATGAGCAACAGCGCTGTGTTTGTGCCGATGTCAATCGTGGCGATGCGAGTCAAGGTGCGAGTGAGTTAAGTTGTTAGTTTGAACAAGGGCGCAAATCCATTCGCCTTCTTCCGAAAGGCGGAGCAGTTCGAAATCAATTTCGTTCAGCAAGTTTTTCAGCCAATCCAAATCGTATTTGAGCAAACCTGAAAGGAGCACTTTTGAGCGGGGCGAAGTTCGAGCAAGGGTTGGGAGCAATTTTTCATGGACAGGGCGATTGATGTTGGCGAGAATGAGCGAAAAATTGTGAGTCAAGAGTAAGGCTTCGAGGTCGTTTTGTGCATCGAGATGAAGAACTTCGATGGCATCGGTATGATTGACGTCGCAATTTTCTTTGGCGTTCAGAACCGACCATTCGTCGTTGTCGCAGGCGATAATTGGATTTTGATTGCCGAGTTTACGAGCGACGATTGCCAAGATGCCCGTGCCCGTGCCGATGTCCAAAATGCGGTCGTCAGGTTGAACGAGGTCGCGCAGTTGCCGAAGCATCAAGCGTGTGGTTTCGTGGTAGCCCGTTCCAAACGACATTTTCGGATTGATTTCTACAACGAGTTGATGCGGCACTGATGCGGAAGCGTTGCCATGCTGAACAATCACGAGCCAATCATCGATTTCAATCGGTTGCAACGACGACTCCCACTGCGCATTCCAGTTTTCAGGTTCAATCGTTTGCGTTTGAATTGCGACAGAATCTCCAACAAGAGAACGAACAAGTGTATGCAGTTCCGACTGTTTTTCGCTTGTCCATTCGCGTGCTGGAATGTAAGCGAGAAGGGTATCGTTTTCTTCGAGGAAACTTTCAAATCCGAGTTGATAAAGCGCACCAATAGCGACTTCAAAGTGCTCTTCGCCAACTGGAAGAGAAATTTGTGTGTATGGTTCGTTTGTCAAAGTGGTGTTAAGGAGATGTTTTGAGTTGATTGAGTTCTTTGCGCACGGCATCGAGTTCGGCTTGGGCTTCGGAGAGCGTGAGGATTTTTTCTCCGTTGCGATAAAAGCGAATCAAGCCGTTCTCGTAGGCGAGTTCGGCGTTGAGCGAGTGAAGTGGCAATCGGTTGTGTTCGGTCATTGGAACGGAAACATAAATGCCGTCGTCGTTCAAGCGGTGCGCGAAAAGTTGTTCGGTTGGTACGTCGAGTTGGAGATACTCTTTCGCGCCGAGCCGTTGGTATTGAACAAACTTTTCAAGTTTTTCAGGAAGCGGATTGCTTTCGCTCCACACTTCAAGGACGAAGTCAATGGAGAGGTTTGGGAATTGAGATTTTTCTTCCCAGAGTTTCCAACTTTTGCGAGGGTGTTTGCCCGCATTGCGAATGAGATAGGCATCGGGAACGAGACGATTTCGGTCGTCTTGGCTGTTCCAGTAAAAGCCAGTATCGCCGCCGACGGCGACATCGGGGGCGGACGAAAAAAGGGCACGGAGCGTGGAAATAAACTCGGTGCAAATCGAAGTGTGCATATCGCTTTGCGTATCCTCAATTTCCGACGGGAATTCTTGATGGAGTTGTGTGGCGCGTTTCGCTTCGTCTTGAACAAGGGTCGTCATAAATATCAGGTTTGAGTTGAATCGTGATTAAAGCATCGCATCGGTGCAGATGGCTTTTTGTTCGGCTTCATGCTTTTTAAGAAAGCCGGTTGCGGGGCTTGCGGCGGCGACTCTGCCGATGTAACGGAGAATCTGTCGCGGCTGTTTGAGTTCTTCAAAAAGGCGGGGCGCGATAAAACTCCACGCGCCCATATTTTTCGGCTCTTCTTGAACCCAGCAAATTTCATTTGCAGATTGATACTTTTCAAGCAAATGCTGAACGCGGCGTTGCGGATACGGATAGAGTTGCTCGACGCGCAAAATCGCGACGTCTTTCACGCCCATTTCCGAACGCTGTTTGAGCAAATCATAGAAAATTTTTCCACTGCAAAAAACGACGCGGCGCGGATTCCGAATGTCCTCGACGTCGTCTAAAACATTGTGGAATTTGCCCTCAACCAATTCCGACATGGGCGAAACCGCAAGCGGGTGGCGAAGCAAACTTTTCGGCGTGAAAATCACGAGCGGCTTGATATTGCCCGCAAGCACTTGACGGCGCAAGAGATGAAAATACTGCGCTGGCGTGGTGCAGTTGCAGATTTGCATGTTCGTTTCGGCGCAGAGTTGGAGGAATCGTTCAATGCGGGCGGAGGAGTGTTCCGGTCCTTGTCCCTCGTAGCCGTGCGGCAGAAGAAGCACCAAGCCCGACGGTTGTCCCCACTTGGATTCACTGGCAGAGAGGAATTGGTCGATGATAATTTGTGCGCCATTGGCAAAGTCGCCGAATTGTGCTTCCCACATGACGAGGGCGAGCGGGTCAGCGACGCTGTAACCAAATTCAAATCCCATGACTGCATACTCGGAAAGGAAACTATCATAGACATAGAACGGGGCTTGGGTTGGTGCAAAGGTTGGTGCAAGATGTTGAAGCATAATGTATTCGGCACCGGTTTGAACATCAACCACGCCCAAATGCCGCTGTGAAAATGTGCCACGTGTTGAGTCTTGTCCAGAAAGCCTTACGGGATAGCCTTCAAGCAAAAGCGAGCCAAACGCGAGGGTTTCCGCAAACGCCCAATCCACATTGAAATTCAGCGCGTCGGAGCCGAATGCGCCTTCGCGCTTTTTGAAAAATTGTTGGAGCAATTTGGGGTGAACGTTGAATCCTTCTGGAAATCTCAGCGAGGCTTTGGCGACGGTTTGAAGTGTCTCCAAACCAACGGCGGTAACGGGATTGCGCTGACGATATTTTTCGGCAATCTGGTCGTCTTCGACGGCGAGCATCAAGTCGGCTTTGGCGAGGGATTGGGTTTGCTCTTTGGCGACGACTTGCTTGGCGCGTTCATGGGCTTGGTCGAGTTGTTGCTTAAAGGCGTCGTTGAGCGCGTCGGCTTCGGCTTTCGTGAGCACTTCTTCGCGGATTAATTGATGAGCATAAACTTCGCGCACGCCGGGGTGAGTTTTAATTTTATCGTATAGAAGCGGTTGAGTGTAGCTCGGGTCGTCGCCTTCGTTGTGTCCATACTTACGGAAGCAGAGCATATCGATGACGACATCGGTTTTGAACGTCATTCGATAGTCGAGCGCGAGTTTGGCAACGCGAATACAGGCTTCGGGGTCGTCTCCGTTGACGTGGAAAATCGGGGCTTGAATCATTTTGGCGACGTCGCTGGCGTAAAGCGTCGAGCGTGCGTCTTCGGGCGTGGTGGTGAATCCGATTTGATTGTTGATGATGAGGTGAATCGTGCCGCCGGTGCCGTAGCCGCGCAGTTGCGACATATTCAGCGTTTCTGCCACAACGCCTTGACCGGCAAACGCCGCGTCGCCATGAATTAATATCGGTAGAATTTCTTTCTTCTCGACATCATAAGCGCGGTCTTGCTTTGCACGTACAATGCCTTCGACAACAGGATTGACGGCTTCTAAATGGCTGGGGTTCGGCGACATCGATACGCGCACGGTTTTGCCGTCGTCTGTGGTGCGCACGCCCGTCGCCCCTAAGTGATACTTCACGTCGCCCGAGCCTTGCGCCAATTCGCCTTCCGACATCGGCAACTGCTTGCCTTCGAATTCGGCGAAGAGTGCTTCGTAGGGTTTGCCAATCACGTTCGTCAGCACGTTGATTCTGCCGCGATGCGCCATGCCGGTTACCACTTCCTTCGTGCCGTACTTCGTCGATTCCAAGACGAGGTAATCCATGATGGCAATCGCTGTTTCGCCGCCTTCGACGGAAAAGCGTTTGTGTCCGAGAAATTTCGTTTGCAAATATCGCTCAAAGCCTTCGGCGCGAATAATGTCTTTGAGGATTTCAATTTTATCGGCGGGGCTGAATTGAACTTGGCGTTCTTTATCCTCAATGTGCTGTTGAATCCATCGTTTTTGTTCGAGCGATTGAATGTGCATGAACTCGACGCCGATTTTTTCGCAGTAAGCCGAGCGGAGCAATCCGACGATTTCGCGAAGCGTCATAGCGTCTTTTTTGCCGAAGCTCATAGAGAGAAACTCGCGGTCGTAATCCCACATCGTAAAGCCATAAAATTCAGGGTCGAGTTCGGGGTGATATTTCGGTTCATAGCCGAGCGGATTGATGTTGGCGATGAGGTGTCCGCGCACGCGATAGGCGTTAATCATCTGCATGACGCGGGCTTGTTTTTCGATGAGTTCTTCCGTGCGCGCCGCGCCGCCAAGCGAGAGCGGATTTTTGTCAAGTTGTTTGCGCCATGGGCGATATGGGGCTTTGAGGTCTTTGAAAATGGTATCGTAAAACGATTCGTCTTCTGCCGTCAGCATTTTGTGAATCGCGGCAAGCATTTCGCCCGATTCTGCCCCTTGAATAATGCGGTGGTCGTAGGTGGAAGTCATTTGCATGACTTTGCTGATGCCGAGTTGCGTCAGGAGCGTTTGCGACATCGCTTGATATTCGGCGGGGTAATCAATCGCACCCGTAGCGATAATGACGCCTTGCCCCATCATCAAGCGCGGCACAGAAGCCACCGTGCCAATCGTGCCCGGATTGGTCAGTGAAACCGTTGTGCCGATGAAATCGTCGGGCGCGAGTTTGTTTTCACGCGCTTTTTTAACAAGCAAGTTGTAGGCATCAAAAAATTGTGAAAAATTCATCTGCTCTGCCGCTTTGATGTTCGGCACTACGAGCGAGCGCGTGCCGTCTTTCTTCGTCATATCGACGGCAAGCCCGATGTTGATGTGCTTATGAAGAATCTTGTATGATTTTCCCTCAACATTGGCGTAGGTGCAATTAAGAGATGGATATTTCTTAATGGCTTGAACAATCGCCCAAGCAATGATGTGCGTGAAAGCAATTTTGCCTTTGGAAATCGCGGAAAGATGCTGATTGATAATGACGCGGTTTTCTTCCAACACCTTGACGGGCATCGCTCTGAACGACGTCGCTGTCGGCACAGAAAGGCTCTGCTCCATGTTCTCAACAATGCGAAGCGGTACGCCAGAGAGCGCAATGGCTTGGTCTTCTTCCCTCAATCCTGCCGCTTCAAGCGAGGGAAAACTCGAGGTGAGGCGTTGCGCCACTTGCGCCGAAACGGCTTTTCCCGATTCACGATTGGCGACATCGGATTTCCCGTTTTCTGCATGTCCGTTCTCGTGTCCGTTTCCGAAGAGCGATTTTTGCAAGAAGTTTTTGCTACGCTGTGCATCGGTCTCGAGCGCAAGAAGATTGAGATTGTTAGACTTTAAATCCTCGAAAAATCTCCGCCAATTTTCTTTGACGGCGGTTGGGTTGGTTTGATATTCGGCAAGAAGCTCTTTTACAAAAGGCGTATTTGCACCGAAAATTTCAACGAGACGTTGTTCAAATTCAGTCGTCATAGTTGGAGCGAGTTTAATTGCGCGATATGCGTTTGACAAAGCGAATGTAAGCATTCCGCCGTGCTTGTTCAATCAAAAAAAACAAAAGCGATTCAACTTGGAATCGCTTCGCCAAAAATCAAAATACATGCGAAAGAGCTGCATCAAAAGCCAATCAAGGATCTTGGTAATACTTCCACTTGCCTTGTTCAAGCAGGACGGTCTCGAGCACGTCGCGCACACAGCCTTTGCCGCCTTCGTAAGGCGAAAGATAGGCGACGCGACTGCGCAAGTATTCAATTGAGTTGATAGGCGCGCATGAAAATCCGACCTTTTCTAACACGGGCATGTCTGAAATGTCGTCGCCGATGTAAAGGCAGTGCTTATCTTCAACATTGTAAAGCACTTTGAGTTCTTGGTAGGTCTCGAGCTTGTTGCGAATCCCGAGATAAATATCCGTTACGCCGAGTTCAATCAAACGGCGCATAGCGGCGCGCGACTGACGCTCCGAAATGACGGTAACCTTCAAACCTTGTTTCATCGCTTCACGAATCGCAAATCCGTCGCGCGCGTAAAAGGTCTTAATTTCATCGCCCGATTCCGTGTATTGAATGTATCCGTCAGTCAAAACCCCATCGACATTGAGGATAATAAGGCGAATTTCCTTAATGGCTTCACGATAAGGCTTTTGTGTGTCTTGACTTGACACGGGAATACCGAAAAACTCCATAAACTTCTTTCCAGTGTGATGTTGATGTTAAACTGCATTAAACGTAAGCAATTCCGAAGCATCATAAAAACTTTACTTGGAAAGCCGCACGCTGAACGGGATTTTGGCTTAAATTTGTTTCACATTATCGACCTTAAAATCAATCTTAAAGCGTGAGCATTCCAAACCATGAACGATACAGAACTTCGATTGGCGGAAATTGAAAAAGAGCTTGCCGATTTACGCGAAGAGCAAGCGCGAATTCAAGCCAAATGGCAAAATGAAAAAGCCGTCATCACCGAAATCCGAAAACTCAAATCTGATATTGAGCAAGCCAAAGTCGATGCCGAAGAAGCCGAGCGTCAGGGCGATTTGGGAAAGGTGGCGGAAATTCGATACGGGCGAATCGCCTCGCTTCAAAAGCAGTTGGAAGCCGCTAAATCCAAAATGGACGACCTGCAAAAAAGTGGCGCGATGATGAAAGAAGAAATTACCGCTACTGAAATTGCGGAAATCATCGCCAAGTGGACGGGAATTCCGATTTCAAAAATGCTCCAATCTGAACGGCAGAAACTCTTGGAAATGGAATCGGAACTCGGACGGCGCGTCATTGGGCAAGCCGAAGCCGTCAAAGCCATTTCCGAAGCCGTGCGACGCGCAAAGGCGGGACTTTCCGACGAGCGAAAGCCCATCGGCTCGTTCATCTTTCTCGGCACCACCGGCGTCGGCAAAACCGAACTCGCCCGCAGTTTAGCCGAGTATCTTTTTGATGATGAAAACGCGCTGGTGCGCATTGACATGTCGGAGTATATGGAAGCATACAGCGTCTCGCGGCTCATTGGCGCGCCGCCCGGCTATGTCGGCTATGATGAAGGCGGACAACTCACCGAAGCCGTCCGACGTCGTCCGTTCAGTGTCGTCTTGCTCGATGAAATCGAAAAAGCGCACCCCGACGTCTTCAACATTCTCTTGCAAGTCTTGGACGACGGACGACTGACAGACAGCAAAGGACACACCGTCAATTTCAAAAATACCATCATCATCATGACCTCCAACATCGGCTCGCAACTCATTCAAGACCAAACCGCGCTGATGACCGACGAAAACCGTCAAGAACTGCTTTCGCGCTTGCGCATGGAACTCTTTGAACTTCTGCGCCGAAAACTCCGACCCGAATTTCTCAACCGCATCGACGAAGTGATTATGTTCATGCCGCTCACCCGCGACGAAATCTCCGCAATCGTCGATATCCAATTCCAACGCATCGCGCAAACGGCGGCAAAGCAAAACATCACGCTCATGCTTTCCGAACCCGCCAAAGATTGGCTCGCCCAACTCGGCTACGACCCAACCTTCGGCGCACGTCCATTGAAGCGTGTCATGCAACGCTATATCACCAACGCGCTCGCCGAAAAAATTCTTAAAGGCGAAATCGCAGAAGGCGACACGGTCGAAGTTCAACTCGGCGCAAATCGACAAATCGAGTTCGTCAAGAAAAACGCTTAACGCCAATGTCCAAGAAATACATTGCCGTCGTAAAGGACGGCGCAATCCGAATTGAAACCCCTGAACTTGAAGAGGGCGAAACAGTGGAAGTAGAAATTTCTGCTTTGCCAACTGACCAAACAAAAACGCTATTCGAGCGGCTCGAGCAAATCACCGTTGCAGGATTGCCTGACGATTTCTCTGTTTCACACAAGCCAAAGGAAACGCATCAATGAGGACGGTGTTTATTGACTCGGGATTTCCAATCGCGTTGATTTCCACTGCTGATAAATATCATCAAAAGGCGTTAGAGCAAAATAAACTGATGAATGAACTACGTAAATTGGAGCAATGCCGCTTTTTGACGACAAGAGCAGTGTTATTAGAAATTGGGGCGCGGCTTGCAAAACCACTACACCGAAAAGCGGCGGCACAAATTATTTCGGCATTTGAAACATCGGGAGATGTTGAGATAATCGAGATAACGCATGAATTGTTCTTGAAAGGATTTCGCTTATTTGCGTCGAGAGACGATAAAAAGTGGAGTTTATGCGACTGCATATCGTTTGAGGTCATGAAAGCGCGAGGGATTCAAGAGGCGTTGGCGGTTGATTCTGATTTTGAACAAGCAGGCTTTACGATTTTGATAAAATGAAAACAGATTAAAGATGTCCAAAGAAATACATTGCCGTCGTAAAGGACGGCGCAATCCGAATTGAAACCCCTGAACTTGA
>JBDNCJ010000076.1:0-12690 GCA_046719715.1 Chloroherpetonaceae bacterium | reverse complement strand
AACTGCAAACCCAAGTCGCCTTTCAAACATCGACCACGCGCCGCACTTGGGGAAGCATTAAAGCCTTGTTTAGATAAGATTTTTTTATAGTGATTTTGAAGTCATTTGGCGTTTCTGTATTATCGCAGCGTTACCGAACTATCAACAAAACATCAAAGCCGCCCGAAGTTTAGTCTCGGCTTTGTATCTATTTTTCTATCAACAACATCAACCTACACTGCACATGAAGAAAACATTACTGTTTTTCTTTCTCGCCTTGTTTGCAACAAACGGGCTTTGGGCGCAATCCGAAAAAGTGCGCCGACTTCAAGAGTCTGAACAAGCCTACAAACTCTACGAGCGTTACAAGCAAAACGAGACGCTCTCCAAAGAAGAGTATAACTTGCTCAACCCATATCTTTCAGCGTTTGAACAGGGCGACCTTACAACGGAAGCGACGCAAAACCGAAACAACGGTGGCGGCACGGCGCAAACGAACGCGGTGTCCACAGCATACAACTTCTCGCAAACCACAGGCACTTACACGCCGATTACGGGCGGCACTGTTTTAGGAACGGGAACCGCTGTCGACGACAATAACTATGCCGCACAACCCATCGGGTTCACCTTCAATTATGACGGTGTCGATTACACCGAACTTGGCGTAAACTCCAACGGCTTTGTGTGGTTTGGTGCCACCGCTCCGGCTACTAGTACATACACATCAATTTCCTCTACAACTGCAGCGGGTAGCCGAATTGTTGCCGCCCTCAACGGAGACCTTCGCGGCGGCACATCGGGCGAATTGCGCATTGAAACCATCGGCACTGCGCCCAACCGAGAGTGCGTGGTTCAATGGACGAACTTTCAACATTATAGGTTTACCCCAGTTGTTGGAGACAATTACAACTTCCAAATCCGTTTACGTGAGGCAGATGGACGCATTGAAATTCACTATGGAACATTTGCAAAAGACGCAACAGCCCGAGCCTATCAAGTCGGGCTTCGCGGCACTGCAAATACAGACTTCAACAATCGCACCACAACGACCAATTGGTCTGCCTCGACAGCCGGCACCGTCAATACTTCAACAATGTCGCTGACAACTACGGTGTTCCCGGCGAGCGGACTCACGTTCAGATTCAGTGTGCCGCCTCCAATCGATGCTCGACCAACTACGGCGACCTTGCCGGCCGGACAATTGGTGGCAGGCACGGGATATGACTTAACCGTGAGCATTAACAACGCAGGCACAACTGCAATCAGTGCCGGATACGACATCAGCTACAATGTGAATGGCGGACCGTTCATAACCGCTACAGGTGTAGGACCAGCACTTGGCATCGGCGAAACCCAGACATATACTTTTACAGGCGCACAACAATTTGTCATGCCCGATGATGGCGGATTTCCCGTCATTCGCGTGGCAGTGTCCGTACCAGGCGACGGAAATACAGGCAACGACACACTGACGATTAACTCTAATCGGTATGTCTTCCCGAACGAAACCGTTTTTCGCGAAGACTTCAATACAGGCTTTACAGGTAATCCAGTAACCATCACCGCTCCGAATTGGCTCACCATCAATGCTGATGGTAGCACGACAGCACCGTTTTTTATGATTCCACCGGCGGTGGGCGCATTGACGGCGTTTGAAGGCAATTCCATCGCCAACAACTTCCAGCGCGCCAATGGATTAGACATCGATGACTATTTAATTACTCCTGAAATTACAGGATACTCACCCTCCACCGATACAGACTCATTGATTTTTTACACCCGACGTAATTCTGGCTTTGCCGACTCGATTGATATTCGGCTCTCACCGGGCATTAGTGCTCCCGCGGGCACAACGGCAGCGGATTTCACCATTCGCGTTGCTTACATTGTTTCACCTAATGGACCGTATCAACGCGTTGCATTTAAGCTCAATGACTTTTTGCCGGGCGGAACGACGAATTATCGCATCGCCTTCCGCTATTTGCACTTTGATGGAGGACCGTCAGGTGGTAGCTCAGACATATTCGCCCTTGATGCAGTGAGCGTTCGTCGTTCGCCGATTCCGCTTACAGCGTCAATCGGTGTGGCGTTCGGCTCGGAAGCCATCTCAAATGGAAGTGCAACGCCGTCGCTCTTGACGGGGACGGATTTTGAATCATTGCCAGTCGATAACGGCGTGCGAAGCCGAACATTCACGATTTCAAACAGCGGGCTTGCCTCGCTGAATTTGACCGGTTCTCCGATTGTCGAAGTTACGGGAGCACACGCATCGGACTTTACGGTTACAGCCACTCCCGCATCATCAATTGCGGCGGCAAGTTCAACTACCTTCACGGTTGCGTTCAATCCAACAGGGACAGGCACAAGAACAGCAACGATTTCAATTGCTCACGACGCACCCAATACCAGTACGCCTTATACGTTTGCGGTGAGCGGAGTGGGGGTTGCGCCGATTGCCGTTACGCCAACGGCTTATTTCAACGGGTTTGAATCCGACGCGCTCGGAACAACGTTCGGCGGCGGCTTGACGGAAGTCAATCTGGTTGGCGGGATTATTGATTGGACGGTGGTTCAAAACGGAACGGCACCGACGAATACGCCTTTTGCAGGGGTCAGACAAGCGCAAGTCAATACAGGTGCTACGTTTGCAGGTGAAACACGCCGACTCGTGTTTCCATTTTTCAGTTCGGCAGGCTCTACCAATCCGGCGCGTTTGGAATTTGCATTCTTTAAGAGCACGCTCACCGGAGCAGATTTAATCAATGTGCTTCTATCAACCGACGGTGGTGTAACATTCTCAACTGTTGCAACGGTCAATCGCACCGGCGCGGCAAACGCTTGGGAAGAGCAATCCTTTGACCTGACGGGCACGACGGATAACGCCGGCTTCCAAATTGCGTTTGAAGCTGTAAGTTCAGGGGGCGGTGGAAATAGAAATATGTTTATTGATAACGTGCGCGTTTCCGTACCGTCTGGTCCTGAAATCGGTGTAACTGGAAACGGTAATCCAATTTCAAGCGGAAGCACGACGCCGTCATTGACAAATCATACAGATTTTGGAACTGTAAATACGACCGCCGCGCGTCCCAGCCCGAACGTCTATCCCGTTCCAATCGCTGAAATCGGACCGCTTGAAAAGAATGTGCCATCTGCGTCTGCGGAAGCAAGTCATGGAGCAATTCATGAAGAATCCGCGAATCGCATGAGCATCAAGCCGACGGAAACGCCCATCGCCAATGCGCTTCCCGGCACAGTGGTTAGAACCTTCACCATCACCAACACCGGTGTTGACCCATTGACGATTTCAGGTGTTACGATTACAGGTCCAGATGCGGCGGATTTTTCCGTAACGGCTTCACCCGCCGGCACGGTAGCCGTTTCAGCGAGTACAACCTTCCAAATCACGTTCAACCCCTCAACCGACGGGGTGAAAAATGCGACGGTGGAAATCGCCAACAACGATGCTGATGAAAATCCATACACCTTTGCCATTCGCGGCACAGGGATTACCTCGTTGCCGTTGCCATATGTTGCGTCGCTCAACGGCACAGCACCAGGTTGGACGGTACAAGTGGTGACTGCTGTTGGAACAAACCCAATTTTTGGTCTCATAGGAAGTGGTGTTACTCTGCCCGACGGTTCTTCGGGCGGTGCGGCACGCGCGAATTTCTTTAATGCAACTTCGGGACGCGTTGAAATTTTGAGAACGCCGTTCATTAGCCTCAGCGGCACAACGACCCCCGTGCTGAATTTTGATGTGGCGTATCGCAGTTATGCGGGTGAAAACGACCGCATCGAGGTCGTTGTCTCTACCGACGGCGGAGCGACTTGGCTAACGGGTTCGCCGGTGCTTTACAACAAATCGCGCACCTCTACGCCCACGCTGGCAACATTGGCGAACAGCACGGCAAGCTTTACTCCAACGGCGTCATCACAGTGGCGGCATGAAACCGTCGACTTGTCGCAATTTGCAGGTCAAACCGATTTGCTGATTGGATTCCGTGCAACGTCGGCGTTTGGCAACAACGCATGGATTGCCAACGTCACGATTCAAGATGTGCCGAGTTTGGCGATTTCAAATGTGACAGCAAATGGGACGTTCACGCAGTTAGGCATTACAATTACCTTTACCGACTTTGGCGGCTCAGGCGGAAACCTTTATTTCTCTCGCTTTAATACCGCGCCGTCAAGCGATGCCTCGGTCGAGTATGCAACTAACACATCAGCAACAACGCCTGACGGCTCCATCTTCACGCCAAATGTTGCCGCACCAAGATGGTGGACGATTACCTACGACGGACAAGTTCTCGGGGCAACGATTAACTACAGTGTCTCCATCGACATTACAGGCATTCCAGGGGTGAATAATCCAAATCGTCTCTACGTACTTCGTCGCTCCAATCGCTTTGGCTCTTGGGTGGCGTTGTCAACGACGCGCTCTGGAAGTATTTTTACAGCAACGGGTCTAACGGGATTTTCAGAGTTCGTCATTGGGGGAGATGATGTTGATAACCCGCTCCCGGTCAATCTCGGCTCCTTTACGGGACGCAACATTCCGCAAGGCGTTGAACTGCGCTGGGCGACTGTCAGCGAAACCGATAACGCCGGCTTTGATGTCCGTCGTGCCGAACTCATCAATGGCGTGGAGCAAGAATGGTTCACGGTGGCGTCCTATCAGACGACCCCGTCGCTGGTCGGACAAGGCACAACCAGCAACGCCCATACCTACACCTACACCGACCGCGGCGTGCAAGTTGGCAAAACCTACCGCTACGCCTTGCGCTCAGTGGATTTGAACGGAACCATTCACGACTATCCGCAAACGGTTTCAGTCGAAGTCAATACGCTTGCGCCAAGGGTTTATACCTACAAGCTCGAGCAAAACTATCCGAACCCGTTCAACCCCTCGACGCGCATTGTCTATCAAGTGGCGGCAGCAGGCAACGTCAAACTTGAAGTCTTTGATATGCTCGGACGCAAAGTCGCCACGCTCGTCAATGAACGCAAAGAAGCCGGTGAGTATCCCGTCATCTTCAATGCACAAAACCTCTCGAGCGGCGTGTATTTCTATCGCTTGCAAACCGACAAGTTCACGCAAACAAAGAAGTTGATGCTGGTGAAATAAGGAGGTTGAAGGGAAGAGGTTGAAGGATAGGTTAGGGGTTGAAGGTTAGGAAAGAGGTTGAAGGATAGGGAAGAGGTTGAAGGATAGGGAAGAGGTTGAAGGTTAGGAAAGAGGTTGAAGGTGAAAGAAGAAGTTCCCGCTCTAGTTCCCTCTCCTTTTAGGAGAGGGTTAGGGTGAGGTAAAGAGAGGTAAAGGGCGGGTGATGAACTCGCCCTTTTTATTTCTCAACGCTTGAACGAAACGAAATGACCGTCAAAATGGCTTTTGAAGAGCATGAACAACTAACCATTCTCACTTGTGGAAATTGCAATTTTCGGCGGCGGCGTCGCAGGGCTGACGGCTGCCATTCATCTCTTGGATAAAGGCTACGGCGTAACACTCTACGAAAAACGCTCGGTACTGGGCGGCAAAGTCTCTGTTTGGAAAGATTCCGACGGCGACTCGATTGAATCGGGACTTCATGTCGTGTTCGGAGGATACAAGGAACTTCAATCCATCTTGAAGCATATCGGCGCAGAAGATGCGGTGCTCTGGAAAGACCTTGCGCTCATTTATGCCGAAAAAGACGGCAAACAAACTTCGTTTGAAAAGCAAAAAGGCTTACCGAGTCCGCTTGCGGAACTTGTGGGCGGCTTAAAAACGAACGTCATCACTTGGCGCGACAAACTCTCGCTCATTCGCGGGCTTCTGCCACTTCTCTTGTTCGGAAATGAAACTTACTTTCGCTCACAAGACCACATGACCTATTCCGAATGGCATGCGCGACACGGCATCACCGAAAACGCGCTCCAACGCCTGTGGCGACCCATTTCCCTCGCACTCAACTTCATTGAGCCGAATGTGATTTCCGCCCGACCAATGATTACCATTTTCAACTACTTCGGACGCAATTACGAAGACGCACGCTTCGGCTTCTTCAAAGCCAATCCCAACGACACGATGATTGAACCCATGCGCCAATACATTTTGAAGAAAGGCGGAATGATTGAAAACAGCGCACGCCTGAAAGCCTTTGAACTGAATCAAGACGACACCGTGCAAGCCGCTGTGCTTGCCGACGGCAGACGCATTGAAGCCGATGCCTACATTTCCGCCTTGCCCGTTCACTCGTTCAAAAAACTCATTCCAAACGCATGGCTCAAACACGATTACTTCAAAAATCTCTTTCACTTCGTCGGTAGCCCGGTGGCAAATTGCCAACTGTGGTTCGATAAGAAAATCACCGATACTGACAATTTGATGTTCTCGCACGGAACAACCTTTGCAACCTTCGCCGATGTCTCCATCACCTCAACCGGAGATTATCAAGCGGGGCAAGGGACGGCGACGGGCGGCAGTGTGATGAGCTTAGTGCTTGCACCCGCACATCACTTGATGGAACTGCCCAACGATGTGATTGTCGCCCAAGTGATGAAGGAATTAGAATCGCGTTTTCCGAAAGTGCGCGAAGCGAAACTGCTCAAAGCCACGATTGTCAAAATTCCCGAATCGGTCTATAAAGCCGTGCCCGATGTTGACCGATTCCGCCCCGACCAAGTTTCGCCAATTTCAAATTTCTTCCTGTGTGGCGATTACACCTATCAAAATTATCTTGCCTCAATGGAAGGCGCGGCATTGAGCGGCAGAGCCGTTGCCGAAAAATTGAGCGCGAAACTCAAAGCCCAAAAGCCGACGCTTACACCGCTATAACTCAAACGGCATCGCGAGATGATTAAGGCAATTCGATTGTTCAATTTTTTCAGTTTCCGAGGAGAGACGACCATAAATCTCCACCCGGAGTTGAATGTCTTGGTCGGCATGAATGGCTCTGGGAAATCAAATCTCTTAAAGGCACTTCAATTACTGAAAGCCGTCGCTTCAGGCGAATTAGACAAACTGATTAACAAGGAATGGGGCGGGTATAACAGCATGGCGTTTTACGGCGCGAGTCGTCCGGAAATTCCCATTGAGATTCAATTTCTTTTTGATTCAAAAGCGTTTGATTTACGCCACGATTACTCGCAAGATGAAATTGACTTAACAAACACTTTCCCCCTCGAAGCCTTTGCCACTCCGAATGTTTCAGCATCTTCATTTTTCCCGACATTACTTTACCGCATAATCATTTTCCCTGTTGGGGAAACGCGATACTCGATAGTTGAATCTTTTTATCTCAAAGCCGCCCGTCCGCTTAAATCTGACGATATAGATGAACAGCCTGCCGACGAGTTCACAACCAATGAACGCGATATTGAGTATTTCAACTTCAAAAGCGGAGTGGGTTTCATTGATTCGCTGGTGCGAAACCGTGAACATGCGCCCAAGCGAGAAATGGAGGCGATTTCAGAACATGAATCGGCTTTCGGCGAAATCAATTCCGCGAGGTATGGGCTGTTGAACCGCATCAGAAATACTTTGAAAACGCTGGCGATTTATGAGGCATTTGATACCCGCCCCAAAAGTCAGATGCGACTTCCGATTGAGACCGAAGGCTATACACGGCTGGCTTCCGATGGCGGAAATCTTGCGCAAGTGCTCAATCATATCAAAAACAATTCGCGAAGCAGTTTTGCTAAAATTCGAGAAGGCTTGCAAGAAATCAACCCTGCCTACAAAGCGATTGAGTTTAGTTTTTTCGCCAATCGAATTCAATTGATGCTCGAAGAAGCGGGATTGGAAAAAGCCATTTCCGCCTATCATTTATCCGACGGAACATTGCGCTATCTGTGTTTGCTTGCCATTTGCCACAATCCGAGCATTGGAAAAGTTGTTGCGATTGACGAGCCAGAAGTGTTTTTGCACCCCGATATGATTTACGGACTGCAAAAATTATTTCGCGACGCCTCTAAGAAAACGCAGTTTATTCTGACCACGCATTCCGCGCATTTCTTGGACTACTTCGACTTTGAGCACATTCGCGTCGTTGAAAAAGACGAGCATAATAGAACCGTTGTCGCGCAATACTCAAAAGAAAATTTCAAGGGCTGGTATGAAGAATTTGCAATCGGAAAAATGTGGCGAGCGGGCGATTTGGGAGGCAACCGATGGTAGAAGTAAAACTTTTTATTGAAGGAACAAACGACAACAAAAACGGCGATTTAAGAAAGGGATTCGGAAGTTTATTAGAAAAAATTCTGAAAGGCAGAATGCCGAGAATTATTATGGGTGATGATAGAAAGCAAACCATCAAGAAATTTCTGAACGAAACAGATGCAGAGAGAAAGCTTTTGCTCATTGACCTTGACGCGCCCAAAGAAAAGCGCGAGAGCGTATTGACGGAACTCAATATCCAAAGCGAGCAAGAGAGCGTCTTTTTTATGGTTCAAGAAACAGAAGCATGGTTTTGCTCTCAACCTGAAATTTTAGATGAAGTGTTCGGAGAGGAAATTTCGAAGAAAGTCCCTAAACGAGACCCGCAAGATATTCCAAATCCCGATGAAAAGTTACAAGAATGGACGCGCCAATCGCCGAAAGGGAAATACCATAAAGTCAAACACGCAGTTGAACTCTTGCAAAAATTAAACGCGCAAAAATTGCAAGACAGTTTTCCTGACGTCAAAAACCTTTTTTCAACATTGCAATCAACGTATGCCGACCTTTAACCTACTTTCTGACATTGCAACTTATTGTGCAGAAAAAAACTGCACCATTGCCGAAGCCATGATGGATTACGAACTCGCGCAAGGACGCAGTTCGCGCGAGATAATTTTGGCAACGCTCGACAAAACCCTCACCGTTATGGAACAAGCCGTCGAGCAAGGATTAAGACAATTGATGATAACCAAAAGCGGAATGCTCAACAATTGGGCAAAAGCCGTCTTTGAGGCAAAGGTCTCAACATTAGGTTTGCCGTTGCAGAAAGCCGTAGCACGGGCGTTGGCGGTGAGCGAAGTCAATGCGTGTATGGGCAAAATTGTTGCCGCGCCGACGGCGGGGTCTTCGGGCATTATGCCGGCGACGCTTGTAACCATGCGTGAAGAGCACCATATCGCACGCGAAAAATTGATTGAAGGCTTGTTAGTAAGCGGTGCGGTGGGATTGATTTTTGCCAAAAATAGTTCCTTTGCCGGCTCGGAAGCCGGGTGTATGGGAGAGACGGGAAGCGCGGCGGCAATGGCGGCATCAACGATTGTGTATCTCTTGGGCGGGACGGTCGAGCAAACCTTTGAAGCGGCGGGCATTGCGCTCAAAGGCGCGATGGGCTTGGTGTGCGACCCTGTGGCAGGCTTGGTCGAAGAGCCATGCGCTATCCGAAATGCGATAGGCGTGGCAAATGCCTTTACTTCGGCGCAAATCGCATTGGCAGGGGTGAAAAGCCTCATTCCGCCCGATGAAGTGATTTTCGCGACAAAAGAAGTCGGCGACCTGATGTCGCCCCGATTGAAAGAATCCGCATTGGGCGGACTTGCCAACACCAAAACTGGACGCGAAATCCAAAAGAAAGTCTTTCGCACTGACGACGTGAAACTCATCGGCGAGTAGACGGTCTCATACTGAAATCATTTGAAAACGATAGGGTTTGTCGTTCCGACCCTGAACGAAGTGAAGGGGAAGAATCCACTGGACTCCTCGCGTTGCTTGGAATGACAATTCACCTCCTCATTTCTCATTCTTCATTGCTCATTAGAGATTGGATTCCTCGCGTTGCTCGCAATGACCACATAATTTTCCTTGTCATTCTGAACGGAGCGTAGCGAAGTGAAGAATCCATTGTCGTTACATCATATCAATTCTGTCTTGCGACTTAGCGTGTGTTAGCGGGCAATGGAAAGTTCCTCGACAGAAACCTTTGTGGTGAGGGTATGTTCGGGCGTTCCCCAGTAAGAGCCTGTAACGGGTGCAGTGAGTTCGGGATACGCCGCCGCGAAAATGGCGATGTGTTTATCGCCCGCCATCACGCCATAACTTGCATCGAAGCCCCGCCAGCCTGCATCGGGAAAATACACTTCAAGCCATGCGTGGAGTTCGTGATTTTCGCCCAGAACTTCGTCGTAGTGGTAGCCGCTGGTGAATCGCGCCGCCAATCCAAACGCTCGGCAGAGTGCCATTTGAAGCACGGTAAAGTCGCGGCATGAGCCTTGTTTGTCGTGAAAGGTTTGAGATGGCGAATGCGGATTGCCCCGAAGACGCGGATACTTTTTGAACTCGTGATAAATACGCGATGTCAAGGTTTGAGCGAATTCAAGCGCGTTGTAATTGGTTTCGCGGGCGATGGCTTTTCCAAATTCCAACGTGTCGTTATCCATGTCAATCGGTTCTAAACACGAGCGCATGGCAGGAAAGAGCAAATCCATGTAGGGCGTGTTTAATTGCCACGACGAATAGAATGGAGTTTCTCGTTGGGTGCTGACGGTCAATTCTGTCGAGACGATGAGCCGATTGCTTTTTTCGCTGAACGAAGCGATGTGAATCGTGTTGCCGTGTTGCGACTCGGCGAAGAGCGAATCGGGGTTCGGCTCAATCCTGAGCGAAAAAGAAATTAACTCTTGATGCGAATCAACGCGCGGATAGAAGCGAAACGTGTGCGGTGCAAAGAGAACAGGTTCAGGGTAGTGATATTCAGTATGATGGGTAACGCGAAGAATCATTCGGTCGAGTTAGTGAGCAAAGAAGTTTTCATAAATGAGTCCGTCAATCTCGTTGAGGCGTTTTTGAACATCGTCCAGAGACTCGTGCAACCCTTTGGCGACGACGTCTTGAATGTCGGTGTATTCCAATTCGGAGCGGAGTTGTCCGAGTTTTTTTTCCGCGCTGTTGCTGAATGTTGTGAGCGGCGTGCCGGTGATGGCGTGAAGCGACGACTCTGCCTGTATGAGCGCGAAGCGAATGGAGCGGGGAAAATCTTGATTAAAGATGAGAAATTGTGCGATGTCGGCAGGGGTGATTTTGCTGTATTGTCGGCGATACATTTGATAAGCGCTGGCAGATTTCAAGATGGACGTCCACTGCATCAAGTCAAGCGTCGAGCCGACGTCTTTGGTGTCGGGAAGCAAAATAAAATACTTGATGTCGAGGAAGCGCGAGGTTTTATCGGCGCGCTCGATGAAGTGCCCAATCGTGCCGAAGTGCCAGCCTTCGGTGCGTGAAATGGTGGTATCAACGATGCCAAGAAAGAGTTGGCAGTTGCGTCGGACTTCGTTGAAGAAACTTGCCGCGTTGAGCCGTTTCCAATCGTGCTGACCGACGGCTTCGAGAACAAAATGATAAGTGCGATTGATGTGTTCCCACATTTCAATCGAGATGCTGTCGCGCACGGTGCGGGCGTTTTCGCGGGCGGCTTTTAAGCAGTTGAGAATGGAGTTCGGATTGCTGACGTCGGCGACCATGAAATCAAGCACGTTGTTTTTTGTGGCTTCGCCATAGCGTTGAAAAAAGGCCTGTTCGTCGCCTGTCGTCAAAATTAGCGGGAGCCATTGTTCGCTTAATCCCGGCGGTAAATCCAAAGAAATGTTCAAATTCACATTGATAAGGCGCGAGTAATTTTCTGCCCGTTCAATGTATCGATTCATCCAGTAAATTGAATTGGCAACGCGGCTGAGCATGTGCGACAGTTGAAGTTTGCCAAAATTACACAACGACAGCGGTTTGTGGAAACTTAAATCGGGCAATCAAAATTTTTACTGCGAAAACTTAACCGGCGTGAAATGAAAGACTTCTTGACCGATGAACGTTTGTCGCTCCTGCTGTTAGGCTCGGCGGGATTGATGTTTGTTGCCGCGGTAACGGTGTTGTATCGATTCAGCGACGGCTTTTCGGAATCGCTCTTGGAGACGGAGACGGGCAAAATCGCGCTCGTCGTGCTCTTCGCCGCCCTGATGCTCATTGCCGCCAACTTCGTCTATCAACTCATCATCAAATTCGCCATTCCCTTTTCGCGTCCGATGCTGATTGGCTATGTCGCCTGCGAGGTGCTTTATTCAGGCTTTATGTTCGCGCTGAAGGTGTGAAAAATTAGGGTGTAAAACGATTTTCCCTCAACGCTTGAAGCGTAGCGAGATAGTTTTCAAGAGTCAAATCGTTGAATCGCGTTTCTCGCTCTTTGGTGTAGTCGCCATTGCCTTGCTCATATTGATTGAGAAAACGAATCGTATTGGCTACGCCAAACTCTTTGCAAAGAACAGCAATGGCTTGTTCGGTGAGTTCAGATAAAGGCATTGTTTTAGGCATTACGCTAACTCCTTTGCCAAATCAATTGGCGAGATGATTTTAATCACTGAAAATTCAGTCTGCTTTGCACGGTTGAGTAATTTATAATCGGTGGTGCAAAAGTAATCGGCATTTCCTACAATAGCAAAGTAGTGCGTCAGAAGATACTATCTCAAATGCACCTTGTTCGCATAGCAAAATTAAAGTAATAACCGCTTCGGCTTCCAGCGCAATTTTCAGTTGTGATTTGTCATCAAAGGGGCGTTGAATCACACAAGTGTCGAGGTAAACCTTCATCATTTGAATTCCTTGTCCGATGCTGATTGGCTATGTTGCCTGCGAGGTGCTTTATTCAGGCTTTATGTTCGCCTTGCACGTGTGAAAGGTGTTTTGCTTTGAGATGTTCGAGCAGACCTTTGGCGGCGACTTCGCACAAATCGAGCACGAGCTCGAAAGTTTCC
>JBDNCJ010000075.1:0-13036 GCA_046719715.1 Chloroherpetonaceae bacterium | reverse complement strand
GCAACGGAATCCGTCGGCGGCAACTCGTCCAAATATATCCGTTTCACTTGCTCCAATGCAAGAAATTCCCGATAGGCTTCAATATCCCGTTGCTCCACACTTCGCGAGGGATATATCACCACCGCTTCCCACTTGCGCGTCGGATACTGTTTGAGATAAAGAAAAATTTCAGCAAAAAATCGCCCGTAAAATTGCTCATCGCGTTGAAACTGAACTTCCACAAAGTAGGTGATGTCGTCCGTGTCCGGAATAAAGAGCCCGTCAATGCGGAAAGAGACATCTTTGAGTTCAACGGATTTGAATTGGTAGCGCACGGCATCGTTGGGATTTCTGCCAATCAGCAAAAAGAACGCCTGCGGCAAGAGTTGCAGGAGCAGATAAATGAGTTTATCGGTGTGCATTTCAATGATTGCGGAGTTCAGGAGCAATTTTGCCGCTCGCGCTTACGCTTTCAACATGCCGAACAAATCGTAGGCTTCGGCATCGGTTACTTCCGCCGTGTAGAATTCACCGACTTTCAGCGTGCGCACATCAAAGCCTTTTTCGGCGGATTGAATGATGAACTCGTTATCGACTTCGGGTGCGTCAAATTCCGTGCGTCCAATGGCGACGCCGCTTTCAATTCTATCGATGAGCACGCGCAATTCTTTTCCGACCAGCGCAAGATTTTTTTCGAGTGAAATTTTTTCTTGCAGTTCCATCACTTTTGCCACACGACGCTTTTTTTCCGCAATCGGCACGCTATCCTCGAGCGTAAATGCCACTGTGTTTTCTTCGTGCGAGTAAGAGAAACAGCCCAATCGGTCGAATTTCACTTCTTGAATGAAATCCAGCACGTCGTTGAACGCTTCTTCGGTTTCAGTTGGATAGCCAAGAATGAGCGTGGTGCGCAGTCGAATGTTCGGCACTTCGTCGCGAATCTGTTGAATTAAGTTTAGCAAGCCATTGCGCGTCATGCCACGCCGCATGGATTTGAGCACATCGGTGTTGGCGTGCTGAATGGGCATATCGAGATACTTGCAGATGTTTTCGCGCTCGCGCATGACGGGCAGAATGTCGGTCGGGAATTTTGCGGGATAGGCATAAAGCAGGCGAATCCACTCAAAGCCGACGTCGGAAAGACGTTTGAGCAAATCGGATAAGGTTCGTTTGCCGTAAAGGTCTAAGCCGTAGTAGGTGAGGTCTTGGGCAATCAAAACAAGTTCTTTGACGCCACTGTTGCGAAGGGTTTTGGCTTCGCGGAGCAAATCTTCGATGGGCTTGCTTTTATGTCCGCCGCGCATCAGAGGAATCGCGCAGAAAGAGCAAGGGTTATCGCACCCTTCGGAGATTTTCATGTAGGCGAAATGTTTCGGCGTCGAGAGGGCGCGCTCGCCGAGAAGGTCGGTTTTGTAGTCGCCGCCGAGTTCGCGCAAAATGTTCGTCAGCACGGTGGTATCCAAACCAATTGTGCCGAAGTAGGCGTCAACTTCGGGAATCTCTTTTTCGAGGTCGGGTTTGTATCGTTCGGAAAGGCAACCCATCACGAGGAGTTTTTCAAGTTTGCCTTTCTCGCGCAGTTTCACGCCGCTTAAAATTGCATCAATCGATTCTTGCTTGGCTTCTTCAATGAATCCGCAAGTATTGACGACGAGCATATCGGCTTTTTTGGCGTCGTCGACGATGAGAAAATCGTTGGCTTTGGCTTGTGCCAGCAAAAGCTCGGAATCGACGACGTTCTTCGAGCAGCCGAGCGTCAAGACGTGCAACTTTGGTAGTTTCGTTTTCATGAGTGCGTGTTGAAGTTCAAAGGCGGCAAAGATACAAAAATAGGTGAAAGGTGGAGGGTGAAGTCTCGTAATAGGTTTTGCAAAGAGCAATTCGTAACAGTTCATCTCAAGTAAAAAAGTTAAGAGTTAAAAGTTGACGGTTGAAAACAGCCGCCCACTCTTAACTCTTAAACTGATAGAGTTACAAGCCTATGCCAATGTGAATTGAGACGAGCCGAAGCGTTCATGCGCGGCTTTCAGAAGCGCGTCGCGATGCGAAGGATGTGCAATTGAAGCAAGCAGTTCGGCACGCTCGCGCAGGCTTCTTCCATAAAGATTGACGACCCCGTATTCAGTAACAATGTAATGCACGTGGGCGCGCGTTGTAACCACGCCAGCGCCGGGCTTTAGAAGCGGCACGATGCGCGATTCACCTTTGGAAGTCGTCGAAGGCAGCGCAAATATGGCTTTGCCGCCTTCTGAGAGCGACGCGCCACGCACAAAGTCCATTTGTCCGCCGACGCCGGAATACATCTTTGTTCCGATAGAGTCGGCGCAAATTTGCCCCGTAATATCAATTTCAATCGCGCTGTTAATCGCCGTTACTTTTGGATTGCGCCGAATGACAGCGGTGTCATTGACATACTGCACATCGAGCATCGTTACTTCGGGATTATCATCGATGAAGTCATAAAGTTTGCGCGTGCCCATGGCGAAGGTCGCGACGATTTTGTGCGGATGAACGCGCTTTTCTTCGCCCGTAATCACACCGGTTTCAACAAGCGGAATCACGCCGTCGGAAAACATTTCCGTATGAATGCCCAAACGCTTGTGGCTGCCGAGCGACGCCAGGACGGCGTTGGGAATCGTGCCGATGCCCATTTGAAGCGTCGCGCCGTCGTCGATAATGCCCGCCACGTGTTTTCCAATTGCGAGGGCGATGTCGTCGAGCGGCTCGGGCGCGATTTCGAAAATCGGCGTATCGACTTCGACCGCGTAATGAATTTTGCTTTGATGAATCAAACTTCCGCCATGCGTGCGCGGCATTTGGGGATTGACTTGCGCAATCACCGTTTTCGCGGTTTCAACGGCGGCAAGTGAACAATCGACTGAAACGCCGAGCGTGCAGTAGCCGTGCTTATCGGGCGGAGAAACATGCACGAGTGCAACGTCGAGCGGCAAAATGCCTCGTCGGAACAGGAGCGGCGTCTCCGATAAGAAAATCGGAATGTAATCCGCGCGACCTTCTTGAACCGCTTTGCGAACGTTCGCGCCGATGAAGAGCGAACTGTCGCGAAATTTGCCGGCGAGGTTCGGCGCAACCTGCGGCGCGACCCCTTCGGTGTGCAAGTGAATGAACTCAATATCGTCAAGCTCGTCGGCACGCTTCGCCAAAGCGTCCAGCAAAATGGTCGGCGTTGCGGCGGCGGTATGAACAAAAATGCGGCTGTGAGATTGGATTGCCTTTACGGCATCTTCGGCAGGAACGACTTTCATTTTTACTCCTCTTAAAATGTTATGAACAACACGGGGAATTGACCTAAGATACGCAATTCCGAAAACATCTTGTTACAGCCGAATTGGCTCGAACTCATATCAGCCTCATACAAACGATAAGTATCGAGACGGGATTAGAGATAAGGTTGATAAACGACGCCGTCATTGCAAGCGAAACGACAGAATCCATAAATCTTGTAAACCAATGGAAGATAGATGGCTTCACCCGATTTCTTCGGCTTCGCAACGACACCAATGGTCTGTGAACCTATCGTTCAGTTTGAACGCAGACTTATCGGCATCGATGATTATCGGCGTTATATCTCTCCGGCTTCGCGCTCTTCAATCCAGCCTTTCGTGCCGTCGGGCAGTTTGACTTCCAGCCAGTTTGATTCTTTACGAGAGATTTCCACCTTCAAGCCTTCGTGAATGACGGAAATGGTCGCGCTTTGTTCGCGCGGTTCGCTTTTGAGATTAACGACGGGATTTAAGATGACGGCTTCGCGGTACGTAGCAAGGCGCGACGATTTCAGCACAAATAAAATGAGCGAAAGCGAAAAGAGCACGAGAAACATGTACTTGAAAATTTGTCCAACAAGCGAATTCAAGCCGAACAAATCGCGCAGTTGAAAAATGAAAATCGTCGCAGTGCCATAAAGAAACAGCAAGACGAAAAAGCCCAATCCTCCAAGCGAAAAGACATTCAAGATTTTTTCAAGCAAGGATTCCAAAAAAAACTTCGGGAGTTCGGGAATTTTATCCTTCGTGCGAGCGAGCGCGAGTTCAAGGTTCGTTTGTAAATCCTCGTCGCCGTCGATGAATCGCTTTGCCTTTTCGTAGTAGAGAACCGCTTTGCCGATTTGTCCGATTTTGTAGTAAGTGTTGCCTATGTTGTAATGAAGTTCGCCGCTTTGATAGCCAAGCGAATCGAGCGCGGTGTAAAGTGCAAGGGCTTCTCGATACTTTCCCGCCGTGTAGAGATTGCTTGCCTCGTTGAACATGGTGGTGGCGTTTGTGCCTTGTGCAAGCAGGGGAGCGACAAGAAACGAAAAAAGAGCAACGAGCAATGCGCGATTGAGCATGAGCAATTAACGTGTTTTTGAAAGTTCGGAGATGATTTGGGTTGCGTCGTCGTAAAGCGTCGTTAAATCATCTTGTGTTTCTTTGGCGGGTGCATAGCGATAAAATTCTGACTTCTCCAAAATGCGCATGAGTTTCTCAATCAACTCGGGCGCAACTTGCTTTGAGAGAAGCAGGGCTTTGAGTTCGTCTTTGCGAAGCGCGTGGTCGTCGGTGTTGTAGCGATTGCCGATGAATTTGATGAGTGCGTTTTCAAGTTCGGCAAAAAAGGCTTGTTGGTCGCTTTGTTTGAGCAGTTCTTTGGCGCGTTTCAAGCGTTTCTTCGCTTCGGGCGAGGCTTTAACGCTACGCGCAAAGGCGATGTCGGTTTTCATTTGTTCTTCGCGCTTTTGCAGTGCTAAAAAGTATCCGACCGCGCCAAGCGGCAGAAGCATCAACAGATAAAACCACCACGCACGGTAAAGCGGCGAACTGCTTCCCAAGCGAAGCGAATTCGCACTGGTTTTGATATACCGAAAATCGGCGGTGAATTTTTTAATGTCGCGTTTTTCTCCTGAACTGCTTACGCTTGCCATAGCGGCTTTCGGGTCGGGCTCGACGTTGAGTTCAAAGCGCGGCGATGTGAGCGTAACATACTGTTTCTTTTGCGGGTGGTAGTATGAAAATTCAACCGTGCCTAAATCAAACTTCCCCGACGCACGCGGAATGACGGTAAGTTCCGTCGTCTTGTATCCCGTAACCACGCTGGTATTTTTGTTGACCTTCACATCAACTTTCGGCTCATACTTTTCAAACTCCAACGGTAAATCGGGATTAATGGTCGGAAGCAAATTGATATTGCCTTCGCCTTCAACGGTGAACTTCAATGTAACGGCTTCGCCGGCTTTCACGTTGGACTTATCAAGGGTTGCAGTGAACTTGTAATCGCCAACCGCACCGCTGAAACTCATCGGCTTTGGTTCGGGAAGGTCGCTGACGTCAAACTTGACCGCGGGTGCAACAACGCTGAGCTTTTGCATACGACCGGGAGAGGCGAAAAAGTCGTCAAATAAAAATCCGCGTTGCCGTTTGATGTCGGAAATCAACGCCTCGCAAGTGCCTTTGTAGCCTGCCACTTCCAACTTGCCAGCGCGTGTCGGAAAGACTTGGATTTTGTTAATCACGGCTACATGATACATCGAGCCATTGTATCGCTCAGTAACTTGGGGAAGTTTGGAGACATCGAAGCGTTCAACCCAAAAGCCTTCGGGCTTGATGTCTTCTTCGCTGGTGTATTGGCGGACGTTGAGTTTGTAGTAAAGTTTGTAAGTGATGGTTGCGCCTTCGCCGACAACGAGTTTGGTTTTATCGACAACGGGGCGAATGAAAATTTCGCTTCCGCCTGAAATCGCGCCGCCGTTGGGCGTTTGACCTTGCCCCGCGCCGCCTTTGCTGACCGTGAGGCTGACGCTGTTGGTGGTGAGCACTTGACCGCCGATTTTAACCGTCGCCGGCGGAATGGTGAGTTTGCCTTCCTTCTTCGGAACAGCAATGAACGTGAGCGACTTCGTTTGAGACATTTGCCCATTGACGATGCTCATGCTTTGCGAGGTGGAAATGCTGTTGCGCTGAACGTCAATCGCGTCGCTGCTCGTGGGCGGAATGACTTCGCCGCCCGTCCCACCTTGAATTTCAACGGTGTAGTAAATCGGATTGCCAAGCGAAGCATTGGCGTCGTTGACGAACGCACGAACCGTAACGCCTTGCGCCGCCAAACGCTCGGTGAAAATGAAAGCAAAGAGAAGAACGAAAATGGATTTCAGCATATCGCGGAATGAGTGATGCGTTAAGTTTTGACAAGTTGCGAAGCGCGTTCTGCGGCTTTGACGACCGCTTTAATGAGCGTAACACGAAGCCGACCGTCTTCCAACTCAAGCAATCCATCTATCGTGCAACCTGCGGGCGTTGTTACGCTGTCTTTCAAAAGGGCAGGGTGCTGTTTGGTCTCCAACACTAACTTCGCCGAACCGAGCATCGTTTGCGCCGCAAGAAGCGTCGAGACGTCGCGCGGAATTCCGAGCTTCACACCCGCTTCGGCAAGCGATTCAATCACGACATAAATATAGGCAGGACCCGAAGCAGAAAGCGCCGTAACGCCGTCAAAGAGCGATTCATCGAGATTGACAACAAGTCCAACCGAAGCAAAAATTTCCTCTGCCAACGCCAAATGCGCTTTTGTCGCAAAGCGTCCGCCGCAAATTGCCGTCATTCCAGCATTGATGAGCGACGGCGTGTTCGGCATCGCACGAATCACGGGAAGTTCTAGTTCAAGATGCTCTTCAATGTAAGTCGTTGAGACTGAAGCGGCAACGCTCACAACGACATGCGTCGGCTTCAATGCATGGCGAATTTCTTTGCACACTTTGGCAATGTTCTGCGGTTTGACGGCAAGAATGACCACATCGGAATGGGCGACCACATCTGAGTTTGATGCGACAGCCTCTATGCCGACTTTGGTGCGGATTCGTTCTATCGAGCTCTCGCGCTTGGCACTGCCCATAATATCCGACGCTTTGAGCACGCCGTTTTTAATTAAACCGAGCGCAATGGCTTCGCCCAATTTTCCAACGCCGATAATTCCGACTTTTTTTCCTGATAACATCTGAAATGATGAAAGTTGTGGTTGCCTTAATGAAGACGCGCAAGATAAAACAACGCCGTCGGTTATGAAACTCCGAGTCTATTCAAATGCAGACACTTCTTGGATTGAAACGCAAAATCACTGAGCAAAATCATTCAACAACGCCCAAACGGAGACTTTTCGGAGACCACCCCCTTCTACCTTTGTCGCGAAGCATAAAGTAAGCCGTAGTGCTTGCAGCTTTATACAAATCATCTTTCACTCATAATCATTTACAGCGATGAAAAACAAACTAAAAGACATCGTTCTGCTTGGCTCAAAGTTCCTGCTAATCGTGATGCTCGGCGTTTGTCAGGGCGGAATGCTATCGGCACAGCCGGTAGAAAGATCGGCAATCGAAGAAGCCTTAAACTCGGACGGTACGTTGCGACAGGGCGTTTCCGGCTCGTTCAATGCGTCGGGGTATCAGATGAGCACCAATGCGTCAGGCGAACCGATTTTTACCCCGATTGTGCAAAGCACACCCAATACTTGGAATGCAGACTTTGCAGTGCCTTACAATGGCATGAACGCAGCGGTTTCAGCCATTGAGACGGATGGTAATGGAACTTGGTATTTCGGCGGAAATTTTACGCAAGCGGGCGGGCTGTTGGCAAATCGCGTGGTGAAATACGATGCAACAGTCAACGCACTCTCAACGCTCGGTGTGGGCGCGAATAACGGCACAAACGATAGAATTAACGAGATGAAATTGTTATCGGGATTTCTCTATGTTGCAGGCGATTTCACAACGGCAGGCGGAATTACGGCAAATCGGATTGCACGATACAACCCAACCACTGACACTTGGAGTGCCGTCGGTTCGGGTGGCGGTAACGGCGTGAACGGCGAGGTGTTGACTTTGTCGGCAACCGGCATAACGCTCTATGTCGGTGGAAATTTTTCACAAGCCAACGTCGGCTCGTCGGCAATTACCGCGAATGGTATTGCAAGTTGGAATGGAAGCGTGTGGTCTTCACTTGGAACGGGGGCGAACAACGGCGTTACTGGCGGAGTCAGCGCGATTGCCAGCACGACGAATAGCGTATTTGTAGGTGGTCCATTTACGGCGGCAGGCACAACGTCTAATCAGTTTATTGCACGATTCGACCTTGCACTCAACACGTGGAACGCTGTTGGTGCAGGGACAGGCGGACAAGTAACAGCATTGACGTTATCAGGAAGCGATCTCTATGCGGGCGGGTTTTTTACGACGGCGGGCGGTAGCCCCGCCAGTCGGATTGCGCGATGGAACGGGACGGCTTGGTCGGCACTCGGGGCAGGTCTGAACGACGCAGTCGGAAGAATTATTGTCGCTGGCAGTCAAATTTATGTAAGTGGCATCTTTACGCAGGCTGGCGGAAATCCCGCCAATCGGATTGCGCGATGGAACGGGACGGCTTGGTCGGCACTCGGGGGAGGTCTCAATAGCAATGTCGGTGATATTCGGCTCATTGGAGATACGCTGTATGTCGTGGGAGCGTTTACAACGGCAAATGGTAATCCGGCAAATCGCATAGCACGATACCGTCCATCAATCGCGCAGTGGTCGGCGGTCAGTTTCTTGAACGGAGTGAATGGGACTGTGCGTGCAGTATCCGTTTTAGGAAATAATGTCTATCTCGGCGGTTCGTTTACGGTTGCGGGCGGGGTTCAAGCCAATCGAGTGGCGCGATACAACATAACCTCAAAGACATGGTCTGCCTTAGGAAGCGGCGTGAATGACAACGTGAATGCGATTGTCGCATTTAATCTTCTTGGCGACGCTGTCTATGTCGGTGGTTCATTTACACAAGCGGGCGGCGCACCGGCAAATCGATTGGCACGGTGGTTCAACAACGCTTGGACAACGGTCGGAACCAGTGGCGGAAACGGCGTCAATGCAGTTGTTACATCATTGGCTTATCGTTCAGGGACTCTTTATGTCGGAGGCGGATTTACGCAAGGAAATGTCGGAGCATCGCCAGTTACGGTCAATAGAATTGCACGTGTGAATACAACAGCAAACAGTTGGAGTGCGGTAGGGTCGGGTGGAGACGGCGTGGATAACACCGTGCATGCGTTATGGATTTCGGAATCGGGAGATGTGTTTGTCGGCGGCGATTTCACAAATGCCAACGTCGGAGCGTCGCAGATTAATGCCAATCGTGTGGCGCGCTGGGACGGAAACAGTTGGTCGTCGCTTGGAACAGGCACGAGCAACGGTGCAAGCGCAACGGTTTTGACGATTACCGGCTCTGCCAGTGATATTTACATCGGTGGAACGTTCTCTAACGCCGGCGGGGTGGCGAATACCAGTAGATGTGCGCGCTGGAGCACGACTTTACAAAGGTGGATTTCAATGAATATGTTGCCTAATGCACAAGTCAATGCGCTTGCAGTTTCGGGGAGTTATGTTTTTGCCGGTGGACAATTCACACAACTAGGTTCCAACCCTGTCAACCGAATCGCACGATGGAACGGGGCGACGTGGACCAACGTTGGCGCGTCAGGCGGCGAAGGCGCAGATGATATTATACGAGCACTGGCTGTTCGTGTCGGAAGAGAACTTGTGGTAGGCGGGCAATTTACACAGGTCAATGTCGGCTCGCCGATTTCCTCCCGCTCTATTGCCAGATGGACGGCGGACACATCGGCGCGCGCTTTCGGACCGAATATCACATTCAACTATACCATCACAACGCCCGGTGCCACGCCGACAATTACCTTTACCAACAGCACGCCCTCGTTTTCCGCGCCTCCGACGGGCATCAGTGCCGTCAGCCAATACTTTTGGACGATTACGCCAAACGCCACCGTCTTCACGCAAGGGTTTGTAGAATTCGATGTGTTCAGCCTTGCGGGCGTAACGGGAAATCCCAGCGCGCTCCGAGTCTTATGGCGACCGAATGCATCGACTGCTTGGACGAATTTAGGCGGGTCAGTTGCTCCTGGCAACATGCTTCAGAACGTATCGCCGCTAACAGAAGGCGGTCAAATCGCGATTGGAGACAATGGTGGAGGGAATCAACTGCCAGTCGAGCTAACGCATTTTGCCGCAACACTTCATAAAGACGGCGTGCTTTTGAATTGGACAACTAACACCGAACTCAATAATGCCGGCTTTTTCATCGAACGGCGACCTAAGCAACTCGGCTCTACGCCCCACGAACGCTGGCAAAGCCTCGATTTTGTAAAAGGCAACGGTACAACTGCATCGCAAAACACTTACGCCTTCATTGATAAATCTGCCGCTGGCATGGTGGAATATCGGCTCAAACAAGTCGACTTCAATGGCATATTTGAGTATTCGCCAATGATTGAAATCAATGCAGGCTTGCCAAAATCCTTCGACCTTTCTCAAAATTACCCGAATCCATTCAACCCAACGACGACGATTCAGTATCAACTTCCGACAGCGAGCATCGTCAGGCTTGAACTTTATGACGTGTTGGGAAAAAAAGTCGCAACCTTGGTCAATGAACAACAAGAGGCGGGCGTATTTGTCTATCAACTTGATGCGGCGAAGTTGAATCTCGCGAGCGGCGCGTATTTCTATCGCTTGCAAGCAGGGGGCAAGAGTGGCGGAACTTCATTTATGAAAACGAAGAAAATGCTTCTCGTCAAGTAAGTATCAGGACGGAGAAGAAATTTGTGATTTTTGCTGGCTATGTTCTTTATTCTCTCTAAGTGAAGCGTCTCGTGCTATCGTTGAGCGAGACGCTTTTTTTATGCCTGTTCTCACCAGTCTTTATCGAATTTGGTTTGATTGGATTTCTTCATCAAATACTTTTTGAGCATTTGCTTTTCATCTTGCTTTAAGGCATCGAGCAGTTTTTCCGCATCGGCTTGGCTGATTTGGGCGTTGCCTTGTTTGCCTTGTTGCTCTTCGGGCTTTTGGTCTTTGGGTTTGTTTTGATTGTCTGGGTTGTTTTGATTTTGCTGATTCTGATTTTGTTGGTTGTCTTGTTTGTCTTTGTTGTTCTTTTGGTCTTGATTGTTTTTATCGTCTTGCTTGTCGTCTTTGTTTTGGTTCTTGTCGTTCTTGTTTTTGTCTTTATCCTGCTTGTCGTTTTGATCGTTGCCTTGTTTTTTTTCTTCCTCTTGTTTTAAGAGGGCTTTGGCGAGTTCGAGATTTTGCTTTGCCTGAAAGTCGTTAGGATTAAGTTTGAGGCTTTCCTTGTAGTGTTTGACGGCGTCTTTGAGGAGGGATTCTTTTTGTTCGCCTTGTGTGTCTTTTGCGCGTGTGAAGTAGCCGTTGCCGATGTTGTAGAGGGCGTCGGCGCGAAGTGCGGGGGAGAGGGTGGCGTTATCGGCGATTTTGCGGTAGTCGCTTTCAGCTTCGTCAAGTTTGTTCATTCGGTAAAGTGCGTTGCCGCTGTTGAAGACGGCTTCTTTCTTGTTTTCAAATTTTTCTTCTTCGGCGATGATTTTGTCGTAACGGCGTTTGGCTTCGTCGTACTCGCCTGCGAGGTATTTATTGTTGCCCTCGCGCAGGTCAAAGTACTGCGCCGATAAGAGCAACGGTTGAAGAACGAAGAGTGAAAGTGCGACAATGAATTTCATAGTGATGAAGTGTTAAGCGTTGATTTTGCGTCGGTCGCCGATGAGAAGTTCCATCACGAGGAGCGCGAGCGCAATGCCGATGAAGAGTTGAAATTTGTGGTCAAAGTCAACAAATTCTTTTGAAGCGAGTTCTTCTTTTTCGAGTTTTTGAAGTTCAAGATACAGGCGGTCTAAATCCGCGCCGCTGGCATCGATTTGAAAAAATTTGCCGCCGGTTTTTTCAGCGACGAGCCGAAGCATGGTGTCGTCGAAGGTGGTGGTGATAACGGCGTTGTTTTTATCGCGTTTGAAATCCACGCGCCGCCCGCTTTCGTCATAAACGGGAATCGGGGTGGATTGCGCTGTGCCAATGCCGACGGTGTAAATGCGCACCTTGTTCTCGATGGCGCGTTTGAGCGTTTCGTCGAGGCTCTTTTCGTGGTCTTCGCCGTCGCTGATGAGCACGATGATTTGATTACGCGATTGGACTTTTTCAGGCGAATCGGCACTGCGCTCGCTCCCGCGAAAGGCTTTCATGGCTTCGTTGATTGCCGCACCGAAGTTCGTGCCTTGTGCCTCAATGGAATTTGTGGAAGTGATATCGAGAAAAAGTTTGAGCGCGGCTTTATCGAGCGTCATCGGGCATTGCAAAAACGAATCGCCGGCAAATACAACCAATCCTACACGGTCGCCGCCCAATCGCTCGACAAAGCGCGAAATTTCATACTTCGCCTTGTTCAAGCGGCTGGGCTTAACGTCTTCGGCAAGCATGCTGTTCGAGACATCGAGCGCGAAGACGATTTCAATGCCTTTTCGTTTTACTTCCCGCAGGCGCGTGCCAATTTGCGGTGCAGTCAGCGCGACGAATAAACAGGAAATTGCAACAAACCATACCACCAGCCGCCAAACGACTTTCGGACGCGAGAGCGTTTCGGCAAGCTTGCGCGTCAGTTCCATCGATCCAAGTTCCTGCAACGCCTTAAAGCGTGCCACAACGAAATAAATCGCCACGCCTAAAATCGGAACGAGCAAGAGCAAATACAGGGCGTATTGAGGATGTCCAAGTTTCATTCAATCTTATTTGGTTTAGAAGGCGGCGGAATATAAAACATCGGTGAAAAAAAAATTGCCTTACGAAATCGGCTTCAAGCGTCGGGCTGACTTCTTTTCGCTCTGATGTTTTTTAGCGTTTAAGCGTCTTTCTTTTGAAGATGTCGTCGGCTTGGTTTTCGTGCGCTTTTTTTCAGGCGTGAGCGCGTGAGTGAGCAGTGCCGTGAATTTTTCAATCGCGTCGTTGCGATTTTGAAGTTGGCTGCGATGCTTTTGAGAAAATACTCTTAAAATCCCGTTTGAATCAATGCGCGTGGGGAGTCTGTGCAAAATCGTTTGACGTTGCGTGGAACTTAAAGATGGCGAATTGAGAACATCAAAGGCAAGTTCAACTTTTGTTTCGACTTTATTGACATTTTGCCCGCCCTTGCCGCCGCTTCGAGCAAAAGAAAACGAGAGTTCCGACGGCGGAATTTCA
>JBDNCJ010000074.1:0-13187 GCA_046719715.1 Chloroherpetonaceae bacterium | reverse complement strand
ATGTCAAGACCAATACGGGTGCTGATTGCCAAAGCGGGATTGGACGGACATGATCGTGGCGCGAAAGTCATCGCCGCCGCCTTGCGCGACGCGGGCATGGAAGTCATTTACACGGGCTTGCGTCAAACGCCGGAAATGATTGTCGAAGCCGCTCTGCAAGAAGACGTCGACGCAATTGGAATCAGCATTTTGAGCGGCGCACACATGACCATCTTCCCGCGCATCTATTCTTTGATGAAAGAAAAGGGATTGGACGACGTGTTGCTCACGGGCGGCGGAATCATTCCCGAACAAGACACCGAGAAACTCGCTCAAATGGGCGTCGGAAAACTCTTCACGCCCGGCGCAAACACGGAGGAAATTGCAACCTACATTCGTAACTGGGTCGAAACCCATCGCACAAAACTCGTGTAACAAAACAAGCGCGAACTAAACAGACAACTATTCAACCATCACACCGACACGACGCAATGCTCGATTTCCTGACCAAAATTTTCGGCACCAAACACGACAAAGACATCAAGCGCATCTCGCCAATCGTCGATGCAATTAACGATTGCTACGAAACGCTTCAATCGCTTTCCGACGACGAATTGCGCGCGAAAACCGCCGACCTCAAAGCGCGTATCAAAGCCTATTGCGCTGAAACCGAAGCGGCTCTCGAGAACGAAAAAAAGAAATTGGAGAACCTCGAGCTCACCTTCGACGAAGTCCAAGCCGTCAAAGATGAAATTGAAGCCCTCGAGAAACAACTTCACGAAGAAACTGAAGAGATTTTGAACGAAATTCTTCCCGAAGCCTTCGCGATTGTCAAAGAAACTTGCCGTCGACATGTCGGAAAATCGTGGCAAGCGGCGGGCGCGACGATTGAGTGGAACATGGTGCCTTACGACGTGCAACTTATCGGCGGCGTCGTGTTGCACGAAGGTAAAATCGCCGAAATGGCGACGGGAGAAGGCAAAACGCTCGTCGCCGTCTTGCCGACGTTTCTCAACGCGCTCACCGGACGCGGCGTGCATATCGTTACCGTCAATGACTACCTCGCTAAGCGCGACTGTGACTGGATGAGGCCGATTTATGAATTTCACGGGCTTACTGTCGGCGTCATTCTTTCCGAAATGGATTCGGCGACGCGCAAACAAATGTATGCCTGCGACATCACCTTCGGCACGAATAACGAATTCGGCTTCGATTACCTGCGCGACAACATGGCGACCTCAAAGGAGGAAGTCGTCCATCGCAGGTTCAATTATGCCATTGTCGATGAAGTTGACTCCGTTTTGATTGACGAAGCGCGAACCCCGCTCATTATTTCAGGACCCGTGCCGCACAGCGACAACTCCAAGTTCGAAGAAATGAAGCCCAAAGTCGAGCGGCTCGTGCGCACACAGCAAAACCTCGTCGGTAAATTGCTTGCTGAGGCTGAACGCTACTTAACCGAAAAGGAAAAAGCCGCCAAAGATTGGGAATTTCAAGCCGGACTCGCGCTTCTGCGTGCCAAACGCGGACAGCCGAAAAACAAAAAATATCTCAAACTCATCGGCGAGCCGGGCAATATGCGTCTAATGCAATCGGTCGAGAACGAGTTCCTCAAAGATAACGCCAAGGAAATGCACAAGGTCGACGAAGAACTGCTCTTCGCCATCGATGAACGATTTCACACCATTGACCTCACCGAAAAAGGACGCAACTTTTTAACGGGCGAAACCCAAAACAGCGACATGTTTGTGCTCCCCGACATCGGCACGGAACTCGTTAAAATCCAACAAGAAAACTTAACAGAAGCCGAAAAACAGCAGAAGAAAGATGAACTCTATCGGCTCTACTCCGAACGCTCAGAACGAATCCACAATGTCTCGCAACTCTTAAAAGCCTACTCGCTCTATGAGCGCGATGATGAATACGTCGTTCAAGACGGCAAAGTGCTAATCGTTGATGAATTCACGGGGCGTATTCTTGCGGGACGACGATACAGCGACGGGCTTCATCAAGCCATCGAAGCCAAAGAAGGCGTCAAGATTGAAGGCGAAACGCAAACGATGGCGACCATCACGCTTCAAAACTACTTCCGCCTCTACAAAAAACTCGCCGGTATGACGGGCACCGCAGAAACCGAAGCGGCAGAGTTTTTTGAAATCTATAAGCTCGATGTCGTCGTCATTCCGACCAATAAGCCTATTGCCCGCCAAGACCGTGAAGATTTGATTTACAAAACGAAGCGCGAAAAGTATAACGCCGTCATTGCAGAAATTGAAAAACTTCGCCAAAAGGGACAACCCGTTCTTGTCGGCACAACAAGCGTTGACGTGTCTGAAACACTCTCGCGCATGCTCAAAGCAAGAAAAATTCCGCACAATGTCTTAAACGCAAAACAGCACGCCCGCGAGGCGGAAATCGTTGCTCAAGCTGGACAAAAGGGCGCGGTTACGATTGCAACCAACATGGCTGGGCGCGGCACCGACATCAAACTCGGAGAAGGCGTCAAAGATTTGGGCGGCTTGTTCATTCTTGGCACCGAACGACATGAGTCGCGACGCATCGACCGCCAACTTCGCGGACGCGCCGGCAGACAAGGCGACCCCGGCACATCAACCTTCTTCATTTCGCTCGAAGACGACCTGATGCGCCTCTTCGGCTCGGAGCGCATCGCCGCCGTCATGGATCGATTCGGACATCAAGAAGGCGAAGTCATTCAGCACAGCATCGTAACCAAATCCATCGAACGCGCCCAACGCAAAGTCGAAGAGCAAAACTTCGCCACGCGCAAACGCCTGCTCGAATACGACAACGTCATGAACCAACAGCGCGAAATCGTCTACGCCCGCCGTCGCAACGCGCTCTTCAAAGACCGTCTCCGATTAGAACTCTTTGATTTACTGCGAGACTACGCCGACCAACTTGCGGCAAAGTATTACGACAACGTCGAAATTGAACAACTGCGCGAACAACTTCTGCGCGAACTTTCTGTCGAAATTTCCTTTACCGAACAAGAGTGGCAACAGCTCGGCAAAGACGGCGTCGCCGATAAAATTTATCAAACGGCGGCGGAGTTCTACAAGCGTAAGGAAGAACATCTCGGCGGCGAAATGATGGGGCGCATCGAGAAATTCGCCGTTCTCACCGTCATCGATGAAAAATGGCGCGAACACTTGCGCGACATCGACGACGTCAAAGAAGGCATCAATCTGCGTGCCTACGGGCAAAAAGACCCGTTGCTCGAGTATAAGCAAGAAGCTTTCAAACTCTTCGTCGATATGCTTGAATCGCTTGGCTCTGAAACGCTGGCGTTAGCATTCAAACTTTATCCGACCGCCGCCCCGTCGCAACAAGCAAAAGACCAGATACCTCAAACGCCAAAGTCAAAAGTGCGTCGCGAACGATTGGTCGCCACGCATGCTGAAGCCACAAGCGCCTATTCCGTTGCATCGGCTCAACAGCAAGCGCAAGGCGACGTCGCAACCGAAGAAGCCCCGAAGCAAATGCCCATTCGCGTTGAGAAAACGCCCGGACGCAACGACCCCTGCCCTTGCGGAAGCGGCAAAAAATATAAACAGTGCCACGGCAAAGCATAATTTGATGCGACAAAGTGAGACTGGGGAAAAATTGAGGGCTGAAAAATCAGTCCTCAATCGCTTAAACTTGCGATATTCACCCAAAAATGCCGAAACAACGAAAACCTTTTTGAGCAACCGACTATCTGCGATGAATCTACTGCAACGAGGCGTTACTCTGTCTGTTTCTCTTTTCCTGCTCAATTTCTTTCCCGTTCAAATTTTGACGGCACAAGATGCTGAGCGATTTCTCGAACCGAAATCGCCTTCAAACACCATCGTTCAAAAAAGCCTCGTTCAAAAAGACGGCGACGCGCTCAAAGAAACGGAAGCCAAAGCCTCCGTGCTGAAAGTAGAGCCGCGCGGCAACGATAAGGTTGTGATGGAACTTGAATTTGATGAGCCGAAAGTTGCCCTTGCGCAAATGGCGGACGGTTCAGTCATACAACGCATCGAGGTAGAAAAGCGGGCGTATCAAAATGAGCACTTTGTTTATCCAATTCCGTATTTCACCTACGACGTTCAAGGCAAAATTCGCTCGGCACGCATCGTGAGCACGGCAGGACAAGGCTCGCTGCGCATCACGCTTCCGTTCAATCAAGATGCCGAAAACGATACGCCGATTGGAATGCCGAAAGATGAACGCTATGAAGGCAAGCGAACGATAAAGCCAAGCGATGTGTATCCGAAAAAGCAACTCGATTGGTTCTTTGCTGGCTCAATGCGCGGCACGGATTTGTCGAGCCTGACGGTTTCGCCCTACATCTACAATCCAGTCACGAAGACGCTTTCTTACATAAAAAAAATTACGGTTGAACTCACGCTCGGCACGGAGCATCAAAACGCCGCACAGTTCAAAGTCGGCATCGACGAAAAAGAACTGCTGAGCAAAATGCCCCCAAAGCGCGAGCGATTCAAACCGACGCTCGTTCAACCCAACGCCATCGCACCGACTCAACAACTGCTCTTCAACAGCGGAACAAACACGATTCCAAATGCGCAACTTGCCCAGCCTTATTCAGGCTTGCCTGTCGCACCGAAATACCGAATCATCATTGATGAAGACGGATTGTATCGTATTGGATTTTTCGAACTGTTAGACGGCGGCTTGCCGCAAGAATTTTTCAGTGCCGACCCAAGAACCTATCGGATTTTCAACAAGGGGAGAGAAATTCCAATACTCGTGCGCGGCGAAAACGACGGACGCTTCAATCGAGACGATTTCATCGAGTTTTTCGGCGAGCGTCATCAACTCGGCGGCAAAGACACCACGCGCCCCGACATGTTCCGCGACCCCTTCTCGGAAGAAAACGTCTATTACCTGTATTGGGAGCCGACCCTAACGCCACAAAATCGCGGGCTGCGTTTGACGGAAATTTCAGGAGAAATTCGCAATCCCATCGCGCCCAATTCGCCATTCTTTGCAGGTGGCACGCTCTTTCGCTCCTTCCGTAGCACCTTGCATTTTGAAGCCGACGCCGACGACCGACCCGGTCGGTTTTTCATTGCAGACGGCGACACCACTGATATTCGCATCGTGGTCAATACCGAAAATCGACTGAGCGGATTCTACGATTCCATTCGCACACAAGCCTACCGACGCACGCGCAATCACTCGGACGCGCGCGATAAAATTTTCTGGACGCAAGTGTCGCTCAATCGACGCATCGACCTTTCCGTGCCGATTCCCTATCCCGACGTTCAAGTCAATCCGATTACGTTTAATGAAGACTTCGTAGAGGTTGAGGCGGCGTTTCACGGCATCAGTCGAGTGAACAGCACGGTGAATAGCCAAAACATTGCCGCACTCACGCTCAATACGCGGCGAATCATGACAGCGGAGTGGGGCGTAGGACAAGCCTCGCAAATTCCGCATATCCAAAAAGTGAGGTTCAGTCAAGACTTTCACAGCGTATTAAGAAGCGGCTTGACCGACGATAGGCAACGCCTGCAGCTCAGCATTCAAAATGAAGACCGCTACAACGAAGGCAATGAAGCACGGACGTTTGCATTCAATTGGTTCAAAATCAGTTACAAGCGGCTGTATCGCGCCTATCAAAACGAAATCGCCTTCACCACGCCGCCGCGCTCCGTGCCCGGTCGCTATCAATTTCAAATCGGCGGATTTACTTCTCAAAACATTGACCTTTACAAAAAAGGCGTCGGTAAAATCACCAACTTCATTCTTCGCCCCTATCAAGAGCCCGACGGTCAAGGGGGCTTTTTGCCCGGAACATTTTTTCAAATCGTCTTTCAAGACGACGTCGTCAATCCTGAAAATGTCGAGTATCTCGCGATTGAAGCCACGAAGAAAAAACTGCCCGTACGCTATGAGCCTGTAACGCCGGCGGACTACTACAACCTGCAACGCCGTTTGGTAGATAGAGCGAACAACTACAATTTCATTCTCATTACCTCGAGCAACTTCATCACCGAGCAGAGCGCGAATAATCCGCAAAACGAAATTTTCCGATACAAAGAGCATCGCGAAGCCGTGTTGGCGGCGCGGGGTGAAAACAGCAATGTGCTTGTAACAACCGTTGAAAGCATTTACGATGAGTTTAACTACGGAATACGAAGCCCGCACGCAATTCGCGAGTTTTTGAACTATGCGTATCGAGAGTGGCAACAGCCGCCGACATACATTTTGCTTGTTGGACCGACGCGCTTCGGCAGAGTGCAGCGCGGCGATGTGCCGACTTTTCATGTCCAAACGTTCTTCTTCGGTGCAACCCCTTCCGACTCTTGGTTTTCAATGATCGATGGCATTGACCAATTCGGGCAATTAGACCTCGTGCCCGACATGCAAATCGCACGATTGCCCGTCGTTACAAGGCAGGAGGTCGGGCTGTATTTGGAAAAACTCATCAAATATGAAGCCAACCCGACGCTCGGCGTTTGGGAAAACAAAATTTTGCTTATCGGCGGCGAGGCGGAAGGCGGCGGAAACGTATCGGGTGCCGACGGCACATCTCAGCAAAACAATAAACTCCTACAAACGGATTCGCTGGTGCGCAATCATATCAATCGATCGTTTTTTATTGACCGCCTGCATACAGGGCTGGGACGCTTGAAATACGACCCGACGCTGTCCTCAGACCGATACATCGGCTCGACGCAACAGCTCCTCAGCAAAATGAACGAAGGATACGTCGTCGTGAATTTCATGGGGCACGGCGGCGGAGCGATTTGGGGCGACAGCCGTTTGCTCGATAATTCGTCAGCTCTCCTTCTCAATAATTTCAACACGCTCCCGTTTGTTACAAGCTTTACATGCTTCGTCGGGGCGATTGATACGCCGCAACCCCTCTCACGGACATTCACCATCTCGCAACGGCGCGGCGCGATTGGCATCATCGCCTCCGCTGGCTACGGCTGGTTCATCAATGATTTCTTAATGGCGCAAGCCGTTTATGACTTCTTGTTCAACGAACGATTTCAAGGGCTGACGGTAGGCGACATGATGTTCAGAGGAAAAATCCGATATTACTTGCGAAACATCAACATCTATCCTGAGCAAGCCCCATCGCAAATGCACCAATACGGCGTCATCGGCGACCCCGCCGTGCGGCTCGTCGCACCAAAGACCGATGCAAACAATCGCTCGCGCATTCGTTGGAACTTACCCACACACATCGCCCCGATTGGCACAACGCTCAGAGTGGTTGGAACGGTTGGCGGCATTCAAAACGGCACGGGCGAAGGACGCATCACCGACCAAAATAACTTTGACGTCAGCACAGCACCGATTCCCTTCGTGGTTCAAAATGGAAGAATCGGACAACTGCAAAACGGCGTCTTTGTCGATACGCTCTTTGTCCCAATTCCGAATCCGCCCGACGGCAGAGGACGAATGCCTGCTATGACAGGCGGACATTTCAAAGTCTATGTCAAAAATGCCGAGGGCAACGACGATGCAAGCGGAAACGTTAGGTTTACGACTGCCGCGCCGTTCTTCCGACGCATTGAGCCAACGCGAGACTTTGCAACAGTGCAAAACGAGGCGCAACGCTTTGTGATGGAAGTCGAGTCACGATTCAACATCTCACGCGTCGACCTCGATGTAACCGTTCAAGCGGTCAATCCCGCACGATTAGCCCTTTCAACCCCTGCCGATACAACCGTGTTCAATACAGTTTTTAACCGACGATTTTCTTCAATCGGCACGGCGCCGAATTTGTATCAAACGATAGATTCTATACCTGCCATTCACATGCGCGAGCCGAACCGCGTAACTTATCGCGCCATCGCACAAACCGACAGCGGGCAGTTCCGCTCCGATGAATTCCTTGCGCAGATTGGCAACCCACCCGACGTCGCCGCTGTGCGCCGCGCCACCGAAGGAGAAGGACAACTCTTCAACAACAACACGATTGATTTCTACCCCGATGGCGAGCGCGTGGTCATTGCCGCCGATGTCTATAATTGGAGCAATCAGCCTGTTGAACGCGCCATTGTGTATTTCTATGACAACTCAATTTCAAATGGAATTTCTCCGAACCAATCGCCGTATTTAATCGCTAATCAAATTCGTATCATCGATACCGTGAGCGTTTCGCTTCCTGCCAACGGACAAGCCCGAGCGAAAATCCCCGTGCCATCGTGGATGAACTTACTTGAAACCTACCGAATTGGCATTCGAGTGCTTGCCGATACAACGGGACAACGATTTGAGTCAACTTACTTCAACAACCTTTCCAATCAGCGTGCGGTTCAGTATAACTTATTCAGAGTGCGCACAGCCGCCGATTCATTAACGATTGACGGCAACGTGCGCCTCGTATATGAAGCGAATGCTTTCTCGCAGAACGGATTTGTGCGCATATCAAGAGTTACGAACCCGCCTAAAATCAGTCAGCCCGACAACAACTTCGTGCGCCTGTCCTCGCAGTCCAATCCCTCAGAGCGATTGGCTTATCGCATTGAGCGCGTTGATTCAAGTTTGACACTCTCGAAACCTATTACAATGCAAATGAGGATTTCGGCAAACGAGGCATCAGCGGTTCGTCAAAGCACATTTGCCTACTTTTTTTCCGAACCCGTTGAGCGTTGGTTCAAGGTCGTCAATCAAGTGCGGGTTGATTCGCTGACGATTCAATTCGACGCTCCCCGCTTCGGCGCATACAGTTTGATGAACACCATCGATTCAGACCGACCGATTGTGAGTTTGGGAATTGAAGGGCAAGCCTATCGCATCGGCACGCCTGCCTCACGCCGTCCAAGAGTAACGGTCGTTGTTCAAGACCAGAATGGCGTCTATATTGATGAAAGTCTTATCAAGGTGATTCGAAACAACGATAGTTCCGAAGCCCTAAAATCAAAACTCACCATTCCGCGCAACACGCCTAACGCCAATGTGGTTGGCATGACCTACGACGACGAGTTCGAAGCGGGAGAAAACAGTTTGCAATTCGTTTTTCATGATGCGAATTTGAACGCCGTGCGCTCGGAAAAAATGCTCTTCAACGTGAGTGCGGATTTTGATTTGATTGCGCACGGCGCATATCCGAATCCATTTAGCGATAGAACCTTCATCGCTTATCAAATCGTCAACCCGATTCAAGAGGCTGATGCATTTGAACTGAAAATCTACACGGTTTCAGGACGACTGATTGCGACGTGCCGCGAGCCGGGACCGCGTGGATTGGGAACATTTCCAACTGGCTCTCAAGTGGCGGACGGTGTGGGGCAACTGCGTGGAAACGGCGACCACGCCCTCATTTGGACGGGCAAAGACGACGGCGGCAATGAAGTCGCTAACGGCGTCTATTACGGAAAACTGCGTATCACCTCGCGCGGTCGTGCGCTCGAAAAAATTATTAAAATCGTCCGCTTGCGATAACTCGAACGATTCAACTCAAAGATGATAAAGACGCATTTGAAAATTCTGCTTGCGCTTCTGCTGATGTATGGGCTGATGCCGATTCAAGCGCAAAACTATACGGCGGCATTCTTGGAAATTCCGTTGGGTGCGCGTGCGCTTGCATTGGGAGGGCAATTTACGCCGATCGACAACAACGACGGCTCCGGCTTTTATTGGAATCCCGCCGCCGTCGCTTTCGTCAATGGGCAACTCGTCAGCACGATGTATTCCAATCAATTCGGAACGCTCGGCGATCCGCTCTCGCATTACTTTCATCTTGGCTACTCGCAAAACATGGGCGGCGGCGTTGGGCTGTCAGTAAATTGGATTCGAAACAGCGTCTCTGATATTCCGCTCAACGAGAGCGCGCAACTCACTCCCAACGACCCGTTTGACTTTGCAGGCATCGTGAATGGGCGATACAACATCGGCTCTTTTGGAAACGCAAGCGATGCGTTCTTTATTACCTTTGCAAAAAACTTGTTCAGTCGGCTCGATTTCGGCTGGCAGTATTTTAACTTGCCGATTGATTTGCCCATCGGAATCACGTTCAAATACGTTCGCGAAGGCTTTTCAGGAAATCGGCTCGATGAATTTGTGGGCGCAAACTCCGTTTCAGGAACGGGTATCGGCGTTGATGTCGGCACGATGCTTCGCTTCAATGTGAATGATTTCGTCGGAAGCAAATCGCTGGGAATGATGGCACTTGGCTTGACGGTGAGAGATTTATTCAACACGCCGGTAACTTGGAATACGCCGGATAAAAACAACAATAAAGCCGCAATCCCGCGCTCGATTATTGCGTCGTTTTCATATCAACAGCCGCTACCCTTTCTTTCAAGCAGTATTCTGGGGGTTATCAGCCGAGACACGCGCTACAAGGGCATCACGTCCATCGGCGCGGAATATCGCTACCGCTCGTTAATTGCTTTGCGTGTCGGCTCGTTTGATAAGCAACTGACGCTCGGCGCGGGGCTGTCGATTATTCGCGCACTCTTTATTGACTACGCTTACCAAAACAGTGAATTGGGGTCGCCGCACCGAATTTCGCTCAGCCTGCGCTTAGATGAATGGTTGTGAAAATGATTAAACCAATGAATCCAAAAATCACTCTGCTCTTGATTGCGACTGTCGCTGTTTTTATCGCATCGTGCGAAGAAGAACAGCAAGGTACGGCACCCAGTATTCCGCGGCTTGTGCCGAAAAGCGCCGACACTGCCAGAGCCATTCGTGGCATTCAGCCGTCCGTGATTAGAGAATCTCCAAGAGGCGGACTGCGATTGGAGTGGTTTCAAAATCCTGAACGCAATTTAGGAGGATACGAAGTCTGGCGCACCGAGCAAGCCATTGACGGCGTGCCTGTGAATTTTTCATTGCGACAAAAACTCCCGTTGGGTTCGCAAGCCGCACAAAACCTTCCTGATACTGTCTTCATTGATGAAAGCGTGCGCAATGGATCGATGTTCTATTACAAGTTGATTGCCTATTCAAGATTAGATGTGGCAAGCGACTTCTCGGACGAGTTCCAACAATATGAACTGCGCGTGCCCGGAATTGCAGATGCACCGCGAGGCGATATACCGATGCCCGCCGACAGCACGCTTACCTTCCGTTGGATTGACAACAACCAAAGTCAAGGATTTTACTGCGTGAAAGTCTATGTTGAGAACTTGGATTTCAGAGAGGAAAACTGCGTCGCTATTGCAACCGGACAAACATTTTTACCGAGTGATTCAGTTCGGATTAATTTCAGTCGAATTCAAACCACGTTTCCCGGAACAACAGGCACAAAGGTTTTCAGACCTTTGGAAAGAGGACGGCGTTATTTTTGGTTCGTAATGTTTCATCCGCTTGGATTTGAGGCGAATGTGGGTGCGCCCTCAAATCGACAAACTTTTTTCATCAACCCATAAAAACCAGTTGAAATTAAATGCGATTTATTGTTTGTATTGTCGTGGGGCTTTTATTAACTTCACAACCAAATAAAATGCTCGCACAGGCTTTTGGAGGAAATTTACCTTCACAAAACACCTTGTCTCCTGATCAACTAAGCAACTCTCCGTCGGTTTATTACTATGGACAAGGTCAAGGCGTGCAAATAGACATCAATTTGTGGGGAGAGGTAAAGAAAACGGGAAAAATGATTGTGCCTTATACAACGGACATCATTTCACTGATTTCGCTGGCGGGAGGTCCTACTTCAAATGCAAAATTGGACGAAGTCAGAATCATTCGCTACACGATGCAAGACACGACAGCCGTTGAAAAAATTATCCGAATCAATGTTGAAAAATTTGTGGAGACAGGCGAGCAATCGTATTTTCCGATTCTTCTGAGAGGCGATACGGTGATTGTGCCCGGCGGCGCGTTGAGTGCGCTCCAAAGTTTTGTGGCAGTATTGCAAATCATTACAGCAGTTTTACAAGCGACATTCTTATTCGTCATTATCAACCAGAATCTAAATAGGTAATTCATTTTCGTAAAAAACAACACGGAGGCGAAATGGTGAAGCGCATACCCATCTTAACAGTCTTGTCCTTAATTCTGCTTGCAAGCGAGGTTGCAACGGCTCAGCATGTCTACACGGCAAGCGGACGGCTGATTCGCACCCAAGAGGCACTAACCCCAAAGTCCAAAAGTTTAACATACTATACGCACTCCGACGTCAACGTCGTTACGGGCGCATATGGAGGAAGTTTGGGAAATTCAGTCGCGCATTCACTCACGCGCAACTCCATGCACATTGATTACTCCTTCACAAACAACTTTCTCGTGGCAATGAATGCACTTGTCTATCAAGACATTCACCACCGAGATAGAGCCTCCAACTTCTTCGAAAACATAACGATTGCCGCAAAAGTAGGCGGATTCAGTTTCGCCAACGACATGTTCTACGTCGGCGGTATGCTGACATTTATGATTCCACTCGCAGGCGAAGAATTCTTTAACGCATATGGCGTGCCTTATTCGGCGGGCGGAACAGAGACGGGCATCAACGTTTTGCTCTCATATTATGCGGATAATCTTTTCCCGAAGGAATCATTCAACGTCAATCTTAACTTGGGCTTTTACAACTACTTTGACGACGGAAAAAACATTTCCAATAACAACAGTCCTTTAAGAGTCAATGGAAACAGTAGTTCCTTAAATTATTCGCTGGGATTCAAATACCCGACTTCGGTTGTGGATTTGATGTTGGAATTTTGGGGTTGGGGCTGGATTACTGCGCCTCCGTTCCAAGCCTATTCACGCGAAAGCATGTCATTCGTAACTCTCGGTGCGCGCGTGAAGCCTGTTGATTACATCAGCGTGCTACTCGGTTATGATTACCAATTAAGTGGCAAGAAGGACGAGACAGTCTACGCCCCACAGTTTGCAATCACACCGCGTCCAGGAGGAAATAAAGCAACAAACTATACCGAGTGGCGATTTATTTTGGGAATTCAAGTCAACATTTTGCCGATTACATTCGGCTCAACGACCGCCGACCCACGCTCGGTGGACTTCTCGGCTGAGTCGCAAGGTGCCGACGTCATCATTCGCAAATTGGAAGACATTGGAGAAGATAAAGAGGTTACAAGCCGCAAGATTCAAGAAATTCAGCGTCGCCGCCAAGATATTGACAAGAACCTGCAACAACTCCGTCAGATTTTGAAGATTAGCGAGCCTGCGCCGACTTCTTCAGCCGTTCCGCTTCCGGCTCCGTCGCCTGCACCTACGCAAGTCGCGCCTGCCGCACCTGCGCCAGAACCTGCAAAGGAAGAACCGAAAAA
>JBDNCJ010000073.1:0-13214 GCA_046719715.1 Chloroherpetonaceae bacterium | reverse complement strand
TTAAAGCGGGAACTGCACGCTGAAAATCGGTTGAACGGCTTGTGAAGGCAAGTTTCCGCCGCCATGTTCTTCTTCGTTCATCAAGTGTCCGATTGCCAAGCCGATGCTTGTGCCGATTGCCGCACCAAAGAGCGTATCGGAAAGCCAATGCTGGTCATCATAAATCCTGTGTCCTGTTGTCAGCAGTGCGAGTACGAAAAGTCCGACGGTTGTTGCAGGGCGTTTCAGACGCACGGAAAGCGAGGCGGAAGTGGCAAAGGCAATCGTTGTGTGTCCAGAAGGGAACGACCATTGGTTGTTTGTCCAAGAAAGTCCGTTGAAATTGCGCGCGCCTTTATTTTGGTAGGGGCGACTGCGTCCAATGGACATTTTCAAGACTTGTGTGAGAAGGGAAGCATAAAGGACGGATTCCAAGACGGCTCTGCCAGTAAGGCGCGTGGAAGTGTTGCCACTGAAAAATCCGCCGAGATAGAGTCCGCCGCCGATTAAGCCTGCGCCAATGGGATTGCCATACAATTCGCCGATGGAAAAGAGTGTGGTGAGCGTGGGCGTTTGGTGCGTCTGTGCAAATTCGCGCACAGGTTCGTCCAAAGTGTGAGAAAGCGCGGTAAGGCTTAACACGCCGCCGACGGTGAGCCACTGCGACGCCGAGTACCGAAGCGGCGAAGTGTAAATGGCTTCTGCATGCTGTAGCGACGCGGAAGCGTCATGCGAAAGGGTACTTCGGGGTTGTGCCAAAGCCGTTAGGGCGAGTATCATCGAGAGGAAAAAGAGGGGAAATTTCATTCGATTATTTTTTTTTCGGTTTAGCTTTCGGAGCGGATTTCTTTGTGGCTTTTGTTGGCTTGGCTTTCGAAGTTCTCTTGGATTTACCGCGTTTTTTCGGCTTATCGTCGTCGGAAAACTCTGTGACGCCCTCGTCGGGAAACTCTGGAACGTCTAAATCGCCTTCGCCCAATTCTAAATCGCCCTCGCCTGAGAGGTCGACGTCGTCAAGTTCTGCAAGTGCGTCGATTTCGTCGTCATCGTCCGAATCTTTTTTTGATTTAGTGTCTTCCGTGTCATCGACTTCTTCGAGGTTGCGCAAGACTTCTTGAACGGAGGAGAAGATGTAGAGTTGTTTATGCAACTGCATCATTTGCAAAAGGTCTTTGACATTGCCGTGAACGCCGATGAAGGCGGCAAAACCCTCCATTTCAGCCGTATGTCGGTGGGCGATGAGCAGTGCGCCGATGCCGCTGGAATCAATGGCTTCGACTTGGGCGAGGTCGATGATGAGATACTTTTTGCCTTCGGCAACAAGCATGAGCACTTGTGATTTGAGTTCTGGGGCGAGCGACGCATCTAAGCGTTTTTCTTGAAGACGAAAAATGGTAATGTCTTTCTTACTTTCAATGACGAAGTTCATTGATAAAGCGGTTTTTGTCGAGTTAATTTAAGCGTGATAATATAGACGAAATTTGATTTAATGCAAATGAAGCATCGTCGGCTTGAACCCAGTGAACAGGCAGTTGATTTTTGAAGAAAGTCAGTTGGCGTTTGGCGTAATTGCGCGTGTGCTGTTTGATGAGGGAGAGCGCGGTTTCAAGAGAAGTGTTACCATCGAGAAAGGCGAAAAGTTCTTTGTAGCCGACGGTTTCAAGCGCATTGATTTTCGTTTGCTTGTGCAGGCTTCCAAAGCGCGTGTAAAGCGATTGAACTTCCTCCAAAAATCCACGTTCCATCATCTCATCAACGCGGCGATTGATGCGCTCGTAAAGTGCGTCGCGTGGAACGTCTAATCCAATACATTCAAATTCAAACGGGGGCGCGAGGTGAAGCGCGGCGTGCAGGTCGGACATTTTTCTGCCCGTCGTTTCAATGACTTCAAGGCTGCGAATCAGGCGTTGGGTTTTGGTGTGGTCGAGCGTTTGCGCGCGTTCAGGGTCGAGGCGTTTCAATCGTTCATAAAGCGCGATTGAGCCGAGCGTTTCCAATTCCTTGTAAAGACGTTCGCGCAAAAGAGAATCGCCCGAAGGCAGTTCTGAAAATCCAACAATTAAACTTTTGAGATAGAGCGTCGAGCCGCCTGCGACAATGACGTTTTTTCCGCGAGCAAGAATTTCAGCAATGCGTTGCCAAGCGTCTTTGGCGAAGGAAGTTGCGTCGTAGTCCTCGAGCAAATGTCGTTCATTGATGAAGTGATGCGGAACAGTGGCAAGTTCTTCAGGTGAAGGCTTCGCGCTTCCTATCGTGAGTTCGCGATAAATCTGACGGGAGTCAGCGGAAATGATTTCCGCGTCAAATGTCCGCGCCAGCGTAATCGCCGTCGCCGTTTTGCCCGACGCCGTTGCGCCCAGAATCACTGGAATTTTTGTCATACAAACGGTTTATATTCCTTTCAGCGATGTCGTAAAACAACAAAGGTTTAACGCAGTGAATTTGCTCCTTTTTTTCTTCATGGCATTTCCATTTTTCATTCAAAAGTTTTTACCTCTGTCGTCAGTCGGCGGGAAGGTTTTACTTAAAAAATTTTACTCATCTTCTCTCGGTATTGAAAAGCATTACAACATCTACTTGCCGGAAGGCTACGATGAAACGCGGGAGCGGTATCCCGTCGTCTTTTTCTTACGTGGGCACGAGCGTGAGTGGTTTAACGCCGCAGAAGACGGTTCACGAAAGGGCAGAACGCTCAAAGACGTCGCTGACGCCTTAATCGGGTCGGGTAAAGTCGGAAAAATGATTTTGGTCGGAATCAGTACCGCGAGCGTCGATAACAGCGTTCCATGTTTGGGCGTGAATATGCTCAACCCGCATGGCACAACGGCGGAAGGCGTCGGCACGGGACGCTTCGAGGATTACCTGACGCGCGACTTAATCTTGCACATTGATTCCACTTATCGCACGATTCCAAGCAGAAACAAGCGCGGCATCGACGGCTTCTCGCTCGGCGGATACACCGCCGTGATGATGGGCGTTAAACACCCCGACCTCTTTTGCTCCGTCGGCTCTTACGACGGCACGCACATGTGGTATGACTTTGACGACCAGCGGCGCGAAGACGAACTGCCCGACGATTACACTTGGGTGCGCACCGACTTGTTCAAAGCCGCTTTCGGCGAGCCGCGCGACATCGCCTACATGAAGCAATACAATCCGCTCAACATCTTGATGAACGCAACGCCAGAACAGTTGAAGAAAATCAAATCCGTTCAATTCCACATCCTTGCCGCCGCCTACGATGGCGACAAAGGCAACATCGAGCGCGCCGAACATCTCTTGGAATTCTTCAAAAAGAAGGGTATTGAGAACTCGTTCAGCGACGTTAAATTGACACCGACGGCGTTGCACGATTGGCATCATGCCAATTTATACGCGGAAAAAACACTCCAAAAACATTGGCAAGCGTTTTCAAGACCATGAGCCAAATCGAAATAGAGCGAACTTTTGCCCCTACGACCTTGAACGCACAATCTTCAAGCGTGGAAACGATTGAGCAAATTTTGGCGACAGCAACTTCTCAAAATGAAATGGCTCAAAAACTCAACCTTGCGGCAAAGCAACTCATCAGAAAAGATGCGAAAGCCGCTCTGAATTATGCCCAAAAAGCGCGAGAACTCGCGGAAAAAATCCAACAAAAAGACTTACTGGCAGAAGCCTTCGCCAATGCCGGCGGTGCCTGTTTCAACCTTGCAAGGTATGATAAAGCCCTCGACTATGGCTATCGCGCCCTCCAACTCTTTGAGGAAGTTAACGCGACAGAAGCAAAAGCCGTCGCTCTGCAAGTCATCGGTTGCGTGAATCTTCATCTCGGCGAAAACGACCAAGCGCATCACTACTTTCAGCAGTCGGCGGAAATGTTCGACAAGCAAGGCGATAAATTCGCTTACAGTTCAGCATTGATGAACATTGGAAGTGCGCACTTCCACAAAGGAAATTATCAAGAAGCTCTCTCCTACTATCTCCAAACGTATTCCATTCGAAAAGCAACCACGAGTAAAGACGGCATCGCGGAAGTTTTGGCGAATATCGGCGCAGCATATCACGCACTCGGCGATTCAGAAGAAGGAATTGAGTGGCTGAAAAAAAGTTTAGACGCGGCGAAAGCAGAAGAAAACATCTCCGTTCAAATCACAACCATGATTAACTTAGGCGAAGTTTATGCCGCCGCTAATCGAAACTACAAAGCCGTCGATGCTCTCCTTGATAGCATCAAATTGGCTGGCGGCAAAGCCGAGTATAAGCAATACTTGTGGGGCGCATATCTGAATTTGGCAAACGCCTACAAAAAAATTGAAAAGCATCGGGAAGCATTGGAAGCATATGAGCAATACGTTCAAATCAAAGAAAGGATATTCGGCATTGAAACGGAACGCAAAGTAAAAGCGATTGAACTTAATCATGCGATTGAGAAAGCCAAACGCGACGCGGAAATCGACCTTGCGCAAAAGAAAATCAAACGGCTGGAAGAAATTGTAACCATGTGCGCATGGTCGGGAAAAATTCAGATGAACGGCAAATGGGTGAAAATAGAAGAGTTCTTGAACAAGCGATTCGGCATTAAAGTCTCTCACGGCATTTCCGAAGAAGAAGCCGAAAAAGTCTTCAAGCAAATCGACAAAGAAAATCAAAGCCAATCGGGCGAAAAAGAGTAAAGCAAATAGAGCAAGAGAAATCAATTTCGCGAACAAACAACCGCCCACACATAAGCATGAAAATTTTACATACCGCTGATATTCACATCGGATACTCGACGCACGGAAAAGACGACGCGGAGCAGGGCATGAACTCGCGTTGGATTGATTTTGAAAACTGCTTCAAATTCATGGTTGACTGCGCCCTCAAAGAGGACATCGATTTATTTCTTTTCTGCGGAGACGCCTATCGCGACGCCTCGCCCTCGCCGACCGAACAGCGCATTTTCGCCAAAGCCATTCGACCGCTTCTCGACAAGCACATTCCCATCGTGATGCTCGTCGGCAATCATGATTTCCCCGTCTCATTCGGCAAAGCAAGTTCCATCAACATTTTCGGCGAACTTTCAAGCGACGTTCATCTCTTTGAAAAGCCGGGCGTCAAAGACATCGACACGAAGTCGGGAAAAATTAGAATCGTCGGAATGCCATGGGCGAATCGAAGCCGACTCTTTGCACGCGAAGAATTTGCAAAATTGACGACGGAAGAACTCCGCGACAAAATGCTTGAAATCTACACAGGCATGATTGATTTAGAAGCCACGCGACTTAGAGAAGAACCCCTGTCGTATCCCGCTATTCTCGCCATGCACGCGCATGTCGACGGCGCCGAACTCACCGAAGGGTCGGAAAAGCGGCTGGTCGAATCGCGCGACGTCATTGTTCCGCTTTCGCAAATTGCGCGACGCGAATTTTCTTACGTCGCCTTAGGACACTTTCACCGACATCAAGATTTGAACGCCGGAAGCGAGCCGCCCATCGTCTATTCGGGAAGCATCGAGCGCATTAGTTTCAACGAACTCAATCAGCCCAAAGGCTTCGTGCTGGTCGAGATTGACGAGAAAAAACGCGCCACTTACAAGCACGTTCAAACGCCCGCACGAAACATGGTCTCTATCGACGTCGACGTCCGTTTTTCGGATAACCCAGTTGAAAAAGTAGCCGAGAAAATTGACGAAACAACTTTCAAAGACGCCATCGTGCGCGTCAGAATCAAATGCAAAGCCGAGCAGAAAAAGGAACTGAATTTCGGCAAAATTCGAGAGCGACTAAAAGAGGCGTTCATCGTCTCGGAAGTTAAAATTGAATCCGACGAAGTGAAATCCGATAAAGGCGAGATAAAGTTGGAGTATCTTACGCCCGACCGAATTTTAGAGACTTATCTTGATAGCAGAGAAGACTTGAAATCCAAAAAGGAAGCACTATTGAAACTCGCCAAAGTGTTGGAAGAAGAATCAAATACATAAACGATGCAAACCACAATCGAAACACAATCTGCCTTGCCTCGCTATACGGAGCATGAAGAACGGGCGAATATCTTGACGCATGGGCTTGGCGTCGTGTTGAGCCTTGTGGGGCTTTCAAGCCTTGCATTTCTGGCGTTTCGCTTCGGCGAAGTGTGGCATCAAATCAGTTTGCTTGTTTATGGGATTTCACTCGTGATGCTTTATGTGGCGTCCGTCGTTTATCACAGCATGAAAGAGGAAAAGAGCCGATTGCGCATGCGAATTTTTGACCATGCATCAATTTACTTATTGATTGCGGGCACCTATACGCCGTTTTCGCTTGTCAATTTGCGGGAAGATTGGGGCGTTCCGCTTCTTGTGGCGGTGTGGATATTGGCGGCAGTCGGAATTGTGCTGAAATTTTTTTTCATCAATGCAAAGAAGTGGGTGAGTGCGGCGTTGTATATCGGGCTGGGTTGGCTGGTCGTGATTGCCATTGAGCCGGTCTTGGCACATGTGCCGATGCGCGGCTTGCTTTGGCTGTTGAGCGGCGGCGTGATTTACACCGTCGGCGTCGTGTTTTATGTTTGGAAATCATTGCCGTATCATCATGCAATTTGGCACATGTTTGTCTTGGCTGGAAGCGTTTGCCACTTCCTTGCCGTAATGGCGTCGTCGGTGCCGTTTGAAACGTAAGCGCGTGTGGCTGAAGTGTTCATCAAAAGTTTGTCATGATTTTTCTCAATCCTGCGATTTTAATCGGGTTGCTTGCCGCCAGCATTCCGATTGTCATACACTTACTCAATTTGAGACAGCGTCGGCGTGTGGAGTTCAGTTCGCTGATGCTCATCAAGCAAATTCAAACGAGTTCGCTCAAACGCTTCAAGATTCGCGAATGGATTTTGCTGGCGATTCGCAGTCTCATCATCTTTTTTTTGGTGGCGACATTCTCTAAACCCGTGTTTCCATCGCTTCAAGCAGGGAGTGGGTTTTCAACGCAAACGAAAACGAGTGCGATGATTCTCGTCGATGTCTCGCCGTCAATGTCGTATCGAGATGCGTTTGGCAATGATGTATTTCGTCAGGCAAAGTCGGCGGCGTTGCGCGTGCTGGATTACTTTTCAGAGAGCGACGAAATTTTCATCGTCTTTTCAAATTCGCTTCAAGAGCCGATTGCACAAAGTGCGTCGGAAGCCAAAAAGACGCTTGCGCAAGCCAGCGTTGCCACGTTTGGATTTCCCCTTCAAACCTGTATTGAAAAAGGAGCAGGGTGGCTTCAACAGTCAACGCATTTAAGCCGCGAACTCTACGTCGTCTCCGATTTTCAGCGCACGGGCGTGCTTACGGGCGACAGCCTCAATCTCAATGCACAAGGCATTAATCTCTTTTTCATTGACGTTGCGCCGAAAAAGCAAGAAAACATCGGCGTCGGAGAAGTGGAAGTCTTGACGAAGGTCTTTGAACCACAAAAGCCAATTCGAGTGAAAGTTTCCGCAGTCAAAACGGGCGAAACTGCCAAAGAAGTGGAAGTGAAGTGGGGATTGGATAAAAAAATTGCGGCACAAGGTGCAATTCAATTCGAGGCACAATCCGTTGGCGAAACCGTGCTGACCGCCTCGCCAACACGCACGGGATTTCTTTCAGGCGAACTTGAACTCCCCAAAGACAATCTCGAGCTCGACAACAAACATTACCTTGCCTTTCACATTCCTGAAAAATTGCGGATTTGCTTGGCATATAGCGACGAGCGCGAGTGCGTGTATGTGAAACTGGCATTGGAAAGTTTTTTTGAAGGTAATTTTTTTGAACTCACGCTTGTGCCTGAATCGGGGCTCGATAGCCGAAGTTTCGCACCCTTTGATGTGCTGATTTTTTGCGGCGTGAAAAACCTTTCGACCAGCACAATTCAAAAAACAGTGAACTTTGTTGAGCAAGGCGGCGGACTGTTGCTGTTTGCGCCGATAAACGCGTCGCTCAACTCGCACAACGACTTGCTCAAACGTCTCGGCGGCGGCGAACTCAAACCGCTTGCGCTCTCGCAACCGACGGCGATTGATAACATCGAAGTGCAACACCCGATTTTTGAAGGCATCTTCGCCTCGAAGCAAAAATTGAAGTCGCAACTCTCCGTGTCGGAAAGCGGAATTGGAACGATTTTCAAAATTAACGACTACCTGAACTCGCCCGTAGAATCAAGGGTTTTAGGCTATCAAACAAATAAAAACTTTCTCACCACATCTCGTTTCGGAAACGGCGCATTTATCCTTTGCCCAACCATGCCGACGCAAGAGGCGACGAATTTTGTTCTGCAACCGCTCTTTACGCCGCTGCTTTATCGTGCGATTTTTACCGCCGCCGTCGCGACGCAGGCAAAAAATGAATCGTTCATCATCGGCGAAGAGGTGAGTCTCGCATTGCCGTCGAGCGTTTCGGCAAGCGATGAACTGCGTATCGAGAAACCAAGCGGAAAAATCATGATTCCGACGGTGCAGTTTCGCACGGGCGCATCGCGGCTGTTTATCGCGCCCGCGCTTTACGATGAACTCGGTGTGTATCGGCTCTTCAAAACAATCGGCGATGACAACATCACGCTGGCGGAATTCGCCGTCAATCTTTCCTCAAAAGAATCGTCGCTTGAAAAAATCGAGCTCAAACTGCTCAAAGACCTGTTGCTAAAAGCCAATGTTGAAGAAACTCGGCTCGCCTTTGCCGACGCGTCGGAAAAATTGGACGAGGTGTCGGAAACGATTTCAGGCTCGCGCTACGGCTTGGGAATTTGGAAACACTTGCTTTTCATCGTCGTGCTACTTTTAGTGGCGGAAAGCATTCTTGGAAGAAAAGCCGAAGCCTAAAATCCAACGCGCAAATGCCCAAAACGACCGCATCTAACGCCTCTTTTATTCATAACTTAACGCACATGCAACAGCGAAAAAAGTATATTCCGCTGTTAAAATATTTCGGTTATTGAGGAGAACCAAAGATGCTTCACTACAAGACCTATTTTCTTGGAGAAGATAAGGCGTGGGTCGTCTTTGTGCACGGCGCGGGCGGCAGTTCGTCAATTTGGTTCAAACAAGTGCGCGACTTCAAAGCGCATTTCAACGTCTTGCTCATCGACTTGCGCGGACACGGCAAATCGCAAACCTTTCTGCAACGCTATCGCGACGAAGATTACACCTTCCGAAAAGTCAGCGAAGAAATTCTCGAAGTGCTCGACCACCTTCACATTCAAAAAGCGCACTTCATCGGAATCTCGCTCGGCACGCTCATCATTCGCACCATCAGCGAAATCGCGCCTGAACGAATGAACACCATGATTATGGCGGGCGCAATTACGCGCTTCAACATTCGCTCAAAAGTCCTCATTTGGCTTGGACATTTGACCAAACGCTTCATTCCGTATCTCTGGCTCTATAAACTCTTTGCGTGGGTGATTATGCCGCGTAAACGCCACGAAGAATCGCGCAATCTCTTTGTGCGAGAGGCGCGAAAACTCTATCAAGGTGAGTTCATTCGCTGGTTCAGAATGACCTACGAAGCCAATCCGCTCATGCGGTATTTCAATGAAAAAGAAACTCTCATTCCAACCCTTTACTTGATGGGCGATGAAGATTATATGTTCTTGCCGCCCGTCAAAATGCTCGTTCAAAAACACAAGTCCGCGATTCTCAACATCATCAGCAATTCCGGGCACGTATGCAATGTTGACCAACCCGATGAATTTAATCGGCTCTCAATTGCGTTTATCTCGAAGCATATCGTTTAATCAAATCATTTTAATCGAGATAACTAACCGAGATAAATGCGCAATGAAAATTGTAATCCTGCTCCTCGTCGCCGTTGCGATTTCAGCCTGCGACGGCAAGCCGCCTGAAAGCGTTGAAAAGAAACTCACCCCGACTTCCCGCATCGAATTGAAGCAAGAAGAAAATGCGAGTTCGCTTTTATCGGAAAAATGGACACAAAGTCCCGTTTGGCAAGAAGGCACCGAAGAGCGCGCCGAATATGAGGTTGAGCGCGTCATAAACGGAACGGCGTTGAAATTTTCCGAAACGCGACTGACACGAAAAGAAGCCTTCACGCGACAAGCCTACTCGGCGACCACTGATACGACTCGCACGGATTTAGTCGCCGTCGTTTCACAACATTTGTTTGCCAAAGGTGAGCGTGCGCTGTATTCAAGTTCTATCTCCATTTTGCAGCGCGACGCTTTGAAAATCACAAAGTATATCGCCTCGTGGAGCGACGAGCGCGGCACATTTACCAAAACCTTGCGCCGCCTCGTCGGCAGAACGATGCTCTATGCACATTCGTGGCAAATTGATGGTGAAGGCAAAGGCGACGCCGAAATCGATTTAGCCAAAAATGATTTTCTCTACGACCAACTGCCGCTCTCGCTTCGCGCCCTCAACTTCAAAGAAGGTCAAGAATTTTATTGGAACACCCTCTCCGAACTGCTACAGCCTTCGCCCGAAAAACCAATGCCAATCGAACTCAACTACAAAATTGAAGCCGTAGAAACGCTCATCGTGCCTGCGGGAACATTCCAATGTTGGCGCGTCTCGGTCAAATCGGCGGAACGAGAAGACCTCTATTGGTTTCATGCAGAATCTCCCAACGTAATGGTCAAAGCCCAAACTGACCGATACAGCGCAGAACTCCGCAAATTGGATTACATCAAACGCAATCTTTCTATTTTGAACAAAGCCAAACTCTAAGTCCGATGACCGACATTAAAGCGAGAATTAAATCCGAAGCGGAAAAAATTTTCCCTGAACTTGTTGAACTTCGGCGCGACATTCACAAGCACCCTGAACTGGCTTATGAAGAATATCGAACCGCAAAACTCATCAGCGAGTATCTCAAAGGTTTGGGGTTGGACGTTCAAGAAGGCGTTGCAAAAACTGGTGTCGTCGCGCACTTGAAAGGAGAGGGAAGTCGCGACCAAACCAAAGTGGTCGCGCTACGCGCCGATATAGACGCTCTACCCATGCCCGAAGAAACAACGCACACCTTTCGCTCTACGGTTGCAGGAAAAATGCATGCATGCGGACACGACGCGCACACGGCATGTATGCTTGGCGTCGCCAAAATTTTATCAACGCTGAAAAACGACTTAAAGGGAACGGTAAAGTTTATCTTTCAGCCGTCGGAAGAAAAACTGCCCGGCGGCGCAAAACCAATGCTCGACGAAGGCGTGTTCGAAAATCCAAAGCCTACGGTCGTTTTCGGACAACACTGCATTCCGCAAGTGCCGGTGGGCAAACTCGGATTCTATCCCGGTGCGATGATGGCGGCATCGGACGAATTGTATTTCACCATTCGCGGTGTCGGTGGACATGGCTCTGCACCGCATCGCGCCAAAGACCCAATTGTGGCGACTGTTCAACTCATTACCGCACTGCAAACCATTGTCAGCCGAAATATGCCGCCACGAGAAGCCGTCGTTGTCAGCATCTGCGCCATTAACGGCGGAAGCGCGACAAATATTATTCCTAATGAAGTCAAATTGATGGGCACATTGCGCACAATGAACGAGAAAATCCGCCAAAATGCATGGCAACGCTTGGAAGAAATTACCTACTACACGGCAAAAGCAATGGGCGTAGAAGCCGAAGTAGAAATTCGCAAAGGTTATCCTGTTTTAATCAACGATAAAACGGCAACGGAATTTGCGATGGCATGTTCGCAAGAGTATTTAGGCGAGGAAAATACAATCGTGCCTGAACCAATTATGGGCGCGGAAGATTTTGCTTACTTTTTGCAAGCGTGCAAAGGCTCATTTTGGCAGTTAGGCGTTGGCAATGAATCAAAGGGGATTGTGCATAATATCCACTCGACGCAGTTTGATATTGACGAAGAGGCACTCTTGATTGGCGCAGGCTTCACAAGTTACCTCACTTACAAATACCTCACCGAAGCGCAATCGGCGACGTGAAAACGATTTTATATTTCCAAAAGCAGGGAAGAGAATCAAGTCGTAAGTGGCAAGGGTGTTTATTCTCTCGGTCTCAATATCAACTACTTGCCAAATCGTTGAGCACTTAAAAAACGTATGGGTAGTTTTGTAGACCCATTCATGGCAAGGTCGGATAGAATCTCCCCAATCACACTTGCAAATTTAAATCCATGCCCGCTGAATCCTGCCGCAATTACAACATCTTTCTCATAGTCAGGTAAGTAATCTACTATAAAATTCTCATCAGGTGTATTTGTATAAAGGCAAGTTTTCATGGTTAGTGTATTTTTATAGCCATTGGGTATAAACTTATTTAAAAAACGAATCAATACTTGTTCATCTGACTCGTTAGAACTTCTATCTACCATATCTGGGTCTGTAACATCGCCTCCGGGAAAATGTAGGGCAAGCTTCAAGCCCAAAGGTGCACCAAACTGATTGACTGGAAGAATAGGGAATCCATAAAAGTGATAACCGTCATTTAACAAATTCCAACAAGGAAATTTTCCAAGAGTAAACTCTTCCCACTTTTTGGGTTGTACCCACGCTACGGACTTTCTTATGACTTTCAATTTGGGGGCGAGATGAGAAATCATTTTTCCAGCCCAAGGTCCAGCGGTAATAATCAATTTATTCGCCTGATAAGTGCCTTGATGGGTGGTTACTGTAATCGTTCCGTTTTGTCGTTTCCAATCTAAAACCTTTTCTTTTGTACGGATAACAGCGCCATTAAATAATGCTTGCTGAACAAACAAAAGAATGCTTCGCTCTGGGGTAATAAAACCAGCATCAGGTTCTTCCAACCTTTCAAAATCATTTGGAAGTTCAAATTGTGGATATTTTTGTTTGCAGTCAGTTTCGGTAAGTTCATGAACAGGAATATTATATTGGGAAGAAGAAAATTTGACCGTTGTGAGAAAGGAACTATTTTTAGGAGCAAAATACAATAACCCTGTCTTATAATAAACTTGACAGCCCGTTTCAGATTCTAATATGTTCCAATTTTGATAGGCTTTTTCTAATAACGGCACATAATCAGAAGCCTCGCCATATGCTTTTCTAATGATACGGCTTTGTCCTGAATGTGAGCCTAACTCGTGAGGAATATCAAACTGTTCTAATCCAAGGACTTTATATCCTCTTTTCGCTAAATGATAACAAGTTGATGAGCCCATACTACCGACACCCAAAACGATAACATCGTAGTAGTTCTGAACGGCAATCTTTTCAAGTTTTTGATGAATTTGCGCATACAGTTGTGAATAGGAAAAGGTTGCGGCAGAAGCCACTGCGGCTTTGATTAGAAAATCTCTTCGGTTCATAAACAGTTACTAAGTTAGCCTAATAAGATTGTAT
>JBDNCJ010000072.1:0-13358 GCA_046719715.1 Chloroherpetonaceae bacterium | reverse complement strand
GCGACGGAGAGGGTTTTCATGCCGTATTTCCGTGCGGCTTGCATCGTCTTCATCACGAGCACCGATGTAATCGCTTCTTGAATTGAGGCGCAAATATCGGCAAGGTGAGTTTGGATAAAGGCGTCGGTTTGATTTGAAAGGTATGTTTGAACGGACGTTTTCAATCCTGAAAAACTGAAATCGAAATTTTCATCGTAGCCTTTAGTGAGGGCTTTTGGGAACTGATGAAAGGTCGGGTCGCCGTCTTTGGCGAGTTTATCGATAAGCGGTCCAGCAGGATAAGACAGTCCGAGCATTTTACCGGTTTTGTCGTAGGCTTCGCCAGCGGCGTCGTCGATGGTGCGTCCAATCACCTTGTAACTCAAATCTTCTTGAACGATTGCTAACAAAGTGTGCCCGCCCGAGACGGTCAGCGAGAGGAACGGAAAGTTTGGATATGGCTCTTCGATGAATGTTGAGAAGATGTGCGCCTCGATGTGATTGATTGGCACAAACGGTTTTTGCAGTGCAAAGGCAAGGGCTTCGGCGAAGTTCAGCCCGACGAGCACTGCGCCGATAAGTCCGGGGCCTGCGGTCGCGGCAATCATATCAAGGTCGGATTTGTTTATATTCGCTTCTTCCAGTGCTTGTTGCACAACCGAGACGATGAGCCGCTCATGCTCGCGTGAAGCGACTTCGGGCACAACGCCTCCAAATTCGCGATGGGCAAGATGCGACGAGATGATGTTCGAGGCAACCCTTTCGCCTTTGAGCACAGCGGCGGACGTGTCGTCGCAACTGGATTCAATACCGAGAATGTTCATACTCAATTTTTTTATGGCTTCAGACAACCAAAATAAGAAAGGCGCACAACCCGTTCCGAAGTTTTCCCGAATTCTTTTATTCTTGCTTGGCATGAATCTTGCCATTCTTTTCGCGCCGCGTATTGGAATTATTCACGGCGTCCTGAACGTCAATCCGCTCTTGTCGCTTTTCTTGACTGTCGGCGGAATTGCCTTACTCATTTGGGCGTTCAGCACGATGTATTATGTTCCGGGTCAAGAAGATAAAAAGCGATAACGACGGGGCAATCATCTTCACCGTTGAAGTTCCAAAGGTCTTAACTTGTGCGCCAACCATCACTTTAATCACCATCAATGCTCGATACATTCAACATCGAAGAACTCAATGCGCGAATCCGCGCCGAATCCAGTTTCATTGAAAAAATCCGAACCGAAGTCGCCAAAGTCGTGGTCGGTCAGCCCTATGTGGTCGATCGGCTCTTGATTGGACTGCTTGCAAACGGACACATTTTACTTGAAGGCGTGCCCGGATTGGCGAAAACGCTCACGGTTAGTTCACTCGCCAAAGCGCTTAATCTCAAATTTCAGCGCATTCAATTCACGCCCGACCTTCTGCCCGCCGACCTTTTGGGCACGATGATTTACAACCAAAAGACGATGGAATTTACGACCAAGAAAGGTCCGATTTTTGCCAACATCATTCTCGCTGACGAAATCAACCGCTCGCCTGCCAAGGTGCAATCTGCTTTGCTCGAGGCGATGGCAGAAAAACAAGTTACCATCGGCGACCAAACCTATAAGCTCGATAACCCCTTTTTGGTTTTAGCCACGCAAAACCCCGTCGAGCAAGAAGGCACATACCCCTTGCCCGAAGCACAAGTCGACCGATTTATGATGAAACTCAAAGTCGGCTATCCTTCACAAGAAGAGGAGTTGGAGATTATGCGCCGACAAGCGCGCACCGACAAGAGCGACCCGATTCAGCCGTGTGTTACGCTCGAAGAAATTCTGCGCGCACGCAAAGTCGTCAACGACGTGTATTTAGACCCGAAAGTTGAAAAGTATATCATCGACATTGTCTTCGCCACACGCGAGCCGATGAACTATGGATTGAACGAATTGCGCAACCTTATTGCTTATGGCGCTTCGCCGCGCGCCACCATCAATCTCAACCTTGCCGCACGTGCCAACGCATTTTTGAACCGACGCGGCTACACCACGCCCGAAGACGTCAAAACGATTGCTTACGACGTGCTCCGCCATCGCATCATTCCAACCTACGAAGCCGAAGCCGAAAACATCGCACCCGAAGACATCGTGCGCAAAGTGCTTAACGCCGTTAATGTGCCGTAAAGCCCAAGTGCCATTAAGGCTACAATAATCACATCGCTTATATGAAGAAGACCTCGTCAAAAAAAACAACTCGTATCCAGCGTTGGCTTAAACAAGCCGAACTTACGCGCCAAAAAGGTGAGCAACTCTATCATCAACGCTTCAAACAGCGGTTAGAGCCTACACATAACAATAAGATTGTTTGCATAAACTGCGAAACGGAAGACTTTGTCATGGGTAAAACGGTTTTAGACGCGCTTGAAAAAGCAGAAGCCAAATATCCGAACACGTTTTTTCACATCCGCCGTGTAGGATTTCCCGCGGTGTATTCCCTTAATGGCGTGTATGACTTCAAGCAAATATGACGCGCTCGCTCTCTGGTCGGGTTGTAGCTAAAACACTTGCGCCCGTTTTGAAACTGAAATTTTCGTCTTTCAAAAAGCGTCTTACCTTTGAGATTGACACAGGATTTAGTGGAAGTCTATTAATGCCAATTGAATATGCTGAACTTCTCTCTGGTGCCCCAAAAGGCACAGAGTTTTTTCAGCAGGCTAACGGAGAAGTCATCGGCGGTATTGTTGGAACGGCAACGCTGATATGGTTTCAACAGCCCAAACTTGTTGATGGTTGCTTTGCTGAGACGAATGTCTTTCTTTTGGGCAGAAAATTGCTTGAAAAAACTTGTGTCTTTATTGACTTCAACCGCAAAACGCTTAACCTTTCGCGCTCATGTCGAAGCCTGACCTAAAAGAAATTTTCAAGAAAATTCGCCAGTTGGAAATTCGCACGCGCGGTGTGGTCAATAACATCTTCGGCGGCGAGTATCACTCGGCGTTCAAAGGAAAGGGCATGGAATTTGCCGAAGTGCGCGAGTATCAATACGGCGACGACGTACGCGCCATCGATTGGAATGTAACTTCACGCAAAGACGACGTGTTCATCAAAGTCTTTGAAGAAGAACGCGAACAAACCTTGATGATTCTCTTCGACGGTTCGGGCTCGGGCTTTTTCGGAACACACAAACAGTTCAAGCGCGACTACGCCGCCGAAATCTGCGCCACGCTAGCGTTCAGCGCGACGAAGAACAACGATAAAGTCGGGCTGATTATCTTCACCGATGAAATTGAGCTCTTCATTCCGCCGCGCAAAGGAAGAACGCACGTGCTTCGCATCTTGCGCGAAATTTTCTACTTCGAGCCCAAAAGCAAAGGCACGCGCGTCGCCACCGCCGTTGAATTCGCGTCACGCATTTTGAAACGCAAAGCCATCGTGTTTCTCGTCAGCGACTTGATGGATTCCAACTACGAAAAGCCCTTGCGCATGATGAACCAACGCCACGACTTCGTCGTCATTCAAATCACCGATAAATCCGAATTCGAATTGCCCGCCGTAGGCTTGTTGGAATTGGAAGACGCGGAAACCGGCGAGCATTTTATCGCTGATACCTTCGACGAACGATTTCGTTTGAACTACACTAAGCGCATGGAAGAACTCCAACAGAGACGCAAAACCGCGCTTCAAAAATTGCAAATCGACATGGTGAGCGTCTCGACCGATGAATCTTACATTCGTCCACTCGCTACCTTTTTCAAACAACGCGAACTTCGTCGATAACTCTTGAACGCATGACTCACATCACTCATTTCACACTGATTTTTCTCATCACTTGCTCATTGCTTATCGCCCCCGTCTCAACCGTTGCACAACAAGCCAAAGCCTCTGTTGAAATCGCGCCTGACACGTGCCTCATCGGCGATAACGTTTTCTACCTGCTTTCCGTCACGCACGACGAAACCCAATTCGTTTCGCTTCCTTCCGACACCGACGAAGTCGCATTTTATCCGTTTGAAATTCGCGCTCGAAAAAAACTCTCCGAAGAAGAACGCGATGGGTTCATTACACAACGCTGGCAATACACGCTGACAGTGTTTGACACGGGCGCGCAAGTGATTCCGCCGCTCGACTTACGCTATGTTCAAGTTGGAAAACTCGACACATCGGAAAGCGTGCTGAAATTAGACTCGAAAACCATTTACGTGCGCTCGGTGCTCGACACCTCGATAAAAGACATCGCCGACATCAAGCCGCTCCAATCGCTTCCGTTGCCCGCTTGGGTTTATGTCGCAATCGCTGTTGCGCTTTTGCTCGTCATCGGCGGCGGCTATTGGCTCTTCAAGGTTTGGCAAAAGCGTCGCAAAATCGAAAAGCCCAAACCCGCCGAACCCTCAAAGCCGCCGTATCAAATCGCCCTTGAAAAACTTGCCTTGCTCGACGCTTACCCGCTCGAATCGCAAGAAGACTTCAAGAAATTTTACAGCGACCTTTCCGACATCTTGCGCGAATTTATCGAGCATTTCCACCGCGTTCCCGCATTGGAGCAAATCACGTCTGAAATTCTCTATGCGCTTGGCACGAAATTGAGTTCGGAGCACATTGAAAAATACCGACAAGTTTTTGAACGCGCCGACCTTGTCAAGTTTGCCAAATTTTATCCGAGTAAACTTGAAGCGCGAGAAAGTTTAAGCCTTTCAAAAGCCGTCGTTGAAGAAACGACGCCGCGACTTGAAACTTCTACGGAATCATCTAAAACGCTTAACGCTTAACTTCAACGCCTGTTCGTGCTTGAACTTTTTTCAAAATCGAATTTCGCCTTTCAGGATAAAGCCTTTTTGTGGCTCTTGCTTCTGATTCCACTGCTCACCGCACTTTACGTTTGGCGCGAGCGACGGGGCAGACGCGCGGCACTTCTTTTTTCTGACGTCTCGCAAGCGGTGCAAACGCGGCAAGGCTGGCTGAAAGAGTTTCGGCATGCGGTATTTGCATTTCGAATGATTGCGCTCGCGCTTCTCATTTTAGCGTTGGCGCGTCCCGTCTTGGAAAATCAAAAGCAGAACGTCTATTCGGAAGGTATTGACATCGTTTTGGCGATGGATTTATCTGGCTCAATGCTTGCGGAAGATTTCGAGCCGAAGAATCGAATGGAAGCGGCAAAAGAAGTCGCACAAGATTTCGTGCGCAAGCGAATCAGCGACCGAATTGGGCTCGTGGTTTTTGCAGGCAGAAGTTTTACGCAGTGTCCGCTGACGCTCGACTACCCGCTCTTGCTCTCAATGCTTAGCACGCTTCGCGCGGGCTCGTTGCAAGAAGACGGCACGGCGATTGGCATGGCGATTGCTACATCGGTCAACCGTTTGCGCACTTCTACCGCCAAAAGCCGCGTCATTGTGCTTTTGACGGACGGTCAAAACAACGCGGGCGAAATCGAGCCCGTAACGGCGGCAGAACTCGCGGCGGCACTCGGCATTAAAATTTACACGGTCGGTGCAGGCACACAAGGCTACGCCAATTATCCCATCATCGACCCGATTTTCGGCAAGCGTTACATTCGCCAAAAAGTTGATGTCGACGACGCCACGCTCCAACGCATCGCGGATTTGACCGGCGGCAAATACTTCCGCGCCACAGACTACGAAAGTTTGAAACGAATCTATACCGAAATTGACTTGCTTGAAAAAACGAAAATCGAGACCGAAACCTACACCGAATACAAAGAAGAATTTTTAATCTTCCTCTTGCCCGCGTTGCTCTTACTCGGTTTGGAGTGGCTACTGGCGAACACCCGATTCAGAAAAATTCCTTAACACGATGCGAAACCTTTTCAAGAAGAAACGTCTCCCCGTTTGGTCGTTCCAAAAACAAGGCACGATTTGGCTTTCGCAGTTTTTGGAGAATGGAAATTTGATTGTCGAGCATCGCACAGGCGCACGTCGCGCGGTGCTCAATGAGCGCAAGGTGAGTTTTCTTTCGCTGGACAAAAACACAGGAATGCCGCGTTGGGAAAACTTTATGCTCACCGACGAACAAGGCGGCGAAATCGGCGAAGGCTGGTGGGTCGGGTTGGAGCTCGTTTACAAGAACTTATTCTACTTGCACGGCTATGTGGCGCCGCGTATTCCAGAGCATCGCGGATTATGGGCGTTTGACGCCGATTCGGCGCGTCTTGTCTGGAAAGATGAATCCATCGCGTTTGTTGCACACGCTGAAAGTGAATTGCTCGTTTATCGTCCTGCCGATAGCGAGAGTTTCGCGGAGCGCAATTACTTCGTTCTCAACGCTTTGACGGGCGAAAAAATCCGCGATGTTTCCGCCACAGAAGCCGATGCGTTTCGCGACCAATCGCAAGATTTCGCTTCTGCGCAAGGCGTCGTGCTTCCCACGCGGCACAATAACTTCTCGCCCGATTTTGAGCGCATTAAGTCGCTTGCTGAAAAAGCCACTTCTGCAAAAAACGTTATTGCCGGATACGATTGCATCGAGCTCGGCTCAATCACTGTTCTCGGCTATCATGAGCAAACGGAGAAAATGGTCTTGACGCAAAGCGGCACGCCCGTCAAAGCCCTGACCTATACGCTTTCCGTGCTTGAAAACGGCACCGCCGCTTATCAGGATACACTCGGCGAGGCGATGAGCGGTTTATTGACGGACGGCTTTTTTGTGCGCGGCAATCGGCTTTACTACACGAAAAATCAAGACACGCTCGTTGCGTTTGACCTTTCGGCGTAAGCGAATGTGATGACGTCAAATTCCTCTGAACACAAACGGCTTGCTCACAACAAACTTTTCGGAGCTTTCACCAGCGTAAATCTGCCCCTTATCCAAGGCTAATTTTTTGACTTTCGCCGACGGCTTGAAGTCTAACTTTTTCAAATCCACCCAAATGGCGTTCGGGCTTAAAGCGTCCTCATAGTAATACATCAAATTTTTGTGGTCGGCAACGACGCGCCAGCGCGTTGTGGAGAGATTCGGAAATCCTTCGGTTGAAATTCCATATGGGACTGAGCATTGGCGCACTACACTGAATACGCTGGCAACGGCAACGCGCGTGTTATCCGTTTGCGGAATCGCATTGATGTAATACGAGGCGCGCACAAATCGGTCAGCCGCACGATTGGTTCCGGGCAAAAACACATTTCCCGGAATTCCTTTCCAATACTGATTGATGGCTAACTGCTCGTTGAACACAGGGTCGTTGGTCATAACGGTGTAAGAGGGATCGTGATGAATGATAAGTTTGCCGCCGATGTATTCGAAAATTGCATTGTCGCCGCTCGCATCGGAAATGGAAAGATGAACGGTCGTGTATTTATCCGTTCCGGGAATGAAATCCGTTACGACAACGAAAGGTTCTTTCTCGATGGCTTCAACGGCTTCAGCGACGGTGGCGAAGTTATCCAAGATGTATTGCGCCCAAAGCGATACCGCAAGTCCTTTCTTTGTGCCGCCCTCTTTGTTGAACGGAGGATACTGTGAACTAACCAGCCAGAGCATATTGGCGACGAGTCCTTTCTCGTTCATACCGTCCGAGACGGCGATGTCCCATGAACTCGCCGCAACGCTTCCGTATTTGGACGTCCATTCAATCGTATTTTTTCCGGTTGCGCCGTTGCGGGAGATGCCTTTTGGAAAGAGCCACAAATTTGCGGGTATCTCCATCGCGAAGTCCATACTGCGCCCTGTAATGACGGTGTTGTTCGGACCTTTATAGACGACGCGCGTGCACGATTCCGCCGAATTGGTTTGCATCACGAGCCATGCACTGATGAGTGCAACGATGAACGATTTTTTAATCATGTTTAGCATATAGTTTGATGTTGTTGACTTGATTCAGATTTTCGGGCTTCATTTCATGGTGTTGTTCTCTCCTCACGCCCATTCGGCGAGTTCCGCCCATCGGTTCATATCGGATTCTAATTTTTTTTTCGAGGGTTTCCAATTCGGCGTAAATCGGTTTGCACTTCTGTTTAACGATGGTTCAATCAACACTGAATTTTCAATTCCATTGATTGTATTGAAGACGGGAATGCCGTTACGCGGATTCAGCAATGGTGATTGCCGCGAGGTCGGAGAAGGCATCGGGTTGCAGGTCGGCAAATTTTTTCTGCGGGATTTTGAGGTAGTGCCATTCCGTTCCGGTGAGCCGTGTCGCGTTTTCGCACCACAGGGTTGCGGCGCGGTCTTTGAACGACACATCGACGTCCTCCTGCCCTTTGGTCTCTACGATGTAATGCACGCCTGTTGTTAGTCGCACCGCAAAGTCGGGTTCGTAGTAGCGCATATTCGTTGCCGAATCGGTGTATTCAATGTGGAAGCCAAACGGGTCGGGCAATTTGATAAACGCCGCCACATCTTCCGCTTTATCCAAAAACTTGGCGAATGCTTTCTCGAACTCGTTGTCGCACGGCACAAGGTTCAGCACGCATTTTTTCGCGGCAACGGTCAGGCGGCTTGATGGATGTTTCGGTATCGTCATCAGGCTTCGTCCTTGCCCTTGAAGCGTCGGCTCGGATTCCGTTACGACCACTTTGCGAAGTTCCTTAACGAAAATCTCCTTGACCGCGTGTCGCGTTGCGTTTGAGCCGACGATGCTGAGCATCTCATCGGCATGTAAATCAACCGGTTTGCCGTAAGCTTTTTGTTCCAAGAACTGCCAGATTTTTGGTTCGAGCAAATGAAATTGGCTCGGCAGTTTCAAGTCTTTCATCACAAGGTCGGCGTAGTATGAAACGACTTCTTCGACGGTTTGCACGTCTTGGATTTTGTAATGCCGCTCAAAGAGCTGTTCGTCCGTCAAGGCGTCGCGTCCTTCGAACTGAAACGATTCCGGCTTCAAATCGCGGGCGCTCATTGGAATCGCGCCGTAGCGAAACTTCATCACGTCTAATGCGGCGATTTCATCTTTGAGCGATGTCTTGCGAAGCAGACGCGGCGTCAGTTCTGGTATCAGAATATCAAACTCGCGTTTTTCCTCGAGCGGCTCAATGCCAACAATACACACTTTCTTCTCAAGCGATTCTTCGTCGAATTTCAAGTCTTCCATGCGCTCCAATTCGCTGACGAACTCCATAAATTTTTCCGTGCCAATCACATCGACGCGCTCGGTGTAGCCGTAGCCTTTACCTCTGAACATCAGCCGCAAGCCGCGCCCAATCGCCTGCTCTGGCAGAATCGCCGCTTTGGAACTGTATGGGCGTAAGCCAACAACGACCGTTACGTTTTCCACGTCCCAGCCTTCGCGCAGCATCATCACGCTGACGATGACATTGACGGGACTCTCGTTGGAATCGACGGTTCGGGCGGCATGGCGAGCGGCTTCTAAATCCTTCTTTGAAATCTCGCCGCTCTTATCAGTGTGAATGACGAGTGTTTTCTCGCCCGCAAAGTCTTCGGGAAACTTGCGTTGCAAATACTTGGCGACCTCGTCGGCTTCTTTCGTATCGTTCATCATCACAAAAAGCACGGGCTTTTTTTCGAAGCGAGCGAGTTCGGTTCTGTATTCGCGCCACCGCTCCACGCCTGCCACAAGGTATGCCTCGTATTTTTTAATCACGTCTCGCGATTGCACGACGGGCATTTTTTTCATCAGCCCTTTGACTGGACGCTTGACGGTGCCGTCCATGATGGCTTGCTTGAGCGGATAGTCGTAAATCGTCCAAGTAAATAAACTGCCTTTGCTGTAACGCGGCGTGGCGGAAAAATCAAGCTGCGAGACCATTGGGACTTGACGCGCAAGCGATTGAATGACGTTGTTCCATGCCGAATCGTCGTCGTGCGTGTGATGCGCTTCGTCGTTGATAACCAGCAAGGGTTTTTGATTTTTGATGATGCGTTCTTTGAAATCGTCGCGCGTCGTTGTTCCCAATTTTTTCGGTGCGTTGCCCAGCACGGCGGCAAGCGGCGCGGGTTCGTCGGGTTCAGGTTCGACGCGGTCGTAAAGTTGTTGAATGTTGGTCAAATACAGTTCGCCTTCGGCGGCGGCTTTCGCGTGGTCGCCGCGCACGTAAAATTCCATGTTCCACATCAAGCCTTTGAGATGAGCGGGAATGACGGGGTCGATGTTGAACATGCGTCCGCCTCCGAAATCGGCGCGGAGTCGCTCGAGCACAATCACGTTCGGGGCGAGAATTAAAAACTGCTTGGCGTAGTCTTGTTCGTTTTCTTGCATCGCGTTGAAGTAGTGCCATGCAATCGCAAGGCTCATCACTTTGGTCTTGCCGCTTCCTGTCGCCATTTTCAGGCAGTAGCGTGCGAAGGCGTCTTCCTGCGGCAGGCGCGAGGCATCGAAGCCCGACGGCTTGGCGTAACGCTCAATTAAGTCGACCCATGTGCGGACTTTGGCGACCTCGTAAATGTAAATCAGCGTTTCAATCGCTTCTTGTTGCGAGCGGTGATAGGCAAACTTCTGTTCGTTCAACAAGCGATGTTCATTGCGAAACCAATGGTTCAAGAGTTCCTTTGTCGTTTCCGTCGCGCCTTTGTAGCGACTCTCTTTCCACGCGGCGACTTCGGCGCGAATGAGCGGCACGCACGGCGCGGTGGTCAATTTGCCTTCAAGGTTGAAGAGGTCGGGCGACTTTGTTGTTTTCTTCGGGCGCGGCATCGTGGTCTATCGGAATAAGGGTTTCATACAATTGTCAATCTCTTTTAGAAAATCAGCAAAGCGCTTACATCGACTCTGAATTTTGTTCAGGTCGCTCTGTCGGGCAATTTCATCGGCATGGTTGCTGTATGTTTTAACTGCGCCGCCTGTTAAATTTTGCACCATTCGGTTGAGGTCGTTCTTCGGTTCTGGTAGGGTCTCGGGATTAGGCGGTTCAGCCACATCTCTTGTTGACTTGAACACGGTTTTCAGAGCAGATACGTCTGACATCAACCATGCTTCCAAAGACTGAACAGCAACGCCATAGCTCACACAGACCGGAATTTGTCTCTCATTACAAACCTTGACTGCATCTTGTAAAAGCCTTCGTCTTTCCCCAACCGCCGTCGCATCAGTATCAACCACAGCGACGATGACGCTTGCCCCTTTTGCGTAAAGCAACATCGCAAATTCTGGCAGCTTTTTCACGAACCCATGCCCCGCGTTGATTTGGGCGAAGCGTCTCTACGGACACTTGAAGCTCAGGATATTTTTCAGCAAGGTATCGCTCGACTAAAATCGGAATCACTTTGTAGTCCGAGTTTCCTTCTAAAGCAAACCCGATTTTCAGCGATTTATCCGACATAGTCCAATCCTTCCGCCGCCCATACTTCGCCTAAGGTTTGTTCGCCGCTTTCCAACATGGTCTTGATAAACGGCTTATCGGCGAAAAGCTCCTGACTCACATTTTGAAATCGGGTTTCGCCTTTCTCATTAACCACCAACACTACTTCGTCGGGGTTCAACTGATCAACCAAATACGGCGAGTGGGAATTAACTAACACTTGACACGCCGCGCCGTGTTCTGTTTCTGCGGCGATGGCTCGGAGGGCATCTACCGTAAATTTCAACCGGCTTGGATGTACGCCGTTTTCAGGCTCCTCGAAACAAACCAATCGCGGCGGCGAGGGCGCATGTGCCAATGCCAACAACGCCAGAAACCGTAGCGTGCCGTCCGACATCACCCGTGCCGTAAATGCCTCCCCGTCTTGACGAATCAACCGCAACAGTTTTCGATTGTCACCTGTTTCAACCGTATCCAGTTCTTTTGCTTCGGGTATCGCCCGCCGAAGTCCTGCTTTTGCCGCCTCAAATCGCGCGGCATCTGTGCGGCTCAGGGTGTCATAAAAACCCGACAGCCCGCGTCCGTCCGTCTCTAATTCGGCAATGTTAATTTTTTGCGACGGTTCGCGCAACGCTTGCGGCTCAAAATGAAAAAACTTCCACGATGCGAGTTCCTCACGAACCGCACAGACCGACGGGTAGAGTTCCGCGTCGTCAATCATTAGCAACACCGAGCGGTTTGCAGGTGAGTCAAATTTGCGGTTGTTCCCACTTCCAATGTCTCGATTTACAATTGTCTTGCCACCCTGTTGCTCAATGAACGACTTCGATTTTTTTCCGTCTTTCGTTCTGCCTGAAAGCGTCTCGGAAATGACGGTTAAACTGCCGCTCTCGGACGAATATCGAATATGCACTTCATACTGAAAAAAAACATGCGTCAGACGCTCCCCTTTTTTGTAAGGATGGGGCGCGGCAGAGAGATTCAAATCCAAAACAAATGAAAGCGTATCCGTCGCACCCGATTTGAAAAAGGATTCATTCGGGTCGCCGCGATGGTTCATCGGCGCAAACGCTGCAATGACTGGCATCTTTGCCAAGTTGCTCACGAGTCGCAAAGCGTCAAACAGATTACTTTTGCCCACATTGTTTTTGCCCAAAAAAACTGTGAGCGAATTGAGGTTCACTCGCGCATCGCGGAGGCTTTTATAGCCTTTGATTTGGATCTTTGTGAGCATTCGTTCTGCTTATTTGACTTCCACTTTCACGAGTTTCGTTGTGTCGTTGCCTAAAATATCAATCACCTTGATTAAAACCTGATACACGCCCGCCTCCTCGTAAAGCCGCGTCGCTGTGCGTGCAAGTGTCCGCTCTTTTTTCGTGCGGTAAAATTGCGTCTCAGGGTGAAAGGCGTCGCCTTTGTAATCCCAATCGACCGCCCAATAATCAATCCAATCGCTCCACTCCCGCACGCTCTTCTGAATCTCCATCGGCACTTCATCTAATGGCACGTTGAAATGCTTGAGCGTCAGTTCCAGCGTTTTCTTTTTCACCTTTACGCCCACTTCCAACGCCGCAAGTTCGAAGAATTGAATATCGCCTTGCTCGACCGCCTTCGGCTCTAAAACCTCTCGCGGAATCTTGAGCGTCCGAATCTTCACGCCCATCTCCGCCGCCAGCCCGACCGCCAGTTCGTTAATCTCAAAGGCGAAATCCCACCCCAAAATATCTATTGCTGATGTCTCTGGCGACGTCTCTTTTCCACTGCCGCGCAACTTCTTGAACTCCGTAACCACCGACCGCACATCGCCCAAACTCACTGGCGCATCGACGCTGCCAATATGCACCAATCGACCTTTCTTCCGACCGTGTATCCATGGATTGCCGCTTATCCGCTCGCCGCCGTATAACTTTATCATAAAGTCCAAGTAGGCTTGATACTTCGCCTCCGCCGCTTCCGCGCTCTCGCCAAAGCCCCCCAGCCACGCCTGACGCTCATACTTGCCCAAGTTCAAAACCTCGAACGGACGCACATTCGGAATCTGCAACAGCCGCTTGCGTGCGGTGTGAATCGCAAACCGCCCTAAGTCGCACACTATCCAATTCCGCCCCAATTTCTCCGCCACTGCCGCCGTCGTCCCAGACCCGCAAAAACAATCCAATACCAAATCGCCTTCATTCGAACTCGCCTTGATGATGCGCTCTAA
>JBDNCJ010000071.1:0-14010 GCA_046719715.1 Chloroherpetonaceae bacterium | reverse complement strand
ACCGATTGGAAGAAGCCTATTCGTATTTCGTTCAAGGGCTGACTTTGGCGCAAAGCCTGAACGCAAAAGCCTTTGAAGCCCAGTGCGCGCTCTCGCTTGGGCGATATTTCGCCCAACGCGAAACGAATCATCTCCACAACCCTGTCGATTGAGTGCCGAAATACAAACGCACAAACAAGCCCCTTGAAAAAATTGTGATAGAATTGAGATAATTTTTTGATAATCTTTTTACCTCTAACAACTATCCTTCTGCAGTATGGCGTATCTCGTTGAGTCCGAATCCGATGTCAAGTCTTCCAGTCTTTTGCTTTTAGAGTCCATTAAGGAACAGTTTCGCTTACGATTTGAGGAAGCAAAAAACGCCGCAACGAAAGAGCGACAACGCGCTCTTCTATTGGCACAGGACGCATTGAATCTTGTTTCGGGAAACGACGGCTTGCTCAACGAAAAAGGCGAAGTGCTTCTCTTTCTCGCCGCGAAACTTCACACGCCGCTTTGCAATTTTTCGCTTGCGATTGCAAACCTTCAAGAAGCCCTTGAAATATTTGAGAGGGTTCAGAACAAAAAAGGCGTCGCCGAATCGTTCAACAATCTTGGCATTATTTACGCCATCTTGACCGACTATCAAGCTTCCTTACAGCATTTTCAACAGAGCTTTAACCTTTACGGCGAGATTGGAGACAAAGTAGGCTTTGCGTCCAGTCTGAAAAATTATGGAATCGTGTGTGCCGACGTTGGCGATTACGATACTGCGCTCCGATATTATCAGCAGAGCCTTGAAACATTTGAAGAAATTGGAGCAAAGTATGGCGCGGCGGATTCGCTCACGTGCATGGGGATTCTTTACGGCTATCAAAAAAACTACGAGACCTCGCTCGAGAAACTTTTCCAAGCCCTCGACATTCGCAAAGACATCGGCGACGACATCGGGCTTGGAAACTGCCTCAACAACATTGCGACTACCTACTGGTTCAAAGAAGACTATCCACGCGCCGCCCAATACTTCGAGCAAGCATTGGCGGTTTTGAACAAGTTTGGGAACGATTTATTGACCATCAATTGCCTGAACGGGCTTTCTGCAACGCTCTCAAAACTCGGCGAATTCGAAAAAGCCGAAACGCTCTTGAAGAAAAATTTGAAAAAAGCCGAAGCATTAGGGCTGAAAAACGAGAAAAGCTTCGCCCTTCGCGAACTTTCAGAGGTGTATGCCAAAACGGGAAATTTCCCATTGGCATATCAAACGCAGGTGGAATTTCAGCAAGTCAGAGAAGAAGTCATCAACGAAGAAAAACAAAAACAACTCTCGATGTTGCAGGTTCGGTTTGAAACCGAGAAAGCCCAAAAAGAAGCCGAACTGCAACGCTTCAAAAATGTCGAACTCGCCAGCGCACTCGCCGAAGCCGAAACCCAAAAACAGCGCGCCGAAGATGCCAACAAACTTAAATCCGAACTCCTTGCCATCGCCGCGCACGACCTAAAAAATCCCCTCCAATCCATTATGGGCTTCGCGCAACTGCTTGCATTCAAATCAAGCGACGCCGAAAAAGTCGGCACTTACGCCGCAACCATAGAGCGCGGCGCAGGGCGGATGCTCAACATCATCAACGACTTGCTCAAAAGCATGCGCTATGAACTGACGACGATTGAACTTCACAAACAGGTCTATGACGTCGGAGAAGTGATGAGAATGGTGGTGCAAAACAACCTCGCCCAAATGGAGCAAAAAGAGCAACCGTTAGAATTGACCCTTGCGCCGAATGCACTCGCTGAAATTGACGTGTCCCGAATGCAAGAAGTGTTTGACAACCTCGTTTCCAACGCCGTCAAATACACGCCAAAAGGAAAGCGTATAGCAATCCGCCTTGCCCTAAACGAAGGCAAGCGTCTCGTGGTCTCGGTTTGTGATGAAGGGCAGGGATTAACAGATGAAGATAAACAAAAACTCTTCGGGCGATTTCAACGTCTTTCCGCGCAGCCGACGGGCGGCGAAAGTTCAACCGGCTTGGGGCTTTCCATCGTCAAGCAACTCGTTGAACTGCACGGCGGTAAAATCTGGGCGGAATCGGAGGGCGCGGGCAAAGGCGCGACGTTTTTTGTAGAACTCCCACAAGCCTCTACAAAACCGTGATTTAACGCTTGGTGTTCGGGCGGGTTTAGTTTCGCTGATTTTCAATTCGGAGCGCTTCACTGTCAACCAGCACTGAATTTGAATAGCGACGCATTGAACTTGCCTTTTGTTTCGGGTGTATATGTCGCGGGGGGGATAGCCAATATATTGCAGGTCAGTATTCCAAAATGGCGTATTCCAAAACGAGAAGAAAGTTGTTGTCATTTCCCCTATTTGTTTTGGTGATAGATGTTGCTTTATCTCTTGGCAGTGCAGGATTGGCTTATGTCGAGGAGACTTCGGAGGGCAGAACGCCAAATGCGTCTTTAAAGATTTTGGAGAAGTAGCTCATGTTCGTGTAGCCGACTTGATAGGCGACGTCCGAAACCGTCCACCGCCCCAGTTTCAGCAGTTCTTCGGCGCGTTTTAATCGGGCTTCTTGCAGAAATTCGGTGATGTTTTTGCCGGTGAGGGCTTTTACTTTTCGGTGCAGTTGAGAGCGCGAGAGTCCGACTTTTTCGGCGATGTGTTCGATGTGGAAATCGTCGTCGTGAATATGTTTTTGAAAGGTGTGAAGCAGTCGTTGCAAAAACGCCTCGTCGGTGGGGCGGTCGGGCGGGGCGACGCTCATGTCCCAAGAGAGGCGAATGGTGCGGCTGAATTTTTCGAGAAGCCGTTTGCGCTGTTCAATGAGATTTAAGGCGCGGGCGCGGAGCTCGAGAGGGTCGCAGGGTTTGAGCAGGTAGTCGTCGGCGCCGAGCGTAACGCCGTTGATGCGCTCTTGAACGCTCGTCTTGCTCCCCGTGAGCAAGACAACAGGAATATGGCTCGTCAGGTCGTTTTCTTTAATCTGTCGGCAGAGTTCGAAGCCGTTGAGGTCGGGCATATCGATGTCGCTGATGACGAGGTCGGGGATTTGGGATTCAATTTGCGACAGTGCTTCCTTGCCGTTTTTGCACTCAATCACATTGCCCGCTTTTTTGAGCGCGTTGCAGTAAAGGCTTCGCGTTTCCTGATGATCTTCCGCGATGAGAATGATGGGCGTTTCGTTGTCAGAAAAATGCGACATCGAGATGCGACGATTGTTACGGTTTCGTGAAGTTAAACAACTCGTGCCATACCTATTTGAGAGGAAGCGAAATCATAAATGCCGCGCCTTTGCCCTTGCCGTCCGACTCCGCCCAAATTTTGCCGCCGTGCCGCAACATCAATTCTTTGGCAATCGAGAGCCCGATGCCGTGCGACGCCTCGCCGCCCGTCGGCGTTGCACTCAGCCGCGCGCCGGTTTGAAACAGTCGTTCTTTATCGGCTTCCGAAAGCCCTTGACCATCGTCTTCAATTCGGACGAAGCAGTGCGCGTGTGATTTTGAAATCGATACGCGAATCGCTCCGCCGTTGTGCGTGTATTTGATGGCATTGCCGATGAGGTTGTCTAAAACCTGCCGAATCCGCCGTTCATCAAAAGAAACCGTCAACTTTTCGCCCGACGAAAGAGGCGCGAACGAGAGCGATTGCGCTTTGGCACGCGCTGCGCCCGTCCATTTTTCAACGGCTTCAAGAACGACGGCGCCGACATCATGCGGTTGAAGCGAAAGTTGCCAATCGCCTTCCGATTTGCGTTCCAAGAGGTCTTCGACCAAATTGACCATTTGTTTGGAACTCTTCTCGATGTGTTCGGCGAAACGTTTTGAATCGTGAAGGTCGTCGGCTTCGCCGATGAGTTTGGCAAATCCGAAAATGCTTTGAAGCGGATTTCTTAAATCGTGCGCGGCGATTTCCATCAGTCGCGTTTTGAACCGATTGGCTTCCGCCAAGTCGCGCGTACGCGCTTCGACGAGTTCTTCCAATCGCAGGTTCTCGCGTCGCATTCGCCTCGTGCGAAAGTGAATGAAGGCGAAAACGCCCGCAACAATCGCCGCGCCGTATATCGCAAACGCCCATGTTGTTTTGTAGAACGGCGGACGGATTCGAAACCGACGCGATTCGGAATTGACGCTTTCAACGCCGTCTCGGTTCATTCCCTTGACGACGAGTTCATACTCGCCCGGTTCAAGCGAGACAAACGAAATGACGTTTCCACTGCTTTCTTGCCACGCGCTCTCGTTCAAACGATAACGAAACGAAACGGTCGCGCGCGGGTTAAATGAAAACTCCGAAAGCGTGAAGGAAAGAAAATTTTGTGTGTGATTGAACTCCATCAAAGCATCGGGCGCGGCGTCAAGCTCTTCGTTAAATAACTTCATTGAACGAACGGCGACTCGGAAGGGAAGCGTATCGAGACCGATATGTTTGGGGTTGAAGTAATTTAGTCCGTTTGTGCCGCCGAAATACATCAGCCCATCGCCGTCCTTGAAAAAAGCGCGTCGATTAAATTCCAATCCTTGAAGCCCGTCGCTCTGTTGATAATGCCGCAGCGCATAATTTTGCTTGGAATCATCGGGCGCGAAAGAAATCAGACCGGCGTCGCAACTAACCCACATGCGACGTGCATCGTCTTCTAAAATGCCGTAGCATCGCTGTGAAGGCAGACGAAGTGGATTGTGAGCCGATTTTTCAGATGAAGAGAAGGCGTGCAATGTTCCCGATTCGAGTTTGAAAATCCCGCCGCCTTTTGAGGCAATCCAAATTTCGCCGCTCTCGCGCTCCAAGATGCAGGAAAGAAATCGCACAGGTTTTTGCGTGTCATTTTCGTCGCGGTAGGTGGTGATGCGTTGAAGCAAGCGTCCGTTTAGGTCGAAGCGGAACAAGCCGTCGTCGGCGGCAACCCAGCAGGTTTGGTCGCGTGCCAGTAGCACGTCGTTAATCAGTCCGAGCGTCTCTGCCGTTTGTGTGCCGAACGGGTTCAAACGATTGTCGTCCAAGAGCCACAATCCTTCGCCGCCAATCAAAAATCGGTCGTCGCCGATTGCTTTAATGACTTGGGTGCGAGTGAGCGTGTGAATTTTTTTGAATTGCACGTCGCTGGTGTCGGCGTTTGGGTCGATGAGAAATAAGCCGATTTCACTTCCGTTGAATCCAGCGATGAGTTTGCCGTCGCGTCGTTCGGCGATTGCCCAACAGTTCAGGCGTTTTCCAGATTGATTGTAGCGCGTGATTTTTGGTTGTGTTAAATCGTGATTGAATTGCACGCGATTGAGTCCTCCGAATTGCGTGCAAATCCAAAGGTCGCCTGTGTGCGAGCGGTAAATCGAGCGAATGTAGTTGTTGGAAAGCGAATTGGATTTTAAGGGATAATGCCGAAGCAAAAAGAACGGTTTATGCAGAACCGGTAATTGGTTCAAGCCGAAGGATTCAAAGCCAAACCAGATGCCGCCGTTGCGCTCTTCAAAGACGGCGGTTACGCGGCTGCCGCTCAATCCGAGCGGGTCGTTGGGGTCATAGACAAAATGCGTGAGTGCGCGTTGCGCTTGACCGAAAGGCGGCGATAGCCGAAACGCGCCGTTGCGCCGCGAGCCAATCCAGATGTTGCCCGACGGCGATTGCTCGAGAAAGTTGATGCCGTCGCTGATTAACGCCGTTTTGGCGGGCGAATCCCGCAACGCGTCAAAGGGCGATTGTGCTTGAAAAGCGCGCGCGCCTTTCGTCGGCATCACAAGCAGGTTTTGGCTCTTATCTTGAATCCAGCCGCCAATCCATAAATTTTCCTCGTCGTCCATCATCGCCGTATAAACGCTCGGCGCGTTTGGGGGCAAAACGGTTTTGGTTTCAACTCGGCGCGTCGCCCAAGATGCCTGTTTAATTTCGCCCGATTCAATGAGCCAAAAGTTCCCGCGTTTATCCGACACATAAATTGGACGCGAGGGCGTCGTCGAATTGAGGCGCAAAGAATCGAGAACAAGGTGCTCGCCCGACGCCGAGAGCTCGAGTTTGAACAGCGAGTCGGAGCGAACCAAATAGAGAAACTCTTTTCCGCCTTGCTCAAACAACGCTATGTAATCCGGCGACGACCATTCAGAAATCACTGTTAAGGACAGCGACGACGATACGCAAAACCCCGCGTGGCGACTTGTTCTGAAAAAAACCTTTCCGCTTTTGGAGGCAAGGAGTTGCAGGAAGGCTTGGCTTGGCGTTTCGGTCTCGTCGGTATTTTTTAGATGATAGGTTTTGAACGACTTACCGTCGAATTGGCTCGCGCCGTCGTCGGTGCCGAACCAAAGAAATCCGCGCGCGTCTTGTGCGATGGAAAGAATCGTGTTGTTGGCAAGTCCATCTTCCGAAGAGAAGCGAATAAATTCTTGGCTGTATGGTGCGTCTTGAGCCTCTGCAACGCGCGCAACCGCTATGAAGAAAAGCAACAGCGTGCAAACGTGGCGCGCTCGCGGAAGAATAAACCGAACAAGCGTTGCTCTTGAAGTCGGGTTCATCTGATTTTAATTAAAACCTCAAGCGGAAAAAATCCGCATCGGAGGGTCGTGCGATAAAAATGTGTTCGTCATTGCGAGCGGTGCGAGGAATCCAAACAAGTTGAGAATGAAGAGTTAAGGGTGAAGAGTTAAGAAATGACCGTTGAGCACTTACACGCTTAATGACTTAACTAAACTATCACCTATCCACTGTTTCGGATTCTTCTCCTTCACTTCGTTCAGGGTCAGAATGATAAATTTTATCCTTTTTAAGTGACATTGATATAATCCTGTCTGCTCTCACTCGTTGGACGATTTTTTCTGAAGCGATTGAATGGTTTGGTCTTGTTCGGCAATGCGGGCGTTGAGTTTTTGAATGGTTGCATCGCGCTGTGAAATGGTGGTGTTAAGAGAGCGAATGGTTGCATCGCGCGACGAAATGGCTTGATTGAGCGACTCCGTTTGTTCATCTTTTTGGCGCAGTTGTGCTTGCTGTTGTTTGACGAGCGTTTCTTGCTGTTTGATAAGCGACTCTTGCCGCCCGACTTCGCGTTGAAGCGATTGAATTTCGCCTTCACGAAGTCTAATCGTGTTGAGAAGTGTATCAATGCGCTTGTTGTGTTCTTCAATGATGGCTTGCCTTTGTGCAAGGGCTTCTTCGAGGCGACGATTTTCATCTAAGCGTTCTTGCAATTTGCTGGCGGATTCCCCGAAATCACGAATCACATTGCTTTTAAATTCATTGACCTTGTCGTATTCGCGTTTGAGCGAATCGAGCGAGATTTGTTTTTGCGCAAGGTCGCGTTTCAGTTTTTCCAATTCTTCTTGATTGCAAGCGGAAAGCAGAACCAGAAGCGAAAGAAGTGCAACGTGTTTCATGTTGGATTAGTAAGAAACTTGAAGCGTTAAAAGGTTTGCGGTTCCGAGTTCATTCGAGAAGGGAACGAAAGCATAATCGAAGTTGAAATTTCCGTAGCGAATGCCGACGCCGCCTGAAAGACTGCGCGAGGCGTTGCCGAAGACATACCCGAATCGAATCCAAAACTGGTTGCGGAACTCAAATTCGCCGCCGAAACTTGCAAAAGTATTGCCTGAAAAAACGCTTTCAAGATTGCCCTCGAGCAAAAGTGTGCCGCCAAGCGAAGCAAGGGGAACGGGATACGCGGCGCCGGCGCGAATCATGGTCGGAAGTGCGGTGGATTCTTCGCGCAAGGCGTTCATAGAGCCGAGATTTTGAAGCGACGCCGCCAGCGTGAGCGGATTTTTTTCAAAGCGATAAACAGCGGAAAGGTCGACGGCGTAGCCACTGGCTTCGTCAATAAACAATTTTTCGTAAATGAATTTTCCCGTTAGCGCAAGAGAAAGTTGTTTTCCGAACGGGCGGGCGTAAGAGAAGGCAAAAGCGGCATTTTGTGAATCGAACAAACCGTCGGGTTCGGTGGTGGCGCGAGTTCGAATCGGAATATCTCGCACCGAAAGCCACATGAGCGAAACGCCCCACGACGCAGTTTCGCCATTGAACTTTGCCGCAACAAAACTGCTGTATGTATCAAAGATGTAAAGGTTTTGTGAGAAGAGGACGGACGAGGTTTCGCCATCGGTAAGTCGGGCAGGATTGTAGTAATTGGCGGCGGCTCCGGTTGCTGATGCCGTGCCGACATTCGCCATAGCTTGTTCGCGTGCCGTCGTGCCGATTCTTAAAAAAGTTAAGCCGGTTTCTTGTGCAAAGAGAGTTGCACCGCTCAAAGACAAAAACAGTCCCAGAAAAAATCGCATGGATTGAAGTGAGTTGATACAGAAAGTATGTGAAGATACAAGAAAAGCCTTTGCAAAGACAAGGCACAAAAAATGCCGAAACGCTTCTAAAGCGATGCCTATAAAATTTGTAGGCAAAAAAAAACTTGTTATATTCGCAACCTTTTTGGAGTAGCCGTAATCGGCTCTTTTTATTTCTTCAAGTTCGTGTTTTAGTCGCTGTTCTTTTCTAAAAACCAAAAGAGCAAAACAAATTCTCGCCGCGAGTAACTCATTCAATTCTAATCTTAACCGCCGCAACAGTTGCACATGAGACTATCGGAATTTCGCTACAACCTTCCCAAAAATTTGATTGCCTCAGTTCCCAAAGAGCCTCGTGATAAGTGCAAGATGATGGTGCTTGACCGCCGCAAAAAAGAAATCTCTGACTACAAGTTTTCCGACATTACGCAGTTTCTCAAAAAAGGTGATGTGTTGGTGCTCAACGACACAAAGGTATTTCCAGCACGGCTATACGGACACAAAGAAAAAACCTCTGCGAAAATCGAGGTTTTTTTGCTTCGCGAACTCAACAAGCAAATGGGACTTTGGGACGTGCTGGTTGAGCCTGCGCGAAAGGTTCGCGTCGGAAATAAAATCTACTTCCCGCAAGATTTGGTTGCGGAAGTCGTCGATAACACTACCTCGCGCGGCAGAACGATTCGCTTCCTCAATCCGGAAGTTGATATTTATGAAATGGTGGAAAAAATCGGCTATATGCCAATTCCCGATTACATCAAGCGCGAGCCTGACGAAAAAGATAAAGTACGCTACCAAACCGTTTATGCACGCGTGCCCGGTGCTGTCGTTGCTCCCGCCGCCGGACTTCACTTTACGACGGAATTGCTCACGAAAATCAAACGCATGGGCGTCGACATCATTTCTATAACGCTTCACCCCGGACGAAGCGTCTTCAGTCCGATTGAAGTCGAAGACATTTCAAAACACAAGATGGATTCGGAATATGTGAATGTGCCATACTCAACGACGCAAAAAATCAACGAGGTTAAATCCAAAAAATCCGGACGAGTAATTGCGGTCGGCACAACGGTTTGTCGCGCTCTGGAAGCACACGCCACCGTCGAAGGACGCATTAAGTTCGGCGAAGGTTGGACGGATAAGTTCATTTATCCGCCTTACGACTTCAAGGTCGTCGATATGCTGATTACAAACTTTCAACTCCCAGAAACAACGCCGATGATACTCGTTTCCGCTTTTGCCGGTCATGATTTTCTGATGAAGGCTTACAAACAAGCGCTCAAAACAGGCTATCGCTTTTTAGCATATGGCGATGCGATGCTGATTTACTAACTGCACTTTGGATACTTTGTTTGCTTGTGTCGTTACGTCGTTTTTCAACTGCCGCAACGGTCTACACTGCCGTCAGCACGCTTGGAAAAGCGATGAACTTTCTGCTGGTGCCGTTTTACACCCACGTCGTTCCGCCCGATGAATTCGGCGTGTATAGCGCGCTCTTTCCTTTTTACGCCGTGATGCTGATGATTTTTCAATACGGCATGCCCTCCGCCATTATCAAGTTTTACGCCGAAGCCAAAACTCAAACCGATAAGCAGGAATTCGTCTCGACGCTCTTCGCGATGCAAACGGCGAGTGCGCTCGTGCTCTCGCTCTTGATGGCGGCGTTTGCTTCGCCGATTTCGCTTTTCTTCATCGGCAGTTCAAACTACGCCGATTCCATCATCTTAATCGCCGTCAGTCTTTTCGTCGAAACGCTTGGGTTCAATTTGCTTTGGCTGATTCGTTCCGACAATCGATTAGCACTCTTTGCGTTCATTTCACTCGTATCGCTCGCGCTCAATATCGGCGTGGCTGTCTGGCTCGTGCCGAAAGGAAATTATGTGTTCAACTTGTTTGTGGCGCAAGTGGTGGCAGTTGTCTTCACCTTTGGCGTCGCGTTTATAGCAAATGCGAAATTGTTCAAAGTCTATTTCAACAAAGACCTTGCAAAAAAACTTTGGCAGTTTGGTTATCCGCTTTTGGGCTACGGCATTTTAGCGGTGTTGCTCGATTCGCTCGATAAGGTGTTGGTAACGCGATTTATCTCAAAAGAGGCGGGCGGAATTTACAGCGTGGGCTATCGTTTGGGAATGGTGATGGCGATTCTCAACGTGTCGTTTCGCACCGCACTCTTGCCGTTTTTTGCACAGCGCGTTGAATCCTACTCGCCGAAAGAAAACGAAACGCTCTTCGTTCAAATTTTCGCGCTTTACACAACGGGGCTGGCGGCGGTCTTTTTGGCGCTGTCGTTTTTCGTGCGCGACTTTATGACGATGGAAGTTTTCGGTTACGCACTTTTCAAGCAAACCTATTTGCCTGCGGCAAGTCTTACGCCGGTCGTATTGCTCGCATATTTGATTGCCGCGCCAACGGAGTTCAGCAAAGCCGCACTGACAAAATCGGGCGACACGAAAGTCTTGTTTAATGCGGTGCTGTTTAGTTTGCTGATTAATCTTGGACTTTTAGTGCTGGTGATGGGCTTTGCAACAAGCGATACAGTTCTGACACTTCAACTGGTCGCATCGGCAACAGTCGCCGCTTATCTTTTCAATGTGATTTACTTTTACCGTAAAAGCAGAGCCATAGACGCAACGCCGTATCCGATAGGACGTTTTTCCTTGCTCGTAGTGATTGCATCTATTGCTGTTGCGCTCAATGAACTGCGCTTGAACGTTGAACCCTTTTGGCTCCGTTTGATAATGTGCATCATAACAATTGGAGTCATAATCGGAATCGGATTAGAACCTGTTTGGAAGGCGAAACGTCAAAGGGGCGCAACGTGATAAAAATGTGAAACCTCTCTCCTATATTCAGAAAGTTTTTTACATCACTTCAACTTACACTTCAACAATGGATACATACTATAACCCGGCAGACCTCGCCAAGTTTGCCCAAGTTGGCGAAGGCAACAAAGAACTAATGGATAAATTTTTTGCATGGTATGGCGCCGTGTTTGCCGAGGGCGCACTCAGCGAACGAGAAAAAGCCTTGATTGCGCTTGCTGTTGCCCATGCGGTTCAATGCCCGTATTGCATTGATGCTTACACGCAAGAGTCGCTCTCAAAAGGCGCAACGCTCGAACAAATGACCGAGGCGGTGCATGTGGCGGCGGCAATCAAAGGTGGCGCATCACTCGTGCACGGCGTTCAGATGAAAAATGTCTATCAAAAACTTTCCATGTAAAAAATGGCAACCGCAACCAAAAGCCTGAAATCACTTCATCACCCGCTTGCTTCAACAGAAGAGCAGTTGAGCATCATAGATAAGCGCTTAAACCTGCCCGCTTTTGATGAACGCTTTAAGCAGACGGGTGAAGCAGAACTTCGCGCGACAGGGATTGAAATTTTTCAAATCAATGTCGGAAAACTTTGCAATCAAGTGTGCAAACATTGCCACGTCGATGCTGGTCCAGACCGCCGAGAAGTCATGACGCGAGAAACATTGGAAGCATGTTTGAATGTACTGGCAACAACGACAATTCCGAAAGTCGACATCACAGGGGGCGCGCCAGAAATGAATCCGCATTTTCGCTGGTTCGTTACCGAAGTCAAAAAGCTCAATCGCCATGTCATGGTGCGTTCAAACCTGACCATACTTCTGGCAAATGGCTACACCGACCTGCCGAAATTTTTTGCTGAACACGGCGTCGAAGTGATTTCGTCGCTACCACACTACACGCCGTCAGTAACCGATAAACAGCGTGGCGAAGACGTGTTTTCGCGCTCCATTGAAGCCATCAAACGGCTCAACGAGGTCGGGTATGCGAGGGAAGGCAGTGGCTTGGTGTTCAATCTGGTCTACAATCCTGTCGGTGCGTTTTTGCCACCAAATCAAGCCTCGCTGGAAAAAGATTACAAGCATGAGCTACACAAATATGGCGTTTCGTTTAATCGCCTTTACACGATTACGAATATGCCGATTAGCCGCTTTTTAGATTACTTGTTGGTATCGGGCAACTATGAAGCCTACATGACCAAACTCGTCTCGCAGTTCAATCCTGCCGCCGCCAAAGGCGTCATGTGCCGAAACACGATTTCAGTAGGCTGGGACGGCTACCTCTATGACTGTGATTTCAACCAAATGCTCGATTTGAAAGTCGGCTACGGTGCGCCAATGCACATTAAAGAGTTTGATGTAACAAAACTCAGCACGCGCAAAATTGTAACTCGGCAACACTGCTACGGATGCACAGCAGGGGCTGGGTCAAGTTGTGGTGGCGCAACCGTGCAATAACAAGTGGCAATGCTTCAAATCGTTCCGCTGCAATCATCACACAAAGAGCCGATTCGCAAATTGCTCTGGGAAACTAATGCGTTCCGAAGCGATGAAGTGGACGTCGCGCTCGAACTCATCGACGAATGCCTCGCATATACCAGCTTCAATCCTGAAAACTATCAGATTTATTCGGCGATTGAAGACGGCGGGCTTTTAGGCTACGTCTGCTTTGGGAAAACGCCCATGACGCTTTCAACCTATGACCTGTATTGGATTGCCGTCGCTCGTGCGGCGCAAGGCAAAGGCATTGGCAAGAAATTATTTGACTTCACTTGTCAAGAAGTTCAAAAGCAAGGGGGCAAACTCATCGTGATTGAAACTTCGTCGCAAGCGCAATACGAAAAGACGCGCCGCTTTTACGAAAAAATGGGTTGCCGATTAGAAGCAACTATTAAAAACTTTTACCGCGTGGGCGACGATAAGCTCATTTACACCAAACATTTCTGAAACCTCGTGTCGCATCAACCTTCAATTTCAGCACGGTCTCCGATTGGCATTTTTGATTCAGGCGTCGGCGGCTTAACGGTTGTGCGCAAACTGCGCGAATTGCTTCCAAGCGAACGGCTGATTTACTTCGGCGATACAGCGCGCGTGCCTTATGGAACGAAGTCCGAACCAACGGTGCGCAAATATGCCGCCGAAGATACCGCATTGCTCTTGCGCTATGAGCCGAAACTCATTGTCATTGCCTGCAATACGGTTTCCGCGCTCGCGCTCAATACGGTTGAGGAAACAGCAAAGGGCATTGGTGTGTTGGGGGTGATTAAAGCAGGCGCAAGGCTTGCAATGGAAAGAAGCACACAAAAACGTGTCGGTGTCATTGGCACACAAGCCACCATTGCCTCATATGCCTACCAACGCGAACTGCACCGCTTGGATAAAGATGTGCAAGTCTTTGCAAAAGCATGTCCGCTCTTTGTGCCCCTTGCCGAAGAAGGCTTTGCGACACACGACGCCTCAAAACTGATTGCAAAAGAATATCTCGCCGAACTGCTCGACTCGCGCATTGACGCGCTCATTCTGGGGTGCACGCACTATCCGCTCTTGAAGCCGACTATTCAAGAAGTGGTAGGCAAACATGTTGAGTTGATTGATTCTGCCGAAGCCGTTGCGCGTGAAGTTAAAACCTATCTGGCTGAACGAGAGTTGCTCTCCGACGCAACGCCTGAAATGCCGCGCATTCTCGTTAGCGATATGCCCCAGCGATTCCGAACCGTCGCAGAACGCTTTCTTGGGTTTGAACTTGGCGAAATTGAACTCGTTGCGCTCTGAACGAAAGCCAATCAAAGCACTTCAAAGCACTTCTAAAATTTTGGATTTCACGGCGGGCTTTTTCGCGCTCACCTGAATTGCCGCGTCAAGACGGGCACAGACAGGTTCAATAGCCGTTTTTTTATCAGTGAAAATTTCAGCGATAATATCACCGCGCTTGACTTTATCGCCGACCTTTTTTCGGAAAATAATTCCTGCTTT
>JBDNCJ010000070.1:0-14228 GCA_046719715.1 Chloroherpetonaceae bacterium | reverse complement strand
GGTTAGTGGGTGATGGTTATTTATTGCTCATGATTTATTAGAAAGGCGAGTGTAAGGCTCGCCTTTGCCTTTCATCTCACGCTTAATCTTGATGAATCATTTGAAATTCGGGAATTGAAACTTCAAACGGTTCTCCGTAAATCAAGTAAGTGTTGTTCTCGTCATAGTAGCCTTCGGGTTCGGATTCATAGGTGAATGTTCCGTAGTAAGCGCCGTGCGCACTGCCGTAGCGCGAAAGCATGACCATGTAGCTGCGATAGGTGAATTTTTCGCCGGGTTTGAGAATTGGAAACGTGCCGACGACGCCCGCACCTTCGACGATTCGGTCTTTCATATCGCCGTCTTTAATCACCCATTTTCGCGAATGAATTTGAATCGTGTAGGGCGACGAATTGTGAATTGAGATAGTGTAAGCGTAGGCGTATTTGTAGGGTTTTTCAACATGTTCCGGCGCGATTTCAACCAACCTGTCGAGCACCACGTTGCAAATCTCTGTCATCTGAATTCTTAAAGTGATTAAAGTTTTAGACGCTGAATATATTTCAGCCTTTAAGTAAATTTCAACATCAAGCCAAAACACATTTCTTGAATGAAAATTGCGATTGTAACTGATTCTTCTTGCGACTTGCCCCAAGACCTTCTTTACGAATACAATATCCGCGAAGTGCCGTTCAAGGTCGTCATTGATAATACGGTTCTCTACGACAATCGCGTCGACCTTGACCGAGAGTCGTTTTACAGTGAAACGCTCAGCAGTCGCCGCTCGATAAAAATCGAAGAGCCGAGCGTTGATGATTTCATTCAGGTCTATAAGAAACTCGCGCCGAACTACGACGCCGTCATTTCCATTCATCAATCGGCGCAGTTCAGCAACACGATTAAAAATGCTCGAGCGGCGGCGATTCAAGGCGCGGAAACCTATCGCAAACTCCGCGCTCAAAAAAACATCTCGACCCAACTTCAAATTCGCGTGCTTAATTCAAAAAGCATTTCCATTGGCTTGGGACTGCTCGTGCTTCGCGCCGCCGAACTGCTTTACGACGAAATCAATTTTACCAAATTCGCCAACGAATTGGAATCGCTTGCCGATAAAATTTACTTCTATCTCATTCCTTCCGACCTCTCTTATCTTCGCAACGCCAAAGACGTCGCAAAAGTCTCAATACTTGAGACGAGCGTCGCGTCGGCATTAGACCAAAAAATGATTCTCGTCTTCAACAAGAGCGACGTCGTCAAGAAAGATAAACTCAAAGGCTTCGATGCCGCCTTGAAAGAAATGCAGAACCTTGCGATGAATCGGTTGCAACAAGCGCAGTCTTTTGATAAACTCGGCATTGTTTTCGCTGGAGCCGTCGGCGAAATGGAGCAACTCTCGCCGCTCACCGCTTTTCGGTTGGAACTTGCATCGAGCGGGCTGGGGTCGGTGGTTTCAAATTTATGCCCGTCGGTTGGATTGTATGCAGGACCGCGAGCCGTCGGCGTCGCCCTTCTCAACGGAGACTTAAACGTCATGCAACTTATCGGGCGATAGCGTCGCCGCACGGTTCTCCCGTCTTCTTTTTAATCCAAATCGCTGGTCAGAATCATTCGCAAAATGCGCCCGTTGTTGGTATCGGCGATGTAAAGGTAAGGTCGTAGAAAGCAAACGCCTTGCGGATTGCTCAGTTGGTCGGGGTTTGATTCATCTAATCCAAATTGACTGAACGAGACGATGACGTTGCGACGGTCTTCAGCATTTGGCGGCGGCGGCACGCCTTCAACGCCTTGCGACGTAAATTGATAAAATTTGTTTTGTTCAGAATCGACGACGAAAATAAAATTGCCTGCGACGCTAATATCGGAGGGACGAAGGAAGCGGTCGGGCTCTCCAAGAAAGCGCGTTCCCAACGCTGGATTTTGATTGAGGAGCGATTCATCAGGCGAAAACACGTCGCCGGCAGAGGATTGAACGAAACGCACTCGATGGACTTTGAACGGTTGAGTGGGGACAACAGTCGTAAAGAGAAAATCGAGCGAACTATTCACATCGGGCGACTGCGGCGGCACGGCTAATGTGGTTACGCTTGACACCGAATCGGCAAATCCATAGCCATTGCCATTGACGCGCAACGGCACTGCCCCCGGCTCACGCAAGGCAGGGTTTGAACTATTGACATCGAAACCACGCGGAAAGAGCAACATCGCATTGCTTGAAACGGCGGGGTTGTCGGAACGAATTGCGCCCGTGCGTGAGACAATAAACGAGTTATCAAAGAACGTCGCAATGCCCGTATAGCGCACGTTGGCGTTGGCTTGTGCAATCGACGGCGTCGGGTGGCGATACACCACCTCTGGCACAACATCGCTCAAATTTCTTCGGCGTGGAACTCCGCCAACGGTATCGACCAAGTTGAGTCTCCATATCACCGCTTGTTCAACCAACGTGCCCCCCAATCGAATCGTATCAACAGCCGTCACCAAAATTTGCATGTTGCGCGTTTGTGCTAAGGCAATCGGCTTGCGAATCGGACGCGACACACTAATGACTTCTCCTGACGCATCGATATTGACAATGCGGCTTTCCCCTTCTTCAATGAAATAAAATGTCCCGTCGTAACCCGCGATAATGTCCGTCGGACGGTTAAAGGTGTTTCTTGCCGACGCCGCCCAAGGCAGTGGAATATAACGCACAGGCACAGGGTCATTGACCGCTATGGTTGGGAATTTTTCAATATCCAATTTTTCACCGCAGTTGAGTGCAAAGAGTGAAAGCGTGCCGATGATGAGTATGTTTCGTAGTGTGTTCTTCGTCATGATTTTGCAATAAGCCTTACAAGTTGAATCCGCCGAGCGAGAGCGTCAAGCGATGTGTTGCGCCCAGCGTTTTGAAATTCACAAATGCGTAATCAAATCGGAGCATAGCAAAGCCGATGTTGTATCGCAAGCCTGCGCCAAGGTCGGGGAAGGTTTGTTCTTCGCGTCCGGTGTTGTAGCCCGTCCGTAAAAAGAGCAGTTGCCGCCACCCATACTCGAGCGCAATGGAAATGGTTTCGACGTTGTCGTTCGGGTGATTGAGTTGCGAAAAGACAGTGAGTTTTTGCGTTGGCGTAGAAATCGGGTCAATCGAAACGGCTAATCGGAAAAACGTCGGCGGGTCGATGTCGTCAAACGAGTCGCGAATTTCCGTGCCGTTGAGCGATGGGCTAACGACTTCGGCTCTCCCCCTTGCGCCCGCGCTTCCGCCGAAGTGCTGGAAAACAGCGGCAAGCCGCATACCGGCAAACGGCACTTTGTAGCATACGCCTGCATCGATGAGGTAAGTTCTGAATTGAAGCGAGGCGATGGTTTGTTGAACGAAACTTGCCGTTACGCCGAAACTAAACTGCGTCGTCAGTCGTCGTGCGATGGATAGCGATGCCGCAATATCGCCGTAAGCAAAGGTTTCTCCTGTTCCATCAGGATTGAGCTCGGTCGTTACAGGCATATTTGGGGTGTTGAGCGCAATGAAGCCTGCTCCCAACGCCCAATCGGCAGAAGGCTTATAGACGAGACTTGCCGACGAGTGTGCCAGTTCCGCAAACCAAGGCGAATATGAAAACGAAAGACTATTGCGCTCGACCTCTACAACCGTAGCCGGATTGATGAACATCGCCGACGCATCGGAAGCCGTCGTAATGTTTGCGCCAGCCAGTGCCGCCTGCTCCGCGCTAATGGGAATTTTGAGAAACTGCAACCCTGAAATGCCCGTGCGCTGTCCGCCCAAGTTCGGAAACAGCGATTGCGCCCTCGCACTCAGCGACATAGCGACACACAATAGCAAAAGTAGAAATCGAGTCATAATCAAGTTTTGTGAAATTTCTTGTTGGACTTTGCGAACTTCCACGCCGAATCGTTCTCTCACCGCATTGGCTTAAAACTCCATTGCAAACCCAAACAGCACTTGTGTTGGCGGCAAGTATCGTGCTGGGTCAAACGGCGGCGGCGACACGCCACCCAGCCCCAACGCATTGGGGAACAGTGGGTCTTGACGATTTGCCGGCAACGGGTCGCCAAATTCATATGCGCGTCCTGTTACAGGATTGATAATCGTAGCGTTTTTGTTGTTGAGCAAGTTTCTCACTTGCAGCGTGAGTTTTCCATTCATCAGACCGAATGAAACGCTTTTCTCGACGCTTAAATCAATCCAAAACCACGCCGTCCCCAATTCGCTGAATCGGCGTTCCAAATCGGCGGTGTATCGCAATCGTCCGTTCGGAAAGAAAATCGGCTCGCCACGCGAATCGCGCTCAACTACGGCAGGCGTGTAGCGCAATCCCGACGAATACTGCGCTTGAACCAAAATCTTAAAATCGTTCAGCCACGAAAATCCAAACAGCCCAATCGGCTCTTTGTATTGGTAGAGAATTGAGCCTTTGACGTCAATCGGTCTATCCCACGCAAGGAAAAACTCTTCGTCGTTGCGGTCGTTGCCTTGAATGATTTGCGCGCGCGTTTCTTCGGCGGAGTTGCTCTTGCCCGTTGCGATTTGATACGCGAAAGACGTTCGCGCTTCAATCTGTTTGCCGATGCGCTTGATGTAAGAAATTTCAAGCCCGCGTGTTCGCGCATAATCTTGATTGAAAAAGGTCGAGCGCGGCGACGTGCTTCCCGTTCTGGGGTCTGTGTAGCGAATCGTGCGGCTGACGATGAAGTCAAATCGGTCGTTATAGAACGCTGTCAGCACCAAGACATCGTTTGAGGTAATTTGATTGCGAAGCCCGATTTCGTAAGAGACCGTCGTTTCAGGCAACAGCGCGGGATTACCTAACACTGAATTGGCAGAGTTATCCAAAAAGCGCGTGTCTAATCCGCTATACACCCAACGCGGATGCGGCAATCGGGACGAATGCACATAGTTCAGATAGAGCATTTGATTGTCCGAAACAGGGAACGAGATATTCACTTTCGGAAGCAATCGAAGTTGATAACGCCGACCGAACAAACTTCCCGTTTGGTCAAAATACGCCTCGCGGAACGCATCAATGACGGGCGCATCGGGATTATTGACAGCATCATCAGCAAATTTGCCCGGAAACCAATACTGCAAGCGCAATCCGAGCGTTGCAATCAAACCTTTGTATCGAATTTTATCGCTCACAAAAAACGCGCCTTGTGCTGGGTTGACTTGCCAAATATCAAACGCGCTTCCCAATCGGCGCGACGGCTCGCCGGGCAACACTGGCGCGCCAACCCAAGGCCGGAGAATGTCAATCCATTGATATTCCGAAAACTTTGTTTCAACGCCGAAGAGGAAGTTGTGAACTTCATCGTCGGTTTTGTAGTCGACTTGCAAATTGATGGTGTAGTCTTCGACATAGTGGTCGTGCCATAGCGGCGCGATGCCGGTATTGATGAAGCCGTCGGGCGAAATGGAATACAAGACGGAATCAGGTTGGCTAAGGGGCGGAAGGAGTAAGTATTCCGGGTTGCGAATGATGCTTCGCGGGTCTAAATCTTCTTCGATAAAATCAGGTCGCCACGCCCGTCCATTCGCATCAGCACGAAGATTGACGAAGAGCCGATTGAGTTGCAGGCGCACCGACGCATTTTTGTTGAAGAGGTGCGACCATTGAATCGAAGCCAAATGCGTCAAGTGTGAGTAAGTATTGGCGTTGTCGGGATTGAGCAGAAACGCATATTGATAGCCGGGCGCAAGTTGAATATCGTTGCCCGTGATTTGTAGCATCTGCGTGTTTTGATTGATGTTCAGCGAACCCGTGTAAAGGAACGTGAATTTGTCGGTGTTCGTCGCCTTCCAAGTGAGTTTGAACATGCCCGACCAGCGGTTGTCGTTGAAGGGGGTGAAAAAATCGCTGGCGATGCTTGAACGAAGTTTAGTGGCGGGATTTTGCATGAACTCATCGGAAAACTGCGCGTTGAGCGAGGTGAAGAAAAAGAGCTTATCGCGGATAATCGGACCTGAAAAGGCGACGTCGTAAAAGGTGCTGTTCCAACCGAGACCGGGCAAGTCGAGATTATTGGGACGAATGGGGTTTTTGTAATTGCTGAATCCGAAATTGTCGCGTCGGTGTGAAAATGAGCCGTGCCACTCGTTGGTGCCCTCTTTGGTTTTGAGGGCAATGACGCCGGCGGGCGATTCACCATATTCCGCGCCTGCGCCGCCGGTGGTGATTTCAACTTCTTCCAACGCTTTCGCGCTCAAATCGACGCCGAAGCCCGTGCCCGCCAGCGGGTCTGTTGCCGAAACGCCGTCGATGTAAGTGCCTGTTTCGTAACTTCTGCCGCCACGAATAAAGACGCCAAAGGGCGTTTGTGTAACACCCACTTGCGAGGCGACAACTTCTTTGATGTCGCGCGCCGCCGAAGTCTCCAACACGTCTCTTGAAATCACGCTCGAGGTGCTGGCTTGCTCAATATCGATGAGCGGACGCTCGCCAATCACGACAACTTCTTCCGAGCGAACCGACGCTTCTTTCATCTTGAAGTTATGAACCGCCGTCTCGCCCGCTTTCACTTTCACACCCGTCTTTTGAATCGGCGTATAACCGACGAGCGAAATTTCAATCGTGTACTCGCCCGGATTGACATTGACGATTTTGTATGTGCCATCAACCTTTACTGTTGAGCCGTAGTAAGTGCCTTTCAAACGAACCGTTGCACCAACCAACTCTTCGCCCGATTTTTCATCGACCACTGTTCCGGTAATTGTCGCCTTCTCTTGCGCGCTCGTAACAATGACGGTGCAAAATAAGGCAATCAAGATGGCGTATATCTGCTTCATGTTCAATGCGTCTCTATTCGTTTAGTTTTCTTGTTGGAGTTTTTACTCTCAAATTACTGTCCAAATTCTTTTTCAAAGACGGCGTCATAGAAGCGTCGCAGTGCCGTCGTATCGGTAATGGTTGGCGCATCGGCGCGAACGATGACGCGATACATCGGAACAGAGCAAAAGACGATTCTGCCCCGCTCCTGCCCGGCTTGCCGATATGTTCGCCGCGATATCACAAAGCGCGAGTCTGCGGCTAATTGATTGTTCGCAATCATCGGGAACGAGAGGGGCAGGCTGTAAAGCGGCACAATGTCGTTAGGATTATCAATGTTGAACTGCAATGTATGTGCGCTCGTCGTGTAGGTGCCTGCACGGAAGTTGCCGTTGTATGAAAGCGATGGAAAGGTTGTATCGGCGACGTCGCGCACGAATGTTGCAAATTGCGGATTCGGGGTTTGAAATTGCGCTTGTGGAACAACTGTTGCCGAAGCCGCTGGCGAGAATGAGAGTGAAAGCGCGTCTCTATCGCCCGAAGTGCCGATGGTCATCAGCACATCGACGCCGCTGTTGAGTGCGTCGGGCAATGCAAGCTGCGCCGTAAGAAACGACGGATTGTTATCCGTATACCAAAACGCCACATCGTAAAGCAATAGGAGCTTTTTCAGCACGTCGGGCGCGCTGTTTTGAATGGCTTGTCGTCGCAATCGTTCCAACGTGGCTGGACTTAACGGGCTTGGCGAAATAATCGGCACTTTGAGCGTAATGACTTCGTAACGCGTTGGATTAACATAGCGTCCGCCGCGAATTTGATTAAAGACTTCGGGCAACACCCTTTCGGCGGCAAGCGGCGCGCCTGCTGAATTGAACGCGTCAAAGGGGTCTCTGTCCGCAGGTGCAAAATCATCAACGACGACGAGCGGCGAGTTTGAAAGCACTCTCGGCACCCACAGTGAATCGGCGTGCGGGATTCGTATGACATTACTGGTTGCGCCCGGCGCATCTACGGCACGCGCGTAGAGCACATTCGGCGCATTCATTCGGTAGTCAGGTAGGCGCGTCGCCAATGGCGCATTGCTCGAACCAACATAAATCTTGGCTTCCGTTACGCCAGCATTTTTCGGCGTCGCACTCTCCAAAATCACGGTTAAATCTTGCGAGAAAATTCGAACTTCAACGGTCTTATCGGCAGGAAAGGTCGAATCGTTCAAACAGAGTTGAATTCCGCGAAGCGTATTGATTCCATCTCTATCGTTGGCTCTGAACTCAAATTGCGTTACGGGAAGCGACGTGTCGGGAACAAGGGTTAAAAATCGTTGCGCTAATTCGGGTCGCGAATTGCGGACGGGGAACGTAACGCGCGCAGGCGTTTCATCAATGCTCCCAATATCGATGAACGGTTCACCTTCGTCGTAGCGTCCGTTGGCGTTGAGGTCTGTAAAAGGTTCTCTGCCGAAGTTAAGTGTTCCGCGAATGAGGGCGGTGTCGTAGCGTCCGTTTCCATTGTCTAAACGCACGGCGGCAACAAAGAGCGTGAAGGTGGTATCTAATGAGAAAAAGGTTAAGCGAAATGTACTGTCTTGGCGCGTCGTAAAAGCCGATGTCGTCTCTGTTCCCCAGCGCGTAGAATCAAAGGTGAGCATAAATCCGCCAACAAAACCATCAGCAATCGTCCCTGACCAATTCAGCGTTACTGTACCTTGCAAATCCACGAAAATGCGGTCGGTAACGATGCTGGTTTGAGGATTTGAAAATGTGTTTGGCTTGTTAATCGGATTTTCTTCGCAAGCCGACAGCGCAATCCCCAACAGAATCAGCAATCCTGCTTTTACCATCTTGCTTTGGCTCACGTTGTTTCGGCGATAGAGGTTCAGGTGCATTCTTCTTTATCAAAATTAAATTGACGGACTTGGACACACTCCGCTTACGCGTCCCCTTGGTTCAATGAGAGCCGCCCCTCCTTTGAGCGACTCTCACGAACACAAGACGAATGACTAATGATTGGTGAATAACGATTGGTAAGTAGCCAGTAGCAACACCTTCTCGCTACTCCTTGCTCATTACTCGTTACTCATTACTTCACGAGAAGCATTTTTTTCGTTTGCATAAACGAACCAGCCTTCAAGCGATAGAAGTAAACCCCACTCGCAAGGTTTGAGGCATTGAACGGCACTTGATAAGAGCCTTGTCCTTGCGCGGCGTTGACGAGCGTAGCAACTTCGCGACCGAGCACGTCATAGACTTTGAGCGTTACGTCGGCGCGCTCTGGCAGTTCATAACGAATCATCGTGATGGGGTTGAACGGATTCGGATAGTTTTGCGCAAGCGTGAATTGCTTTGGCGTTGGATTTACGGTTTCGTTGGTGAAGAGATAGCCATCGAAATCGCCTGTGCGACGCGGCGTGAGTTTGTATTGGCTGAACGAGAAGAAGTGAATGCCGCGTAGCAACGAGAAGCGGTCTCCGACCCTCACCGTATCGGCGTTGGGATTGATGGGTGTTGCTGTGCCGCCGCCACGGAACGCCCAACCTGAAAGGTCGTCGACGAGATAATCGTTAGGCGACGTTGAACCTTGTTGGCGAATCGCAAATTCTTGCCCTGCCAATCTTATGCGCGTAACTTCGACATTATTGACTTGCACAAGCATGCCTTCGAAGCGTTCGCTTAGCACGCGCAGCGTATCCGTCGTGAGCAAGAGCGGCGTAATGGGTGTGGTTGCTGTTCCGATTTTCGTAATCGAACCGCCTGCGGATTGACGCGCGTCAATTTGCGTGTAGGAGAAGGATTCCCGAACCACGCCCGTTACTTCAACCGAGTCGTTACGCACAATTTGCCCTGCGGGCGTCGTGTAGCCATTGAGCACCACGCGCACGCCACTGAAGACGCCGCGCCCATCTTGAATGTGAATCGCAATCGGCGCATTGGTCGGCAATTCGTTCAAGTTATCTAATGAATCAGCCGTTACGGTGCCGCGAACCGTTACGGTTTGGTCAAGAAGCGGCGAGACGATGTTGCTCGTTACGGGATTGTCGTAAGGCGAAAACTGCACATCGAAAATGCCAAGTGAATTTGCGACGCGATAGAAGTTCTTGGCTTGTGCGGTGTCTCTATCCAGCACCGAGAGATTATTACTTCCTGTGGCTTTGACAAAGTAATTAACAAATGTGCCGAGCGGAAATCCGGGAATATTCGCCGTCCAAACCGAGTCGTTGGTTTGGCTACGAGTTGCATTGACCGTTGTATAAGGTCCGCCGAAATTTCTATCGGGCAAAGTGGTTGTAGTGTTGTAAAAGACTTGAACTGATGCGACAGTGTCGCTTGCGTTTGGCATAGATACCGTCGTTGTAACCGTTACCGGCGAATTCGGTGCGCCAACCGCCAAATTGCGCACCACTGATGCAATGACTGGTGGAAGCGACGGTGCCAGCACAATGTCGCTGGCGCGGAAGGGGTGTAATCGCCACGTTCTGCCACGTGCACCCGACGGCGGGGGGTTCCACGTATCGACCACCAGCGGACCGTCTGAACGCACTTTGGAAAGCACGCCTGTAATGCTCGTAATCACTGCACCGTTTGGCGGAATGGGGTCGGGATTTGCAACACCGCCGGCACCGCCTGCCGTGCCTCTGAAAAATTTGGAGTTATCCCCAATCGGAAGCGCGAGCACGCCTGTGAGCGATGTCGGTAACGGCTTCGTTACATACCACTCTGGATAGCGACCGTTTCCGCCAACCACTTGGCTCGGAACCACTGCTGTCAATGGACCTGTGATGCGCACAATCGCACCATCATATTTTTCAGCAAGCAAATCCATATTGCCGTCGAGCTTGAAGAGCGAATCCAATGGGATTTCAAGCGTATCGGGAAGCGGAATCGGATTGGGAAGCGGGTCGTCGAGGTCGAGCGAGGTGAAATTGATTTTATCCAATTCAACCGTGTGATGGTAGCCCAAGGGCGAACCAAACGCACTACGGATTCTCGCCGTCAACTTAATGACTTCGCCACGCGGCACGTTGAAGAGGCTCGAATCGCGATTTCCCGCCGCGCCGACTTGGTCAAAGACTTGAATCGCACCGAAGTTCGGCAGTTTGTTGCCGCTCACGCGTGCTGTATCGGCAATGTAAATGAGTGCACGGCTTGCATTTCCGCCCGTTAATATATCAAACGATTGGTCAGCCGTCCAAATCACTTGCCCAATGACGGTAACAGTGTCGCCGTAGTTGTTTGAGAAAAAAGGCGCAAGCGGCGTGGCGTTGAACCAGTTCGCGAGCGAATCGGGATTGGTTTGCTTGAGCTGTGTAATCGGCGTGAGGGTTTGCGCCGTCGCGCTCATGCTCATGAGCATCAGCAGAGAGACAAGGGTTGCAAGTTTTCGCATTGTTATCGAAAGTTTAAGGTTAAAAGAGATTACCTAACAACGGCGAACCGACCTGTTCTTACGTCGCCGTTGCGCAGATTTTTGACCGCGACGATGTAAAGCCCGGTTGAAAGGGCTTGGTCGGATTTGCTGAAAATATCCCAAGCGACCTCACCTCCTGAAAAAGCGCGTCGGTTGGATTGATTGCCGTAAAGGTCGTTCCAGCGGTTATCTCCGCCGGCGTAGGTTTTTGCGTTGTGGGTAAATCGGTCAATCACGTCGCCTGCCACGGTGAAGATGGTGATTTCACATTCGGGGGGCAGGTTGGTGAAGTAAATTTTTTGTTCGCGTCGATTCGGTCCGCTCCATGCCGCACGCACGTAGAAGGGGTTTGGATAAATACCGATGGCGTCTTCTTTGCGTTCGGTTGGCGTTTTGCCCGGAATAGCCGTTGTGAAGTTCGTCGAGCGTGCCGATTCCAAACTTTCCAAGCCAATGACGGTATTGCCCGAATCAAACGCGGTGACGTTGAAAGCGTATTGCCAGCCGTTCAAAAGGTTGTTGAATTCATACTTATAGGCATACTCAATCGTATCGCCGTCGAATCGGACGGGCGACGGAAGTTTAATCGCGTTGAAGCCGTTGTCGAAGCCGATATTGTTGTTCGGTTGGTCGTATTGCGCAACCAGACGAAGCGAAAAGGCTAATCCTTCGCGGCTACGGTCGTCGCCTGGGTTCGTGCGATAGATGCGATAACCTTCAAAATCTTTAACGCCAGAGAGCAAGTCGATAGATTCTTCGGCAGATTTATCCCAATAGAGCGTTACTTTACGGTCTTCTGCCACCACTTTGTAGCGCGGGGCATTTGGCGGCGAAGGTAGGAGAAATCGGCGGATAATGCCGTCGCCGTTCAAATCTTCTTCGGGCTCGAGAATGCCGTTGCCGTTGCGGTCGTTGCCGTTGAAAGTGCGTTGGGCGAGGTCGAGGTTATTGACCAGCGTGGCACGGGCTTCGGGTTTATCATTGACGTAATCGGCGACAGTGGAGGCGTTTCTGGCGGCGACGGCGGCAAAAGCAATCGTAATCGTATCGCCGGGCGGTAAGGTCGGAAACGGTCCGACGGAAAGCAGTTCTAAACGGTTGCCCGGTTGCGTGCGCAAGGCTTGGCGAATTTGCGTGCTGTCGGGGCTGTCAAAGAGACGTGCGCGCATGCGGTTCAGTCGGTCGAAGTCGTCGCTTGGCGGTCCGGGCACGAAGGGGTCGGTCGCAAATGCCCACGCTTGAAAGTTGGCTCTGAAATTCAGACTGTCCAAATCAGGACGGTTGCTTAATCCCGGACGATAGAGGCGACTTTTATACAGTGCCCCTAAAAACTTCGTCGAGTAGTAGCTTTGCGTTTCCGAAGGCTCGCCAGCGAGGTCAAATTTGTAAGTGGCATCGAGCGAATCGAGGTAGCCGCCCGCCGCACGATTGAAGAACGCCGTTCCTTGTGGCGCGACAAGGCGCGTATTGCGCACAATCGAGTTTTGGAAGATTCCAATATGTGGCAATACCAACGAATCATTGCTCCGATTGACAATCGCGTAGTTCAAAATCACGAAGAAATTGGCAAACTCAAAGTTCCATGCGTAATGTTCTGCCCGAACCGTTATGCGCAAGGGATTGTGCTGAGGAATCACGCCCGTTGCGCCCGGACGAATCAAAATCGAGTCTGTAAAATCCGCAATCAAATCTTGATGGCTAATCGCACTGGGGTTGAAGAAGGGGCTTTCAATGAGCGATGAGCGTTGAATTAAGCCGCGTGAGGTTGCATCGGTAAATTCGTAGCCAGCGGTGTTTGGGTTTCCGGTGCTTGTTCCTGTTTGAACCACAGCCCCTGTGGTTACTTTAGAGATGCCGCCTTGAATTGCGCCCACCCATAGCCCGGCGTTGAACAAGTGCTCAATTTGTGAACCCGTTGGATATTCGCACGATGGGATTTGAGGAAAAAATCGGAAGCCGTTTCCAATCACGCCATAGTTGGTGATTCCAAGCCGAATCAGACCGACATTCGTCGTTTTTTGTTCGTCAAACAGTTGCGCGAAAAGAGGCTGTTTAGCGAGAGCGAACAAAACGAAAATTAGCCAAAACTTCAGGTGTAATCTCTGATGTTTCAAAATCGGTGATGCTTGTTAGGTGTGGACTGCGTTACGGGTTGCAAAGATAGAAAAGCCCCTTAAAAAGCAAGGTTAAGGAATTGTTAATAGATTAACGATGCGAGCAAGAAAATTAACGGCATGAAACTTGCAACGCATTGGAATTGCCAAGCGCGGCGAACTGTTGCAAAGCACTCGCAACCGTGTTAGCTTGAACGCGTCTCAATCATCATTACTTTAACATCACCATCTTGACCACCAATGCCTTGACCATTGAGGAAAAGCGTGCTCGGCTCTTTCTCATTCTTGGAATGTTTTTCATTACGAATGCACTCTTGGGCGAGTTTGCCGGAACGAAAGTCTTTTCGCTTGAAGCCACGCTTGGACTTTCGCCGATGGATTTATCGCTCTTCGGCGTTGAACATCTTTCGTTCAACCTCACGGCGGGCGTGATTGCTTGGCCTTTGGTTTTCGTTCTGACGGACGTGGTCAATGAATACTTTGGGCGGCGCGGCGTGCGCCTCATTTCCTTCATTGCCGCTGGCTTGATTGCCTACGCCTTCCTCATCATCTACGCAACGATTCGGCTCTCACCTGCGGACTTCTGGCAGTTTCGCGTGCAAGACGGAGAGCGACTGAACATGAACCTCGCCTACAACGCCATTTTCGGGCAAGGCTTGTGGATTATCGTCGGCTCTTTGATTGCATTTTTGGTCGGTCAGTTTCTTGATGTAACGGTGTTTGAATTTTTCAAAGCCAAGACGGGCGGCGAAAAAATTTGGCTTCGAGCCACAGGCTCAACGCTCGTTTCGCAACTCATCGATAGTTTCATCGTTTTATTCATCGCGTTTTACATCGGTGCGGGTTGGTCGCTTTCACAAGTGCTCGCCGTTTGCACGATGAATTACCTTTACAAAGCCGTTGTCGCCGTTTTCAGCACGCCGCTTGTCTATCTTGCTCACTTTGCGATTGACCGCTATCTCGACGCGCC
>JBDNCJ010000007.1:0-71496 GCA_046719715.1 Chloroherpetonaceae bacterium | reverse complement strand
CGGTTTGGATTGTCCTCATTGCCGCACTGACTTTCATTCCGTTTCTCGGCTTTACGCGGCTCTTTGATTGGGACGAAGTGAATTTCGCCGAATCCGCACGCGAGATGATGGTTACGGGCAATTACAGTCGCGTGCAAGTCAACTTCCAACCGTTTTGGGAAAAGCCGCCGCTCTTTTTCTGGATGCAAGCGGCTTGCATGCACCTCTTCGGCATAAACGAATTTGCGGCGCGTTTTCCGAACGCCATTTGCGGCATCATCACGCTTCTTCTTCTTTTTCGCATTGGCAAGGAAATTCACGATGAAACATTCGGACTCATTTGGGCGACGGCGTATTTCGGTTCGTTTCTTCCGCACTTTTATTTCAAAAGCGGTATCATCGACCCTTGGTTCAACCTGTTCATTTTTCTTGGGATTTACTACATCTTCCGCGCGACATCGCTTCCCATAGACGCTGATAAACAAAAGCGATTTCGACTCTTCGCACTTTCGGGATTGTTCATCGGGCTTGGAATTTTAACCAAAGGTCCCGTGGCGTTTTTAATCTGCTCACTGGTTGCGATTGTCTTTGGGGTGATTGCACTTGTGAGGACGAAGAAACTTATCGTAACCGTTTCAGAAAGCGCGATTTATGTAGTGGTTGCGTTTTTGGTTTCTACGCTTTGGTATGGCTACGAGGTGATTAAAAACGGATTGTGGTTTGTTCGCGAATTTTTGATTTATCAGGCAGGAATTTACACACAGAACATCGCTGGGCATGAGCAACCGTTTTATTATCACTTTTTTGTGTTGTTGCTTGGCGTTTTTCCTTCGTCGTTTCTCGCACTCGCCTCGATTCGCAAAGATGATTTGGATAACGACCAACAGCGCACATTCAAACTTTTGATGACGATTTTCTTCTTTGTGCCATTCATTGTGTTCTCGATTTCAAAAACGAAAATCGTGCATTACTCTTCGCTCTGCTACTTTGGCATCACTTACCTTGCGGCACACTACGCTTATCGCGTCATTCGCGGCGAAGCCAAGTGGACGAATGTAACAAGCGTGCTTTGCTTGCTTTTTGGCGTTGTGGTGGCGGGGCTTCTGGCGTGGTTTCCACTTGCAGTTGAATACGGTTGGCTTGCTGAACTTGTCAAGAAAGACCGTCTTGCAGTTGAAATTTTGAAAGCCAACGTCAAATGGTCGGGCTATGAATTTTTGGTTGGGATTTTGTATTTGATTTTGCTCGTTGTTGCAACGGTGCTTCTCTTTCGCAAGCAGTTTCAAGCAGGATTCGCGACGCTCTTTTTCTCGACCGCACTCACGATGCACTTTTTCACGCTGGCAATCGCCCCAAAGATTGACCAATATGTGCAAGGCGGTCCTGTGGGATTTTTTGAGTCACTGCAAACCGAAGATTGTTATGTGGAAACGCTCGGCTACAAGAGTTACGCTCATCTATTTTACTTTCGCAAGAAACCGCCGACCAACCCTCGCGCCTCCGACCTCGATTGGCTCTTGAACGGCGACATCGACAAGCCCGCTTACTTCGTCTCCAAAATCACGCGCGCCGATGAGTTTCTCCGACATCCAAACTTGGAAGTCTTAAAAATTGAAGCGGGTTGGGTGTATTTTCGTCGCCTTCCGAAATGAGACCGACCACGAGACACTCTCTCCTCATGCATGCGCCGATACCCATACTTCGCCGTCTTCGAAAATTTCTTTTTTCCAAATTGGGACAACTTCTTTGAGCGTATCGATGATGAACTTGCAGGCGGCAAAAGATTCCGCTCGATGTGGCGTTGCAACGGCAATCACAACGGCGATTTCACCGAGTTTCAACTTGCCGACGCGGTGCGCGATTGCCACCGATAGCACGGGAAATTTTGCCTTTGCTTCGTCAGCAATTTCCTGCATCTTTTTGATTGCCATCGCTTCAAAGGCTTCGTAATCCAATCCAACGACGTGTTTTTGCGCGGTTTGATTGCGCACTGTTCCGATGAAGACGTTGATTGCGCCCGCCGATTCAGTCTGCACCGCTTCAATGACGGCTTGAATGTCAAGTGGCTTATCTGAAATCGTAATCATGCTGTGTCAGGTTTTGGTTATCCTCCGCTCACGGGCGGAATCAGGGCGAGTTCGTCGCCGTCGTGCAGTTCGGTTTGCAGGTCGGCGTAATCCGTGCCAATCGCGACCATCAGCGTTTTGACGGTTTGAAATTTCGGATACCGTTCTTTGAGCAAATCAATCACGGTTTGCGCCGTTGCGCCGTCGCTAAGCGTGAGCGAGAGTTCGGAACAGCCGACGATTTCGCGCCCAATGGCGAAAAGTTGAACCTTGACCGTCATCGCTTCATTTCAGGATTAATTAACCGCAGGTCTGCCGATGCTGAAATACTTGAATCCAAGTTGTTTCATTTTTGCAATGTCATAAACGTTTCGACCATCGAACACTAAGGGTTGTTTGAGTGTTCGTTTGATTTTGTCGAAGTCGGGATTTCGGAACTCGTTCCATTCGGTAACGATGATGAGCGCTTCGGAGTCGACGAGTGCGTCGTATTGCGAAGCCACGAAGGTGATTTTTCCGTCGTAAAGTTTGCGCACGTTCTCAATGGCTTCGGGGTCGAAGGCGGCGACGGTGGCTCCGCGTTTGAGAAGTTCTTCAATCACCACGAGCGACGGGGCTTCGCGAATGTCGTCGGTGTTCGGCTTAAATGACAAGCCCCACAGCGCGAATCGCTTCCCTTTTAAGTTCTCGCTTCCGCCGAAATAACTTTCCAGTTTTTGAATGAGCACATGCTTTTGGGCATAATTGACGAGTTCAACAGATTTCAAAATTTTGAAATCGTAGTGATACTCTTCCGATGTTTTGATGAGGGCTTGAACGTCTTTCGGAAAGCAACTTCCCCCGTAGCCGACGCCGGAGTAAAGAAACTGCTTGCCAATGCGCGAATCGGTACCGATGCCGCGACGCACCATATCCACATTTGCGCCGACTCTTTCGCAGATATTTGCCACTTCGTTCATGAACGAGATTTTGAGCGCGAGCATGGCGTTGGCGGCGTATTTGGTCAGTTCTGCACTTCGCTCGTCCATCACTAAAATTGGATTGCCTTGCCGCACAAAGGGTTCGTAGAGTTGTTTCATTAATTCAACGGCTTTCGGCGACGAACTGCCGATAACAACCCGCTCAGGTTTCAAGAAATCGTCAACGGCGACGCCTTCGCGCAAAAATTCCGGATTACTGACGACGTCAAATTCGTGCTTAGCGTTTTCAGCAACGGCGGCATGCACTTTTTCCGCCGTTCCAACCGGCACGGTGCTCTTGTCGACGATGATTTTGTAACTGTTGAGAAGTTTGCCGATGTCTCTTGCCGCACCGAGCACGTATTTCAAGTCCGCCGAGCCGTCTTCTCCGGGCGGCGTTGGCAAGGCAAGAAAAATAAATTCGGATTGCTCGACCGCCGTTTTTAAGTCGGTTGTAAAATGCAATCTTCCTTCGCGCAAATTGCGTTTGAAGAGCACTTCCAAGCCCGGCTCAAAAATTGTAATCACGCCGCTCGAAAGTTTTTTCACTTTTTCTTCAACGACATCGACGCAAATGACGTGGTTTCCTGTTTCGGCAAAGCACGTGCCCGCCACCAATCCGACATAGCCCGTACCGATGACTGAAATTCTGAACATTAGGTTTTATGGTTTTTGGGTTAATTGCGCTTTTCAATTTTCCTCAGCAGGGAGCCTGCCATGAAATTGTTTTTGTCTTTAATTTTTTCGTATTGAATCCGCGCCGAATCGGGCTTACCTAATTCGAAGTAGGCAACGCCCATGCTGTATTCCGCTTCGACATACTCTTTGCGAAGTTCAATTGCTTTTTGATAAGCAGGAATTGCCGATTCAAATTGTTTGAGGTTCATATACACGTTGCCCAAGTTGAAGAAGGCTTCGTGATTGTTGGGCGCAAGTTCGGTAAGTTTTTGAAAAGCAGGCAAGGCTTCTTTGTAGCGTTTCATTTCAAAATTGGTGATGCCCAGAATCGCTTGCGCCGCCGTGTCGTTGGGATTCAGCTCGACGGTTTTTTGAAGCGCGGCAAGGGCTTCTTCGTACTGCTTTTCCGACAAATACGCTAATCCCAATTTGAAATAGGCTTTTGCATTATTTGGTTGCAGATTAACGAGGGCGCGAAGGTTTTGTATGTCTTCTTTGGCGGTTTGATTCGGCGTGCATCGGAACTGTATGCAAGCCAGCATCGTAACGACGACAAGGATTTTCATGGCTCAATCAAGTATTGAAGTTGTTTGGCGAGCGAGGTATCGATTTTTAAAAGCATTTCGTAAAGTTCCGAGACTTTGGCGCGATTGCCCATTCGGTAATGAATGAATCCTAATGCGAGATAGGCTTCGGCAAGGTCGGGCTTCAAGGCAATGGCTTTTTCAACGGATTGAAGTGCAAGGTCATTCTTGCCGCTATCATCATAGACGTTTCCCAAATAAAAATATGCGAGCGCGTTTTCAGGAGCGAGCGTTATGGCTTTCTCTAAGCACGCTTGTGCTTCTTTCAATTTGCCCTTGTTGAGATGCACGCACCCCAATCCAATCAAGGCTTCAACAAAGTCGGGATTGTGTGAAAGCGATTGTTCATATTCGGATTGGGCTTCGTTGAAGCGTCCTTCTTGGAAGTGCGTTTCGGCAGAGTCGAAATGTGATTGGGACTTATCGGAAGGCATAAAACAGCATCAAAGACCATTTTTAACGGAAGCGGTGCAGGACGAAATCGTGCAAAACGTGTAAAAATGTTGCGGAGCTGACGGGGCTCGAACCCGCGACCTCCTGCGTGACAGGCAGGCGCTCTAACCAACTGAGCTACAGCTCCACTTTTTCGCCTTGAATTGATTGGCTTTTGATAAAACTTTATCAAAAAAGGATTGCAAATATAGCGGTCGAAGATTTCGTTTCCAAAATCTCTTGCAAAAAAAATCTTAATACGCTCGAAGTTTTTCGCGAAGCATTTTGTAGAGCATTTCGCGCGCTCGGAAAATATGCGCTTTGACCGTGCCGAGCGGCAAATCTAATTCTGATGCAATCTCTTCGTAAGCCAGTTCCTGCAAGTGCCGCATTTCAATCACCACGCGATACTTATCGGGTAGTTGCGCGATGGCTTCCCGCACGAGTTGGTCGCGTTGCGACTGCATGACGTTCTTTCCCGGCTCTTCACGCGAGTCGGGAATTTCGACGTAGTATTCATCGTCCTTGCTTTTAATCGGATTGTCAATCGAGAACGTCTTTAAGCGTCGCTTGCGGAGGTAGTCGATACTGCTGTTGGTCGCGATGCGATACAGCCACGTCGAGAAGGCGTATTCTTTGTTGAAGTTTGCAATCGAGTTGAAGGCTTTTGAAAAGGATTCTTGCACAAGGTCTTCAACTTCTTCGCTGTTATGAACAATTTTGAGAATGAGGCTGTAAATCTGATTGCGGTATTTGGAAAGCAAGCGTTTGTAGGCGTTGTCGCGAGCGCGCGGGTCGCCTTCGCGAATATCATCGATGAGTTTATAGTCTTCTTCTCGCGAACTGGGCTTATCTTCCTTCGAAATTTCCGCCTCGACTTGTTTGAGTTCCTGCTCGACTTCTTTGGGCAACTCTACGGGCAGTTCTTCTTCTTCTTCAGTTTTGAGTGCGCTGTCGGAGTCGTCTCCAAGTTTATCGTCGTCAAGTTTTTCATCAAGAAGTTTTTCATCAAGAAGTTTTTCATCAAGAAGTTTGTCGTCGAGGTCATCTTCCGACGCTCTAAATCGCTGTTTTGATTTTTGAGATGACGATGCTTTACGTGAAGACTTGGGGACAGTTGCTCTCTTGGTTTTTTGACCTTGCTTCTTTGCCATTTGAGAAACAGGAATGATTCGGGGCGATGGGCGATTTCACTTCACCCGATTCTGCATGTTGCTTTTCTTTGTTGCTTCTTGCGGAGAAGGGGGGATTCGAACCCCCGGTAGCACCTTACGATACTACATCGGTTTAGCAAACCGACGCCTTAAGCCACTCGGCCACCTCTCCAATCATTTTTATTTCAAAACGGCGATGCCATTTTGAACTGCGAATATATCACTTTCAAAAGAAACTGCAAGTGGAACTGAACAATGCGCCACACTTTTTACCGTTCAATGCGCCAGTAGGAGAGCAGTTCTTCAATCACGTCGTCGGGCGTGCGCTTTTCGGCTTGTGCTTTGAAGTTGAGCAAAATCCGATGACGCAATACCGCAAACGCCACTCGCTCAATGTCGTCGGGCAATACCGAAAACCTTCCTTGCATCAACGCGCGCGCTTTCGCCGATAAAATCAAGGCTTGGGCGGCACGTGTGCCTGCGCCCCACTCGACGTTTTCTTTGATGAACGCTTGCGATGTGGTTTGCGGTCTCGTTTCTCGAACAAGTAAATTCACGCGCTTCATCAAGTCAGTGCTTATGACAACTTCGCGCACCAGCCGCTGAATCGTGAGCAATTCCTCACCTGAAAGCACAGGCGTAATTTGTGCTAACGCCGTACCCGTCGTTTGCAACAGCACGTTCAGTTCCCCTTCCTCGCTGGGATAGCCGAGTTTGATGTAGAGCATAAATCGGTCAAGTTGTGCTTCGGGCAACGGATATGTGCCTGCTTGCTCAATCGGATTTTGCGTTGCCAAGACGAAGAACGGCTTTTCGAGCGGATAAGTATTCCCCGCTTGCGTTACGGAAAACTCCTGCATCGCTTCGAGCAAGGCGGATTGGGTTTTCGGCGGCGTGCGGTTGATTTCATCAGCAAGTACGATGTTGGCGAAAATCGGTCCGCGATTAAACTTGAAAAAGCGTTTGCCGCTCGTGCGGTCTTCTTCCAAAACTTCCGTGCCGAGTATGTCGGAGGGCATCAGGTCGGGCGTGAATTGAATGCGTCGGAATGAAAGCGAAACGGCGTTTGCCAGCGAGCGAATCATCAGCGTTTTTGCCAGTCCGGGCACGCCTTCCAAAAGCGCGTGTCCGCCCGCGATGAACGCAATAAGCAATTCATCGAGCACCTCGCTCTGCCCAATAATGACCTTCTCAATTTCTCGTTTGAGCGCGGGGATTTTTTCAAGGAGTGCGTGTAGTTCGGCTTCGGTCAAGAGATATTGGCAAGTTTTTACAGTTTGGATTCGAATTTAGCGATTCACTCGCATATCGCCATCAGCGTTGAAGTTTGTCTCCGACGTGAATCGTTTTGCCTGCTTGATGTGTGGCAATGCGCGTGTTGATGGAAAGTTTGTAAAAATGCGTGAAGGCTTCGGGCACAGCCCACATTGGCAAAGTCGCCTCGCGTTGTTCAGAAAAATGCTTTTGAAATTTCGGCGTCGGTTCTGCGCTCAAAGGATGGCGCGTCGGCACAACGCATCGCGAACATGGATTGACGCCTTCAAACTTCACTTCTCCAATTTGAAACGGAATCGTGCGAGGCGGCTCGTCGCAAAGTCCATCTTCCCAAAACGGCTCGCACTCTGAAAGTTCGAGGTTCGCGCGAAAGCGTTGCCGAAGTTCCTCGATAGATATTCCGCTAAACCAACGCGCCACTTCGCGGTAGGTTGCTTCGCTGACGAGCGTCGGACCCGATGCGTTCAGGTCGTCAGGAAACCCTGTTTCTCTGTTGCGCTTCACCGTAATGCGAAAGCCGAAAAACTCTGAAACCCATGCTTCCAACTTTGAATCGCCAAGTTCAAACCTTGCTTTTTCACCTTGCGCCGAGAGCGTAACACCTCTCAAGTCTTCATCAAAAGTGGCGCGAAGAAGATGAATTTTCGCGGTGCGCTTGGCATTGACGACATTTCCTTCGCTATCGAAGAGCGCGTATTCGCGGTCGTGCGCTAACGCTCCGCCGCTTGTGATGCACGCCGATTGAACCGCAACGCCGTCGAGCGATTTAATCGGGTAGATGGTGATTCGTGAAAGGGTCGGCACAAGTTAGTTTTCTCGTTTGAAATCGGATTTTCCGCCGCGCTTCTCGATGAGTTTGATTTCTTTGATGACAATGTCGTGCGAGAGCGCTTTGCACATGTCGTAAATAGTGAGGGCGGCGAGTGTGGCGCCAGTGAGGGCTTCCATTTCAACGCCGGTTTTGCCGTGTAGTTCGGCGGAGCATTCAATCGCAATATCGCTTTTGGAAATCGGCGTAATCGTGATTTGACAGTCTTCTAAACCAAGCGGGTGGCAGAGCGGAATGAGTTCGCCGGTTTTCTTCGCCGCCATAATGCCTGCAATCATCGCCGTTTGAAATACTGCGCCTTTTTTCGTTTGAAGTTCTCCGTTCTGCAAACGCGATAAAATTTCTTCACCGAGTCCTACTACGGCTCTGGCTCTTGCAAAGCGGCGCGTAACAGGCTTTTCTCCAACATTGACCATCGTTGGATTGCCTTTGGAATCAAGGTGCGAAAGTGATTTCTCGTTTGTCATTCGGCGTTGCTTGAAGTGTCATTTTGAACATGATAGTTCTTGGATTCAAAAACAAACAAGGCGACTCATGTTGAATCGCCTTGATGTTTCGTTTCCTTTGTACCTGCTTACTTTTTCCCCGTCAGCGAATCCGTTACTTTTTCAATCGAGCGCGTGATGCCGCCTGAAATCGTTTCGGTGGTTTTCTTCGCCGCCTCTGCGGTTTCACTCACGGCTTTGGAAACGCTGTCTAAACCCGTTTCCGTTGCAATGCCAATGCTGTACAACACTTGCGTAATGACGCCTCCGCGAACTTCGTTCATGGGTTGTTGTGGTTTAAGTTGAAGATTGAAGATGTTTAATTGAACTGCACTGCTGTGTGAAAATTTACGTCTCTTGCTTCAACAAACCTCGCCGCCGATTAGATAATTTCGTTTTCATATCGTCCAAATCGTTTCTTTTCACCAGAGAATTTCCCATGCAACACCGTGCTTAGGCTCTATATTCTTTGCGGTAATTGGTTTCGCAAAGTTAGAAAGGAGTATTCAAGATGCAATCATTTTCGTGGATTTTCATATACGCATTCGCGCTTCCGATTTTTTTCATTCTCGTCTTTTTGCTCTACAAGTTTGTTGACTATAAACTTCGCCACGACAACGAGAAATTCGCACCCATCTTTGAGACAAGCGATAACGTCGTTGGACTTTCTCCCGAAGAGTTGAAGAAAAAGAAAGCCGAACAGCAAGAAGGCATGAAGCAACTCTCGGAAGCCATTTCCAAGATGCCTGTTAAGTTGGTCAATGGTAAGTTCGTTCCGATGGAAGGCGAAGAACTCCAAGCCGAGTTGGAGCGGCGGAAGGCGGAAGAGGCGAAAAAGAGTTTTGTGCAAATCACCTTGCCTGAACAAAGAAACTGACGCGCAGTTGGCTTGTTTGATTCTTCTTGTTTGATTTGATTCTCTTCGATGATGTTGAGGGAGGCGACTTCGGTCGCCTTTTTTATGGGCGTCAGGTTTTGTGATTTTCTTGCTCGTCGCTCACGTCCCAAGTATGGTCGGCGAGAAGTTTGACGGTGGCGACGTAATCCATTTTCTTGCCTCTACCCCATTCATTTGGTGCAACCAGCGAAAGGAAGTCTTCACCGCTTTCACGGCGATAGAGATAATAGGTTTTTCCAATAATCGGCTCAAAGCCCATCTTCACTGAATAAATGCGCTCCGAGATTTCAACACGCTGTTGAATTTTTTTGGCTTGTTCGGCGAGCAGTTGCATTTGTTCGTAGAGTTGCGACATTTGCATTTCGGTTTGCTCGCGCATCGCCGACACCGCTCTTCCCTTGATTTTACCGACATCTTCGGGCTTAATGACCGCGCCGCCCGCCGTGTGCGCATATGGGAGGAGCGACGGCGTTTGTGCCGTTTTTTCTTTCATCTTGTCCAAATCAATTTTGGACACGTCAATTTCATTTGATTTCATTCCAATAACAGAATTTTTTCAGAGTTCGGACTTATACTAAAATTGATTGAATATGACGAGGCTTTCAAAAGCCGTCATTCCGAGCAACGCGAGGAATCCACTTGACGAGCTCGGCGAGGCTCGCTTATGGATTCTTCCCCTTCACTTCGTTCAGGGTCAGAATGACAAGCCCATCTTTTTCCAATGAGATTGATATTATACCTCAACCAATTCCGCCGATTTCGGTCTCGACTTCAACTTGCGCTCTTGCCATCGGCGATAAATTGAAATGACGAAACCAAACGCCACAATGTACGTTCCAAGCCACAGCACATTGATATACGGCTTGATGCTGGCTTCAATGATGAGGGTTTCTTGCGGCTTAACGTCTGCGCCAAGCCCTTTGGCTTCGACCATCACTCTGCCGCTTGACGCATCAATGCGCGTGATGGCAAAGGAGACGCTTGGATTGCTTGCAATCGAGGCGTATTCAATCTTTGGTTCGCTTCCCGCTTCGACGTTATAGACGGGCTCAATCATTTCCGACTTTCCATCTTTTGTAATTTCCAACATCGCTACAACTTTGATTTTGCCGTCAACGCCGCCGCCCAAAATGCTTTTTTCCATGTTGAAATTGACGAACTTCACCGCGTAGCCTTCGAGCATCTGCGATTCGCCTTTTTTCAAAATCAACTGATTAGGATTCTCCTTCACCATCAAATTCACGGGCGCGATGTAGAAATCTTTCGTGAGGTAGTGTGCGACGTCTGGATTTTGAACCGTCATGCGTTTCGTTTCATACATCACGGGCATGGCGATGTATGACTTACTGCCGTCGACGACTTGAATTTTGAAGCCGCTTTTTCCGTCGCCGACGTCTTGCATTCCCGTGTAGGTCATCTGTTTTCCGAAGGCTTGAATGGTCTTTCCTTTGGGTAGCTCGACGTGTTGGCTTTCGTCGTATTTCGCTGAGCCAATGATGCCGAGAAGCATTAAGCCTAAGCCGACATGCGTTAAACTTCCGCCGACATATTTCGGATTTCCTTTCAAGACTTTGAGCAACACTTGTCCGTTCGCAAACAGCGAAAACGACGCCGTGAGCGCAAGCAAAATCATCGCAACATCTTTCACGCCGCCAACCATGAGAATGGTTGTAAACACGAGTGCAAGCGTAAAAGGGAGCCAAAGGGCTTTGACGAGATTTTCTTTATCGATTTTCGTCCACCAAATCGATTGCCCAATCGCCGAAAGAAGTCCAATCAGCACGGCGAGCGGAAGCGTTACTTGGTTGTAGAAATCGGGTTCAAGTTTGGTGATTTGTCGATTCAGCATGGAGTCGACAATCGGCGTAGAAATGCCCGCCACCACAACGCCTGCAATCAGCATCAAAACAACCGCGCCGCACAGCAAGAAAAATTCACGCGAATACAGCGACTCTTCCCTCGAGACGACTTTAATGGATTTAAATCGCACCAAGAGCAACACGACACCCAGCCCGAGAAACGTGAGCGTAAAAGCCAGCAGTTGGTTGTAGAGTCCTAAATCAGTGAAGGAGTGAACCGATGTATCCGCCAGCACGCCGCTTCGCGTGAGAAACGAGCTATAAAGCACCGTTGAAAATGCGAGTACGGCGAGCATCAAGTTTGTTTTTTTCAGCGCGCCGTTTTTCTTCTGCACAATCATGGTGTGAAGCAGCGAGACAATCAAAAGCCAAGGCACGAGCGAAGAATTTTCAACCGGATCCCAGCCCCAATAGCCGCCCCAGCCGAGCACTTTATACGCCCAATAGCCGCCCATCATAATCCCAATGCCGAGCGTCGCCGCACTGAAGAGCACCCAAGGCATGGCTGGACGCACCCAATCGTCATACTTATTTTTCCACATTGCCGCAATCGCATAACTAAACGGAATGATGAGCGACGAGAAGCCGACGAATAAGGTCGGCGGGTGAATGACCATCCAAGGATTTTGGAGCAAGGGGTTGAGTCCGTCGCCTTCTTGCGGCACAGGTCCGAGCGTTAAAGCAAAGACATCACTGCCCAGACCATCTTTGAGAAACGGCACTTCAATACCCAGAATCATGGAGAGCAAAAACGCTTGCGAGAGCGAAAGCACCGTCATCACGGGGGCTTCGTATTCCTTCGCCGTCTTCATCAAAAAGAATCCAAACAAACAGCCGTAAAACATCCACAGCATGAAACTGCCCTCTTGACCTGCATAAAACGTGGAGATGAGGTAAAAAATGTTCAGGTCGGTTGAAGAATAATGCTTGACGTAATTGTATTTGAACTGATGCGTGAGAATGAGATAGAGCAGATGCAAGCCGTTAATCACGATTGCGCCGACCATGACGAAAAAACTTTTTCGCGCAAGGAGCAACCACTCGTCGTAAAGTTGCGGCTTATCGTCGCTTTGAGCGGCGCGAAAGAAGGCATAAGTCGCACAGAGCGCGGCGGTGAAGCCGACAATCGTTACAAACTTGCCGGTAATAAACTCAAAGAAAACGGATTCGCTTGACATTGGTAGAACTTCTGATTAGATGGTGAGCGTAAAAATGCGTGCGCAACTGCTGATGCTAACTTTTCTTTTCGCCGTCGGCTTTTTCGGATTGATACTTTGACGGGCATTTCACCAAAATATCTTTCGCGTAGATGGTGCCGTCTTCAAGTTTGCCTTGAACGACGACGCTGGAGGCTTGCTCAAAATTGTTGGGCTTTCCATTGCGATAAATGACGCGGGCGATGTTTCCCTCTTCGTCTTTCATGTAGAATGTGAAAATGTTGAGGTTCGTTTCAACAGGCTCTTCTTTGACCCAGTAGCCTTTGATATATGACAGTTTTCCACTTTGCTTGGCTTGCGAAATTGAAGCGTATCCGATTGAGCTATTGCCCCACTCTTGCGCGGTGAATCCGAGCCAAGCAAGAACGGCGACAATGACGACAGAGCCAACAATGAACTTCGGTTTGACGGACATTTTTGTAACGAGTTAAGTTTCCTAATAACATTCTTAAAACCTTACAAAGTTACAAAACCGTTTCCATTGCTGTGATTATTTCTTGCGTTTGGTCGCTTTCTTAGGAGTAGTGTTGGGTTTTGCGGTTTTTTTGGCAAGCGCATTTGGCTCAAAGGATTTGACGACCTCATCGCCGCTGGCGTATTTCATGCCTTTGGGTTCGGCTTGTTTAGAAATCATTCGTCCGGCAACTTCTTTTTCCATTTTTTTGCGCCAAGCAATCGCCAATTTGCGCGCTTTCTCTTCACCGTGCTCTGCCACCGAGAAGAACTTTTGCACCTGTTTGTATTTTTCCACATTGATTGAAGCGACGAAATGGTCGCGCACCAAGATGTTTTTTTTGCCTTCGGGCGTTTCTTTTTCAACCGTTTTGGTTGCGCGATACACGCCCACAACACCCGTTTTGTTGTTGTTTTTCTTTGTAAAAAATGGATAAGGAAACACTCGGAATCCTCGCTTGCGCGGCTTTGAGGGGTCAATGTTGAGCGACTTGTAAAGTTTATCGCGATACTCGATGGCGATTTTCATCGTTTTCTCTTTGCCGCCGTATTTTTTGTCGGCAAACGATTTTGAATACGTGACTGAATCCTTCGTCGCTCTGACAAGCCAGCAATGTTCGTTGCGGTCAGGAGAATCAATTCGGCTGATTCCTTTCAGGTTCGTGGATTTCAGGTTCATCGGTTTCAAGTTCTATGGTTTTACTGATGGTTTTTTGCGATGTTCTTTGCTCTGTCCTGATGGCAATCCTGCTTATCGCGACACGACAAAGGTGAAGTGAAACTAACTTCAACAGTGCCTCGATTGCGCCACTACTGACCGACTTGCGCCCGATAATCTGCCGCCGTCATTAAGCCGTCGATGTCGGTTGGGTTGCTGACTTTGAGTTTAATCATCCACCCGTCTTCATAGGGTGATTTATTGACGAGTGCGGCATCTTTGAGGGCTTCGTTCACCTCGATGATTTCCCCCGCCACTGGAAGAAACAAATCGGAGACAGTCTTAACGGCTTCGACTGTTCCGAAAATATCATTCGCATTGAGTTTTGTGCCGACGTTTTTGAGGTCGACGAACACAATGTCGCCGAGTTCCGATTGCGCGAAATCCGTGATGCCGATTCGGGCGACATCTGCCGATTCCATCACAATCCATTCATGTTCTTTGGTGTAGCGAAGTGTTTCAGGAAAGTTCATTGCGAGAATAGAAAAGAAGTTAAGTAAAGTTGGGCGCAAATCTAACATCTTTTCAAACGCACGCCAAACAAAATGCCTGACGAGCAGGCGCAATTTGTCGTTATCTTCACGCTTGCTTACGCAACTTTAACTATTCCATGAAAAATAGCACCATCAAAGGTTTCTTTATCTTTTCCGCCGCGCTTGGCGCAATCATCTTTTTTCTCTTCACGCAAAAAGTCATTGAATCGATTCGCCAGCAACAAAAGCAAAAAGTTGACCTTTGGGTCAAATCGCTCAATCTGCTCATCGAGCTTGAAAATCCACAGGAAATTTCGTTCATCTTCAATGAAATCGTAACGGTGATTGATTTTCCTGTTATGCTCACCGATGCCCAAATGAACCCCAGCACGATTCGCAACATCAAAATTGACTCTTCGAAAGGCGAGGCGTTCATCAAAGACTTCTTGGAAAAAAAGCGATTGGAACTCAACGCGCAGTATGAGCCGGTCGCCGTCAAACTCGATACGCTTGTGCTTCAATACGTGCATTACGGCGATTCTGATTTAGTGATGCTGTTGCGGATTGCCCCGATTTTATCGAGCGTTGCGGCAGGCATTTTCATCTTGATTGCTTATTTCAGTTTCAGCGCCATTCGTCGTAATGAGCAGTCTAATCTTTGGGTTGGTCTATCCAAAGAAACAGCGCATCAACTTGGCACGCCGATTTCAAGCCTAATGGGTTGGATTGAACTCCTGAAAACCGCAAGCGACAACCCCGAAAAGCAAGCCCAAATTATTTTTGAAATGCAAACCGACTTAAAACGCTTGAACCGCGTCGCCACACGCTTTTCAAAAATCGGCTCAAAGGTGAGTTTGAAGAAAGAAAACGTCGGTGAAATCGTCGCCTCAATGTTCAACTATTATCGCAGTCGGATTCCGCAAATGGGCAAGAACATTGAACTGATTTTCAACGACGCGCCCGACGTTCTCGCGCCCATCAACCGCGAGCTTTTTGAATGGGTAATTGAAAACATCACGAAGAACGGCATCGATGCCATTCAAGGCAAAGTCGGAACGATTTCCGCCACGCTTTTCACGGAAGGAAATTTCGTCGTCATTGATATTTCCGATACCGGTAAAGGCATTGAGAGCAAATACAAAAATGAGATTTTCAAAGCGGGATTCACCACGAAGTCGCGCGGCTGGGGGCTTGGACTTTCACTTGCCAAGCGCATCATCGAGGACTACCACAAAGGCAAGTTAATTCTCAAACACAGCGAGGTCGGCAAAGGCACGACATTTCGAATCAAACTTCCGCTTTCATAAGAGCCGTATCGCTTTTGCGAACCGAAATGAGATATGCAAGAGTTAAGCGCGCCGTTGTTCATTGCGCGATTGTTATTGTAAATTGAACTTTCATCAACACATACCACACTGCTATGGCACGCCTTTTTTTCATCGTTGTCTTGCTTTTTTCCGTTGCAGTTTCCGCCCAAGAGCGCAAGTATCAGCGCAAGTCGATTTCATCGCTGGGGCTTTTGAATCTGTCGTTTGTGGAAGTTCCGAGTGCATTGGTTGAGAACCGAATCAATTTTCATGTTCAACTGCCGCGATTTGACTACAATGAACTTTCCGACAGCGCGCTTTCCGCTTACCGCGAGCGCGTTTCCGCCTTAGGCTTTCGCAACGCTACGCCCTCTCAAATCACTACCGTTCTCAATGAAACGATTATCCCGCAAGTGTCTCTGGCAGTCAAAGCCGTTGCCGAAGAGCGCGCGCTTGGCAATTTGAAGGAAGAAGATTTAGCGATGGCGGCGGCGAATAAATTAAAAGGTTCAGGCTTAACAGCGGCGGATATTCTCAAAGTGCTCAACGCGGCATACCTTTACGCGCCTGTGATTACACGCTACAACGAGTCGCAAGACGAAGAAGACAATTTGACCGTTACGATTTCCGGATACATTCTTTGGTTTCGCGTCAAGACGAATCCCGACGGCAGTTCACAAGCCGTATTCCTCAAAGGCAGTTCCGTCGTGCAAAGCGGCACGGCAACGGCTTCAACCGATAGAACTTACCAAACACGCAATCGCACGATTTCAGGCGCAGACTTTGCGCGGGTCGCCGCCGTCAATGCATGGGCGAAAAATTTAAGTTTAGCTATGCGTCGCTTGCCCGATTTCCAAGTAACCGCCGAAATTTTAAGCCTGCGCGGCGCAACGCCCGAAGCCAACATCGGCACACGAGAAGGCATTGGACTCGACGACGGCTTCTATGCCGAAGAACTATTTGAAAATTCCAAAGGCGATTTGGAAGAGCGCATCATTGGATTTTTCCGCGTTGCATCTGTCGGCGACAACCGTAAAAATCCCTCGGAACTATCAAGCTTTTATCCGCACATCACGGGCGGGGTTGAGCGCGGCGTTCTGCTCAAAGAGCATCCGCAGTTTGGCTTGGACATTGCCATTCGCCCTAAGTTTTTCCGACTTCGGTTGTCCAAAGAAACCACGCCCTTGCGCCGCGAAATGCTGGGCGAATACGGCGTTGATGATTTCTTTCCTTTCCCTACTCCGCTTCGGTTTGCCCTCAAAGAAGATGTTACCGAAGCGGGCGGCATTGAGGTTGGCTTTCACTACAACCTTGCCAAGCAAACGGGCGTTCGGCAACTGTTTGCAACGGCTGATTTTGGATTCGGCGTTGGAAATACATCTTTCACCCCTGAGGCGCCAAACGGCATCTCGGCTTTGATTTTGAGCGGCTATGCGGGCATAATGAAAAAATTTTGGCTACGGCGTTGGAATTTTTATGTCGGCGGTTCGGGCGGCGTTGACGGGCTTTTCCTTTCCGTCGGCAATACGGGCGAAGGCGACTTGGAAAGTCTTTCGTTCATCACCGCTTCGGTTCGCGCCGACTTCGGCGTTGAATTCATGCTCACGCCTGATTTGCTCTTCAGCGTCGGAGGCAATTACAAATTGGGCTTCCCGCCTCTGCTCAGTTCGCTTAGTTACAAAGATTCTTCCGCCGAAGACGAGTCACAAACTTTCACGATTCCATTTACGGCGCGCGGATTTCGCGATACCAACTTCAACGGTCTGACGTTCAGCATCGGCGTTTCTTATTCGCTCCCTTCTTTCGGCATTTCGCTCGGCGAAATTGAAGCGATTGATTACTAAAAAAATTGTTCCAAATTCACGGGAACTTGCTTACATTTCGTTGAAGTTTGATTTGACTTGATGAATGTCGTTCGAACCACTTTACACCAATGGGATTTTTCTTTTATATCACCGACTTTTGGTTTTGGCGATGGAAGACGCTTTTTTCCCTCATTCAACTTCGGCTCGACAAGCGCGCACTTCGCTCTTATTACATCAATTTCTTTTTTTGCATTTACTCGGTCGCGCCGTTTTGGAAAAGCGTAGAGCAAGCGATTGAATCCGAGTAAGGCGAAAGGCAAACAGGAGGTCGCCGTGAGCATACTCCAAACGAAACAAAGCCGACTTTATTTTGAAGATTCCGCCGAAGCCAACCACTCCGACGCGGAAAAGCCAGCGGTTCTCTTCATCAACGGCTGGGCAATGTCGGCGCAATACTGGTCGCCTGTCGCAAGGCTTCTTTCTCCCCATTTTCGCATTCTTCGACTCGACCAAAGCGGCACAGGTCGCACGACACTTACAACACACAAACCTACATTCACGATTGAGTCCTTTGCCGACGAAGCATCTGCACTCATTGAGCATTTAGGATTATCTCAACTGCATCTTGTCGGGCACTCAATGGGTTCAATGGTTACAGCCGAACTCGCCCACCGCCACCAAGCGCAGGTGCTTTCCACCACGATTATCGCATGCGGAATTTTCGCGTATAGTGCCATTCAAATGGAAATTCTTTCAGCATTCATTCGCGGCACGATGAACTTAAAGTTTCTTTTTCATCTCGATTTTTTCAAACGCGCCTTCATTCAAAAAGCCACTTCACAGCCGATTCCAAAAGAATACGAGAAAATTTTGGTCGATGATTTTTTGAATACTGATGCAGAAGCGGCGGAAAAAGTCGGCACGTTTTCGCTCAATCCTGATATTCTGAGACGCTATCACGAACAAGTCGTTTCCATTCCTTCTTCGCTTCTGCTTTGCGTTGGCAAAGCCGATAAAACAATTCCGCCCGAAGGCATGACGACGCTCTACGAAACCCGCCTTGCCGAACACCCCGAACTTCCTACGCGATTCGTCGTCTTTGACCAAATCGGACACCTACCGATGCTCGAAGCGATTGACCACTTCAGCGAGATTCTTTCGGCTCATTTCCATGAATCGCAAAAAGTCGCTTTGGTCAATTCATAACGTCCGTTTTCCACTGAAATTTTTTGAACGCTAAAAGCGGCGAGAACAACGCATAGACGGCGTAAATTGGCTCTAAATACACGGCTTTCCAGCGAAATTCCTCTTCATTGAACAGCAACATCGCCTGTGAGAGCGAAAAGCCGCCAATGAGCAGTTGAAACGGCAACAAGAAAACCATCACGAAATTGACTAAATGGTAGGTCATTAAAAAAAAGATGGACGCTGGCGGATAGTGAAACGCGGCGGAATAGTGTCGGGCTTTTTGGTTGAGGAATGTCTCGAGCGAGGGTTGTGGGTCGGTTTCAACTTTGGCAGTGAGCGAGATGAAATACTTGATTTTCATGCGTGTTTTTCGCGCAATGCGTTGCAGGAGCAAATCGTCGTCGCCACTCAAAATATGCTTAATGGCATCGAAGCCGCCGATGGTTTCGAAGACTTCTTTACGATAGGCAAGATTTCGTCCGGTTGCCATATAGGGCGCATTTCGTCCAACTGCACCCGCCGAGAGCATTGCCGTTCGGAAGCACTCGTAGCGTTGAAATTGTTCGATGAAGGTTTCGTTTTCTTTTTTGCGAAACGGCGAGTAGCCGATGACGACAGCCGTGCGTTTATCGAAACATTTGAGCGTGTCGGCAATCCAAGCAGGGCTTGGGCGGCAATCGGCATCGGTCAAAAATAAAATTTCGCCGCGCGCAATGCGTATGCCCGTTGCAAGTGCGTGCTTTTTCGGCGAAACCCCTTTCGGCACATCTTTGATTTCAACAAATCGAATTCGAGCGTCTTGAAAAAATTGAACGACGGTGGGCGTTTCATCGGTTGAACGGTCGGACACAATGATGATTTCCAGCAAGGAATGCGTCTGCGTGATTAGCCGATTGAGCAACGAGGGAAGATTCGCGGCTTCGTTTCGTGCCGCAACAATGACGGAAACAAACGCCTGTTGCGTATCAGGATTCGGAAAAATAATTGCTGTTTTGGATTCATAATCAACCTTTGACAGTCCGATATACGCAATGACGTTCAAACAAATGAATATCGTGCAGATGACGAACAGGAAAACCAGCATTCTTTTTGTCGTTACTCGGCGCGGGAGAGCAGTTTGAAAATGTTGTTGATTCGAAGCACCAACTCTTCAGGGTGAATCGGTTTTGGCAGATAATCATTTGCTCCCAGTTGCAAAAACTTGATGCGCGTGCGCACGTCGCTGTTTGCTGAAACAACAATGATGGGCGTATGTCGGTGCGATTTGCTCGAGCGCAGAACTTTGATGAACTCCGCACCGTCCATGTTCGGCATCATCACGTCGGTAATGATGAGGTCGGGCACATTTCCCGATTGAAGCCAGCGCATCGCCTCCGACCCGTCGTGCTTCGAGACCACGTCGAACGACGCGCCGATTGCACGCGAGAGAAGCGCAAGCGAGTCGACTTCGTCATCAATAATTAAAATTGTACGTTTTTGAATTGCCATTGTTTTTTGTTTGGGTTTATAACCTAAAATAAGTTTTATCCTTGACTCTTCACATAGAACTTTTCCAATTTCGGTATATGTTTGGCTGATAGCATCAATCACGCTTACATTCAAGCCTAATCACTTCAAGCCTAAATACGCTATCAATGGAAGACACACAGACAAGCTCCAACGGTCGCGACCCGTATTCAGACGCACTCACATCAGAGATACCGCCACCGCAGTCGTTTTGGAGCCGCATCGGAGAACAAAACTATGCACTGCATCTTTTACTTTTTTTACTCACCGTTTTGACGACAAGCGTTGCAGGCGCGTATTGGGTCGGCAAAGAGGTTCCGCTTGATAGTCTCAGCGACGCTTTCCAGCAGTTGCGACATGGATTCCCCTATTCCTTTTCACTTCTCTTTTTTCTCACCTGTCATGAGTTCGGACATTTTTTTGCGACGATGTATCACCGCGTTCGTGCCTCGCTTCCATACTACATTCCGATGCCACCCTTACCGTTTCTTTTTCCAATCGGCACATTCGGCGCGATGATTCGAATGAAAGAGCGCATTCCAACATCTAAAAGTCTTTTCGACATCGGCGTCTATGGTCCGATTGCAGGATTCGTCGTTGCGCTTGGACTGCTCATTTACGGATTTGCAACGCTTCCGCCAATCGAATACATTCTTCAAATTCACCCTGAATATGAACTCTATTACAAAATTCATGGCGAAATTCCCGTTCGCTCTGGCGCGCTCTTTACGGGAAAAAATCTGCTCTATTGGCTCTTGGAGCAAGTGTTTGCAAGTCCGAACCTTCCCCCGATGACGGAAATGTATCACTACCCGTATCTTTTTGCAGGCTGGCTCGGCTGTTTTGTAACAGCGCTGAATTTATTGCCTGTGGGTCAATTAGATGGCGGACATGTAATTTATGCGATGTTCGGACGCAAAGTTCAATTCTACGTCGCGAGAATTTTCCTTGCGTTAATTCTCTTGTTGGGATTGCCAACCTTCGCCGAATGGATTGCGTTTATTATCGCTTCGTTTGCTCATCAATCTTTCGCAGGATTTCCCTACCCGGCTTGGATTCGTGAGGTTTCATGGGCAAGTTGGATTATTTGGGCGTTGCTCCTGTGGCGATTCGTCCGATTAGACCACCCGCCCGTTTTGCAAGAACATCGCCTCGATGCACCACGCATGGCGATTGGTTGGATTAGCATTCTCATTTTTATTTTGTGCTTCACGCCTGTTCCGTTTGGTCAATTGCCATGACTTAAACTTTGAAGAATCCAACATCTTAGCTAACAAGTAACAAACCGCCTTTTTCATTGCTCATTCTTCATTCGGACCATCTCTATCAAAACATGTCGTCATCACTACCGATGAGGGGTTTATCGTTTTTCATCACCCTGATGCTCATTTTGCCTTGTGCGCAACTGCTTTTTGCTCAATCTTTGACAGGCACGCTGGAAGGTGTCGTGCGCGACCGAGAAACCAAGCAAGCCATTGTTGGCGCAAAGGTTTCGATTGTCGGCACGAAACTCGGCTCGGTAACAGACGCAAACGGCAAATTCACCATCTCTCAAATTCCGGTGGGCGTTGTGCAAGTGAAGGTCGACGCCTTTGAATACAACACACTCACGAAGACCGACATCGTCATTAAAGCCTCAAAACCGACTTACCTTCCGCTCGAACTGAACGTGCGCTCGGCACAAGCAAGAGAAATTACCATTGTGGATAATCTTTTTGAGCGCGCCGAAGATGCGAAGGTGTCGACGAATAAACTCTCGCAAGAAGAAATTCGTCGCGCGCCCGGCGCCAGCGAAGATGTAACGCGCATGATGTTGCTTCTTCCCGGCGTGGTGGTCTCGTCAGATACGCGCAACGACTTGATTGTGCGCGGCGGCAGTCCCGCAGAAAATTTCATTTTGATTGACGGCATTGAAATTCCAAACATCAACCACTTCGGCATACAAGGCACGGGCGGCGGCGAGGTCGGCATGCTTCAAGTAGATTTTCTGCAAGATGTTACTTTCAGCGCGGGCGGCTTTTCGAGCAAATACGGCGATAGAATGTCGTCCGTGATGGATATTCACTTTCGCGAAGGCAATCGGAACAAGGGCGAAAGCCGTGCGATTGTAGGCACGGTCGGCGCAGGCGCAATGACGGAAGGACCGATGAACGACGGTAAAGGCGCGTTCATGATTGCCGCTCGTCAAAGTTATTACGACGAAGTCTTGAACCTTTTAGACCAATCGTTCAAAACAACGATTCCAAACTATACGAATTTCAACTTAAAACTCAACTACGACCTTGACGCCAATCATCGACTCGCGCTCATCGGCGTTGGCGGACGCGACAACATTCGCCAAACATCAAATCCAAGTGCCGTCGACCTCAATGAAAACAACCAGTGGCAATATGTGCTCGGGCTTTCGCACACATGGCTTTTGAACAAACAATCCTTCATTCGCACGTCGCTTTCACACAATTATTATACCTTCTACACGCGAACCGTTCAGACCAGCACACAAGGCACACCCGAAGACAAATACCGCAATGAATCTTCGGAACGCGAATTTGTTTTGCGCTCCGACCTTTCCTACCGCATTTCAGGCGACGACTTGTTCGAGGCAGGGATTGTCGCTCGGCAACTTAGCGCGGGCAATCAAATCAACATTCAACCTTACTTTGACCCTTTTACGGTAACGCTTCGTCCTGCCGTCAATGAAACGCGCAACGCCTCTGCAATAAAGTTCGGCGGCTACGCGCAATACAATAAACTTTTTCTCAACCGATTCAGCCTCACGGCGGGCGCACGCTTCGATTATTTCAGTTACATCGATGAACCGATTTCATTTGCGCCGCGTGCAGGATTGAGCATTTATTTGAGAAGCAACCTTAAACTCAATTTCGCCTACGGCATGTATTACCAATCGCCGCCGATGGTTTGGGTGATGGCAAAGCCTGAAAATCGCGCCTTGCGACAACTGCGCGCCGACCATTTTGTAACTGGCTTGGAGTTTTATCCAAATGATGATTTGAAACTGACGCTCGAAGCCTTCACGAAGTCGTATCGCAATTACTCCGCCTCTTCTCAAATTCTCGCGCTCTCGATGGCGAATTTGGCGACCGACTTTGGCACGTTCGGCTTAGATGAACGCCTCACAAACGGCGGGACGGGTCGCGCCAACGGCATTGAAATTTTCGCGCAAAAAAAATTCACCGACAATTATTACTTCATCGCTAATTATTCGCTCTCGCAAATTGAGCACGCCGGGCTTGACGGCGTTTTGCGTCCGGGCAGTTTCGATTTTCGTCATGTCGTTTCGCTGACGGTCGGATACAAGCTTGATGAGAATTGGGAAATCGGCGTGCGGTGGCGTTACTTGGGCGGCAAACCTTACACGCCGTTTGATGAAGAGACATCAGGAAGCGTCGGCGGATTTTTAGACCTCTCGCAAATTAACGCGCTTCGCTATCCCGAATACAGTCGCCTCGATGTTCGCGTGGATTATCGCATCTTCACCAGCGACATCACTTTAACTGCATTTTTGGATTTGCAAAATGCGTTGAGCAATGAAAACGTCAGCGGACAAATTTGGAACACAAATACGCGTCGTGCTGATTTCGTTTTTCATATTCCTCTTTTGCCCGTTGTGGGCGTTCGGGCTGAATTCTAAACTTATTTAACGATGATAAACGCTTTTGGCTTTCGCACTTTTCTTTTCATGCTCTTCGTGATTGGAGCGATTGCTTTTGTTGGCAGTTGCAAAAATCCCGCCGCGCCACGAGAGCCGGGTAAGTTCGCTTCCCAAGCGACCTTTCTTCGGCGATTAGATTCAATTCGCGTTGAGAACACCACGATTTTGCTGACCAGCGGCGTTGCAAGAAAAGCACTCTCGCTGCCAAGCGGCGACCTTTTGTTTGTTGGGGAAGTTCAACGTCCGGGCTCGCTGTTCCGAAGCGCATTGGTAGTTCGCACCAACGCATTGGGCGGCGTTCGATGGGCAAAACTTTATTCTGATTCGATTGAAACGCTCAACAGCATTGTGTCCATAGGCAATGGCGAGTTTATTGCTTCTGGCTCAATTTTTACGGGGGTGAATCAAACTGGTGGCTATGCGATTCGTCTGGATTCACTCGGCAATGAGCAATGGTCTCGCACTTTTTCCGATAGTCCTCGTCAGTTGCGATTTTCCGGTGCGGTATCGCAAGCAAACGGAAATGTATTGTTTTATGGACAAACGCGCCGCACGATTTCTGGACCGTTTTCACTGTTCATCAACGACGGCTATGTGGCGTCGTGCGACCCAAGCGGAAATTTACTCGTTCAGCGTCGCATTCAGTCCCTCGGGTCGCTTTCCAACACGTCTGGCGCCGACATTGGCTTTAACGACGGCATCGCCTTTGGGCAAGAGACTTTCTTAGCAGGATTTTACACGCCGATTTTTGATTTTGTTAAATCGGGTATTCGTCGGCTTGTCGCCCCTGACTTGTATCTCCTGCGTTTCAATTCCTCTGGCGATACCATATCGAGTTTTCTCTATGATGCACAATATCCCGCTGGTGATGTGATTGACCAATCGGTTTCCTACACAGGGAAGTTGAACACCGCCGATGAAGCCTTAGGGATTGTTCCGCAACCAGATGGCAACCTTGCTATTTTTGCACGCACCAACAGTACGCTTTACATCCTTGTGGTGAATGCCTCGATGAACGGCATTGTTCGACGCATTACGTTTGCAAACATTCCCTCTCGCTTTTTGAATCAGATGAATAAGACACGCGACGGTAACTTTATCTTTGTCGGTTCGAGCACCGAAAGAATCACGCGCGAAGGGCTTCGCTCCCCTGCGCCCGGCGGCAGAGACGTCTATATCGCTAAATACTCTTCACAAGGAAATTTACTCTGGGAAATCACACAAGGCACTTCGCTTGACGATGAAGGTCTCACCATTAAACAAACCATTGACGACGGTTACATCATTACCGGCACCAGCAACAACAAACCGCTTCTCCTCAAAGTCGATGAGCGTGGCTTGCTCGCCGAGTAAATCACGACGCCGCCAAACCATTTAGCCTGATGCGATTCTTCTTCTTACTTCTTTGTGGCTTGCACGTTGGGTGCGCTCATCGCTATGTGCTGACGCCCGTTCATCAATCCGAGTGCGACTGCGAGCGACTCAGGCTCGTGGGCGATACGCTGGTATGCTCTACCGCCGACTCTTCCTTGAAGTTCAGCATGGATTCTGTTTCAAAAATTGAGCGACGTCCGCGATTGGGTGGTACGCTTGCAATCGGCGGCGTTGGGGCTTATTTCGGCGCACTCGGCGGCACAATTATTGGCGCGCTCTTCGCATGGAGTTCCTCAACTAAAACACCTGAACCATATATCTTTATTCCGATGCTTCTTGGGTCTCTGGTGGGCTTTTTTGCGGGCAAATCGCTTTGGGCAATCTTGGATACAAAAACGCTCTATCCGATGAGCCTTCCTGCTGGCAAGCGTCAAAAAGCGATTCAAACTTTTGTCGAGTAAGTTGTCAAAATAAATTGTTGAAATAAACCACGATGCCAAAGCCGCTTTCCAAAAAAGAGATTCAAAAACGCGCGAGCGCAATTAAACTCATTCTCACTGACAACGACGGCGTTTTGACCGACACCGGCGTCTATTACTCCGAGCAGGGCGAAGCCTTTAAGCGATTTTCTATTCGCGACGGTATGGGCGTAGAGCGTTTGCGCGATGCAGGTATTGAAACCGCAATCATCACGGGGGAACTTTCTGGCAGTGTTCAAAAACGCGCAGAAAAATTGAAAATGCCGTATCTTTATCTGGGCGTTAAAAATAAACGTGCTAAATTAGAGGACATTTTGCGCGACACGGGCTTGAAGATTTCAGAATTAGGCTATATCGGCGACGACGTCAACGACCTTGAAATCATCGCTGAAATCAAAAAAGCAGGCTTGACGGCTTGCCCAAACGACGCGATGCCGACGGTGCAAAAAGCCGTTCATTACAAAGCCAATGCCAACGGCGGACATGGTGCGTTCCGTGATTTTGCCGAATGGATTTTAGCGCACCGAATCGCCTAATCAAGCAATCTAAAACTTTCAACGCCGTCTTCTCGTTTAATCGGCAGACTTTTTTCAAACAGAAACCTTTAGACAATGGCTCACGTTAAAATTGGAAGTAAACTTGTCGGAGACGGTCAGCCCGTTTTCATCATCGCTGAAATCGGCATCAACCACAACGGCTCGCTTGATATCGCCAAAAAAATGATCGACGGTGCCGTGCATGCCGGTTGTGATGCCGTCAAATTCCAAAAACGCACTCCCGAAATCTGCGTCCCCAAAGACCAGTGGAACATTGAGCGCGACACGCCTTGGGGCAGAATGACCTATCTTGAATACCGTTACAAAGTTGAATTCACCAAAGAAGACTACACTGAAATCGACCAATACTGCAAGGAGAAAGGGATTTTATGGTTCGCCTCGTGTTGGGACGAGCCTTCGGTTGATTTTATGGAACAATTTAACCCGCCTTGCTACAAAGCCGCTTCCGCCTCGCTAACTGATATTGAGTTGTTGAAGAAAAAGAAATCCACCGGTCGCCCGCTGATTATTTCGACGGGAATGTCGACAATGGAAGAAATTGAGCATGCCGTTGAAGCGATTGGCACTGAAAATCTTCTCATTGCGCATGCGACCTCGACTTATCCCTGTCCGCCAGAAGAGCTGAACTTGCGCATGATTCACACGCTTAAAGCCAAATATCCGATGTGTCCGATTGGCTATTCGGGGCACGAGACGGGGCTTGCCACCACTTGGGCGACAGTTGCGATGGGTGCAACGTTCATTGAGCGGCACATCACGCTCGACCGCGCCATGTGGGGCACCGACCAAGCCGCTTCCGTTGAACTTGGCGGGCTTGAACGTCTTGTTCATAACATTCGCGACATTGAAAAAGCCTTGGGCGATGGCGTTAAGCGCGTCTATGAGTCGGAAGTCGGACCGCGCAAGAAACTTCGCCGCGTGCAATCCACCGTTTCTGCATCTTAATTTCGTTTAATTATGTCGTTAGAAATTCTTTCACCTGCCGTTATTGTCGGCTCTGCGCTTTTGTTCATTGTGCTTGAACGCCTTTTCCCTTACACCAAAGGGCAACGGCTTTTTCATGAGGGTTTTTTCAGCGACTTATTTCTCTACACGTTTCTGCAAAGTTACGTGCTGGCGTGGGCGATTTTCGGGTTCATTTATTGGTTGGACAATGCGTCGGGGTTTTCACGCTTGCAAATCGTCTCCGATTTCCCGATTTGGGCGCAAGTCGTTTTCTTCGTCATCACGCACGACCTTTACATTTACCTGTTCCATCGCTGGCAACACCGCAACAAGTGGCTGTATCGGATTCACGAAGCGCACCACTCGCCGCGCGAAATGGATTGGATTTCAGGCTCGCGCTCGCATTCGTTTGAAATTCTCATCAATCAAACGATTGAATTCGCGCCGATTATTCTGCTCGGTGCCGCACCCGAAGTCGCCGTGATTAAAGGCATGATTGATGCCGTTTGGGGAATGTATATCCACTCGAATATCAATGTGAAATCGGGCGCGCTGCAGTATGTCATCAACGGTCCGGAAATGCACCGCTGGCATCACGCCAAAGGCAAAGGCAATAGTGTCAATTACGCCACCAAACTTGCCATCTGGGATTGGCTCTTCGGCACGGCTTACTTGCCCAAAAATGAAAAGCCGAAAGTGTATGGACTCACAGACGATTCATACCCGCTCAGTTCACCGAACTTGCCGTTCTTTCAACGGTTATGGGACGAGACGAAAAGTTACGCGCTTCAACATTTAGCGGTCTTTCGACCCTTCAAGCGCAATACGCCGCCTTCGGCTCTCAAAGTAAAGTCTTCACAACGAATGGAAGAGGTCGCCTTATGAGCGACCTTTTTCGTTGCGTAGCAGAGTTATAATTTCTTTTATTTCATACTTGCAAATCTCAAACTTTGAATTATGCAACGGTCTCCGAACCCTGCTAAACAAGGCTACTATCGCCAACCTTCACTTTATCAAGGCAAAGTTGTCTTTGTTTCCGAAGACGACCTTTGGGAAGTCAGTGCGCACGGTGGCATTGCAAATCGTCTGACGGCGTCGCTCTCCGAGTGCTCATCGCCTTCAATTTCACCCGACGGCAATTGGATTGCCTTTACGAGCAAAGACGAAGGACACCCCGAAGTCTATGTGATGGAATCGGATGGTGGCAATCCCAAGCGGCTCACGTTTCTCGGCGCAACGCTCACGCGCGTCTTAGGCTGGCATCAGGGGCAGATTCTCTTTACCACTAACGCCAAACAGCCGTTCCGCAAATTTCAATGCTTGATGAAAATTTCGCCCAGCGGCGGCGAACCTCAGTCGCTCAATCTCGGACACGGCGTTGCCCTCTCTTTTGGCAAAAACGGCGGCTCGGTACTCGGCAGAAACAGCGCCGACGCGGCACGCTGGAAACGCTACAAAGGCGGAACCGCCGGCGAAATCTGGATCGATAAAGACGGCTCTGGTACTTTTGAAAATTTCAGTTTAAAACTTGGCTTCAAAAGCAATTTTGTTACGCCCATTTGGCTCGATACGCCCAACGGCGCGCGCATCTTCTTCGTCAGCGACCATGAGGGCATCGGCAATCTTTACTCCGCTTCGCTCGACGCCACCGACCTTCAACAGCACACTTTTCATACCGATTATTACGTTCGCTATCCTCAGAAAGACAGTTCTGGACAAAATCGCATCGTCTATCACGCCGGCGCAGATTTGTTCATCTTTGATGCTGAACAAAATTCCAACAACAAAATTGACGTTCAGTATCGTAGTCCCTTCACGCAACGCAATCGCAAATTTGTCGACGCGCAAAAGCATCTTGAAACTTATTTTCTTCACCCCGATTCCGAGCACATTGCCATTACCACACGCGGTCATGCGTTTGGCATGCACCTTGCCGAAGGCGCGGTAACGGAATTCGGTAAAGACGATGTCGCACGCTATCGCCTTGCGCAATTTTTACACGACGGCAAAACCCTCGCGGCTATTTCCGATGCATCGGGCGAAGAGCGTCTCGAACTTTATTCCGCCGAAGACGGCAAACTCAATCACTTCCTTAAACGCTTTGATGACCTCAATATCGGTCGCGCCATTATGATGACGGCGTCGCCCAAAGCCAACCACGTTTGCCTGTCGAATCACCGACAAGAACTTTTGTTCATCAACTTGGATAGCGGTGAAATGCGGTTGATTGCCAAAAGCAAATTTCAACGTATCGGCGGCTTTTCTTGGTCGCCCGACGGCAAGTTCATTGCCTATGGCTTTGCTTTTTCACCCGAAAAAAGTGCGATTGAAATTTACGATGTTGAACAAGGTCAATCGCATCGCGTTACAACACCGATTTTGATTGATGAACAGCCCTGCTTTGACCCCGAAGGCAAGTATCTTTACTTCCTTTCAAAGCGCGTCTTTAACCCCGTTTATGACAATGTGCATTTCGATTTGAATTTTCCTCGCGCGACCAAACCGTATCTCATCACACTTCAAAAAGACCTCACATCGCCATTTCTTGCCGAACCGAAACTCTCTCTCAAATCGTCTTCTGCCAATGCTTCAAGTGAGCACAACGGCAATGGTAGTGAAAATGGCAAGCATGAGGTTGTAGTAAAGATTGACTTTGACGGCATCTCGGAGCGCGTCGTGGAGTTTCCCGTTTCAGAAGGTCGATATGTTGCCATTGGCGCATCGAAAGGCAAGGCGTATTTCTTGAACAATCCTGTTCAAGGCTCGCTCATCGAGGCGGGAAGCGGCGGCACGCTCGAGCAATTTTCTTTTGACGAGAAAAAGCATGACGTCTTGTTCGAGAACGTCGATTCGTTTGCGCTTTCGCCGAGTGGTAAAAGGCTCGTCATCAGTCAGCAAGGCAAATTGAATTATGTTCAAACCTACGCGCTCTCGCCAACATCTAAAGAGACCAAACCGCTGAATCTTTCTCGAATTCGTCTCTCCATTATTCCGCTTTACGAATGGACACAGATGTATCGCGAAGCGTGGCGACTTCAACGCGACCAGTTCTGGACCGAAGATATGTCGAATGTTGACTGGCAAGGCGTCTATCAACGCTACCTGCCGCTCTTGGCACGAGTGGCGTCGCGCACCGAGTTTTCGGATTTGATGTGGGAAATGCAGGGCGAATTAGGCACGTCGCATGCCTATGAAATGGGTGGCGACTATCGTCCCGAGCCCAAGTATTCGTTGGGCGCTTTGGGCGCGGACGTCGTTTTCGATGCAACACTCGATGCGTATCGAATCACGCATATTCCCGACAGCGACCATTGGGAGTCGGGCGCCGGCTCTTCACTCAAAACGCCGGGTGCGAACCTCAAGGTCGGCGACCTTATTCTCGGCGTCAATGGCACGCCCGTGAGCGAGCATGTTCCGCTCGGCGAACTTTTGGTGCATCAATCTTCATCGCCCATCACGCTCACGGTTGCAAATAACGACAAATCAAACATTCGCTCGGTGGTTGTCAAGACCCTTGCCAGCGAAGAAATGCTTCGCTATCGCGATTGGGTGAACCGCAATACCAAATGGGTGCATGAAAAATCAGGTGGCAAAGTGGGTTATGTTCATGTGCCGAATATGGGTCCGTGGGGTTACTCAGAATTTCACCGCGCCTACCTCTCCGAATATGGCTACGACGGACTCATCGTCGATGTACGCTTCAACGGCGGCGGACATGTCTCGCAACTCTTGCTCGAGAAACTCAACCGTAAGCGGCTCGGCTACGATATTTCGCGATGGAACGAACACCCCGAACCTTATCCCGCTTATGCCACGTTCGGCAATGTCGTTGCGCTCACCAACGAATTTGCAGGTTCAGATGGCGATATTTTCTCGCACGCCTTCAAAATGATGAAACTCGGAACGCTCGTCGGCAAACGCACTTGGGGCGGCGTCATCGGCATCTATCCGCGCCATCCACTCGCCGACGGCACTTATACCACACAACCCGAATTTTCTTTCTGGTTCTTCGATGTCGAATGGGGCGTTGAAAACTACGGCACCGACCCCGACATCTTCGTCGACATCGCACCCCATCACTACCGTGACGGTGTAGATACACAACTTGAAAAATCACTTGAACTCGTCCTGAACATGATTCAAGCCAATCCTCCCAACGTGCCTGATTTTACAGCGCGTCCAAACCTCGCGCTCTCAAAATAAGCCGACACAAACACGCCAACCCAACGGATTCAACAGGTAAGCACGGATAATCTGCTCACATCTGTTGAATCCGTTTCATCTCTGTTACTCACCCCTGCACTTTTTCGCGCCCTCGTGTTGTTTTTTCACGACATCTCAATCGAGATGATGTTGCCACTTTGCGACAATCCGCTTTGCCTCGCTCTTTTCGCGCACGATTTGAGTCGTTTGAACTTGGCACGACTTTGGATATGCTTTTGATGGGTTTGCAACTTTCAATAACTTAATGCACCGTTTACACGGTATTTTTCTTAAACCAAACCGTCAAACTTTATGAAAAAACTTTTTGCTTTTCTCGTTGCACTCGTCTTTGTGCCTGCAATTTCAAACGCCCAACTTTATGTTACAGGCGGCGTTTCCGCTTTCGGCGGCGACGCGCTGAAAAATGCCGGTAGCGGCTCGCAACAGCAACAAGCCCAAGCCGCCGCTGAAATTAGCGCAGGGTTCAACGCGGGTGTCAAATACAAATACAAACTGCCGATTCCGCTCTTCGGCATCAACGCCGTCGGACATTTCAACTACGCCACAGGCAAGTCCCAATTGAATAGCCTTCCTAATATTACACTTCCACCAGGCGTAACGCTTCCTGAAACGAACATCACGGCACTGATGTATGGCGTGGGCGTTGAAGTCATTCCAATTGGCTTCCTGCCGATTATCGACCCCTACATCAGCCTTGATTACACCTTGAATTCCGTCAAGCAAAAGCGCGACGCTTTCACGCAGGGCAGCATCACGCTTCCCGGATTTGACGAATCCACTTCTGGAAGCGGACTTGGGATTGGTGTCGGCACCGGCATTAAACTGCCCGTCATTCCTATCGTTTTTGATGTGGAGGTCAAGTATCGCATGCTTGGCAAAAATCAAAATGTGCTTTTAGCAAATGTTGGTGCGGGATTGAGTTTCTAAATCGGGTTGAGACTTGTGCAAGCCGCCGACTTGGGCGGCTTTTTTATTTGAGCGTTTCGTGCGAACTTCAATCCTCTCTAACTTCAAACATGCAACTCAATGAAAAAATTACTGTTTCTCGCAACGCTTCTCTGCTGGCTCAATTTTTCCGCCTCTGCGCAATTTGAAGGCGAAATTCAAATGAAAATTACGGCGGCAGAGGGTGGCGGAACAATGTCGATGCTCATCGGTAAAAACGCCGTCAAAACCGAAATGAATATTTCCGCCGAAAAAATGCAAATGCAAATGGCATCGCTGATGAAAATGGATAATCCCAACATTATTTATCTCATCAACGACAAATCAAAATCATACAGCGAAATTGATTTGAAGGAAATGGAAAAAATGGCGCAAGGCATGATACCGACGAAAGAAACCTACAAGGTTCAAAAACTCGGCAAAGAAAAAATTCTCGGCTACGACTGCGACCACGTCCGCATCACCGACTCCGACGGCGAGACGGAAATGTGGATTGCCAAAGGCATCATCGATTACGAAACATTCAAGAAGTTCAATCAAAATCCGCAAACCGACGGGCTTGAAAAAGCCCTCAAAGATGCAGGCGTTTTAGGCATGCCGCTCAAACAAATCAACAACAAGGGGACTGCCGAAGAAGTCAAAACGGAAGCTGTCAAAATCAATAAGTCCAAACTGCCTGCCTCCACATTTGAAATTCCCAAAGGTTACAAGAAAACCGAAGGCGGCTTGATGGGCGCCGGCATGGACATGATGCCCGACGAAGCCAAAGCCCAAATGCGCGAAAGCATCAAAAACATGTCGCCCGCCGAAAAAAAGCAAATGAAGGAAGCCTTGAAAAATATGCCGCCCGAACAGCGCAAAATGATGGAACAACTGCTCAACGAAAAGTAAAAAACAGCCGATTAAAGTTGACCGCATCTGCACGCTTAACGCTTCGCTCCGTTCAGAATGACCGATTTGATTGACTGCCTCTTGTCCATTATATCGTGGTCATTCTGAGCGAAGCACGGAATCCAAGCGCGTCAATTCCCGATTTCTTTTTCAACACTTAACACGAATCACCAAACAACTAAACTTGTTACTACTCAACAGTGAAACTTACGCCTCGTTCTTCGGACTACTCCCAGTGGTATCTTGACGTTGTTCTCCAATCCAAACTTGCCGATTACAGCGACGTTCGCGGCTGTATGGTCATTCGTCCCAATGGCTATGCGATTTGGGAAAAAATGCAAGCCGCGCTCGACGCCATGTTCAAGGAAACGGGGCACGTCAATGCCTATTTCCCGCTCTTCATTCCAGAATCGTTTATGCAAAAAGAAGCCGACCACATCGAAGGCTTTGCGCCTGAATGTGCCGTCGTAACGCACGGCGGCGGCGAAGAATTAGCAGAGAAACTTTACGTGCGCCCAACATCAGAAACAATTATTTGGTCGACTTACAAGAAGTGGATTCAATCGTATCGCGATTTGCCCTTGCTCATCAATCAATGGGCGAACGTGGTGCGCTGGGAATTGAGAACGCGCCTCTTCTTACGCACCGCAGAGTTTCTCTGGCAAGAGGGTCACACGGCGCACGCCACCGAACAAGAAGCCAAAGAAGAAGTCTTGCGCATGATTGAAGTCTATCGCCGTTTCGCCGAAGAGTTCATGGCTTTGCCTGTGATTGTTGGACGTAAAACCGAATCGGAAAAATTCGCAGGCGCAAAAGAAACCTACTGCATTGAAGCCATGATGCAAGACGGCAAAGCCTTGCAATCGGGCACATCACACCACTTGGGACAAAACTTCGCCAAAGCCTTCGACTGCAAATTTCAAACCAAAGATGGACAGCTCGAGTATGTTTGGGCGACAAGTTGGGGCGTCTCGACACGGCTTATCGGCGCGCTCATTATGGCGCACTCCGACGATAAGGGCTTGGTGCTTCCGCCGAAACTCGCCACGCGCCAAGTTGTCATCGTTCCCATTATCAAAGGCGATACGAAAACGCTCGTGCTTGAAAAAGCCAATGAACTCACAAAACTCTTAAAAGCAAACGGCGTCGGCGTTTTCCTTGACGATAGCGACCAACAAACGCCGGGCTGGAAATTCGCCGAATATGAACTGCAAGGCATTCCGCTTCGCTTGGAAATCGGCGCGAAAGACATCGAAAAAAATCAATGCGTTGTCGCTCGGCGCGACAGCGGCGAAAAAATTACTCTCCCACTTGATTCTGCTTTGCCCGAGCAAATCAAAACCCTCCTGAACGATATTCAACATCAACTCTTTCAGCGCGCCTTAGCCTATCGCACCGAAAAAACAAAAGAGGTCAAAACCTACGACGAGTTCAAAGCCCAAATCGAAACAGGCTTCGCCATCGCCCATTGGGACGGCACCGCCGAAACCGAAGCGAAAATCAAAGAAGAAACCAAAGCCACCATTCGCTGTATCCCAACCGACGAACACTTTATCCAACAATATAACTTACTTGAAGAAGGTCAGTGTATCTATTCAGGCAAGCCGTCTAAAATGAAAGTCGTCTTTGCGAAAGCCTATTGACCTTTGCGATGGAAATTCTCTTTTGGATACTGTGTTTCGTTTGTATTCTTGTTGGACTTGTTGGAACAATTTTGCCCATGCTTCCGGGCGCGCCACTTGTTTTCATCGGCTTGCTGTTCGGCGCATGGGCAAATGACTTTGAGAAAGTCGGCTGGATTCCACTCACAGTTCTTGGCGCGCTGACGGCATTGACCTTTGCGATTGACTTTATTGCAACGAAAATCGGCGTTGAAAAAACGGGGGCGTCGCCCTTTGCAACGCTTGGCGCGATGATTGGCATGGTGCTTGGTATTTTCTTCGGATTTTTCGGCGTGTTCGCCTTTCCCTTTATCGGTGCGTTTTTAGGAGAGTATATCGTCAAAAGAGACGCCATTCAGGCGGGAAAAGTCGGATTAGGCACATGGCTCGGCATGGTGATTGCGATTGCCGCCAAACTTGGAATCAACTTCGCGATGATTGGCTTTTTCGCCATTGCCTATTTTTTCTGATTGTTTGATTGCTCCTATTTGACGGCACCAGTTGAAGACGGGGCAAGTTTTTTGGAGAGGTCTGCGCCTAAGGTGGCGTGCATTGTGCTTTCCATTGCGGGATTGCGGTGCAGAAGGTCTCGCAATTCGTCTTTTGACCACGCAATAAGGCGTGTCGGCTTTGTGGTTTTCACAGTCGCCGAGGGCAAGTTCCCTGTGATGAAACTCATCTCGCCGACGAATGCACCATCTTTCAAGCGTACCACTTCTTTACCACCAACTAAAATGCTCACTTCTCCGTTGTAAATCAGATACACGAATTTCGTCTCCGTCTTTTCCGTAATCAGCGTTATGCCCGGTTCAATGTTCAACCATCGCGACAGGCGCATCAGTTTTGCAAATTCCAGCGGCGAAAAATTCTTGAAAATCATTTGATACATTTCTTTCTGCTCTTCGCTGAACTCAATGCCTCTGCGCTCTTGCCAAATGATGAAGAGTTGAACGATATTGACCGCCATAAATACGCTGTTCCAAAAAATGGGCGTCCAGAGCGGCTCTGGAAGCGCAAAGTAATTGTAAATAATGCCAGCGGTGCATGCCACAACTGAGAGAATTCGCAAGTAGAAAATGTCTCTGACAAGGTATGATACTGCAATTAAGGCAAAGGCGATATGTCCGAAAAAATCTATCACACTTAGAGGCTTTGACGTCTTTGAAATAAGTGCGTGAAGTTACAACAATTATGAAAATCGTTTGTGGCTTTCCTTGAAAAGCGTATATTTGCGGCTCAAATTTTCAACACTCTATTTGAACACGCACTATGGCGAAGCAACAATCGTTCGGGGATAAAGCCGCAAAAAAGAAATCAGAACTTAAATTCAAATCGGTGAAGATGGTGGTTTCCAGCCGCTCACCCAAAACGGGACAGTGGCGTTTCAACGAAAAGTTCGTCAAGATTCCGGTTGAAATGGACGACATAAAGTTTCTTGAACAAGAACTCAAGAAAGCGTAACTTCCCTCTACCAATGAGATGTAGGCATTGATGCATTGATGTTCAATGCCTTCTTTTTTGACCTCTTTGTAAATGCGAATGAGTTGCAAACGATATGTTTATGAAACCTCGTTTATTTGACTTCATCAATTTAGACGCGCTCGGCTTTTCAGCGTCGGCGATTTGTGCCGTGCATTGTTTGGCAATGCCTTTTGTGATGACGCTTTTGCCTGTGATTGGTCTTAGTTTTCTTGCGCACCCCGCTTTTGAAGCCACCTTAATTGTTTCAGGGTTGATTATCGGCGCACTTTCGCTTTCGCACGGTTACTTGAAGCATCACCACAATCTTCTTCCGATTTTAACGCTCAGCGTCGGATTTGGAATCATTGCCATAGGGCATTTAGAACAAGTGGAGTCATTTGAATTTTTAATTGTCTCATTTGGCGCAAGCCTTGTTGCAACGTCGCACGTCTTGAATTATCGCATGATGAAGCATGAAAAAAATTGCGCGCATTAACACGAATCAATGACCAAATTCTTGTTCCATATTTTTCTTTCCCTCTTGCTCTCGCTTGTCTCACTCACCATTGCGCATCATCACGCGCATTCCGAGACGATTTCAATCAGCGACGTCTTCGACAGCGACGCACACTGCGACATTTGCGCGATGAAATCCGCACTTCAAAGTTGCGATACTTCTGACAAGGTTGAAGCCGTACATCTTCTTCCCGAACGCATTTCATTTGAGCCTTCCTTTTCATCACACTTTATTATTCACTTTTCGCCACGCCTTCCCTCACGCGCACCGCCTTGCCTCTCATGACCTCTCCCCTTTGATTCCATCTTAAACGATTGCTACTGCTTAAAGCAAGGTTTTTCCTGTAAGCCTTTGGTCGTTTGGTTTTTAACGATTTGAACATGCGTCGTTACATTTATTTCGTTTTAGTTTTCTTGTTGGAGTTCATCGCGCCTTTGAACGCGCAATCTTCTTTTGCTGTCAAGCCTGATGAATACAGGCTCTATGGCAAGGTGGTTGATGCAAAAACGCAAGAGTTGCTTTTCGGCGCAAGTGTTGTTGCACTGCCGTTGAAACGCGGCACAACGACAAAATCCGATGGCACTTATTCGCTCTTGCTTCCAAAAGGCAATTATGACCTTCAAGTTCGCTTCGTTGGGTATCGCACGCGGCAGATTCGCCTTGTTTTGACTTCGGATACAGAACTCAATCTTGCCCTCGAACCCGATGCGATTCAGACCGAAGAAATCACCGTTTCAACCGATAGAGAGAAAGAAGCCTTAATGGAATCCACCCAGTCGCTCGATGTGATGACGAAAGAAGATTTAGATGCCCATCGCGGACAGACTTTCGGCGAAAGCCTCAAAAACCTTGCGGGCGTGAGCGTTTTGCAGACAGGCGTTTCCATTGCCAAACCCGTCGTGCGTGGCTTGCACGGACAGCGCCTCATCATCATGAACGCAGGCATCAAGCAGGAAGGTCAGCAATGGGGCGAAGAACATGCGCCGGAAATTGACCCGTTTTCCGCTTCAGAAATTCAACTCTTGCGCGGTGCGGCGTCGGTTGAATATGGTGCCGATGCCATTGGTGGCGTCATTCGTTCAGAGCCCAAACCCCTCTTTCTCACCGAAGGTTTGCACGGGGAAACATCGGTGAATCTTTTTGCAAACAACCGTCAAGGCGCGATTTCAGGATTTCTCGAGCAGTCGTTTTCCAACGGCTTCGGCGTGCGACTGCAAGGCTCTTGGCGCAAAGCGGGTGATTCTTTTTCGCCGCAATACATCATTGCCAACACGGGATTTTCCGAATTAAGCGGTTCAATCATGCTTGGCTTGAAACGCGACTGGGGCGTTACGACGCTCTATTACAGCCGATTTACTGCCGAACTTGGCATTTTTCGCGGTGCGCATGTTGGTAATTTTTCTGACCTTGTTCGTGCCATTGAACTTGGCAATCCCGTTCAAGCGCTTCAAGAAGCACCATTCAGTTACCAAATCGGATTACCACGACAGGAAATCGCACATGATTTAATTTCGTCGCGCACGATTTTCGCGCCGTTTTCTTTCGGCACGTTGAGCCTTGATGCTGGATTTCAACTCAATCAGCGCAAAGAATTTGATGCACAGCGCGCCGCCGTCCGATTAGGCATTCCCTCGCTCAATCTTTTGCTTTCAACTGCTTCACTCGATATCAAACTTCGCCACATGCCGATTGGCAATTTCATCGGAACGGTCGGGATTTCAACGACGGCGCAGTTCAACAGCATCGGTCGCAGTTTGGCTTATCTGATTCCGCCGTTTCAGTCGTTCAACATCGGCGCGTTTGTTCGCGAAGAGTATGTGCTGGACGACGTAAGTTTTAATGTTGGATTGCGTTATGATGTTCGCTTGCTTTGGGCGTCGCCGCGCGTTTTTGACCGAAGCGTGATGCGTCAAGTTACGCTTAATGAGCAACGGCTTTTTCAAGCCGTAACGGCAAGTTTCGGGGCGGTGTATCAACTCTCGCGCACATGGTCTATTGCAGGCAATATCGGAACAGCGTGGCGACCGCCTTCCATCAATGAACTTTACAGCGACGGCGTGCATCACGGCACGGGGCAATATGAAGTCGGCGACCGCAACATCGGCGTTGAACAAAGTTACAGCCTCGATGCCACGCTCCGCCATCAAAGCGCACGGCTTGAATTGGAAACATCGCTCTTTTACAATCACATTTCTGGATTCATTTTCCTTGAACCAACGGGCTTGATTCAAAGCCTGCGGGGATTTTTCCCTGCCTATCGCTATGCCCAATCCGACACGCGCCTGACGGGAATTGACGCAACGGCGCGATACGCTTTGTTCGACTTTCTTCGCCTTGATGCAACGCTCTCGATTGTTCGCGGGCAAAATCTTGACCGAAATGAGCCGACCATCAACATGCCGCAAGATAGGCTTCGCTTGCTGGCGCATATTCATCTCTTTGAGACGCAATCGATTAAAGACGCCTACGTTGAGTTTGGCGCAACAGCGGCACGACAACAAACACGCGTGCCGTTCATCACACGCGATACGCTCCAACAACCCAACTCACTTATCGCGGGCTTGTTTCCTGAACTTTCAGAACAAGACGCAATACGCCGCTATGACCAAGTTCTTCGCCTTTTGACACTGGCACCGCCGGGCTATGTGATTTGGGAACTCAATGCAGGTGCGACCGTTCAACTCGGCTCTATGCCGCTCAAAATCGTGGTGTCGGCGCAAAATCTTTTCAACGCTCGATATCGCGATTATCTCAGCCGATTTCGGCTCTATGCCGACGACGTTGGGCGCAATGTGATTGTGCGTCTTCAACTGCCGATAGGGAATTCTTAATCGTTCTTTCATAATCTTTTCATTAACTCAAATCTGTATTGACTATGCGTAAATCATTTTTTTCTTTGCTCGCGCTTGCGATGATTGCAAGCATCTCACTGCTTCAACAAGGTTGCGGACACGACCACGACGAAAGCAAACATGGCAACATCACGACGATGGAAGTGATTCTGACCGATGGCTCAACGACCATTCGCGCCAAAGCCGTTGACCTTGACGGCGATGGCGGCAATCCACCCGTCGTTGATACGCTCAGGTTGCCCGCAGGACGCTCGTTCAACGGTCGCATTGAGCTTATTGACGAAAGCGTCAATCCGCCCGTTTCGCGCACAGGAGAAATCGAGCGTGATGCCGATACCCATCTCTTTCGCTTCACCGTGCTTGACGGTGCACAAGGCAGAGTCATTATCTCTAATCTGAATAATGATTCAAAAGGTCAGCCTTTCGGCATGCGCTTCAACTTGCAAGTCACGAGCGGCGGTTCTGCCAACGGGTCGCTTCGCATTCTGCTCGAGCATCACGACACGGGCGACAAAGGCGCGGGGATTTTTGACACCGACATCGAAGCGACGTTTCCCGTTGTGATTCAGGCGGCATCGGTTGCTTCAAATTAATTTTCCAACAATAAAACTCACTTTACAATGAAACGAATCAGCATTTTAGTCGCTCTGTTCTTTCTCTCACTTCCTTTGAGCGCGCAAGTTCCGGGCGTGGGTTTGTCGGCAGGAATCGGCGGCGGGCTTGCGACGGGTCAAGGTGATTTCAGCGACGCATCAGGATTCAATCTTGGCTTGAAAGCCAAACTTTCGCTTCCTGCTGTGCCGTTGCGCCCTGTGGTGATTGCTGGATACAACTCGTTCTCGCGCGAAGGCATTACGCTTCAAAACCGTATTCTCACCTTCGGCGCGGGCGTGGAGTATTCGCCGATTTCTTTCGGAATCGTTTCGCCCTATCTCGGGCTTGACGCGGCGATGAACATTCTCTCGTCAAATGCAACCGACGCACACGGAGCAACTCGCTTCGGCGGAGGCATCGGCATTGGCGCTGAACTTAACTTGCCCGCTTTCCCGATTTCTTTTGACCTCGAAGCAAAGTATCGCTTCAATAACCTCATCGGGAAAATGGAAACGGAACTCGGACGCAACCACCTGCAAATCGGCGTTACGGTTGGGTTCAAACTCCTTTAAGAACTTGTTCCTTTGTTCTTTCCTTTGTTGGTTGTCGGCTCAGCGCAAGTTGAGCCGACTTTTTTTGTAGGTTCTCAATTTTTCCCTCTGAAACTTTTTTCACCAACATTCAGGTTTTGCCTTTACCGTTCATACGGACTTTTTCGCCAACTTAAACTCATTATCAGTATGCTCATCAGTATCTCAGCGAAGCTTGTTATGGTCTTAATCGGAATCTCGAAGGTCGGTATCCTTAGTCTGCTCATTGGCTCTGCGGTCAGCAACAGTGCTTCGTCGGCTGTTTCAGTTGAAGTTGGGAAGCCGGCTCCTGCTTTTACGCTTAAAAGCGTTGATGGAAACGACGTCAGCCTTTCGGATTTCAAAGGCAAAGTCGTTGTGCTGGAATGGACGAATCCGGGTTGCCCATTTGTTGTCGGTCATTACAAGAACGGCAACATGCCGAAACTGCAAAAGGAACTTGCCGATAAAGGCGTGGTATGGCTTGCAATTAATTCCACGAATAAAAATCACAAAGACCATTTGAGTGCATCGGAGTTCAAAGCACAAATGACGGAATGGAAAGCCAATGCTTCATCTTATTTACTTGATGAAGACGGCAAAGTCGGTAAGATGTTTGACGCAAAAACCACACCGCACATGTTCGTCATTGACAAGAACGGAAATCTCGCCTACATGGGCGCGATTGATGACGACCGCTCTGCCAACGGCGGCAAAGATGCCAAAGTCAATTATGTCAAAAAAGCCGTCGAGGAGCTTTTATCTGGAAAAGAAGTTTCGGAAAAAGTGACCAAACAATACGGCTGTAGCATTAAGTATTGAGAACGCTCATGTATTCCATAAAAGACTTACGCCGCAAACTTGCGGCGTTTTTTGTTATCTATGCCTTGCTGATATTATGCTGACGCAGCCCCCCAATGTAATCCTACTAAAATTATATCGTTATAGCGCGCTCTTCTTCAAAAACATTTTCCTCCTGAATTCTATGCTTTTTTTGAGGGCGGCGAAATCGAGCGGCTTTCGATGAAATTCATCGATGTCTTTTTGTTTCAGTAGTGCTTGAATATCGTCGAAGTCCGAAAAGCCAGAAATCAAGATTACTTGAAAATCTTTGTTGAGTTTTTTGATAGCGCGTGCGACTTGCCCACCATTTATTTCAGGCATGCGGTAATCGACAATAAACACTTGCGGGAAAAACGGGTCGGTTTGGACAAACGCGAGTGCTTCTTTGGGCAAAGTAAAAACTTTTATGGGATATGTGTCGCTAAAATAGTCAGCTATGGTTTCTCCGACTATTGTGTCGTCGTCGATGACAATGAGCATATAGGTGATAAGAAGGTGGTTCTATTCGCTTTCAAGCTGGGATTCAGACACCAGCTCGTAGTTTCCAGTGTTGGTAATATCAGAAAAGACGAATCGTTTGTTGAGGTTTTTGTATATCCAAATTTCGCGGGTGGGACGGTTAATAGGAAATTCGCGTGAAATTTCGGTCGGCTTTCCGAAGCGGATATAGACGCGCCCTCTATCGGTACGCCAGCCGAATTCACGGTTGGTGTAGAAGTTGAAGAAGGTATAATCGACGCGCCTGAAAAATTCTTCCAGTGCTTCGTTGAAATCGGTATCGGGCGTTGGGTCTTGTGCTTTCCAGAAAGAGAGGAACTTGCGACGCTGTTCGGGGGCGTCGCCGTCTAAAATCCCTTTCGCTTCGTCGCTCGTAATCATAATGCCTTCCATGAGGCGCACGGCGAGCTCGATGTCGTAGAGCGGATAGGGCATATTGATCCAAGCGTTGTCAAATTCTTTTTTAACCTCAACCACGCCGCCGTTTTCAGAGACGGCGTTCACTTTGAGCACATACCTTGCATTTGAAATTGATTTAGCGTTGAAATCGATGAGCGCGAGCATTTCGGCGGTTGCCGTCTTTCTTCGCTCTGCAATGAGGCGCGCGTCTTCGGTTGATTCGCGAAGCGCAGTTATGTAAAAGAGATTGGACGCTGAAAGTTTTCCTGATGAGACGGGAATTTCGCGCTGGTCTTGTTTCTCGAGGAGTTGATAGGAAACCTCGCGAAGGGAATCGGAATCAAGATGAATGTAAAGCAAGGCGAGGAAGTCTCGCCCGAAGATACCGTTTCCGGAAACGCCGAGCGGCTCGATGACGAGGGAGTCGCGAGCGATTTTTGGTCGGTCAATGAATAAGAGTTGAGACGCTTTGAGTCCGCCTTGCTTAGCAGCGGCAGGTTCGGCGGAAAGTTTCAGCAATTGGCGTTCCATTCGGAGCGATTTCTGCAAATCGTTGTTCGTTACTTCGACCGCCGCCTCGTAGTCACCTTTTTTCAGAGGCAGGGTAAAAATAGTCTCGACAAATTCGGTTCGATTTAAGGTTTCTTCGTGCGTTTCTACCGTCACGATTTTGCGGCGAATACTGCGCGTAACAGCGACGTTTTTTTGAAGCACTTCGGTCGTGAAGGTTAAATCGGTCGCGAATTTTCCCTCCGAATTTTTCACGAAAAATGAGTTGTCGTAAGAAAGCCGAATATTTCCAATGAGTTTCAGCGAGTCGCTGTTTACGGCGGGCAGAGCGATAAATTCAGCAAAGAATTGTGGGCGACGATACTTCTGCACAATGTCCATGTAGCGTTCTTGCGCACGCGCCGATATGTCGACAAAAGGAATCAAGAAAAGCAGTGATAAGAGAAGTCGCATCATTTTCCGTTGCAAATTGCTTGAAATTTTCGTGATTAAATTACGAAAAAGCGGGCGGGATTCACATAAACTTGGGGTTTGATTTTTGGGCTTTTGCATTAAAAAAATAGTGGGTAACCCCCCTAACTAGGCTACCCACTGCGGCTGGAGAGAAGTGTAAAAAAGAACTTAATCAGAACTATCTACAAACGTCGTGCCAGAAGCGTATCAGCGCAAATATTGTCATGAAATCCCTTGTTTTTTCGCTATCATTGCGGGCTTTTTTCGTGCATGCCGAAGCGCGTGTGCAAATTTTTCAATTTTGTTGAACATTTTTCTTACGTATCCAATGGCTCAAAAAGCGGGAAAAAAACCAACCTACGTCAAGACGATTCAAAATCGCAAGGCTCGATTCGAGTATGAAATTTTAGAGACTTGGGAAACGGGAATCGAGCTTAAAGGCACGGAGGTTAAATCCATTCGGCAAGGGAAGGCAAGTTTAGATGAAAGCTTCGCCGTCATTCATCGCGGCGAGGTTCGGCTGGAAAATATGCAGATTACGCCTTACGAACTTGGGACGATTGAAAATCACGACCCGAAACGCACGCGCAAACTGCTTTTGCATCGCGAAGAAATTGAAAAGATTCGTCTTCGAGTCTCTGACAAAGGCTTAACGCTTATTCCGCTCAAACTCTACTTTAACGATAAAGGCAAAGCCAAAATCGAACTCGCTCTCGCCAAAGGCAAGAAGCTTTACGACAAGCGCGAAAGCATCAAACAGCGCGACGTGGAACGCCAGATGCGACGCGGCGAATAGGTCTGCAAATCGCTTCTCTGAAAATGGGGTTGTCACGGCAGAGGCGCATAAACTTGCCAATCACGGCGCAACGATGAAATCTTCAATTACTTTTTTGCTGTATGCCTTCCACGCGCCGCGAAAATCATGAAGATTTATCTCAAATTTTATCGGCAATAAAATTCATCAGACTATAAAGTTGGCTTTCATTCTGTATAAAAACTTCGTATCGCTCGCTACCAATGCTCCCTTTCTTTTTTCCACTGGGTCTTATTCTGTCCTCAACAAGCAATCCCAAAACTTGCGTAACATCAATGTCCGTATTGACTTGCAAAAAATACTTTCTCCCCGTTTTCCCGCCGTAGCCAATGCACGAAAACGTTTGACCGTTTTGAGCTTTGACCTTAATCTTCGTTTGTTGAACTTCAATTTGCGTATCGCCTTTTGTTTCCAAAAACTCTTTAAACATCAAGAAGAGCCTCTTGGCTTCCTGCTTGACGTTGAAAAACATATCGACATCAGAAACAATCGGCTTGCCATCAATAACTTTCTTGATGGTTTTGATTTTCTCTGCATTTTCATCATCGGGACTATTATTCAAATAATCATAGAGGAATAAATTATCCTCAAACCAAACATACTTTATCAGAGTGATATTTTTTCGCTTCTTGACGCGCTCAATATCGGTTTGGCTGAAACTCTTTGACAAGATGACAACCTCGACGCTGTCTTGAGAGACCTCTGTAAACTTGGGGAGTTCTACGCTATATGTTTGTATGGCTTGCAAGTAAATTTTCTCGAAGTTATCCTCGATGAAATCTCTATAATCGCTTGCCTGTTCATTAACATTCTTGTCTAAATCTTTCTTCAACTCAAAGACGACAAACTTCTTTGTTTCAAAATTGAATGCAAGAATATCAATTCTGCCTTCCGAACCTTTGCTTCTGACATTTCCTTTAAGCCGAAACTCGCTGGAAATGAATGTGTAGTGAGGAAATAAGTGCTTCCAATTCTCCGTCAGAAATCGCTTGAGTTCGAGTTCGGTTTTATTCAGGTGCTTTAGAAACTTCCCACTTTGCAGAGAAAACAGTTTAGGCATTTTGAGGTTCTGAAAGATATGGCTTCATGGTTTCAATAAATTTTTGCCCAATTTCCTGCACATCCACTAAATCTTGAAAGCTCCACTGCCAGTTCTCGTTTGATGCGTCGGCATAATACTCATCGTGCGCCTCCATTAAGTTCACAAGCGACTCGTAGTCTTCATCTGACATGCGAATTACTTTCATATCTTCTTCTGTGAAATTAAAAAATTCTAAGGCGTATTGCGGTAAATCATGCGCGGGTAAGGAATGGTTTCGCGAATGTGTTCTGTGCCGCAAATCCACGCCACCGTGCGCTCCAATCCCAAGCCGAATCCCGAATGCGGCACGCTTCCGTATCGGCGCAAATCCAAAAACCATTGAAAGACGCTTTCAGGAAGATTTTCATGCTTAATTCTTTCCAACAAGAGCTCTAACTTATCCTCGCGCTGACTGCCGCCGATGATTTCGCCGTAGCCTTCGGGCGCAAGCATATCCATTGCACGCACGACTTTTGGATTTTGCTCGTCGCGCTTCATGTAAAAGGCTTTGACTTCGGTCGGATAGTGATGAATGATGCAGGGTTTATCGAACTGCTTCATGATGGCTTCTTCTTGCGGCGCGCCGAAATCTTCACCCCACGGGAAGTCAATTTGAGTTTCCGTGCCGTCGTCGTTTTTCTTGGTGAGTTTCACGTTGTTTTCATTGAGCCATTTGACGGCGTCGGTGTAGGAAAGGCGATGAAAAGGACGTGTGATTTTTTCGAGTTTGGTGATGTCGCGCTCTAAAATTTTAAGTTCTTCTTTTCTTCGCTCGAGCGTGCGCTGAACGATGTATTCGACAAATTCTTCCGCCAAGTCCATGTTCATCTCCAAGTCATAGTAAGCCATTTCGGGCTCGACCATCCAAAATTCGGTCAGATGCCGACGGGTTTTTGATTTTTCAGCACGAAAGACGGGACCGAAGACGTAGATTTTTCCGAACGCCATTGCGCTCGCTTCGCCGTAGAGTTGCCCTGATTGCGTCAAGTAGGCTTTGCCCAAGTCGAAGTAATCCATCTCGAAGAGCGTCGTGGTGCCTTCGGCGGCGTTGGGCGTGATGATGGGCGAATCGATGAGCGTGAAATCTCTTTCGTTGAAAAAGTCGCGAATGGCGTTAATGACTTCATGGCGGATTCGCATAATTGCCCACTGGCGTTTGGAGCGGAGCCACAAGTGCCGACGGTCAGCGAGAAACTCTATGCCATGCTCTTTGGGCGAAATCGGATATTCCTCTGCGATTTGCACCGTCTCTAAATCACTGATTTGCAGTTCATAAACGCCCTCTTGCTTCGGGTGCTTTGTTACCGTGCCTGTAACCATGACCGAACTTTCTTGGGTGAGCTTTCCGAACTCTTCCCATACTTTTTCGCTCACGTCTTTTTTTGAGACGACACCTTGCACAATGCCTGTGCCGTCACGCAGTTCAGGGAACATCAATTTTCCTGACGAGCGAATATTGTAGAGCCAGCCTTTAATGGTTACCGTCTCGCCGACGTGGCTTCGCAAATGCGAAATGTAAGTTTGCTTGTTGGACATTTGAGACCGATGGTTTTAAGATTCAGGTGTGGTGTGCGACTTTGTCAGCACCGCATAACGCCCTGCAAAAAGGAACATCAAGGCGAAGAGGGCAAGAAAGAGATTGAGAATTGAGCCAAAGGTGAAAAACGTGCCGTGAAAGACCATCGCGTCGATAAAGCGATTTCCCGCCACCAGAATGGTCATGTAAAAGCCAATACGATACGGCGTAACGGAAAGACGAATCGTGCCGACCGCGCAAAAGGCTTCCAGTGCGCCAATCGCCGCCATCATCAGCGACGAGAGTTTGGCTTTATCAGCATCAACCACTTTGAGTTGCTCGATGAGAAACGCGTCGTCGCGCGTGAGAATGTAAATTCCCTCGATGACGCAGGTTGCACCCATAATCGCCATAATCAGCGAGCCGAAAAAAATTGCGCCCAATGCTTTTTTTCGGACAATTTCTTGCGCCGTTGGAGAAAGGTCTTCGAAACGTTTTCGCTCTGGCTTGCTTTCAGACATTATGCCGATGCTTTTTTGGCAGGTTTAAGCTTAACTGACTTAGGCGCTTTACCGTTTTGAGGTTTCTTTGCCTTTACATCGTTCAAGCGTTCAATGGCTGAAATAATTGCACGCTCAGCCACAAAGAAGTCATGCCAACCGAAACTTTCCACATGCTTGCCCTCGAGTTGCTTGTAGACCGTAAAGAAATGCTCAATTTCGCTCGGCAAATGCGGCGGAAGGTCGGCTAATTTTCGCACATTGTTGTAAATAGGGTCGTTGACGGGCACGGAGAGGACTTTGTCGTCCATGCCTTTGTCGTCGCGCATTTTCAGCAAGCCCACGGGGCGCACTTCAATTAAACAGCCCGTGAAGGTTGCGCCGTGCGTCATGACCATGACATCGAGCGGGTCGCCATCTTCGGCAAGCGTGTTCGGAATGAAGCCGTAAGCGGTCGGGTAATGCACCGACGCATACAGCACGCGGTCGAGCTTGAAAACACCGAGTTCAGGGTCATATTCGTATTTGTTTCGCTCGCCTTTTGGCACTTCGATAATCGCATTGACTTCTTTTGGGGCTTTTTTTCCAATAGGTAGTGATTTGTAATCAATCATTGTGAAAAGAGATTAAGCGTGATGGTGAACGAGAATGAAAAACTCTGCGACGAGGCAGAGTTGAGGAAGACGATTCATCAAATAACTACTTTGATTTTTTCTTGCCTTGCGCTTGCGCTATCGCGTCTTTCTTCTTGGCTTTCATGCGGGAAATGGCTTTGCGATGCTTTTTGGCGACTTGTTTGTCTTTCTTGTTCATTGCAGAAATGATTGGTTAAACTGACCGATTAAATTAGAGCGGCAATGATACGAATTTCTTTTGAATTTCGCACTTGCCCTCAGAGGTTGGACGCGGATTTGCGGAGATTTCACTTCTTCAAGTTCCATTGGCGCAAGGTTTCCATGAAGCGGTAGTTAGTGAGGTCGTAAGAGATGGGCGTAATGGAAACGTATCCGTGCCGAATGGCGTATTCATCGGCTTCGAGCGAGTTGTCGTAGAGCGTCATGACGCCGCGAAGCCAGTAGTAGGGCTGTCCGTAGGTGTCGTTTCGCTCGACCATTTCTTCTTCCCACTTCGATTTTCCTTGCGAAGTAATCATCACGCCTTTGATTTCTTTTTCGAGCAGGTTTGGGATATTGACCGTGAGCAAGGTTTCAGCGGGCAAGCCGTGTTTGAGTACTTCTTTGGCGAGTTTTTGAGCGAACTTTGCCGCATAGGTGAAGTCGGCATTTTCGTAGGTGGTGAGCGAGAAGGCAATGGAGGGAACGCCGAAAAACGACGCTTCAATCGCCGCGCCAATCGTTCCGGAGTAAAGCACGTTAATCGCCGTATTGCTTCCGTAGTTGATGCCGCTGACCATGAGGTCGGGCTTTTGATGCTTTAAGATTTGTGTCATGGCAGTTTTCACACAATCAACGGGTGTGCCGTTGACGGCGTAGCCGAAGAATTTTTTTTGCTTGTGCCATTTATTGATGCGGAGCGGTTTGCCCAGCGTCATGGCGTGTCCCATTCCACTTTGGTGAGTAAGCGGCGCGACGACGGTTACTTCGCCGATTTTTTTCATGGCTTTGGCTAATGCGTCTAATCCTTCGGCGTCAATGCCATCGTCGTTGCACACTAAAATTTTGGGTCGGCGTTTTTCGGGAGCGGTCTTTTTGGAAGAAGGCGTATGTTTTCGTTTCACAAGAATTGCGTTTATGGAGATGTTCGTTGGTTGATTTACTTTTGCATGAAAAGATACGCAAAAAAATTTCATCAATGTTTAATCGCCTTCCTGATTCCGAACTTTACAATCCTGATTACATCGTCGTTTTAGAGTCGCCGATTCAAGGCAAAGGCATTTTCACAACGAAGCCCTGCGAGGCGGGCGAAGTGTTGATGATTATTGCGGGCGAAACGATAAACGCCGACGAATGTTTACGACGCGAAGACGAGGAAGAAAACGTCTACATTTTTTACAACGACGACGACACCTACATCGACACGGCGATGACGGCGAAAATTCGCTATATCAATCACAGTTGCGAGCCGAACGCCGAAGTCAAAGACCGAGACCGCGAGTCGCTTTATTTGGTTGCCTCGCGCCCAATTCAGATAGGCGAAGAAATCACGATTGATTACGATTACGAAGACATATACGACCTCTGCTTCTCGCGAAATCCTGCTTGTAAAAAAGATCAATGCGCGGCACGGCGGCGAGTCGATTTGCAAAGCCTTTCGGAATGATTAACTTCATTCTTCATTTTTCACACCCAACACTTTTACGACAATGGAAAAAATTAAAGTCGGCATTATCGGCTTAGGAAACATCGCACAGGTCATTCATCTCCCCATTCTTTCCAAACTTGAAAACGCCCAACTTGTTGCCCTGTGCGATACCGAGTTTCAGCGCGCGAAACTTTTAGGCGAACGCTATAAAATCAAACATATTTTCAAAGATTATCAAGACCTTTTGGCGATGACTGAGCTTGACGCGGTGATTATCGCCACACCGACGAACACGCACAAAGAAATTGCAACGGCAGCAATCAAAGCCAAAAAGCATTGCCTCGTTGAAAAGCCGCTTGCCCGCACTGCCAAAGAAGCCAAAGAAATTTTAGACGTGCTCAATAAGTCGGACGTAAAAATGATGGTCGGCATGAACCAACGCTTCCGCCCCGACGCAATGGTGCTGAAAAGTTTTATCGAGAATGGAGAAATTGGCGACGTCTTTTTCGTTAAATGCGGCTGGCTGAAAAAAAATCCGGTTGATAGACAATGGAAGTCGCAAAAGTCGGTTTCGGGCGGCGGCGTATTTTTGGATTTAGGCATTATGGTGCTCGACCTCGCCTTATGGATTCTCAATTTTCCAGAAGCGCACAGCGTTTCCGCCGTCAACTTCGAGCGCGACGTTCACGACGAAAATTCCGCTGGCGTCGAAGACTTTTCTTCCGTTTTAGTTCGCCTTAAAAGTGGTCAAGCCATCACAATTGATACCGGTTGGAACTTTGAAGTCGATTCCGATTTGCTCTTCTGCAACGTCTATGGCAATGAAGGATTTGCGCGTGTTTATCCGCTCAAATTCCACAAAAAAATGAGAGACCAACTGATGAATGTTACGCCCGAAAAAATCGGCTCGCTCGAAGACATCTACAAACGCTCTTACTACAACGAACTTCGGCACTTTATCGATGCGGTTGCAGGATTGTATCCGCTTTCCTCAACGGCAAAAGAAGCCTACGAGCGCATGAACATCGTTGATGCGATTTACAAATCTGCCAAAACAGGTAAAGAAGTTTTGGTGAAACGTGATTCAAAAAAATAAGTCGCTCACGATGAACCATGAACGCTTCTTTGCAATACCTTTCGCAATACTTATGCCAACTCTTTTTGACTCTTTCGCGTGAAACTCGACGAGATTAGCCGCCCGATTGAATCCGAATTAGCTCGATTCCGCGAGGAGTTCAAAGAAGCCATGACGTCGGAGGTCGGGCTGATTGATAAAGTGGCGGGTTATGTTCTCCAACAAAAGGGCAAACAAGCACGCCCGATACTGGTTCTGCTTTCTGCAAACATTGCCGGAGGCATCAACGACAGCACTTATCGCGCTGCCGCGCTTGTTGAACTTCTGCACACCGCAACGCTCATTCACGACGACGTCGTCGATACTGCCGATATGCGTCGCGGCTTGCCCGCCATCAACGCGCTCTGGAAAAATAAAGTCGCCGTGCTCATGGGCGACTACCTGCTTTCGCGCGGCTTGCTTCTCGCCCTCAAACACAGAGACCACCGTTTTCTAGAAATCATCTCCGACGCCGTCAAACGCATGAGCGAAGGCGAACTCTTGCAGATTGAAAAAACGCGAAGCCTCGACATCGACGAAGCCACTTACTTCAAAATCATTTCCGATAAAACCGCCTCGCTCATTTCAACCTCGTGCGAAATCGGCGCCGCCTCCGCTTCCTCAGACACCACGATTCAACAAAATCTTCGCGCTTGCGGCGAAGCCATTGGCATTGCCTTTCAAATTCAAGACGATATTCTCGACTACCTCGGAAAAAGCTCAAAGACGGGCAAGCCTGTCGGCGGCGACATCAAAGAAAAGAAAATCACCCTTCCGCTCATTTACGCACTCGAAAACAGTGATGCGCAAAAGCGCAAAGAAATCATCGCCTTGCTTAAAAGCGACAAGAAGCGCACACTATTCAGCAAAGAAATCATTCACTTTGCAACCGAACATGGCGGCATTGAATACGCGGAGCAAACCGCCAAAAAGTTCGTTCAAAAAGCCTTAGACGCGCTCTCCTCCTTCCCCGCCTCGCCAAGCAAAGCCGCACTTGAACTCTTTATCAATTTCGCCGTCGCTCGTCAAACCTGACGCCCTGAAACGAATTAGAAGGCTGTGCGTTCATAACCCCGTATCGCTGTTACTTGCATTGGCGTTCAACAGCGCAATAACACGAAAGCATAGCAACACAAGTTTTTCCCTCTTCACAAATGTCTTTTGTAATTCGCAAAAAATTCACGAAATAGGCATAGTTCAAATCAAGTTTTCGAAGAACAAAAATGAAGTAGTAAAACGATGGGCGACGAATTTAGAAACATCATTCTCGTAATAGAAAGTTACTTTTTTTATGCGGTCGTCTTGTTGATGCCGCTCTTTGCAATGATTGCCTTAGTCAATCGGTTGCGCGTCTCGCACGTGCGTCTCAGCCTTTGGCACGGCGCACTTTTCGGCTATCCGCTTCTTCCAACCGTCTATAGTCTCGTTCAAGTTGCGTGCATTGCAATAGGGTTTATGATTGGCGACGGCGAATCGGTGATGAAGTTTTCGCTTTACCTGATTGCAAGCCTCTTTTGGTTCGTCGGCGCAAGCGCATCGGAGCAACGCCTCATCACCGATGACGGTATCGTTCAAAACATTCACCGAGCGAAAAAATCGTTGCTCCGGTGGAACGATGTAACCGACTACTTCATCAAGCCCAAGCGATTTTATACCGAGTATCACTTTTTCTACGGTAAGCCGTCTGGAGTCAGCGGCAAAGTCGCGCTTCCCAAAGGAAAAATCAACGCTTGGAACGTCGTGATTATCCGCGTCCAACATCGTCAAAAGGAAGCCTTCGAGGCGATTCTTCGCGAGAAGCTCGAGCCGCGTTTCGATGTCGACCCCGTCAAAATTTATCGTCGGGAATTTAAGCCTTGAGCCTCATGAAGTATCCGCCTGCCTACTACGCCGACTACCTTCATCTCGAAAAAATTCTCACCGCGCAAACGCCCCGTAGCGAGGAATTCGGACAGCCCGCGCACGACGAGTTACTCTTCATCACGGTTCATCAAGTTTTTGAAATTTGGTTTAAGCAAATTTTGCACGAGATTGATTCCGTGCGAGCAATGTTTTTGGGGAATTACGTCGATGAAAAAAATATCGGCGTCGCCGTCTCGCGCCTTTCGCGCGTCGCCACGATTCAAACCGTGATGATTGAACAGTTTCGAATTTTGGAAACGATGACCCCGCTCGATTTTTTGGAGTTCCGCGATTTTCTCTCCCCTGCTTCGGGCTTTCAAAGCGTGCAGTTTCGTTTGATAGAAAGCAAACTCGGCTTGAAACGCGAGTCGCGGCTTGACTTCAACAATACCTCTTACGAGAAACGCCTTTCCGACGCGCATCAGCACCTCGCCCTGCAATCCGAACAAGAGCCGTCGCTCTTTGACCTCATCGAGAAGTGGCTTGAACGCACGCCGTTTTTGAACTTTGGCGATTTTGACTTTTGGGAGAGTTACAAGAACGCCGTTGAGACCATGCTCGAGCACGACCGCCAAACGATTGAGCAAAACCCCACGCTTACCAGCGAGGAAAAATCTCGCGAACTTGGGCAACTTTCGCGGACGATTGAAAATTTCGAAGCACTTTTCAGCGAAGAAAAACATAATGCGCTTGTGCGCACCGGCGCACGGCGACTTTCCTACACTGCCTTCAAAGCCGCTTTGCTCATTATGCTCTATCGCGACCAGCCGATTCTTCATTTGCCGTTCCGCTTTCTGACCGCACTCGTCGACATTGATGAACTCCTCGCTACTTGGCGATACCGGCACTCGATTATGGTTCAGCGTATGATTGGCACGAAAATCGGAACGGGCGGCTCATCGGGACACGCCTACCTCAAAAGTACCGTCGACGCGCATCGGGTTTTTTTAGACTTCTTCAACCTCTCGACCTTTCTCATTCCACGCTCTTCCCTGCCCCTTCTGCCTTCGGAAATTGAGCGCGAATTAGGATTCTACTACGGCTCTCAATCAAAAAATGAATAAACTCGCGCCCACTTCCAGCCCGAACACGTTGCCGCTTCGACTTTGTGATGCGCCCCGAACCTTTCGTGTATCCACTCGATAAAAGGCTTCCACATTGAGCGAGGCTTGTTTGCCGAACATAATCGCCATTCCGCCCGACGCGCGTAGGCTTGTGCCTGTGGCACGCGTGTTAATGTCGCGCTCAAACTCTTGCTCCGATAAACTTTGATAGGAATAACTCGCCGAGATGAACGGAAAAATCGGGCTTTGTCGCTCCCCGAAAAAGTAGGCAATGCTCGGTCCAACGCTCCACCCTGTTCGCGAAAAAAGCGTTACGATGTTGTTTTTGTCGTTTTGTGTAATTGTTGTGTAAGTCAGGTCTGCGCCGATTGCAAGATGCTCAAAGAAGAAATACGCGAGGCTTGGACGAATCGCAAATTCGGTGATGCGGTCGGATTCAATGCGTGCAGTGAGGTTGGGCTGATAGAGTTCGCCGCCGTAATTGGCGTAGTTGAGTGAAATGCCCAGCCGCACACTGCCTTGGTCGAAGGCGTAGCGTTGCGCTTTGAGTTCAGAGGCGAAAAAGAACAGCGTGAAAATCACGGACAATCGATAAACGTGCGACATTGCTTGTATTTAAATGTTTTAATGAATCTGAAAAGATAGTAAATTGACTTTCAAACAAAACAAGACCGTTTTCCTCCGTTCAAATTTTTGTTGCCTACTACACACGCGACAAGGTTTGTAATCATACAGAAACTGTTATGCAGCGTCAACTTTTGAACAGTTTGATTTTGGAAGCGGCTGAAGTGGCTTATTGCGTCGCTGATGAGACCGGCACCGTCGTAGAAATGAGCGACGCACTCGCCAACTTGCTTGATGTAACTCCCGCTCTTGCAGTCGGGAAAAAATTTTCCGCGCTTCTTGCGCCGAAACTTTATTCTGAACAAGTCGATTTATCTATTCCATTTTCATACTCCGACCTAACGCTCCTTCATCATTCCGAATTAATTCAACTTCGATTATCTCAAAAGTCTCTTTCCCTTTCGCCGCCGCTTACGCTCTACCTTTTTACCGACTTCACACGCCAAAAGCGTATTGAGCAAGACCTTGACCACGCCAGACGAGACCTTCATCTTGTCGACGACCAACTTCAAGCCGTGCTCGACGCCGTGCCCGCTTACATTTCTTGGGTGAGTCGAGATGGCACGTATCTCGGCGTCAATCAGCATTTAGCCAACCTACTTGGGTTGAGAATCGGCGAGATAGTCGGTCAGCGCGTCGGCTTTCGCGGCGACGACGTGTTCGAGCAAATCACGAAAACTTTTTTTGCAACAAACGAGCGTCAAATTTCCGCCGAGTATCGCATCAACATTGATGAAAAAAGCCTCGTTACATTGCTCTTCGGGCACAAGTATTTTGACAACAGCGCGGCGGTCTTCGTTGGCGTGGATATTTCGCAACGCAAATTGATGGAAGAGCAGCTCCGCGAGCAAGCCAAACTCTTGGAAGTTACCCACGACGCCATCATCGTTGTCGATGAAAACGACATCATTCTTTTTTGGAACAACGGCGCCGAACGCCTCTACGGCTGGAAGCGAGAAGACGCACTCGGTAACCGCAAAGCCGATTTGCTTTTCGACAACAAGGAATTCAAACATCATTTCGAGGCGCAAGCCAAAGTGTTTGAGACGGGGGAATGGTCGGGCGAATTGCATCAGCGGACGCGCGAAGGCAAAAAAGTGATTGTTCAAAGCCGCCGCACATTGCTTGATTCCATCGGCAATCAGCCTCGAAAAGTTCTAATTGTTAATACCGACATTACCGAGAAAAAGCAACTTGAAGCCCAGCTCTTCCGCAACCAGCGCGTTGAGAACATCGGCATGATTGCCAGCGGCATTGCGCATGATATGAACAACGTGCTCACGCCAATTATGGCGTCGCTTGAAATGCTCAAACAGCAACTCAACGACGAAAAAAGCCGAAAACGCATTTCCATGCTCGAGAGCAGTGCGCATCGCGGAAAAGCCTTGATGGAGCAAATTCTTCTCTTCGCTCGCGGTCAGGAAGGCGAAATGTCCGTTCTTGATTTGCGGCAGGTCATTAAAGATATTGCCAATCTTATCGAGCAGACTTTTCCCAAAAACATCTCCGTCGTTGTTTCAGTTGAACGCAATCTCTCGCTGATTATGGGCGACAGCACGCAGTTGCATCAAGTCTTGCTCAATCTCGTCGTCAATGCACGCGACGCGATGCCGAATGGCGGCAAGATTACGATTTCGCTCGCGCCCGTTTCCGTCAGCGCCGCCGATGCCCGCACCAACATTGACGCCACACCGGGCAACTTTCTTCTGCTCACCGTCAGCGATACAGGCACGGGCATTCCGCAAGAACATCTCGATAAAATTTTTGACCCCTTTTTCACCACGAAGCCCGAAGGCAAAGGTACGGGGCTGGGTCTTTCCACCGTGCTTTCGATTATTCGCGCTCATAAAGGATTTGTGGAGATTGACAGCACAGAGAGTGTCGGCACGTCGTTCAAACTTTACTTGCCGGCAAGCGTCGGAACGGTTTCAACGGGCGGCTCTTCGTTTGTTGGGCTTGGTGCGGGCAAAGGAAAAGGCGAGGCGATTTTAGTCGTCGACGACGACGAGGCGGTCGGCGAAGTTGCCGCAGAACTGCTCCAGAACGATGGCTACACGACGCTTTTAGCAAAGAACGGCGAAGAGGCTCTTGCGCTTTTCACAGAGCATTATCGCGACATTCGCTTAGTGCTCACCGACATGGTGATGCCCAAAATGGACGGGGCAAGCCTCATTCGCTCGCTTCGCGCCGTTCAGCCCAATGTGAAAGTCGTTGCCATGAGCGGCTTGATGGATAAAGAAAAATTGATGAAGATGGCGGGCGTTCAAGCAGGCGCGTTTATCACCAAGCCATTTACGGGCGAAACACTTCTTCAAACGACTCGTCGCATTTTGGACGATGAAACCGTCAATGCGTCGCCCTGACTTGCTTTTTTACGCTTTGTGATAGACTTTCAAAATTGTGTCGCGCAATGCCCCACCCGTATCGGAGCAAAGAAATGCAATGCTTTCAGCGATGACTTCGGGCTTCACCCAATCATCAAAGTTTGCATTCGGCATGGAAGCGCGATTGGCGGGCGTATCAATCACGCTCGGCACAACCACCGACGACACCACGCCTTGCGCATTGCCTTCGGCGTTGAAGAGTTCTGAAAGCCGAAACAAAAGCGATTTTGAAAGTCCATACTCGACCGCGTATCCGCCGTTCTTCAAATCCAATCCGGCGCGCGCGCCAATGAAAATCAACCGTCCACCCGTTTGCGCTTTCATGACTTCAAAGGCAGGCTTGGCAATCGCCAACGCAGAATAGAAATTTAATCGAAGCATTTTCTCAAAGGAAGTTTGATTGAGGTCGGCGATTGTTCCAAGTGCAAAACCGCCGACGAGCATCACTACGGCATCAAGACGACCATATTTTTGTGCACATTGCTTGACGAAGTTTGCCGATTTCTCCTCATCAGTTACATCAAACTCGTAGCAGTCTAAGTGCGGACTTTGATTTCGGAAGGCTTCATCGACTTGGATGTTGGGTTCAAGCGTAACTGCGACACGATAATTCAGTTCCAGAAATTTCTTCACCACCGCGCGCCCCAAATTTCCCGCGCCGCCTGTTATGATTGCTGTTTTATTTGACATTGAATTGATTGGATTTGACTGTTCAAGAAAGTTCGCTTGTTAATTTTTTTGAGGAAACGAAATGCGTACGGTTGTTCCGAGTTGGCGTTTGACTTCCATTTTGCCGTTTAGTTTTTTTGTTAGACTGCTCACAATCATCAGCCCCATTGACTCCGGAGGCTTGGCATCGATTTTGAACGGCATGCCGACGCCGCTGTCGCTCACCACCATTCCAATCGTCTGGTCTTTTTCTTTGAAGAACGATACAATAAGAACGCCGCCGCGATTCGTGAACGCATGCTGGAGCGCGTTTGTGATGAGTTCGCCTAAAATCAGCCCGATAAAAATCGCTTCATTGAGTTCAACCGAGAGCGACTCGCCTTCATATTTCATGATGACGTTGCTTTGCATCAATGGGGACTTTTGAAAAATTCTAAATGCGCTCTCGACATACTGCGCCGTGCCGACTCTGAGGCTCGTCCCCGAAACGCTCACGCACTCGCATGCGGCAAGAATGAGGCTCATGCGACGATTGTGCTCTTGCAACAGCGACGAAAAGTTTCCCTTTGAAAATCGCCGCGATTTTGCCCGCAAAATCACAAGCGTGGTTTGAAGTGCTTCTCTCTGAACGGTTTCGAGTTGTCGGAGCAATTTGGTTTCATCAGAGTTTGCAGAAATCTCTTCCAATGAGTCGCTGTGCGTTTGCTCGGCAGGCTCGCTTCGAATCACTTTGTAGATTGAGAGCATAAAGCCGCGCTTGCCGCGCTCTTCGACGAAGAATCGTTTGACGTGAAGCTCTAATTGGTTTCCGTTTTCATCATTGTGAAAACTCTTTGAGAGCGCGGCATGGTCAGATTTGGAGAAGATTTCGGCGTAATCTTTGGTTTCTAATTTTTTTCCAATGCTTGATGTGTGCAGGTGAAAGAGATTCAAATAGGCTTTATTCGCCGCCACTAACACGCCGCTTGCGTCGATGAGCGAAATGGCGTCGTCGGAATTTTCTGACAAAAGGGCGAAGAGCGTTTCCGCACGATTTCTTTCTACTCTTGTTTCGGCTTGTTCTATGAGGGCGAGCATGGCGTCGCGCAACTTTTCGGGCGTGAGCATTGATTTTTTCACAACGCCGATTTGATTAGCTCGAAGCGACTGCGACGCCGCCGTTGCTTCATCGTTCACAAGGCAGAGCGTCGGCAGAGTTTCAGCGGAAGCAATTTCAGAAAGATGTTTGAGCAATTCGCTTCGTCCCATATCGGGACAGGCATCGCCGACGATGACGAAATCGGGGTGTTCGTTTCGAATTTTTTCTAATCCTTCCCGACCTTTGCGCGCAATATCGATGCGTTGAATCGGAATTAAATTTCGCGACAGAAATCGCTCTAAAAGCGTAATCTCGTCGCTGTTGTCGTCAATGATGAGAACAGAGAACTCTGAGCGGTGCATTTCAACCGATGATTAAATGTTGAAGTGCGCTTTGATTGAGTGATGGCAGCAGTGATGAGGCGAAACAAATTTACATTGATTCTTTCATTTTACGCTAATCCCTTTTGCGCTACGCTGTTTCCAAGAGGGTTTGAACGAGTTTCGGCAGTGCATCGCTTGCCGTCAATGTTATGACTACGAAGCCGTGCAAGGCTTCGTAGGCGGGGTTGGGGTCAATGAAAAATTTTTGCTCGGTTTCATCAAAGAGCGTCAGCAAGCCAGCGGCGGGATAGACTTGCGCCGATGTTCCTACACCGATAAAAACGCTTGCCGTATCGATAAGTTCTTCCAAATCGCCACGTCGCATATCGACGCTTTCGCCGAACCAAACCACATCGGGACGCAGTTGCGCACCGCATTTCGGACACCTATCGCCCCACCGAACGGGCTTCGAGATTTCGGATTTGAAATCGCAGTTGAAGTAACCGTCTCGGAATCCGAAAATGTCGTAATGCCGCTCGCACTTTTGGCGGTCGATTCGTCCGTGCAAATGCCACACGTTTTGATTGCCGGCGCGTTCTAAAAGGTTATCGATATTTTGCGTGATATTGACGACGTCAAATTTGTTTTGGAGTTGAGCGAGCGCAAAGTGCCCTGCATTCGGTTGAACGCTTTGAACTTTCTCGAAGCGCATCGCATAAAACTCAAGCACAAGTTTTGGATTACGCGCCCAGCCGTCGGGCGAAGCGACGTCTTCAATGCGATGATTTTCCCATAATCCATCGCTTCCTCTGAATGTCGGGATTCCGCTTTCGGCAGAAAGCCCTGCACCACTGAATACAACAATTCGCTTTTTCATGACAGAAAAACTTTCTTCTTCAAGGCTCGCCAGCCGATGTCGCGCCTGAAATACGCGCCCTCGAAGTGAATTTGCGCAATCGCTTCATAGCATGCATTCAAACTTTCTTGGAGCGTTTCGGCGATGGCAGTTACGGCAAGCACGCGCCCGCCGTTGGTGTAGAGTTTGCCATTCTCAAATTTTGTTCCTGCATGAAAAATCATCACATCGTCGCGCACGTCGGTGTAGCACGCCAGTTCAAAGTGGCACTGCCCTGTAATGACTTTTCCCGTTTGATAATTATCGGGATAGCCTTTTGAGACCATGACGACCGTTGAAGCAAATTTATCGGCTATCTGCATTTCAACTTGATTCAAATCGCCTCTGTTTGCGGCGATTAACACATCGAGCAAACTGTTTTTGAGCAATGGTAAAATGACTTGGGTTTCAGGGTCGCCGAGCCTTGCGTTATACTCGACGACTTTTGGCTCGCCGTTTTCAATCATCAAGCCAATGTAAAGAAATCCGCGATATGGCGTTCCTTCTTCACGCATGGCGCGAAGCGTGGGCTCAATGATGCGCGATTCTACTTTTTTCATCACTTCGGGCGTAACGACGGGCGCAGGCGCGTAAGCCCCCATTCCGCCCGTGTTTTTGCCGATGTCGCCTTCACCGATGCGCTTGTGGTCTTGCGCGCTTGCAAACAGTTTGTAGTGCGTTCCGTCGGTGATGATAAAGACGCTGGCTTCTTCGCCTTGCATAAATTCTTCGATGACGATTTCGCCGCCGGCTTCACCAAAAATACGCTCTTCAAAAATGGCGCGAAGCGTTTCCAATGCGTCGCCTTTATGCATGGCAATCACGACGCCCTTTCCTGCCGCAAGTCCGCTGGCTTTGATGACGATGGGAAATGTCGCGTGCCGCTCGATATAGGCTTTTGCGTCGAGATGATTCGTGAAGGTTACAAACAATGCCGTTGGAATGTGGTGGCGTTGCATGAAGGCTTTTGCAAAGGCTTTGCTTGTCTCTAAGCGCGCCGCTTCTTTTGTCGGGGCGATAACGACGAGCCTTTCAGCCTCGAATCGATTGGCGATGCCAAGTTCGAGTGGCTGTTCAGGACCGACGACGGTTAGGTCGATGTTTTTTTCTTTGGCGAATGCGAGCAGGGCGTCAATGTCAGTCGGTTTGATGGGGATATTTTCGGCGCGTGAGCCAAGTTCGCGTGTGCCACCGTTGCCGGAGGCGAGGTAAAGTTTTTGAACGCGATTGTCTTTCAAGATTGACCAAGCCAGCGCGTGTTCTCTTGCGCCGCTTCCGATAATGAGAATGTTCATTAAGAGTGCCCTTGGTTAGATGAAAAGTTTGAAAATATACGTAAAACCCGTTGGGCAATCATGTTTTGGCATCGGAATTTTCATATCTTTGCCGCCAAAACTTTAAGCAGATTCATATCTGCACTGAACTTCATTGGCTCGTCTCGAATTTTTTATTTCACTTCTTTCAATGGCACTATTTGATTTTTTATCCAAAGATATTGCAATCGATTTAGGCACAGCAAATACACTCGTTTTCGTCAGAGGCAAGGGTGTGGTGCTCAATGAACCGTCCATCGTTGCTTTAGACCGCACGACGCGCAAGGTTGTCGCGCTTGGAAACGAGGCGCGTCAGATGCACGAAAAAACACACCGCGACATTATCACCGTAAAACCGCTTGCCGACGGCGTGATTGCCGACTACGAAGCCGCCGAAGAGCTTATCAAGGGCTTGATTCGCAAAACGCTCAAAGATTTTTCCACCTCCATTCGCCGCATGGTGATTGGGATTCCGTCGGGCATTACCGAGGTTGAAAAACGCGCCGTGCGCGACAGCGCCGAACACGCGGGCGCCAAGGAAGTCTACCTTGTCGCTGAACCTATGGCGGCGGCGGTCGGCATGGGGCTCGATGTTGATGCGCCTTTTGGCAACATGGTCGTCGACATCGGCGGCGGCACCACCGATATTGCCGTCATTTCCCTTTCCGGCATCGCCTCCGGTGAATCCATCAGAGTTGCGGGAAATGAAATCACCAACGCCATTCTTCAACACTTCCGCAAAACTTACAACCTCGCCATTGGCGAACGCACTGCCGAAGAAATTAAAATCAAAATCGGCTCCGCCTATGAACTCGAAGAAGAATTGATTGCCACCGTCAAGGGCAGAAACTTGGTTACAAGTTTGCCCGAACAGCGCGACGTCAGTTCGCCTGAAATTCGCGAAGCGATTGCCGAACCCATTGGGCAAATCGTCAACGCCGTGCGCCGTTGCTTGGAATCAACACCGCCGGAACTTTCTGCGGATATTTTGGATAGGGGCGTAATGCTTACAGGCGGTGGCGCGCTCATCAAAGGCTTGGACAAGCGCATCAGCGAAGAGACCAAACTTCCCGTTTATGTTGGAGAAGACCCGCTTACCGCCGTTGCGCGCGGCACGGGTCGCATTCTGGAAAATTTGGATAAGTATAAAAACGTGTTGATGAAAACGAAACGCTAAAATCCTCGTCCGAATCGGCAATTAAAATTGGCAACTGTTCGCCGTAATAAACATCAACACTGCAAGCAAAAGAAGTAATGCCTCAATGACATCTTCTCTGCTGACTTCTTTGAGTGCTCTGAATTGCGATACTTTCAAACGCATTCTCGACCACATAATTTTCTCCGCGCTTTTTTCGGTGTAAAAATTCTGTAATAAGAACTTACTTAACACAAAGTTAACCACGCCTCTCCAAGCAGATGGTTAAACCTGTGTTAAGTTTTTGTCAAGAAAAGTTAATCGGAAGTATTTGGGGCAATATGTCAGAAACCGATGAAAGCCCAGAGCGAAACAAGAAGCGTTAATACAATAATCTCAAAAATGTCTTTTTTGGATACCGTTGCAGCAGTTTTGCGGGTGTTTTGCGTTTTATCCATACTACATTTCGTTTTGTTAATGAACGATGTTGAGAGATGCGCGCAAAGTAGTTGAAATGCAATAAGCAACGTTTCGATAACTTTACAGCAACATTTTTTGTTTAGGTCGTAAAGATACAACTTTATTATCACGTTGCGATGCTCCAAATCACAACTTAACACAAACGCAATTTTCTCACGATGAACATCAACCGCTTAAAACTGTTTCTCTCTTTGCTTCCTTTGTTGCTTCTTGTTGGGCTTCTTGTTGGATTTTTCACCGATAAGAATAGCAACGCACTTGCGAGCAAATCGGATACGACGAGCGTTTCAACAAAAGCTCCGAAGCCTGAATTTTACTACAACTTCAATCCTGCTGATTCAATCTACATTTTCGGCGAGCGCGTTCCACTTGAAGACGCGGAGGTCTTCGAACGCTTCGAGCGCGACTTTCTCATCAACGTCAATGACCGGGTTCAAATCATGCTTTATCTCAAACGCGCCGGTCGGTTCTTTCCATACATTGAAGCCAAACTCGCCGAAGCAGGATTGCCTGACGACTTCAAGTATCTTGCCGTCGCCGAAAGCAAATTGATGGATTTACGCTCTCCTGCTGGAGCGGCGGGCGTTTGGCAAATCATGCCTGCAACCGGACGCGAATACGGCTTAATCGTCAACAACGATGTCGATGAACGCTACAATTTTGAATTAGCAACCGACGTTGCGATAAAGTATTTGCTTCAAGCCTACAAGCGATTCAAGAATTGGTCGGTCGTGGCGGCAAGTTACAACATGGGCATGGGCGGCGTGTCGGGCGAAATGTCTCAACAACAAACCGACAACTACTACGACCTTTGGCTCAATCGCGAGACGGCACGTTATGTGTTTCGCATTGCCGCCATCAAAGAGTGCATGCACAATCCCGCCAAATACGGCTACGAATCCACCGTGCTCTACCGCCCGATAGAAACAAAATCCGTTCTCGTTACAACCCCCGTTCCAAACTTGACGCAGTGGGCGATTACACAAGGCACGACCTACAAAATGGTCAAGTATCTCAACCCTTGGATTCGCGGAAAATCGTTGCCGCAACCGCCTTCGCGCGGCTTCAAGGTCTTGCTTCCAAAAAACAACGGCGCGCTTGCCACTTCGGACTACATCGACTTTTCAACAACCGACACCGCAAAAGGATTGGTGGAAAAATGAACCGCATCGTTTTCATCGTCTTTTTTCTCTTCTCCTTCGCGCTTGCACACGCACAAGAAGCGCGCACGATTGCCTCGTTTCAAAAAGCCGTTGCGCTTGCCGTCAATCCCTCGCTCGGCGAATGTTATGTGATTGAAGGCGGAACAAATAAAATTTTACGCTTGGATTCACAAGGTAAAGTGCTTGCAAACATTGGCGGATTTGGCGTCCAACGCGAAGGCTTCGATTCGCCGCGCGACCTTGCCACTGACGGCATGAACGTCTATATCGCCGATAGAGGAAACCAACGCATCTCGCACTTCGACCGCTTTCTGAACTTCATCGCGCTTCTCCAAAACCGACCTGATGCCTCCGTTCAGGCGTCAGAGACTTCGGGCAGTCTCTCTTCCCAAGTGTGGCGACCGATTAGCGTTTCTGCTTCTCCACAAGGCGACCTCTTTTTGATTGACGAAGCCCAACAACAAGCCTTACGTATCAATCCGTTTACCTTTGCCTCCACACAGCAACAGCGTCAGAATCCGATTCAATTTATTTTCGGAGGATTCAACAGCGGGACGGGCAGATTGATTGAACCGAATCGATTGCAAGCCACAAAGTCGGGAAAAATTTTCGTCTCCGACGAGGGCGCACGTTGCCTTATGGTCTATGATTTGTTTGGAAACTTCGTCGCAGAGGTTGGAAAAGGATTGCTCAAAACGCCCGTCGCGCTTGGCTCTGGCGAGGTTGTGCAGATTTTGCCAAATGGAGAGCGTAAACTCAACGAGTGGGTTCTGACCGTCGATGAAGGCTGTGTGTTCATTTTTGATGCCGTTCAACAACATGGATTTCGCTTTATTGGAAAACTCGACCAGTCCACCATCGCTTCGTTGGTTGGCGCAAACGCAGGTCGCTTGATGGACATTGGCGTTACGGCTTCCGACCTTTATTTGCTCACCGAAAAAAAACTCATCGCCGTTCCGATTGCTTCGCTCAAACTTGAATCACTATGACGTGTGATACATGACGCGCGGAATAATATCCCTTATTCGTTACTCATGACTCGTTGTTGATTATCTCGTTTAGCGCAGTTAAAAATCGCTCGTTCTCTTCCCTTGAACCGACATTGACGCGCACACATTTTTCCATCAACGGATAGCTCGACACATCGCGCACCAACACGCCTTTGGCTTTGAGTTCATTAAAAACTCTTGTTGGATTTTCCACTTCCAGAATGAAAAAATTTGTATCGGAATCGTGCGTTTTCACCGATTGAATTTTTTTCAATTCCTTGTAAACCCGCTCCCGCTCTTGCAGTATCATCGCCATGGCTTCTTGAACGAGGTGATAATTTTCGAGCACTTTGACAACCGTCAGTTCCGCAAGACGACTTGTCGCGAAGGGAATCTTCGGCTTTAAAAGTTCAGCCGTCAGGGGCGCATTGGCAATCGCAAACCCAATTCGTATGCCCGCCAAACCAAAGGCTTTTGAAAACGTCCGCAAGACAATCAAGTTTGAATATCGCCCAAGCAGTTTAAGCGCGGATTGCTGTTTAGAGAACTCGATGTAGGCTTCATCGACGAGCACGAGTGAGCGCGTATTGGCAAGCACATCTTCGATTTCATCAATCGTGATGGATTTTGATGTGGGATTATTAGCGGTTGAAAGCACAATCAAATTCGGTCTCGACCGCTCAGCTTCTTCGATAATTTCTTTGACTTGAAATTCAAGTTCCGACGTCATCGCCACTTTCACGACTTCGGCGTCAAGCATCGTAGCAACTTTTTCATAAAGCGAAAACGACGGCGACGGAATTAACACCGACGTGTGCGGACGCACGCATGCCAAAAAAATCGTGTAGATAAGTTCGTTTGAGCCGTTGCCCATCACGACGCATTCTTTCGGAACGCCGAGAAACTGGGCGTAGCGTTCAATCGCTTGATTTGGAAACACGTCGGGATAGCGATTCCATGCTTCGCTGTAAAATGCGTTGAGAATTTCAAGTTTGAGCCATGCGGGCAGGTCGTAAGGGCTTTCGTTTTGATTGAGTTTGATTTCCGCCGATTGTCCGCCTCCGACCACGTAAGGCGACATCTTGCGCACAGCCGGATTGATGTTCTCTAAAAATTCTTGTTCGACGAGTTTTGCGTTTTCCATTCGAGATGCACGGTTTTGAATTACCGCGAAAATACCACCTTCTTTGAATTCGCCTCTCATTCATTGACTCCGACGCTTGCAAACTTATATCTGTCATTTTCTTTGACGAACGTATAAACGAAATCGCCATGCACCATGCGCATTGTGCCATCAGGTTCGGCGGCGACTTCCGTGATGGCGTTTATGGCTTCTAAAAGCGAATCGTTGAAGACATCATCGTAGTATTTCATCAAGTCTTTTTTGCTTTTGACGTCGGAAGAAAACGGAAATCGCGTCATTGAGGCGACGGTGTTTTTGTCTTTTTTTAAGATGGCTTCTCTGAAATTTTCATAAAAGATGATGAACGCTTCGTCGGGCATTCCTTTTGAGGTAGTCGCGAATTTCAATTTCGGCAGGCTTGGCAAGTAGGGTGAGCGCAGAAGGGCGAGCGATTCCACAACGGTTTGAACGTCGCTTGGCGTGAGATTGATTGCCGAAATGCTGTAGAGGGCGGCGGGCATAGGCTTCATCAGCCGTTGGAGCGAATACCAACCCCAGAAAAGGTCTTCGGCTTTGCCCTTCACCTCGCTGTATTCAAGTTTTGTTTCTCCAAAGAGTGCGGTTTTGATTGGGAGATTTTTTTCTATCGCTCCTTCTTCATCGATCGGGATTCTGCCGCTAACGCCTTCTGTGGCAAGTGAGAGCGTAAGTTGTTTTCCATTCGGTTTTCCGTCGCTATAAGTCAGAGCGTATTCCGTTTCGGCGCGAAGCGTTGTAAGCGCAAGTCCTTTTGGAATCTGCGTCGGCACCACGATGTGATATTTTTTGACATTTGTGAACATCTCCTCGCGTTGTGAGGCTTTCAATCCCGCTTTCGTGCTTACTTCGTCAATGCTTAGGAGTTCGACGGGCTGTGATTTTGAGCCGTCGGGCTTCGTCCATTTTCCTGAAAATTTTTTTTCTGAAAGGACGCCTTCAAATTTTCCGGTGCATTCGTTTTTCTCGTTCACTTCTTCCATTAGAACGGCGCGGGTCTTGTCGGGATTGGCTTTCGCCGCTCCTCGCAAGCGTAGTTTCTTTCCGACGCGCGCATAATGATAGTCGCCCGATATGCTTTCGCCGTCAAGTTTGACGGACATTTCCATCGGATAAAAATTATCCATCAAACCCGTGTAGGTTTGCGCCAACAGCGCATTTGCACACACCATCAATCCGAGCAGAATTAGATTTTTCATCATTTTATCAAGAAGATTTTTTTGGAATAAACATTACCGCCGATTGATTAAGGACGAATCCCGACCTCTTCGCTTTCGTTGCTTTCCTCGCCGTTTGCATCGCGGCTCCTAACGAAGTAGAAATAGAGTGTTTCCTTTTGCGCCGTAGAATCTACAAGTTCCAAAGCATTCTTCGAGACGCTTCCCAATTGTAAGGGCGCGTGTTCTCACATCAAGCGAAATTCAATGCCGTTTGGCGTCGCAAGCGCTTCTAATCGAATTTTCCGCTTCAAGGGTTGACGCGCTTTTGAGACGCGCATATCAAGAATTTCCGTTTCCGACTCCATCGAGCGAAGTCCGGCAATCATCTCGCTTGGTTTCATTTCTTTTTGCTCCTTTTCCTCTTTTTAGTTTTGGACTTTGGCGATAAGGTTTTCCGATTTTCTCTGTGCCACGCTTGCAACGCCTTTTCGAGCGAGGCAAGGTTCGCCATACAGCGATGCGAGCCGCTTTTCACGCTTTGCAATCGTATGAGCAGACTTTTTCCGTCGTCATCACGAGAAAGGCTCAGCCGTAGAATGAACGTCTCGCATTGTGCCATTGTGTATTCTTGAGAAATGTTCGTCTTGGGGCAAAGGTGAAAACGTGCGGTCTGCATTTGGTCTCCGCTTTTGACCAAATCCAAATCGGAGCAATCTGTAAGTGATTGTTTTACAATAGGTTGTGGGAAAAGAAATTATTTTTGATTTCAAAAAAAATTTGTGTGTGGCGAGCTTGACGTCAGGGCTTCAAGAACTGCTCAAAGCGTTTCGGCGGGGCGATTCCGAGTTCTTTTTTGTAGGCGGCTTTGCAGAGTTGATAGAGATTTTTGATGGCGGAACGGTCGTCGGATTGGCGGTAAAGCAGAAAGAGAATGTCGTAACCTTTTTCGCAGAGCGTATCGAGTGCGAGCAAGCGTTTGGCAGATTCAATCGCGCCCGCTCTGTCGCCCTGTTGAAGCATTAGTTCCGCCAATTCGGCATTTGCAGATATGGCGAGGTCTTTAAGCGATTCGCGCTCAAACGCCGTCCACTCCACGAAGGCGTCTTCTTTGAGAAACTCGCCCGAATAGAGCGAAAGGGCTTCTTTCAGTCGGCTTATTTTTTCCGTTGAAGTTTCAGCGGCACGAGCGGATTTGACCAGCGATTTGAACATCAAAAAGTCAATCTGAACGGTGTCGCCGAAATCCAAGCGATATGCTTCGTCCTGAAATTGAATCACGCTTTGCGCAGACTTTCGGTTGGGTTCGAGCGCATTGCGGATTTGCAAAATCGCATTTTTGAGCGCGTGCTTTGCGGCGGCGTAATCGGTGTCGCACCAGAGATGCTCGATGAAGTCGTCGGTCGTTACGCTTTGTGCATAATTGAGAAGCAAATACTTGAACGCTTCGCGCGCTTTTTTTCTGGGGAAGTGAACTTCCACGCCGTCTTTCATCAGGCTGAACGTGCCGAACGTTTGAATCACAAATGGCTTCGTGCTTTTTGTCGCGAGACTTGACGCCGCAAGGATTGGCGCGGCAAATCCTTCATACTTTTTTTCGGTTGCTTTTCGGAACGCCTCTTGAAACGCCGTCGGCTTTTCGCCCGAAAGTCGCTTGACCTCCAATTCAATCAACTTGTTTTTCAGGCGTTCAATTACTTTTTCTCCGAATTGTTGCTCCGCCAACGCGCTGGCTTCGGCTTCGTATCGACGGGTTGCTTTTTCATCATTCAACGCCCGATACAATCGTGCGAAGGAAATCGCGCTTTCTTTTTGTGCGTCCAAAAAGTTTTGCGCTTTGGCTTCCGCGTAGCACGCCTTGAGCGTCTCTTTGGCTTTGCTAAATTTTCCTGCGTCGAGGTAGGTTCGCGCCAAAAAATTTCCAACATCGACTTGATAATGCGGCGCCGATTCGGAGAGCAATAGGGCTTCGGTCATATACCGCTCCGCTCCGTCGAAATCGCCCAGTCGACGCAACACATCGCCGACGCTCACCAAACACGGAACTTGCAAGAGTGCTTTGCCCGTCGCCCTTGCTTTCTCCAACGCTTGCTCAAAGTAGTCGAGTGCAACAGTATCGTCACCGATTGCGCTGTATGTGCCGCCCAGACTGTTGAGCGCGTTGGCTTCTTGCTCTGTATTATTCAAGGCGCGATACGCTTTGAGTGCTTCAAAAAAATACGGGCGCGACTCGGCGTGTTTGAGAAACTCCGTGTTCAACATATTGCCGATTCCGAGCAACGCCCCCGCTTTGACGCCGTCCAGCCCGATGGCTCTTGCAATGTCAATCGCCTTTTCGTAGTGCGACATCGCTTCGGCGTAATTCCCAAGAATTCGATACGCATTTCCCAAATACTTATGCGCATTCGCCAAGTGCCGAATATTTCGGCGCGACGCTGCAAAGGCGACGAGGTCGTGGAAGGCTTTCACGCCTTCCGCCGTGTTGCCAAGCATAATGTTTCCCACGCCCAAGAGCGATAAGCCTTGACAAACGCCTTCTTCATGGTTGATTTTCTCGGCGCGCGTTAAAATCTCATCGGCGAAGTCGCACGCCACTTTTGGATTCTGATAGTAAAGGGATTTGGAATACGTAATCAATTCAGCCAGACGCGACGGCTCGTCAGGACAGGCAAGCAGTTTTTCCTTTAACTCGTTGGGCATTGCGAGCATTGATTACTTCACGCGCTTTGGTTCACGCTTTTTGATGGTTCGTCGCTTGTGAGGCTTTCTTAAAATTTAGCCGCTACTTTCAGCAAGTATCAAAAATCCGCATCAAATTCCAAATGTGCCGACACAGCGTTTGGCTTTACAATAACTTAACAGCGAATGCTTTTTGTGCGTCGTAAATTTAGCCCCGACAAGTGTTTATCACAGTTTTTATAAACGCTTCACAAAGCCGAATGTCTCAACGCCAAACGATTCGTTGCGTTACAATTAATACGCATCGAGGCAGAGGTCCGAAACTTCCTTACCTACTTGCACAGGCTTCTGTTGATGAAGCTGAACGCATTGAACTTCTCCACGACACACGCGCCTACACTTATTACATCGCCGATTGGCTTAATCAGCACCGCAATCAATACGACGTCGTCGGGTTGCAGGAAGTTTTTAACGGCATTCTCGGCATCGGCGATTTGGTCTATCGCAAGTATCGCCAACGCGACCATTACCGCGTCATTGCGGGCTATCGCTCGGTGATTGCGCACGGGGTAGGCTTCGCGGGATTTCGCTATGAAAATTTAATGCTCTCGCAACTGCAAAAAATCGGACAAGTTCAAATCAATTACCTCTTGCCCGGCAGAATCGCGTTTCTTGCCGCATGCGGATTTACGCTTGTCCCGTTTGTCTTTAACGGTCAAGTCGTTTGGGTTGGTAATACGCACCTGCACCCATTCAATCCGCGTGATAGAGAGGCGCAGGCGCGCGGCGTCGTCAATGAACTCAAAAAGCACGGCGATGTGCCGGTTATTTTCATGGGCGACCTCAACACCGTCCCGCCCGGCTGCCGCGTTACGGGATTTCCCGCCGGCGACAACGACGTCAACAGCTACAAAAACGATAAAACCTTTGAGATTCTCGCCGAAGCCGGCTTGCATCTCGTCAAACACGACGACTCCGAGCAATTCTATACCTACCCCACCGGCTTGCCAAATCGAACCTTAGACTACATTCTTTATAGCCATCACTGGGAAGTAGAAGACTATCGCGTGCTGAAAGATTTTCTATTTTCCGACCACTACCCCGTTTTCGGCGAGTTCCGTTTGAAAGATTAGACCTGACAAATTAGCGTCAACCGTAGAACCCTGTTGCCCGACGCATTGACCATGCGCGATTCACCCGATTGAATCCGCGAAAGTTCGTCAGCGATTGGCACGCCGACATCTTCGATTTTTTTTCCAACGACGTTTTTCACTGTATTTCCAAAGAGCCGCTCTGCACTGGGGTTGAGCAGCGAAACACGGTCTTCAAAGTCCAAAATGACGACGGCAGACGGCGAGGCATCTATGATTTTTTCAAGCAAAAAGTTCTTTTCCGTGAGCAACAGTCGTTCTTCGCGAAGCGCACTCATCATTTGATTATAGACATCGATAATCGAGTCTAATTCTTTTTTCCCCGTCGGTCTTAGGTGCACGTTGAAATCGCTTTCGCGGATAAACTCCGCGCCGCTTCTGACGAGTTCAATCGGCTCATAGATTTTTTTGAGAAGATATATCGATGCAAGTAGCGAGAGCAAGAAAAACGCTTCAATCGCTACAAGCCACAGACGTTCGTTTCGGAGCAGGTAGCCGGAAACGCCTGCGAATACAAGGTGGATTAGGGCGAGGTAGATGATAAACAGCGCACGATACGTCATGGGCATTGAGATATAAGCATTTAGAGAAGCATTTCGTCAAGGACGTTTTGCCGTTTCAGTTACAGCCGAATTCCGAACTTTTCGAACCGACGATAAAGCGCGGCTCTCGAGAGCCCTAAGGCTTCGGCGATTTTAGTAACATTTCCTTCATAATGCCCAATCGCCTTTTCA
>JBDNCJ010000069.1:0-15211 GCA_046719715.1 Chloroherpetonaceae bacterium | reverse complement strand
CGTTGTAAGTTACAGTGCCATTAACGCGAATCGTGCCGTTGAAACTCGATGGGTTATCGCCATTGACGCCGCGCTGATTGGCAGTGATAAGCGTTGCGCCGCTGTTGAGCGTTAAGTTTGCTGTTCCCCCCCAAGGTTCGACAAAGTTCGTTTCGCTGAATTCAATGACGCCATTGACGGTAATTGTTCCCGTGTTGCCCGTGCGCAAATTTGTGCCTGTTACTTTGAGCGTATCGCCTGCGTTGACCGTGAGATTAAACACATCGACGGGGCTTGTTCCTGAAAGGGTAATTGTGCCGTCGATGACGAAGTTTAAATCGTTTGCGAAAGCAGGCGACGCATTGATAAAGCCATTGTTCGTGATGTTGCCTTCCGCACCTGTCATGGTAATGGTTTGAACGGCTCGTGGGCGGAGCGTGGCATTCGCATCAATACGCAAATCGCGTGTAATGGTCAGCCCTGTGAGTGAATTAGAAATGCCGATTTCTACGCCGCTTGGGCAACTAATGCGCAAGTCCCGATATATGCTAATACCAAAGATGTTGAAATCAGAGGTATGATTGTATTGACCGTCAAAGTATCGGTCGGTGCTGGGGGTTGTTCCATCATCAAGATTGGGAAATCCGATTTGAATGGGCATCAAGCCGCTACTTGCCGTATTGCCGTGTGGATACGAGTCATAAAGATTGTCACTGCTGTTTGAAAACCAAACGAAAACGCCAAGCGATGTGAAAGAGCCAATGGCACTTCGATGAATGCGTATTTCCAAGAGCGTTGAATTTGAGCCCGAAACGCTCCACATGTCGCTGGTTGGAGCGTTTCCAATATCGCCGGTGTATGTCCAACCGTTAAAGCCATCGGCGACCCCTCGGTCGTTTGTCCAAGTGCTTGTTCCTGTGCCTCTGGCGCGAAAGATGATGTCAGGGCGATAGTTTTCAGGAAACGACGCGCCGCTGAAACTGGTCGTTGTGCCATTGGCATTGCCGCCTGAACCGGGATTGCGGTCAAATCCAAAGTGAATGCGGTCGCCTGCGGACGCACTGAATCCGTCGTTGATGAGAAAGTAGATGTAGGTATCGTCCCACATGACATCGAGCGTGCGCGAGGTGGACGCGGCACTTCGCGCTGCCGCTTGCGATGTGGACTGCCAATCATGAGGTTGACCGTCAATGCGAATGGTGTTGTAAGCCGAAGATTGGTTGAAGCGAATTTTGTAGGTCTGGGCTTGCGAACTCGGTGCCGTTGTCGACCAAGCCGATTGTCCGGGATAGGCGTAACCATCACGCGACCCGCCGGTGGTTGTTTGTGCCCGAATGTAGAACATGATGTCCGTACCTTCGGCAATGCCCGTGAGGGTGAATGTGGCGCGGTCGTTATTGCTTGACGGCACGGCTGATATTGTGCCTGTAACGGTCGTCCAACTTGCATCGTTTGCTGTTCCAAATGTCGGCGAATTGACTTTGTAATACAGCGTTGCACTCGTTAAGTCAATTCCTGATGTAAATCCCGACTGCCAAAAGTCAATATACACTGTGATGCTGGTCGCGTAGATGCCAAACGGGCGAATCTCGTTCAGTGATGATGTAATCGTACCATAGTACTGGTAGTTAATGCCATCACCCGTTCCTGTGATTCCACTGAATTGAGCTAAAGACGTGCGAGTTGAAAGCAGAGCGAGGCAGCAGCAAAGCATTAGGGTTCGACATGTGTTTGCCATAGTTTTTAATTGATGACTTATGGCTAAAATAATCGACCGCCCGTTTTATTAAAACAGCATACGCCAAAAGTCGATGGTTTTTTTGGCGACCTCGTCGGGCGTTTGTGCAGAGGCAATCGCGTTCAAGTAGGCAGAGCCGATGACCGCACCGTCGGCGCGTTCTAAAATCCAGTCTACTTGTGCGCGCTCTTTGATTCCAAATCCGACCACGAATTTTTTTGAGACATTTGCTCGTACGCGTTGAAGATAGACTTCAAGGTCAAGGTAAGTATTCTTGTTGGAAAGTTTTGCTGTGCCAGTGGTGGCATTGACGGCAAGGCAGTATGAGAAGTGTGTTGAAAGCGCATCAATCTGTCGAATGCGTTCGGGCGATGAAACGGGCGAGATGAGAAATGTCAGCGAGAGATTGCGTGCTATGGCTTCACTTCGAAACGAGTCGGCTTCTTCGGGTGGCAAGTCGGGAATGATGAACCCGTCAACGCCGGCGGCTTTGGCATCGTCTAAAAACGCTGTCACGCCGTAGCGTAAAATCGGATTGATGTAGCCCATCAAGATGAGCGCGGCACTAAACCCTTTGGCACGTGCTTGTGTAACCTGCGCGAGGATTTTTTTCAGCGTTGCACCGTTCCGAATGGCGATTTGCGCCGCGTCTTGAATGGTTCTGCCGTCGGCGAGTGGGTCGCTGTGCGGCATACCGAGTTCAATCACATTCACGCCTGATTCTTCCAACGCAAAGAGTGCGGGAAGTGTCGCCTCTGCAACGGGAAACTCTGGCATCACATACGCCACGCGCAGTTTATTTCCTGAACGACATAGTTCCGCAATGCGATTTTCCACTTGAACGTCTGACATCATTTTTGTAAGACGGGCTTAACGGTTTGATAAAATAATTTGGCTTCGTTGAGCACCTTGCCTTTGTCGGAAAGCACGTCAGGCGAAAGGCGTTTCATCAATTTAATAAAAGGCTGATGGCGTGCGAGAAGGTGCGTCTTTTCCTCTTTTGTGAGCAATCGTGCGGCAGAGTCGCGCCAATCCCACACGTCATCAATTCCAAAATAAAGCCTCGCTTCGCAAAGCCGTTCATAATGGCGTTCAACATTTTGGCGATAGGTTTCAAGGTATGTTCCTGCAACAATCACGGAAAAAATGAGCGCGTGCCCATACCAAAAGAGGGTGCGAAAGGTAAAGATATTTTCTTTATCGAACTGCTTTGGAAAGTCGAGCATCACGTAGGGATAGCCTTCGTAGTTTTCGCCTTTGGCAATTTGTCCTTTGAGAAAATCTGTTGTGCTGGGCGCAAGCAATTCTTCTGGGCGAATTTCTTCGAGCAATACAAGGCGAATCTCTTCCATCAGTTGTTTCAATTTTTCTGTCGCTTGTAATTTTTGTTCAAAGAAACGCGGATTGGAAAGCAGTGCGAGTTCCTCATCGTGAAATGTTGGCATGGATTGTCAGTGGAATTTTTTTGATTCTGTTACGAATTTATCACATCGCCTGTATTATCGTATCTTCGCACAACTTTGCTGGACTTAACGCGATGCTGAGGATTAACGAAATTTTCTTTTCCATTCAAGGCGAATCGTCGCGCATGGGCTTGCCGTGCGTGTTTGTGCGCCTGACCGAGTGCAATCTGCGATGCACCTATTGCGACACTGAATATGCCTTCTACGAAGGCACTGAACGCTCGCTCGAGAGCATTATCGATGAAGTGCGTTCTTACAACTGCAACTTAGTTGAAATCACAGGTGGCGAGCCGTTGCTTCAAGAGCCGGTCTATGAACTTATGACACGCCTTTGCGATTTAGGCTACGACGTCATGCTCGAAACCTCTGGCAATATACCGACCGACCGCGTTGACGCGCGCGTGCGCAAAATTATCGACATGAAAACCCCATCGTCCGGTATGCTCAAACACAACGATTACCATAACCTTGACATCGTAACCCCAAACGATGAAGTGAAATTTGTCATTGGCTCACGCCTCGATTACGATTGGTCGAAGACGGTTATCGCGCAATACAATTTGACGAACAAATGCACCGTGCTCATGTCCGTCGTTTTCGGCGAACTCGCCCCACAAGACCTTGCCGAATGGATTTTAGCCGACCGCCTTCGCGTGCGATTTCAACTCCAAATGCACAAGTATATCTGGACTCCCGAAACGCGTGGCGTATGAAATCCTATCTGCTATTTACGACGCTTCTTGCAACCGCAACACCTGCACTGACACAAGTCCAGCATCAACTTATCGATGTTCAAAAAATTCACCCGCGCATTTTGATTGACATTCGTTATGCTACGACAAACAATTTCATGAAAAAAGCCATCTATCCGTCGGCGCGCTGTTTGCTTCAAAAGCCGGTTGCCGAGCGGCTGGCGCGCGTGCAAGAACGATTAGAGCGGGACGGTTTAGGCTTAAAAATTTTTGATGCCTATCGACCGCTTTCCGCACAATGGGAACTTTGGAAAATTGTGCCAAATCCAACTTTTGTCGCCGACCCGCGTAAAGGCTCAAAGCATAATCGCGGCGCGGCGGTTGATGTAACGCTGGTCGACTCACTTGGAAACGAACTTGCAATGCCGACGGAATACGATGAATTCGTAAGAGCCGCTCGAAGCACTTACGACAAACTCCCAACGCCCATCTTGGAAAACCGCGCCAAACTGCACAACGCGATGAAAGCCGAAGGCTTCATTCCAAACCCCAGCGAGTGGTGGCACTTCGACGACAAAGACTGGAAAAAATTTCCCGTTCTTGACGTCCCTTTCGACGCCGTGCCGAAGTAACTTTTGAGCCGTCTTTCTTTCTTTTAGAACTTCAATCAACCGATTTTCTATGCGCCGACTGATTCCGCTTTTGGCACTTTTCTTTGCACTCCTCGTTTTCTTCAATCTTTCATCTGTGCACGCGCAAACCGTTTCGGGAAAAATCACCGACGCAAAAACAGGCGAAGCCCTTATCGGTGCAACGGTTCAACTCAAACAAGGCGAAACCATCATCAAAGGCGCGAGAACCAATGTTGACGGTGTGTTTCGGGTCAGCATTCCTGCGGGTCGATACACGCTCGAAGTTCGATTCGTCGGCTATGACACCTATCGTGAAGAGGTTTCCGTCGCACTTCCGATTGAAAAAACAATCCGCCTAAAGCAAGGCGAAGTTACCGCATCGGAAATTGTGGTGAGCGCAAACGAAGATTTAGCGACGACCGTTGTTCGCCGTGCGATTCGCTACAAACGCACCCAACGGCGCACGCTTCAAACCTATCAAGTGGAAGCCTACCGCAAACAACTGTTGAAATCCGACACCACGATTGTCGCCATTGCCGAAGTCTTTGCAAATGGCTATTGGCGCAAAGGCGATACGCTTCGCGAGGTTGTCATTCAAGAGCGCATCACGGAAAATGTCAAGTCTGATTTGCGTGGTTCAGGCAACACTGTGTCCGCAGGACTGCGGTTCTTGCTTGATTTTTCAGAAGAGCGGATTCGCATTTCGGGAAACAAAGTCGTCAGCCCCATCGCTGACGATGCACTCGATTACTACAAGTATGAACTCGTCGACATCAAAAAAGCCGACGATGTGGAGTTCTATACCTTGCGTCTCTTGCCGCAATCGAAGTTTGTGCCGCTCTTCAAAGGCGAGATTCGAATTGCCAGCAACACTTACGCGCTCATCGGCGTCGATGTTGAACCGACTGCGGGTTTTCGCTTGCCCTACATCAACGACGCCGTTTTTCGCTACAAACAAGCACAAGAGTATTTCACCGATTCACTCGGACGCGGCTACTGGCTTCCTGCCAATCAAGTCATTGAAGGTGGATTGACGGTTTCCATCGGCGGCGGACTCGTTGAACTGCCGCGAATTTCTTTTACCACCACCAGTGCTATTAGCGGCTACAAAATCAACAGCGGCGTGCCCGATTCGCTCTTCGAACAAAAACTCGTTCAGAAATCGCCGACCGCCGAACAATTCGATTCGCTCTTCTGGCAAAAGCGCGATTTCGTTGCGCTCACCGCCGAAGAAGAACGGGCTTACAAGACCCTCGATAGCACGAAATCCATTCAAGACCAGTTCAAGCCCAAAGGCGCAATGTCGGGCTTGGTCAATACAAGCGGCGGCGGATTCAGTTGGTTCAATGTGCCTATGATTCGATTCAATCGTGTCGAGGGCTGGTTTCTCGGTGCGCAACTCGAATTTGATTCTCTGACAAAACGCACCGAAGTGCGCGGCAATCTTGGCTACGGCTTCGAACGCGAAGAAGTCTTATGGTCGGCAGGCGCAACCCAGTGGCTCGATGAAAAACGCATCATTGGTTTTTCGCTCGACCTCTACAAAACCACGTCCTTCACACCTGAATGGCTTTCGCCATGGGATATTTCCAACGCGTATTCCGCGCTCGTCTACAAAGAAGATTACCACAACTACTTTCAAGCCGAAGGGTGGAAGGTCGCCTTCGTGCATCAGCCGAAGCGCAATTTGTTCATCTCGTTGGGCTACCGAAGCCAAACCGAGCGCACGATGCAAAATGCAACCGAGTTTAGTTGGTTTAATAGAGCCGAAGCGTTTCGCCTGAACCCTACGATTCGCGATGGCAACACGCGAAGCCTTGTCTTATCCAGCGAATACGGCACACGCTTGCCGCTGGTTGGATTGCTCTCGCCAATTTGGGTGAAAGGAGAAATTGAACACTCGTCATCGCCGCTTGGAAGTGATTTTGAATTTACGCGGGTATGGGCGGTGAGTGCGTTCAAGAAGAATACGTTTTTCGGCGACCGCTTGCTTGCGCCACACTTGCTCGTTTATGCCGAAGCGGGCGCACTCTTGGGCGCGGATAAAGTGCCGCAACGCTTTTTCAGCACGGAGTCGCCGATTGCTTACTTCGCCGAACAAGGCGCGTTTTTAGGATTGAACCGCAAAGAGTTTATCGGCGAATACATTTTGACGCTCAACGCCGAACACAACTTTCAATCCGTGCCGTTTGAAGCGATTGGGTTTAATTGGGCGGCGGAGCACACGTTGCAACTCTTTGTCAAAGGCGGTGCGGCGCGTGTTTGGCAAAACGGCGTTCCACAGCAATACTACGAAACCGGATTTGGACTTGGCGGCGTCTTGGGGTTGTTTCGCGGCGCGCTCATCTGGGGCTTTCGTGAAAATCAGCCGACCGAGTTGCGGCTCATCTTTGGCATGGGCTTGCTCTTCTAAACGTTGAAACGGAAAAGCATCACGTCGCCATCGCAGACCTCATACTCTTTGCCTTCAATGGCGAGTTTGCCGGCTTCTTTGACTTTTTGTTCCGAACCAAATTTTATCAAATCATCATACTTCATTACTTCGGCGCGAATAAAGCCTTTTTCAAAATCGGAGTGGATTGCGCCCGCCGCTTCGGGGGCTTTCGCACCTTTGCGAACCGTCCACGCATGCACTTCCTTTTCGCCGGCGGTGAAGTAGGTTTGCAATCCGAGCAAGTCGTAAGCGGCGCGAATGATTCTATCCAATCCTGACATCTCCAATCCCAACGACGCTAAAAATTCCGGCTTTTCTTCTTCGGAAAGAAGCGCGATTTCAGATTCAATTTTCGCACACACGATAATGACTTTCGCGCCTTCCTTGCTTGCAATTTCCTCGACTTGCTTGGTGTAGGCGTTGCCTGTAAGCACATCGGCTTCATTGACGTTGGCGGCGTAGAGCACGGGCTTCGAAGTGAGCAGGAAAAGCGATTTCAGCATGGCTTTTTCGTCGGCGGAGTCGGCGGCAAGGCGTGCGGGTTTGCCGTCGCTGAGCAACGAATGCACTTTGCGCATCAAGTCCACTTGGGGTTCAAGTTTCGCGTCTTTCTTTGCGTCTTTTTCAAGTTTGGGTAATCGCTTCTCGACGGAGTCCAAGTCGGCGAGCATCAGTTCGGTTTCAATCGTCTCGATGTCGCGTTCAGGATTCACAGAGCCGTCAACATGCACGATGTTTGAATCATCGAAGCAACGAATGACGTGAATGAGCGCATCGACTTCGCGAATGTGCGAGAGAAATTTGTTGCCCAGTCCTTCGCCTTTGGAGGCGCCGCGCACGAGCCCAGCAATGTCGACGATTTCAAGCACGGCGGGCACAATCGTGCTCGTTTTCACAATTTTAGCAAGGTCTTTCAGGCGCGGGTCAGGCACGGCGACCGTTCCGACGTTCGGCTCAATGGTGCAAAACGGATAGTTCTGTGCGTCAACTTGTTGGGCAGTGATGGCATTAAAGAGCGTTGACTTCCCCACGTTCGGAAGTCCTAAAATTCCTGTTCGAAGCGACATAACGATTTGATTGAATTGAAAGCGGCGCGCAAATTACAAAAAGCGACGCAACACGAAACAACAAAAGCCCCGACCATCATCGAGGCTTTTCAAATCATGAGCGTGCAGAGATTACTTGCGAATGTCGAGGTCGGCGATGACTTGACGATATCGAAGCACGTCCGTTTTAGTCAAATAGTTGAGCAATCGCTTGCGCTTACCGACGAGTTTGAGCAAGCCGTAGCGTGTGTGATTGTCTTTCTGATGCGTTTTCAGATGCTCGGTTAGGTGGTTAATGCGTTCCGTGAGCAGTGCAATTTGCACTTCGGGTTTTCCAGTGTCGGCGTCGGACGTGCCGAATTTTTTAACGAGTTCCGACTTTTTTTCTTTCGTTACAGGCATTTGCAGTTGAAGTTGTGATTGAAAAAGTTGTTAAAAATTAGTGCTACTCATCTCTGAAAAAAGGCTTTGAACGGCGTATTTGTCGCGTTCTAATTGCGCTTTGAGCGCGTCCAAACTTGGAAACTTTTGCTCGTCGCGCAATCGTGCCAGAAATCGAACCGTGAGCGATTTGCCGTAGAGGTCGCCGTTGAAATCGATCAAATGAACTTCGAGCGAAACGCCCGATTCGGCTTGAAGCGTCGGGCGCGTGCCGATGTTCATCATCGCGCTGTGGCGTTTTTCCTCGAGCTCGACTTCGACGACATAAACGCCGATTTTCGGAATCAACTTCGCACTCGGTGGCAAAAGGTTTGCTGTCGGAAAGCCAATCGTGCGCCCGCGTTTATCGCCTTCGATGACAACCGCCGAGAGTTGATACGGCGCGCCGAGCAGTTTATTGGCGTTTTCAATTTCTCCCGATTCCAGAAAGCGACGAATCGCCGTGCTTGAAAGGTGATGCTCATCGACTTTTTGCTCCGGAATTTGCCGCACTGTAAAGTGATGCTTTTCCGCAAGTCGAGCAAGCGTTTCAAACGAGCCGCCGCGATTTTTGCCGAACATGTGGTCGTAGCCAACGACAATTTCCGACAGCCCAATTTGCTTCACAAGTACATCTTCGACGAAGACTTCGGCGGGTGTTTCCGAGAAATCTTTCGTGAAATGAATGACAATCACACAGTCAACGCCAAGCGATTCCAATGCGCTCAATTTTTCCTCGAGCGTCGAGAGCAGGAAAATCGGCGCGCCGCTCTGTTTGCCGAGCACCAATCGCGGGTGCGGTTCGAAGGTAATCACCACACTGCGCAAGCCACGCGCTTTGGCATCGGAAACCAGCGTTGAAATAATTGCACGATGCCCCAAATGCACGCCGTCGTAAGTGCCGATTGTAACCGCAGAGGCTTTTCGCTCAAAGGGCTTCGGACTTTCCGTATCAAATTGTGAAAGAACTCCGTTGCGAAAATGGTATCGTTCTGTCATATCTCAAACTTCCGAGTTCTGATGAGTTCTATGCATGAATCAAGGCTCAATGCGTCTTCAATTTTGTAATTGCCGACACGCGTTCTTCGCAAAGTGCGAAGATAGCCGCCGACGCCCAACTTTGCGCCGAAGTCGTGCGCAATCGTGCGAATATACGCGCCTTTTGACACGACGATTCGAAATGTTACGATTGGCAACTGAATGTCTGTGAGTTCAAACTCAAAGACTTCTATCAACTTCGGCGTGCGCTCGACCTCTGTGCCGCGTCGCGCCAGTTCATAGAGCCGCTTGCCTTTGTGCCAAGTTGCCGAATACATTGGCGGCGACTGCATCTGTTTGCCAAGAAACGATGTTGCGACTTGTTTCAACGCCGCTTCGCTCAAATGAGAGGCGTCGCACCGGTTTTCTTCTTCGGTTTCGGTGTCGAAGCTTTTCGTCGTTGCTCCGAGTTTGATTTCGCCCGTGTATTCTTTGTCGAGCACCTCAAGCGTGGCAATTTCCTTTGTTTTTTTGCCGACGGCAATGAGCAATAGTCCGGTGGCTTTCGGGTCTAAGGTGCCCGCGTGTCCGACTTTACACTTCTTGCCGAGTTGCTTTGAGTAGGCGTTGCGCAATTTTGCGACGACGTCAAACGACGTCCAATCCAGCGGTTTATCAATCAAGCAAAGGTCGTTCAGCATGAGGCTTGCTCTGCCGCGCCGTCCGTGCTTTTGGGTTGCGCGTTAGCGATTTTCAAAAGTTCCTCGATGCGCGCGGCTTTTTCGGCGACTTCGTCGAGGTAGAATTCCAATTCGGGCATTTGCCGAAATTGATTGCGAATTTTGAGCGAGAGCTGTTTGCGAAAAAACTTCGATTCTTTTTTGATATGCCCCAACATAGATTGGGCGAGTTCTTTAGCGCCCAAAACGGAAAGATAGATGCGCGCAATGCCGAGGTCGGGCGTGATTTTGACGGCGACGATGGTCGTCAGGGTGCCGTTGCGCGGCAGTTCTTTTTGAAAGATGTTTCCCAACTCACGCTGTATGAGTTCGGCAACGCGCTCAGTTCGTATAGACATACTTGTTCAGCGATTCTCCGTTTGGTGTTAGTTCTGCTCGGTTACCAATTTGCGTTTGGTCTCGACCATTTGGAAGGCTTCGACCATGTCGCCGACTTTAATATCGTCGTAGCCTTGCAGGCTCAAGCCGCACTCGTAGCCGGCATCGACTTCTTTTGCGTCATCTTTGAAGCGTTTGAGCGAGGCAAGATTGCCTTCGAAGACTTGAATGCCGTCGCGAAGCAAGCGCACTTTTGAATCGCGGCGAATTTTTCCGTCAAGAACCTTGCATCCGGCGATGTTGCCGAGTTTGGAAATGCGGAAGACTTCGCGGATTTCAACCGTTGCAGTAACTTCCTCGACGAATTCAGGCGAGAGCATACCCTCGAGCGCGTCTTTGATTTCTTCGAGCGCGTGGTAGATGACGGTGTAGAAACGAATATCGATTTGTTCGCGCTCGGCGAGTTTCTTGGCGTTGAGGTTCGGGCGTACGCGGAAGCCGATGATGATGGCGTCAGAAGCGGCGGCAAGAAGCACGTCGCTCTCGGTGATTTGTCCGACCCCGCGATGTATAATTTCAACCTTGACTTCTTGCGTTTGTATTTTCATCAAGCCGTCTGAAAGTGCTTCAATAGAGCCGGCGACGTCGGCTTTAACGATGATACGCAGTTCTTTGATGCCGCCTTCTTGCGCTTGCTTAGCGATGTCGTTGAGCCGTACGCGACTGCTGTGCCTGAACTCCTGTTCGCGGCGAATGAGTTGTCGGCGTTGCGAAATTTCACGTGCTTCGCGGTCGCTGGGTGTAACGGCGAAAATGTCGCCGGCTTCGGGTTGCATTTCAAATCCAAGAATTCGAACGGGTTGAGACGGGTGCGCCATGTCTAATCGTCGACCGCGCTCATCGAGCATGGCTCTGACTCTGCCTGCTGAAACGCCGCAGACAAACGGTTCGCCGACTTTCAGTATTCCATCTTGCACCAGCACGGTTGCCACGATGCCTTTACCTTTATCGAGTTCGGATTCAATCACAACGCCTTTGGGCAATTTTTTCGGATGGAAGTTCGCCGTCAAATTCATCAGTTCTGCTTGGGCGAGCACTTTATCGAGCAGTTCCCTTACTCCCACCCCTTTTTTGGCGGAAATTTCTTGGGATTGCACGTCGCCGCCCCACTCCTCGACCGTCACGCCGTTTTCCGCGAGTTGTGTTCGGATTTTATCGGGATTGGCTTCGGGCTTGTCGATTTTGTTGATTGCGACGACGATTGGCACGTCCGCCGCTTTGGCGTGGTTAATTGCTTCAATGGTTTGTGGCATCACGCTGTCGTCGGCTGCCACAACGAGAATGACGATGTCGGTTACTTCCGCGCCGCGCGCACGCATCGCAGTGAAGGCTTCGTGACCGGGCGTGTCGAGAAACGTAATTTGCTGTCCGTTTTCAAGTGTTACTTCATATGCCCCGATGTGCTGTGTAATTCCGCCCGCTTCCCCTGCAACGACGTTGCTTCGGCGAATGTAGTCGAGAAGCGACGTTTTGCCGTGATCGACATGCCCCATGATAGTAACCACCGGCGGGCGCGTCTTAATGTCTTCTGGCGACAGTTCTTCCTCAATAAGGGCATCGGCTACTTCATGCTCCGATACAAACTGAATTTCTTTTTCAAATTCCAACGCCAAAAGTTCCAGCGTCTCTTTATCCAAGCGTTGATTGATGGTGATGAATTTACCCATCTTGAAGCACTTGGCGATTACGTCTTTGGGCGCGACCCCGATGAGGTCGGCAAATTCGTGCGTAGAAGTGAACTCGGTGAGTTTGATGATTCGGTTTTCGGCGGCGCGCTGTTGAGAGGCTAATTCTTCGCGCTCTTCGCGCTCACGTTTGCGCAGTTTGCGGAATTTTGAGCGCGTATTGGCTTCGCCCGCTTCGTCCATATTGCTGATGGTTTGGCGAATGTTACGCTCCAATGTTTTCTCGTCGACGTCGAATTTCCTTTTCTTCTTTGCCGCCTTTTCTTCGGCGATTTTCGCCAGTTGCTCTTCGCGCATGGTTCGCTTTTGAGGCGGCGGCGCGTCGGTTGAAAATGTGGCAGGCGAATCGGCTTTGGGTGCATTTTGCTTTTGAGGCGGTTGCGATTGCCCTTTGGCTTGCGGCGGTTTGGCTTCGGCGGCAGGCGCGGCAGGTTCTGCTTTAATCGTCATGTCTTTGGCTTGCTGACCAAAACTTTTCTTGCGCTTGCGCTTCTTTTTGACCAAATCGATTTCGCCGAGCACCTTCAAGCCGCCCTTGTTTTCAGATGAGCCGTAGCGCGAGCCGATGTTCGCTTGCTCTTGACGAATTTGTCGTTGCAATTCCGTGCTTTCTTCGGTCTCTGATTCTGGGGCTTCGACAAGTTCAGACTCAGTTTCTTCTTGCTCCGAGTCGGATTCTTCGGAAGTCTCGATTTCAACTGTGCCTTGCGACACACCATTCACGCCGTCTGGGGTCTGGCTCGGCGCGTCTTCTTGGACGGGCATCTCCGAGACGTCTTGGGGCGTTTCGCTAAAGACTTGTTGTGTTGTTTCGGTAACCAATTCCGTTGATACTTGCAACGGTTGCTCAGGAAGACGAGAAGGCTCTTCGGCGGGTTCAATCGCGGTCTGCACTTCTGTTCTTTCGCTTTCCACTGTTATTTCCGATGCTGTTATTTCCGATTTTATCGGCTCTGCACTTTCAGTGAGTTTGCTTTGCACCGCGTCAGTCGTTTCTGGCGGTGTGGCGGCGGATTTTACCGAGACGAGTTTTGGCTCTTCGGTCGGCTCATTGGTGCGGCGCAGTTTTATCGGGGCTTTTACACTGGCAGATGCTTTGGACGTTAGACTGCTTATCCCTTTGCGCTTTTTTTCCTCAATGGCTTTTTTCTGGCGTAGCGATTCGCTTTTTTCCTTCTCGTCGCTGTAATTTTCGTAAATGAGGTTGCGCACCGTCTCCGAGACTTTAGATGACGTTGAGGCGACTTTCACACCTTCATTTCTGAGAAACTCGACGACTTCGGTCACGGCAACTCGCAGTTCTTCCGCAATGTCTGCAATTTTATATTTTCTTTCTTCCGACATCTTTCCTTCTTCCTTCCGTCGCGTTATGTGATTACGACTATTGAGCTAAACGGCTATTGCTTAACGGTTAATGAGACGACGCGTTGGTCGTGTTTAATTTTGCGCGTTTGGCGACGCTTCCGGTTCTGTTTCGCCTTCAGCGGGCGTTTCCTCGTGTTCGGCTTCGGCGTGATACTCGGCTTTAACGGTCTTATAGATATTTTCCGCGATTTTTCGCCAATGTTTGCGCTCGTCTTCGGTCATCATTTTCACAAAGGGCTTCGATGACTTCTTATCCTTTCCGCCACTTTCGAAGAAGTCGGCGCGAAGCGTCGGCATCACCAGCGCGTTTTCAACCACTTCAACACCGGCGTCAATGATTTTTTTCGCCGTGTCTAATCCTTTATCAAGCAGTTGATAGATGATATCGTCCCCGAAATCTTCACGGAACGCGATGATGTCAATGTCGTTCGGGTCGTCGGCTTTATCGATTTCACGATAGATTTCAATCTCAAATCCGGTGAGCTTTTCGGCGAGAAGAATGTTGTTGCCGTTTCTGCCGATCGCATATTTGATTTGGTCGGGTTTAAGCATCACGCGCGCGCGCTTGTTTTTGAAGTCTACAAGAACAGACATGGGGTCTATCTTCGCCGGCTGCATCGCACGGACGATGTAGATTTGCGGTTCGTCGCTATACGAGACGACGTCGATGTTCTCGTTGTTGAGTTCTTTGACGATGTTTTGAATCCGTTTGCCTTTGTGCCCGACGCAAGCGCCGACGGGGTCAATGCGATTGCTGGTCGACTCGACGGCGACTTTAGCGCGCTCCCCCGGAACGCGGGCAATGCCTTTGATAAGCACCAGCCCTTCAGCGATTTCCGTAACTTCGTTCTCGAAGAGTTTGCGCAAGAAATTATCGTCCGTTCTTGAAACAATCACGCGCATCGGTCCGTCTTCGCGCTCTTTCTCTATTTCTGTTCCATCGTCCAGTTTGACTTTCACTTTCTCACGTTCCACGCGCTTGATGTAAAGCTTCATTCTCGGATTTTTGCGCGGGTTGTCTTTGAGCATCTTTTCCGTATGCGGCAACGTCAGCTCGATTTTTTGGTCTTTGCTGGTGTTGTATGTGAAAATCGTCTCTTTATTGCGCATTTGATACAGTTCGGCGGAAACGACTTCGCCCACGCGCTCCAAGCATTCTTCATAAAGCGACTGCTTGTCTGAATCGCGCCGTTTCTTTTGAACCGCTTGTTTAATAATCTGAATCGACTTACGCGAAAGAATGGAATCAAGCGGAATCGGACCTTCCTCATATGTGTCGCCGACTTCCAGCGAATCATCAATTTCGCGAATGGTTTTAATATCGATTTCAATCGTTGGAATGTCGATTTCTTCCACAATCGTTTTATTGATGTAGACCTCGAAATCACCTCTGTCAGGGTTGATAATGACCCGCGCATTCACTTCCGGGTCATATTCCTTGCGCAGTTGCTTCAAAATCATGTCTTTAAGCAAGTCGACCATGTCGGATTTAAGCATGGACGCATCGGTTTTCTTGTCGCGCGTCATGTCCGACTTCTCAATCGCCGCAAAGGCTTCCACCAATTGATTCTTGCGGTTTTCTTGAGTGAGTTCTGAATTTTTACGTTTTGCCATTGCTCTAAAAGATTTTCGCTGAAAAATTTCTCTCTAAAAATTTTCAA
>JBDNCJ010000068.1:0-15333 GCA_046719715.1 Chloroherpetonaceae bacterium | reverse complement strand
GTAGGTTGCTTTCAAGGTCGCGTCAAAGTCAATTCCTGCCAAAACTTCTATACCTGCATTCAGAAATCCTCGCGTCAAACCGCCCGCACCGCAGAAAAATTCAAAGGCTTTGATTTTGGAACTATTTTTCATATAACGAGTCATCTTGTGATTAAGTCCAGTTAAACTTGAAACATTTTTTACAAAACTCATGACGCATCGCATGTTGTTTATCATCTACCTCGCCCTAATTCATCTTGTATTTGCGGGCGTTTGCGGCTACCTGCTCCGAAACGAACGTCTGTGGCTTGTAGCGATTGAAGCGTTTTTCTTGCTCTCGCTACTTGCATCGATATATCTTCTCAAAAAAATCTACGAGCCGATTGAACTCGTCAGAAGCGGCGCGGAGTTTATCCGTGAAAGCGATTTCAACGTGCACCTAAGACCGACGGGGAAAAAAGAATTAGACCTGATTATCGATGTCTATAATCAAATGATGAATGCGCTTCGCGAAGAACGACTGTTGCTCACGGAAAAGAACTTTTTGCTTGAAAAAATCATAGCTGCCTCGCCGTCTGCCATCGTCATTTTGGACTTTGAAGACCGTGTTTCGCTGCTCAACCCCAGTGCAGAGCGGCTCTTTGGAAATGCAGTGAAAAACGTCGTCGGAAAAAAAATCGAAGATGTCGGCGTGCCAATCGCTGACGAACTTTCGCGGATTCAATCGGGTGAATCGCGCATGGTCAATGCGTCGGGGAATCGGCGGTTCAAAGCCGCAAAATCCGCCTTTATCGACAGAGGATTTACACGGCACTTTTTCATCATCGAAGAATTGACGGAAGAATTGCGTCGCTCTGAAAAAGAAGCCTACGAGAAAGTCATACGATTGCTCTCGCACGAAGTCAATAATTCGGGCGGAGCGGTGCGCTCGCTCTTGCAGTCGTGCCTCAACTATGCAAATCAACTAAGCAAGCCAGACCGAGACGACTACGAGCACGCGCTCAGCATCGCTATATCGCGAACTGAATCGCTCACAAAGTTTATGCACAGCTACGCACAACTCATTAAACTCCCAAAGCCGAAAAAAGAGCCGACGGATATTGAGCAACTCTTACGCAACACTGCGACGCTCTTTTACGCCGAAGCCGAGCGCAGAAATATTCAAATTGAGTGGAATCGCCAAGCAACCCTCGACCGGCTCCCGCTTGATAGAGCGCAAATGGAACAAGTGTTCATCAACATCATCAAAAATGCGATGGAAGCCGTCGGGGAAAACGGAAAAATCATGATTCATTTGAATCAAATCGGACTGAAACCCTGCGTCGTAATTGAAGATACAGGGGGCGGCATTTCCGACGTGGCGAAGCAAAATTTATTCACACCGTTTTTCAGCACGAAAGAAAACGGACAAGGCTTGGGGCTTACGCTGGTTCAAGAAATTTTAACAAACCACGGCTTTGAATTTTCGTTGGCGACGTCGGAGCGTCAAACGACCGAATTCAAAATGACTTTCAATCAAGACATCGGTATGAATAGAATGGCGTGAAGAATGAAAACTACTTCACGCCCAAGTCTCTCAGTACGAAGTCATTAAGCGGCTTTTTGGTAAGCAGTGTGATTGATTTCGAATCCCCAGCGGGCGGCGACCATTTCCAGAAAAGTTTTTTTGTTCGGCTTGATTAAGCCATCTAATTCGGCTAATGAAAGCAAATCGAGCAGAACGATTTTGAGTTTTGTGCGATGAAGTCGGTCGTGAAGGCTGTCGAGCGCATCGAGTAGTCGGCGCTGGGTTTGATTGTAGCGATGTGCTTCGGCAATTTTGCGCTGCGTGTAGGGAATCAAGTCTTTCATTTCTTCCGACATAAATCCATCGGTCCAAACATTGAGAATTTTTTCCGTTGCCTCTACTTCAACGGTGGTGAGTTCGCCTTCGGTGTAGCCGGTGAAGACGAGATAGACGAGCGCGAGGTCTTCGACGAGTTCTTGTGAATATTGCATGGTTCGATTCTTGTTTTGTGTTGAGTGATGAAAATGATTGTAAATAAGTCAAACGCATAAAGCGTCGGTGATGATAAACGCATAAAGCGTTTAGGCGAGAGTTTAGTTTCGGATTTTTTTGGAGGGTGTGATTCCTAACACAAGGATTGACAAGGGTCTACGGGCGGTGGAAGGGTTTAATCGTGAATGGGAATGGTTTCGAAGACCTCGCCGCGATAATTTTTCAGGCGCAATTCAGTAACCGAAATCGCATGAGGAAGGGCGATAGCAAAAACTTCGTCGGGCGTCCAATCTTCGACGGTTTGATTGCCATCGAAGACGACTTCAACGGAAACGACATCGGACGAGAGCGTGCGTCCGTAGATAAATGCATTGCTCACGCCATCTGCGCCGCGCACATTGCCATGTGAAAATTGAACTTGCTCGCTTGAATTGACGGGCAAATCCATGCCAATGGCACAGCCACCAATATGAAGCCACGCATTGGACTTCTGCTCGAAAAAATCGCACCAAAACGTGTCGAACTGCGTTTCGCGCTCGTTCAAGTAGCAACTGACTTGATAAACAAACATCATACCTCGCGACCACTGCCGCGTTGCAAGAAGTTTGAAACTATTGGGCACAACGCGCTTCGATTGCCCCAACTGCCACTGAATAATTTGAATTGGATTGAGCATTGAAAAAGTTAAAGACGAACAAATAATTTTTGGAATTTATCACTTATCGGGAAATGTTTCGTGATGCGTTGCAAATTGTGTGGCGGGATTTATTTTCACATTCCATAACATTCACCAATTAACAATACAACAATCACCTTACTGCACATGCCTCATCTACGAAAGACGACGTTCCTGCTGGCTCTATTTTTCACGACGAAATGTTTTACGGCGGAGTGTTTTGCGCAAGACGCACCGCCCGTCATGATTCAAGGCTTTTACTGGGACGTTACGCCCGGGGGCGTATGGTACGATACGCTTCGCGCCAAAGCCGATTTGCTCAAACGTGCAGGCGTTTCTGCGATATGGCTTCCGCCCGTCTATAAAAGCGACAATCAAAACGGCGTCGGCTATTCGCCTTACGACTTTTACGACTTGGGCGACTTCGACAACACGGGCGGAAATGTGTCGTCGGGCATCGGACAATTCACCGCCACGCGCTACGGCGTCTATTCGCAACTTGCTCAAATGATTGCCGAGTATAAACGCTTGAACATGCAAGTCTATGCCGACATCGTCTTCAATCATCGAGGCGGCGGAATTTTAGAGCGGAATCCATTTCTGCCCGTTCCCTGCCCGCCCGGCGGCGCAAGAGGCGATTCAACCTTTTCATTTTTCCCATTAACGAATGGAAGCGGACGCCTAACGGCAAACTTTAATCACTTCTATCCCAATGCCGCCGTCAACCCCGGCAACACGAGCGATTATTGCAGTTCAACGCAGTTCGGCTTTTACCAATTCTACACGAACGATTTTGCCCAAGATGTCGCCTTGCACGACAATCAAGGCAACAACTTGCCAATGGGCGACAGCATCATTGTTTGGGGAAATTGGTTCAAAGAGCGATTGCAGTTGGACGGATTCCGAATTGATTTCGTCAAAGGCTTTCACCCTGAATACTACAAACGCTGGGTCGATGGCGTTGCAGAACGCACCGCGCCGAATGTGCCGCCGAATAAATTTGTAGTTGCTGAACTCTACGACGGCGACATCAATCGCTTGCGCAGTTGGCTGAACTGGGTGAACGAAAACGGCACGAATCCGCGCACGAGCCTCTTCGATTTCAATCTCTATTTCGGAATGAAAGATGTGTTTCAAAATCCGAATGCCGACATTCGCACCCTGCAAGGCAGAGGCTTGTTCAACAATGGCGTTTCTCCAACACAAGTTGTAACGTTCGTCGAGAATCACGACTTTGACCGCATCAATTATCTCGGCGTGCCGTCGCTTCCCGACCACAATCCGTTCGTCATAAACAAGCACTTGGCTTATGCCTACATTCTCTCGACCCAAGGCTATCCGTGTATTTGGTGGCGCGATTACTTTATTTACGGATTACGCGACGACATCAATAAACTGCTCGCCGTGCGCAAGTGGGTGCGCGGCACGCAGGAAATTCCAACGAACACAGCGGCATCGAATTATCAAGGTCAGAACGCGCCATTCTGGCCAGGCAACCAAGCCACCGACGAGCGTAATGTGATGGTGATTCGCCGCTACGGCAATCCCGCGCCGCTCGACAGTTCAGGCGTGCTCGTCGGAATTAACAAAAGCAATTTCAACGTCGATGTGTGGGTAACTTGCTACGGCTGGGGCGAGAAGTGGCTACGCGACGTTACAGGCAACGCAGGGAATTGGAACGGCACAAACGCCGACTCCACCTTCGTCTTCCCATCAAGTGGCGGCGCAGGTCCAAGAGTGCGCATTCGTGTTCCCGCCAATAGTTACGCCGTCTATGTTCCGACCTATTTTCAATCGCCGTATCAAATCGACTTCCGCACGGATTCCATCTTCGTTGCCGATACGCTCATTACAACCGAGTGGACGCCGACGGTGCAATTCAGAAACATCAGTTCGCTCAGCCAAACCGGCATGCAATGCTTGCTCACGATTGCGCCCGAATCCAACCCGCAAACCATTGTTTATGCCGATACCTTCATCACCAACAGAATCCAAGCAGGCGAAACCTTTACGCGAACATTTGCGCAGTTTCAAGGTCAAAACAACACGCATTACCTTGCAACCGCCATCATCACGGGTGCAGGCGACGGCAACCGAACAAACGATACGCTGCGCCGAAGTTTTCTCATGCGCATTCCGCCCGTCGTCCCACAATTCACCCTTGATGGTAACTTGAATGAAACAGGATACATTTTGATGGCAACAAATCCCGACAGCAGTCAAGGCTTCGGACCAAACATCGACATTCGTCGCTTATGGTTCGGACGCGACGACTCGCTCCTTTACATCGGCGTTGAAGGCAAACTCAATACAATAACAAGCGATGGACAAGGACTGTGGCTCGACTTCGGCAACATCAATGGCAGAGACGCAAACCAAAATTTGGGCAATGTGCTAAACGCGGCGCATTTCATCAATACGGGCGACTCGACGCAAGGACGCTATCGCTCCCGCTTCGAGACCGATTACGCCTTCTCGCTTTCTCCCGTAAGCAATCGCGGCTTTATGTCGCTTGCACGTTACGAGGAAAACATCAGCACGAGAGGCTCGGTCATGGCAACGGCGCCGAACTCCGCCCAACTCAATGGCTCAAACGTCGTCATTGGTCCTGCAACTAACGGCGCCGTGCCCGCAAACACCGTCGCTTATTCGGTCAACAATTCAGGTGCAGAACGGCATGGCTGGGAATTTTCAATTCCACTCTCGCTCGTTGGCGGCAGAACGGGCAACACGATTCGTGGATTTGCCTTCGTCGTTAGCAACACGGCGTATTTTTCCAATGTGCTCGTGCCCGGCACACGCACAGGACAAGCCGACCCCTTCGGCAACTTGGGCTTTAACCCGAACTTTGCCGCTGATTCAATGGCGGTCGACGGTCCGTATGTTTCACCAACATTCAGCCTCGAAACCGGACAAGTGCTCTCAGCAAGAGAATCTGCACGACCTCAAAAGCCGACTTCGTATCAACTCTTTCAAAACTATCCGAACCCGTTTAATCCAACCACCATGATTTCGTATCAAGTGCCAAGCGTAAGCGATGTGAAGTTGGAAGTCTTTGATGTGCTCGGCAGAAAGGTCGCAACGCTCGTTGAGCGAAAGCAAGAGGCGGGGGTTTATTCAGTGCCATTTAACGCAACGGGATTGGCATCGGGCGTGTATTTTTATCGCTTGCAAGCCGGTGCATTTGTGCAAACCAAGAAAATGATGCTGCTGAAGTAAGGTCGTCCAAAACGGTTGCAAACAAGGCGGTTCAAGACGAATCGCCTTTTCTATTTCACCGATGTCGTTGTAACTTCAAGACGAGGAGAAGTTCAAACAAACACTTTAACCGTCAACATTTAAAGCAATGCCAATCACAAAATCCGGAAATGCCGTTCATAAATTGGATAAGTATTTCATCACGAAAGCAAACCGCGACGACTTCGGTCGGCTCAAACTCACGATTGCCTCAGCGGCGGGATACGGACGGCTTTCAAACACCGAAGAAATGAAACGCAAACTGCAGGAAGGGCAACTGCAAATCGTCATTCTCTCGAGCAATGAAGACATTAAAATACCCGTCGACGATACCGTCAAACTCAACGAAGAACGCTACAACATGAACTACGACGGACGCGGCGTGCAATGGACGGTGCGCGAAATTCAAGTCTTCGTCAATCCGAACAACAATGAACTTTCGGTTGAAGTCAACGGTAAAGTCTACACACTCGACCAATTCTTCAAGTAAGCCTCGTTGAGCAATGGGGTTATGCACGAAAGCAACTCACACGGGTTGCTTTTTGCTTTTTTGAATGTGATGTGCTGAACTGGTCTGTGTCTTGCTTCATACCTTGAAAACACGCGCGAATCGCTCTAACTTGCGCACGAGTCTTCCAAAAAATTCAACCAAAAAACGAATGCGAATCATCACGCTCGCGAGTTTGCTGATTGTTGTTTCAAGTCTATTGCCCGTTGCACAACTCAAAGCACAATCAGACGCCGCACGCTTCAAGCAAAACCCCTCGCTTTACGCGCCGCGGAATCCGAACCCGTTTTATGCCGAGCGAACGGTTCAACGTGAATTGAACGTCAAATTCAAAGAACGCTCGAACCTTGATGCAGAACTTCGTCGCGGCGCGCAAGCGCAAAGCGGAATCAAAACGCTTCGCATTGGAAGCGCGACGGTGCGATATGAAACGTCAAAATTCTTGTTCGAGAAAGCAAAGGAAAAATCACGCGTCGGAAAAGTCTATGCAATTCGGCTCGATTCATCGTATTCGGAATCGGAAGTTGCGACGCTACTCTCTGAACTTCGAACTCACCCCGACCTTGACTACGCCGAACCCGTGCGCCTCTACGACTTGGACGATTGGACAGTGCCAAACGACTCTGCCTTTTCAGCGCAATGGAATTTGGAAAAAGTTAAAGCCGTAGAAGCATGGGCAATTACGAAAGGCAGTCCACAAGTGCGCATCGGCATTATGGATACGGGCATCGACTACACGCACCCCGATTTAATTCCAAACCTTTGGATTAACTCCGCCGAAGACCGCAACCAAAACGGCACTTTTGAGCCTTGGGATTTTCGCGAGCGGCGCAATCCCAACACCTTTCAATTAGACCCTAACGGCATCACGGGCGACTTTGACGGCATCGACCAAGACGGCAACGGCTACGCCGATGATGTGATTGGCTACGACTTTACCGACCAACCGTTCAACGTCGACCATCTCAATGGTGCATCGGATTTTCAATTTCCCGACCCCGACCCTTTCGATGACAATTCGCACGGCACGGCTTGCGCAGGCATTGTGGCGGCGGCAACGAACAACACCATCGGCATTGCAGGCGTTGCGCCGAATTGCAAGCTCGTCGCGCTTCGTGTCTTTACCGCGTGGGGCGGCTACGGTGGCGACTTTGCGGCGGATAGAGACATCGCAACCGCCATCATTTATGCCGCCGATAACAACATTCGCATCTTGAACATGAGCTTCGGCGACGTGGTGCTGTCGCCCGTCGTGCGCGACGCGGTTCAATACGCTTATTCACAAGGCGTGGTGATGTGCGCCTCATCGGGCAATGCCGGAGGCGACCAGCAACGCTATCCCGCAGGCTACGACGAAGTGATTGCCGTCGGCGCAACCACACAATTCGACACGCGCACGCCTTTTACGACCTTCGGCATTCGATTGGATTTATGCGCACCGGGCGTTGGAATTAACACAACCTTTCCGTTCTATCGAGGGTTCTACACGCCGAGTTTTGGTGGAACATCTGCCGCCGCACCGCACGTGGCAGGCACTGCCGCCTTGCTCCTTTCGCTCCGACCAAACCTCACCGCCGAACAAGTGCGCGGCATTCTCGTCTCCACCACCGACGACATCGAACTCGAAGGCTGGGATCACTTCACTGGAAGCGGACGACTCAACATGCTTCAAGCCTTGCAAAGCGACGGCGCACCCATCGCCAAAATTTTCTCCCCACAAACCGACGAAGGCAGAACTGCACAAACACCACTCGTTGTAACAGGCACCGCCATTTCACCGCGATTTCAATCCTTTACGGTCGACTATCGGCGTGGCATCGGTAATCAAAATCAATGGATTACGCTTGCCACTTCAAACCGCCCACTGATTCGCGACACATTGGCAATCTGGAACATCGTTCAGCCTGATTCGCTTTTGCCCGACGGCGATTACACGCTTCGACTCGCCGTGCGCGAAACCACAGGACGCACGATTGAAAACCGTATTCGCCTTGTGATTGATAGAACGCCGCCCGTCATTTCCGCACTCTCCGCGATTGATGTAATCGTCAATGACCGACACGGCGTTTTGGTTGAATGTCGCACCGACGACCAATCCGACGTCGTCTTGTTTTATCGACGCAAAAATTCTTCACAGCCGTTTTCGCGCTTTCGCTTCGATGGTATTCGCCAACGCCATTCAGCATTGCTACGCGAAAGTGAATTGCAACCTGAAACCGATTACGATTTCTTCGTTGAAGCCAAAAACCTTGCAGGACTTACGACGCGAAGCGACACCAGCACCTTTCGGCTCAATGGCTTCGTGAGCCAAATTCCAACCTTCGGTCAAACTTACTTGCGTGAGCGACGCGATTTGCGACTGCCAAAAGGATACTTCCTCAAAACCATGCAAGATTTCAATCGCAACGGACGCAAAGAAGTCTTGATGAATGAAAGCAAACCACTTGAAGGCAGAAAGTTCGGCGACCTCCGTCGCTACGAATACAACGCCGATAGCGCAAAGTTCATCTTGCTCGATACGCTTCCGCAAATTCAAATTCCGCGAAGCGTTGCCGACCTTGACGGCGATGGACGCTTAGAACTCTTGACCAGTGCAGGCGGAAAAACGATTGTCTTTTCGCAATCTACGCCGCAAGGCTCGCCGTTTGACGTAATAAAATTTGCCGATACCACGCGCGCCGACCTTTGGGGCGCAACCTTCGCCGATACCAAAAACAACGGCGACCTACAAATGCTCGCTCGACGCGATACCAACTACCTCATTTACAACAACACCTTTCAGGCGATTGCATCATTGCCGAACCCGTTTCGCAGTCGTGAAAATCCGCGTGTTGCGCCGCTCTTCGAACAGCCTCGCGCCATTGTCGATGACTTCGATGGCGATGGAAAACGTGAAATCGTCGTCGGCGATTACGACGCTAATTTTTTTAGTTACGAATACTCTGGAAGTGGAAATGCTTACAACTTGAATTGGCAGTATCAAGCAGGGTCGGGATTTATCGGCGGCAGTCAAGGCATTACAAGCGGCAACTATTTGAACAACGGCAAACGCCAACTCATCATCGGCTACCACAGCGAAGAACTCTTTGACTCGTTGCGTAACTACGCCACGCCAATTTGGGTCTATGAATGTTGGCAAACGAGCGACCAAGACAGCCTTGTGCGCATTTGGAAACAAGCGTTTTTCAACTATCGATTCAAACGCTTCTTTGAAAGCGCCGTTGCCACCAGCGATTTGGATAAAGACGGCGTCGATGAACTCATCATCGTGGCGTATCCGAACCTTTACATCTTCAAGTGGGATTCTGCACGAGAGACATTTGCGCCCGTTTGGAATTATCCCTTTGCGCAAGCACAAGAAGTGATGGTTGGCGATGCTGATGGAAACGGTTTGAACGAGATTTACTTTTGCGACGATTTGTTCAGTTATGCGTGGGAATATCAAAACTTTCAAGGCATACTCGCGCCTGTGGGCGTAATGGGCGAGCCGCTGGGACTGAATCAAATTGCACTCTCATGGCGAAGCGTGCAAGGTGCGACGCAGTATAAAATTTATCGTCAAACCTCAAACACATTTCCAACTTATCCCTTCAATGTGTCGCTTTATGCGACGACCACCAATACAGCGTTTATTGATAACAGCGTCAATCCGAACACATTTTACGTGTATGCGGTAACGGCAAGCGATGGTATTAGCGAAAGCGATACGAGTGCCTATTTGATTGGGCGACCGGTGTCGCTACCGCGTGTGGTATCGGCAAGTTTTGCCAATCAAAGTTTGAGGGTGAAGTTTAATCGCCCGATGTCGCCGCCGATTCAAGCTGGTATGTTTGCCGTAGAGAAAAACGGGGAAGTCAAAATCGCGCAATCGGTTGCCTTTGCAAGGGGCGGAGAAGAAGCGGTGCTGTCGTTCCGTTATCTGCCGTTGGACACAGGGCGATATGTGGTGCGCGTTTCTGGACTGCGCGATATTTTTAATGCGCGATTGGATTCAAATTTCAATTCGGCATCGTTTGACGTCGTGCCTGAATCGCAAGCCTCGTTTTACATTGTAGAAAGGGAAGTGATTTCGCCGTATCGCGTCGCGCTTACCATGAACCGCCCGATTGATGCAAGTTCCGTTTCGCCACAAAACTTTACGATGAAGCCTGACGGACGCGTCAAAACCGCAACCGTTCAAGACGATAAACTTTTGCTTGAGCTCGAGGGAAGACCGATTGGCGCGCTGGGCTTTAATGTAAGTTTAATTGTTCGAGAAATTCGGAGCGTCGACGGCTTAACGATTGACACGGCAAATAGCGGAAACATTGTAACCTTTACCTCAACGAAGGAAAATCTTGCCGACGTCTTCACCTATCCGAATCCTTACAGCAAATCAAGCGGCGTCGACTACATTATGTTCGCTAATCTAACCCGCAAAGCCACCATTCACATCTACACGCTGAACGGCAAAGCCATTCGGACGATTCAGCACGAAGGCGACACGGGCGGCGCGCGCTGGAACTTGGATACCAATAGCGGAGAAAAAATCGCAAGCGGCATTTACATCTACCGCATCACCGCCGAAGGCGTGAGCGAAAAAATCGGGAAACTCGCCATCGTGCGCTGAAAGAGGTGAGGTTTCACAAAAACAGCGTGCGAGGAATCAAATCCTCGAAAATGAAAAGGGCGGATTTTGAACCCGCCCTTCATTCTTTCACTTGTTATGGATTCCTCGCTTCGCTCGGAATGACCGTAAAGCAATACATCGTGAAAAGTTAAGAGCAGACCGTGAATCGTTCAATTCTCAACCCTTAACCTTCAACTCTCAACTATTTGACCAACAGCATTTTCTTTGTTTCTACAAAGCCGCCCGCTTGCAATCGGTAAAAATACACCCCACTTGAAAGCCCAGCCGCATTGAACGGCACATTGTAGCTGCCTGCCTCTTGCCGTCCATTCACCAAGGTCGCCACTTCTTTGCCTAACACATCATACACTTTCAAACTCACCGTTTCGGCGGTCGGAATTTGATAGCGAATGGTCGTCGTTGGGTTGAACGGATTGGGATAATTTTGCGCGAGTTCAAACGCACGCGCCGTGTTGAAGCGAACGGTCAAAGTGATGGTTTCCAGCGTCGCCACTTGTCCGTCGAAGCCCGTTTCGCGCAGTTGATAGTCGTAGGATTTGCCCACTTCCAACAGCGTGTTATCGGTGTAGGAATACGAGGCGCCGTTGAGAGCGTTTTGCGCGCGCAGGTTGGCGGCGGTTTGATACGAGGCGACTTCCGACCATTCGCTTTCGCCTTGCTGGCGACGCAAAATCGTGAAACCGTTGGATTCACTCTCGGACGCCGTCTCCCAAGCCAATTTCACACCTTGCACCGTCGATGTGCCTGTAAAGGAAAGCAACTGAACCGGTAGCGGGTTATCGGTAGATACAGAGCCGAGCGCGACAAAGAGTTTGCTTGTCGGCGTCAGTGTCTCGGAAAATACGTCTGATTCAATGGGGTTGGGAACGCTTGAAATTGAGCCGCCTTGCGGTGCCCAGTTTCCCGTTGTGCGTGTGGCCACTCGAATATCGCCAGGAACTGAAACGCCGTCGTCCGTGCTGACTTGCATATTTGATACTCGCGTAAGTGTGATGTCATCTGAAAATGCACTGTTGTTGGTCGCTTCATAATATCGGGCGAAAGAAACTCGTTCAAGTGGACTGGTAACACCAGCGAGTGCGTTGGCGTCGCCCGAAACTAAACGCACTTCGAGCGGAACAGTCGCACTTGCGTCGGCTCTGATGGAAATAGGGCGATAAGCAGTGGCATCACCAACGGGGAAAAAGCGTGTCTCACCACTCAAATTAGGATAGGCACGCTGTAAGCGACCGTTAATATGACCAGCGGTGCGCGTAATCGCCCCTGCACCTGACGGATTAACACGCAAGAGATTCGTACCTGTGCTTACAACCCCGCCATTCAAAAGAAGTTCGTTTGAAACATCAACATCGCCGTCCAGCGTTTTGCCGCCGCTTCCTGAAAATGCGAGGTTGAAGTAATTGTTTGGTGCATTGCGCGGCGTGACGGTTTGTCCTGTGCCGTTGTATTCAATCGTGCCGGCGGTGTTGATAGAAGCAAGATTCCAGTTCCCCGGGGTGCCTGAACCGGGTGATGTCCGCCGAATAAACAGTGGAAAATCTGAAGTCGGGTCTAAAATAGTTCCGTCGCCCAAGCCGTCAACATCGGCAACGCGAATTGTGCCGTTTGTTCCCATAGTGAGGGTCGGACCGCCTGAACCGCTTCCCGTGAGCGTTGAGATAAGCTCTGAACCATTTTGGCAAATGAGCGTGCCATTCACGGTGAACGTGCCTGGATTCATAACGGCGATTGCCGCGCCATTTGGAAGCACAACTTCCGAGCTGGCAACAATCACATAACTGCCCCTCGCATTCGCGGGGGAAGATGGCGGCGTGCCCAGTAAAGAGACCGGCTGAACATCAAAGAGCATTGGCGCGCTACCACCCAAATTAACAAGAGCACCAACTGTTCCAGATGGGTTGAGATTTATCCGACTATCGATGGAAAGCTGAACTGTATCTCGCAAATTCAACGTTGGAGCCGTTGTTCCAGCAGCGGCATTCACCGCCAGTTGAAGCACGCTTGATCCCAATGTGGTGAGATTCCCTTCAAATGTCAAGGTCGTTGGTCCGAAAGTCGGGAGCGATATAATTGCGCCCGCTGCTGTGATTGAAACGCCGCCTGTGGCACTTGCATTCACCGTGGTGTTTCCTGTGATGGTGAGCGTGGAAGACGCGCCGCTGTTGTGAGAATTAACGAAAATCCCCGTATTTGTGCCTGTAACATTTGATACACTTCCCGAAGAACCGATTTCCAAAGTCCCAATCGTGTGATTGCGAACAATAGATAAATTCACATTCGTTAATCGAAGAATCCCTCTAAATAACCGAAGTGTGTCAACCGTCAAGTTGCCCGTAGCAACATTGGCGTTTGTGAAAGTTGTGGGCACCGTGTATGAACCAATAGGACGGTTAATTTCTAAAACATTGTAAGTGAAAGGCGTTACGTTCTGAGTGCCGGATGCGGTTGCGGCATATTCAATGGTGCCGTTGGTGTTGAGAGAAGTTAAATCCCAAGGGTTGCCCGCACTGGCTTGATTAATGGCAAATTCACCCGGCGTGGAACCCGTTCCGTTTCCAAGTCCGGGGAGTGAGCGGACGACTAAGCGTCCAGTTGGGCTCATCACAAGCCGTGGATTGACCGCTCCAAACCCGATACTCATTCCGTCAATGCCGCCGCCGTTTTCAATAATCAGTGTGCCATTAATTTGAAGAAATCGTGCTGGAACATCGGCAATGGTTACGCTTGAACCGGAGGGGACTTGATAAACCCCATTGATGTATTGAACACGGCTGGCATTCACACCAAAGCTACCCCCAAAGACTGCAAATGGCACATTGTAGGTCGCTGGTGATGCCGTTGTGCCGCCGACAAACGTAAAGATTGGAAGTCCGCCACCCCCCGACGTATTGCTAATATATCTGCTATTTGTATTAGAGATAATGAAATCACCAGTGCTAGCAGTGTTCGTCGTTCCTAAGTTAAACACGGGGGCAACTTGCGGACCTGACGGCGAGAATCCAGAACGAAACCCATTACCACCCATTAACATGGGGACAGTAACATTAAAATTGCCCGCGACATTGAGCGTGCAGGTGCCTCCATTGCCAGCAAGGGGCGAAACCAGAGCAAAGGTTACACCGCCATCTGTCGATGCAACCGTCGTCGCCGAGAAATTCTCTGACACATTGACGGTAACATTGGCATTGGTGGTATTGGTGATAAGGATTTCGGTATTGGAAACGATCGGCGTGAAAAAAGTTCCAGTGACGGTGCTATTCGGTCCGCCCAATACAATGCTATTGATAGTGTGGGTAAATGTTGCACTTGGCGTTGAGCAGAACGAGAACGCACCGCGAAGCACCGACATGGTTCCATTCACAGTGATGTTTCCAACGGTATGAATGGGATTGGTAAGCGTGTAGCTAAATGGAGAGATTACTGTGGTAGAAATACTGCCCGTCTTATCAATGACCAGATTATCAAAAGTGGTTGTGCCAGTGCCGCCAAGCGTTTGCGTGCCTATGCCGTTGAAGGTAATCGTTGTGCCCGTTGCACCCACGAAACCGCCCCCCGACACATCAAGATTGCCGAGAATCTGCAAGTCGCCGTCAAGGGTTACGGTGCCTGTGCCGCTCTTAGTGAAGTTGTTGACTTGAAAGCCAGTGGGAATGTTGGTAATCGTGCCGTCGACGTTGTCAAAGACGACGTTGTCGCCGGACGAGGGCGGTGTATCCCAGTTTGATGCAACCGTCCAGTCGCCGCCGCCTGAAAGTTGCCAAGTGCATGTCGCTTGCGCAAAGAGCGAAGAGGTTGATACCAGCAACAGCATTAAAGTCAAAAGCAAATACAAACGATTCCACATAGTCATTGTGTTTGGGTTATGTTAGTGATATTAAATCAGGAGTCTCGCTGGCAAAGCGCAGTAGGTACTTGTGGAAAGTGGAGCAGACACTTTCAAGCAGTAGAAAATTACATAATCGCGTATTGTGCCGTTGTGATTTTCAGCACAAGCGCGAATATAGAAACTTAACGTTTCAAGTCAAGGAATAAATAAAAGATTTGAAGCAAGCCTGACTTTGTAAGAACGGGCGGGAAAATGACGCCGCCTTGTGGCGAAAGATGTTCAGAGGGATTTGCCGATGAGGAGAACATGTTCAGTCGTCAGATACACGGTCGGAGTGTTCGTTATGCGCTGGTGGCTTTTCGCTGTTTGAAGATGGTTGCTGAAGTTGGTTGCCTTCGACGAACCACGATGAAATATACGCCGTGAAAGTGCCGAATAAACCGACGCCGACCGTCATTAAAATCGCCGCAACAATTCT
>JBDNCJ010000067.1:0-16142 GCA_046719715.1 Chloroherpetonaceae bacterium | reverse complement strand
ATCAACAAAGATTTGGTATTGACTTATCAAGTCATTCAGCAACGCCCCCACGATTTGCTTGATTTTTTGGAGCAATACCAAAAAGATTACGACCAAACGGAACAAGAAAAACGTAACGATTTATTTTTAGCAGTGCGTAAACATTTCAATTTGCAACGCTTTGAGATAAACTATAAAAAACTTTCAGATAATTGGATTCCGCGAGCGGCACAATTTATATTTTTGAACAAAACTTGCTTTAACGGACTTTTTCGCCTTAATTCAAAAGGTGAGTTTAATGTGCCTTATGGAAAGTATAAGACTGCAATGATTTTTGACGAGCCTAATCTTTTGGCAACTTCAAAAGCGTTGCAAAATGCCACGATTCAGCAGGCGAACTATTCAAGTTGTTTTGACAAAGTAAACGAAAACACCTTTGTTTATTTTGACCCGCCTTACAGACCGATTAGCCCAACGGCAAGTTTTACCACCTACACGGGTTCAGAATTTACGGATAGCGAACAGCTACAATTAGCTCAATTTTTTAAAAAGTTGGATAAAGAAAAGGGCGCAAAATTGATGCTTTCCAATTCAGATCCGAAGAACGAGAATCCAAACGATGATTTTTTTGAGAGGGCGTTTTCAGGCTACAACATTTTCAGGGTGTCGGCGGGGAGAGCGGTCAACAGCAACGGCGAAAAGCGTGGAAAAATCAAAGAGATTCTCATCACAAATTATGAGTATGAACCACAAACCTTGGAAATCAATTTTTGATGCTTATAAAATTCATAAGCACGATTTTAAGAAACACGCCCATTTAACTTATCAGCCGAAGATAATTCAAACTCTAAATTGCAAGACAACCAAAAATACCGCGAGAAAAGTCGTCATGAACGTGTAAGTTGCCGCTTCACAATTAAAACCACTTCACATGAAACCCATTGAATTTACCGAGTTTGATTTAGAGAACGGCTTGCACTGCATCGTTCATGAACAGCATAGCGCACCGATTGTAACGCTCGATATGTGGTATCACGTCGGCTCAAAAAACGAAGAGCAAACGCGCACGGGATTTGCCCATCTCTTTGAGCATTTGATGTTTCAAGGCTCAAAGCACGTCGGCAAAACGGAGCATTTCAGTTATGTGCAAGAGGCAGGCGGCACGCTCAACGGTTCAACCAATTTCGACCGCACCAATTACTACGAAACCCTTCCCGCCAATCAACTCGATTTGGCGCTTTGGCTGGAAGCCGACCGAATGATGAGCCTGAACGTCAACGAAGAAAATTTTGAGAACCAGCGGAGCGTCGTGATAGAAGAACGCCGACAACGCTACGACAACGCGCCCTACGGCAGAGTCTATGAAGAACTGCACAAACGCGCTTATAGCGCTCATCCGTATCGGTGGATTCCGATTGGTTCAATCGAGCACCTGCAAGCGGCAACGCTCGACGACGTCCAACGCTTTTTCAAAACATTTTACGCGCCGAACAACGCCACGCTGGTCGTTTCTGGCGATGTGTCTGTAAAAGATGTGCGAGAAAAAATCATCACCTACTTTGCCGACATTCCCCGCAACGGCGACGTGCCCCGACCGAAAAACGAAGACTTACCGCTCACCGAAGAAATTCGCGACACCTTTTACGACAACACCGAACTGCCCGCCATTTTCATGGCGTATCGCATTTGCAACGCAACGTCGCCCGATGCCGACGTGCTCGACATCATCAGCATGATTTTAAGCGACGGACGCAGTTCGCGCCTCTACCGCACCCTCGTTCATGAGCGTCGGCTCGCACAATCCGTCTCCACGCACGCTTCCGCCAACGAGCACGATGGACTCTTTCACATTAGTTTAATTGCACCACAGACCACGCCACTTTCGGAACTTGAAAAACACTTCGATGAAGAACTTCAAAAAATCGTCGAGGGCGATGTTACAGAATACGAATTGGAGAAAGCCAAGAACACGGCGGAAATGCACCTGACGCGCCTTTTTTCAAACAACTTCGGCATTGCTGATTCGCTTGCCTATTTCCACACGTTTTTCAAGAACGCCGATGAACTCAATCGCGAGTTTGAGCGTGTGGAATCGGTTTCGCTCGATGATGTTCGACGCGTTGCGAAAAAGTATTTCGGCGAAAAGCATCGCGTTGTCTTGCATTGGCTTCCGCGCTCGATGAAATGAGGCGATTGGCGGGTGGAAATCGCGTTTCACCTAACGCTGAATTTTTCTTACCTTTGCGTGCTTGTTTTCAAAAGCCAAACTTCGCAGTAATTTCGCTTCGAAAATACTCTTCTGAAATACTCTCGTCTATGGGCAGTTCACTTCTCACTCTCGTTATTTTCTTTCCATTCCTGTTCGCCATTCCGCTCCTGCTCTTCAACCGCGAAAAATCATCGCTTGCGAAATTTTATGCAGTTACGATGTCGCTCTTGGTGTTTGTATTGGCGGCATCGCTTCTGCTCAATTTTGACCCATCGCAAGGCGTTCAATTTCGGCACGTGGCACTTGAAAATTGGCTTGGCGAGGAAACGGACGTGAAATATGTAGTTGGACTCGACGGCGTTTCCGTATTGCTGTTTGCATTCACCGCACTCATGTTTCCGTTGGTGATTTTGGGGACTTGGACGAGCGTTCAGACAAATGTGAACGAGCATCTCTTCTTTTTGCTCACGCTTGAAACATGCATTCTCGGCATTTTTTCCGCACTCGACCTCTTTCTTTACTACATGTTTTGGGAAGCGATGCTGATTCCGATGTACTTTCTCATCGGGATTTGGGGCGGAGCGAATCGCTCGTTTGCGGCGACGAAGTTTTTCATCTACATGCTGACGGCGTCGCTCATCATGCTGGTTGGGATTATCTACATCGGCATTCGCGGCGCCGACCTCAACAGCGGCATTTTCACGACGGATTATCAAAAGCTCTTGATGCTGGATTTGCCGTTCTCCATTCAAGCGATTTTATTCTGGCTCTTTGCGATTAGTTTTCTCGCCAAAGCCCCGCTCTTTCCGCTTCACACGTGGCTACCGGAAGTGTATGCAGAATCGCCTGTTTCCGCCGTTGTTACGGGCGTGTTGCTCAAAATGGCGACCTACGCGCTCATTCGCTTCAATGTCGGCTTGTTTCCACAGGCATCGGCTTATTTTTCAACGCTGATTGTGGCGCTGTCGATTGTCTCTATCATTTACGGCGCGGCGATTGCGCTCACTCAAAAAGAAATGCGCCGCGTGCTGGCGTATTCTTCCATCAGCCACTTGGGATTTTTAACACTCGGCATTTTCGCCTTCACCGAAGAGGCAATGCAAGGCGCGATTTTGCAAATGGTCAATCACGGACTTTCAACGGGATTGCTCTTTATGCTGGTCGGATTTTTGTATGAACGCCGCAAGAGCGATAGGCTCTCGGATTATGGCGGATTGAAAAAAGTAATGCCGCTCGGCGCGATGTTCTTCACGATTGCGATGCTCTCGTCGGTCGGGCTTCCAGGATTGAACGGATTTGTGGGCGAGTTTTTGATTCTCGTTGGTGCGTTCAAGTCGCCGATTTTGCAGAACGGAACATTCGCCGTTTTGGGCGCAATCGGTGTGATTCTTTCCGCCGTTTATATGTTGCCGATGTTTCAAAAAATTTTCTTGGGAGACGTAACGAACGATGAGAATCGACGCATTTCGGACTTGAACCTTCGCGAAAGCGCGGTTGCAGTTGCATTCGTGGTGTTGATTGTCTGGATTGGCGTTGCGCCGAATCCGTTTTTGAAACTCTCTGAAAAAAGCACGGCGGGCGTGATTGAAAAAGTTCAACAAACGTCGTCGCTCTCCATTAAGTAGCATCAAGTTCAAATTCGCTGTTCGCCATGACACTTCACGATTTATTTCTCGCGCTTCCCTTAACCTTCGCCACGCTTTGGGTGGTCTTTCTCATCGTCATTGAAGCGACGGCAAAGCGCGCATCGCTCACCTTTTCGCTAACGAGCGTCGGCTTTTTGATTTTAATTACGATGATGCTGTTTCCAAGCGAGCAAGGCTACGCCTTTGGCGAAATGGTGCGGCTCTCGCCGTATTCGCAATTTGCCAATTTCGTTTTCGCGCTTTCCGGCTTGCTCGTGATAACGCTCTCACAGAGTTATCTCGCCAAAGAGAACATTCACTTCGGCGAATACTACATCATCGTTTTTATTGCGACGCTGGGCATGATGCTGATGGCGTGCGCGGCGCACATGGTCGTGCTGTTCATCGGGCTGGAAACGATGTCGATTGCGCTCTATGTGCTGGCGGGCGTGATGCGTAAAGACCTGCGCGCCAACGAAGCGGCGATGAAGTATTTTCTTTTGGGCGCGTTTTCGTCGGGATTTTTTCTTTACGGCATTTCGCTCATTTACGGCGCGACGGGCGAGATGACGCTGTTTAAAATCGGAATCTACTTGCAAGAAAACGGCGCAACCTCGCTCTTTTGGGTGGGGCTTTCACTGATGATGGTTGGATTTTTGTTCAAAATTTCAGCGGTGCCGTTTCATCAATGGACGCCCGATGTGTATGAAGGCGCGCCGACGCCCTCAACCGCGCTGATGTCGACCGCCTCGAAAGCGGCGGCGTTCACCGCCTTGATTACCGTTGTGCTGAACGTTTCATCTCAAACGGAGAACAACTCGAATTGGATTTTCGCGCTCTCCACGATTGCCGTGCTCACGATGGTGATTGGCAACATTGCCGCACTTTCACAGGATAACTTAAAGCGAATGTTGGCGTTTTCTTCCGTTGCGCACGCGGGCTATATGCTTGTGGGCATTGTCGCCGCAAGCGATGCGGGATACAGCGCGGTGCTTTACTACGCGCTCGTCTATTCATTGATGAACATCGGCGCATTCGGTGTGATTGCGCTCGTTGAACAGCATCGAGCGTTCACCAGCGCGTCGGACTATGCAGGGTTGTTCAAAGAAAAGCCGCTTCTTGCTGGGCTGATGGCACTCTTTATGCTGTCGCTGACGGGCATTCCGCCGTTTGGAGGATTTATCGGGAAGTATAAACTCTTCGCCGCCGCCGTTGAAAGCGGACTTTCGTGGCTGGCGGTGGTCGGCGTATTGGCGAGTGCGGTTTCGGCGTATTACTACTTGCGCGTCGTGATTTTCATGTTCATGCGCGAGCCGCAATCGGAAAATCAATTCGACGGCGTCGTGCTCAATCCCACCCTTGTTTTGATTGCCCTTCTCGTTTTTCTGCTTGGGGTTTTCCCGACGGGCATGCTTCGCTTCGCTGGCGAGGCAGTCAAATTTGCGTTCAACATGTGAATTATGGAATTACGCCACACGGTTCCGACTTCGCTCCTTGAAGCGTTCAAAGGCAAGTTCAATCAATCGTGAAATGAGTTCTGGATACGACACGCCCGCCGCTAAAAACATTTTTGGATACATACTGATGGACGTAAAGCCGGGAATCGTGTTGATTTCGTTGATGAAGAGTTTGTTGGTCTCTTTTTCCAAGAAGAAGTCAATGCGCGCCATGCCCTCGCAGCCAGCGGCTTTGAAGGCGATGACGGCTTGCTTCTGAACGGCGTCGCTGATGCGCTTCGGCAATCGTGCGGGAATGAACAATTTGGAATCGCTTTTGATGTATTTGGCTTCGTAATCATAAAATTCGTTGCACGGCACGATTTCACCGACCACCGAAACTTGCGCGTCGCGATTTCCCAGCGCGGCGATTTCTAATTCCCTCACCGATAATCCCTGCTCTATCAAAATTTTTCTGTCGTACTCAGCGGCGAGCTTCAGCGCATCTATAAGTTGCACGCGATTCTTGGCTTTTGAAATTCCGACCGACGAGCCCAAGTTCGCAGGCTTAACGAACATCGGATAGGTTAGGGCTTTTTCGCACCGCTTCACGACGGCGTTCAGGGTTGATTCCACCTCATCACGAAATCCAACAACGTAACTCACAACATTCAATCCTGCTTCTTTGAACGTGGCTTTTGCGGTTGCTTTATCCATCGTGAGCGCAGAAGCCAGAACGCCGTTTCCGACGTAAGGCACGTTCATCATTTCCAGCAAGCCTTGAACCGTGCCGTCTTCTCCGAATGTGCCGTGCAGCACGGGAAAGACAACGTCGATTTTTGAGAAATCGAACTTGAAAGTGCCTTTCAGTTTGGCAACGCGGGCTTTTTCTTTTTTGAGAGCCTCTGAATTTTTTATTAAGGCTTCGTAATTTTTCTCAAGCACGGAGCGCGAGGCGGTTTCGTTGAGCCACTTGCCTTCACGCGTAATGTAGATGGGAAGTAAATTAAATTGTTTGAGATTGATGGCAGAAGCAATGGAGCGCGCAGAAATGATTGAAATTTCATGTTCGCCGCTTCGTCCGCCGAACAGCAGAGCCAATGTTTTTTTCATTGAACGATGGTAAAAAATGAAGCGCAAGATTAGTCAGAAAGCGCGAGTTGCACAAGTCTTTTCAAATGTTTGATTCAAAATGTTATCTTGACTACAATTTTAACAGAATTAAAGAAAGGAAGTAAGCAGTATGTCTCCGATTGAAAATCCCAAAACCGCCGCGAAACTCCCTTACGCCGCTACATTTCAAAACGCCGTTCAGCGTATTCTTTCATACAACTGGCGCACGGGTATGTGGGCGTGGATTCTGCATCGCGGAAGCGGCATTGGCATGGTCATTTATCTAACGATTCACGTCTTTGGGCTTCGCGCACTTTACGACCCGGTGCAATTCGACGCGCTGATGTCGACTTATCGCAGTCCGCTCTTCAAGATTGGCGAATTTGCCTTGCTCGCCATTGTGACGTATCATTCCATCAACGGATTTAGGATTGTGATGGTGGATTTCTTGGGCTGGTCTCCGAAGCAAAAGAAGATGTTTTATGCAACACTCGCGCTTTCCGCGTTGATTATTTTGCTTGGCGGCTATCCGATTCTCGCGCCATATTTCATTACACCGTTCATCAAGTAATTTTAACCAAAGGAGTTTTCAAATGTCTGATAGAAGTGCAAAGAAAAGCGGGGCGTTTGGTTGGTTTATGCAACGCATTTCGGGTATTGTCTTACTTGCAACGCTCATTGGTCATTTTTGGGTTCAGCACATGCCCACGGATTACCTCGCCGACGAGCAAGAGTATCTCGCCATTCGTGAAGCCTATGCCGCCAAAAATCCCGAATACCGCAAAGCCGTTGAAGAAGGATTGATTTCCGACCCGAAGTTCGGCGAACACATCATCACTTATGAAAAAGTAACGAAGCGACTTTCCAATCCACTCTGGAAAGTCTTCGATATGCTGTTTCTGATTTTTGGATTGTATCATGGATTTAATGGCATGCTGAACATCATCGACGACTACGCCAAAAACAAGGGCGTCAAACTCACGCTCGTTGCTGTTTGTTGGCTGTTGGCGATTTCGCTGTTCGTTGTTGGCACACAAACGGTATTAACGGCAGGACCATACAATCCGCCGAGTTTTAGTTTAAGCCATCTGTTGCCGTGACGGCTCAACTGAGAAACCAAACACGCGAGTGAGCGTGTTGGGTAAGTATCATCTTTGACGATTTTTCAAAGTGCATTCATTCAAAGTGCTTTTATTCAAACTTAAACAGCAGTAAAGTATTATGTCCGTTATCAATCACGATGTAGTTATTGTCGGTGCCGGGTTGGCAGGGTTGCGCGCCGCCGTCGAAGCCGCCGAGTATTGCGATGTTGCGGTGATTTCCAAGTTGCACCCGCTTCGCTCGCACAGTGGCGCGGCACAAGGCGGCATTTGTGCCGCATTGGGAAACGAAGAAGAAGATTATCCGCTCTGGCATGCATTTGATACCGTCAAAGGTGCAGATTACTTGGGCGACCAAGACGCCATTGAAGTGATGTGCAACGACGCACCGCGTGCCATTATTGAAATGGAGCATTTCGGCGTGCCGTTCTCGCGCACCAAAGAAGGCAAAATCGCGCAACGTCCGTTTGGCGGACACACGCGCAACTTTGGCGAAGCGCCTGTGCGCCGCGCTTGCTACGCCGCTGATAGAACAGGGCACGTGTGTTTGCATACGCTTTATGAACAGTGCATCAAGCGTAAAGTTCGATTCTACAACGAGTATCAAGTCTTGGATATTTGCGAAACGGAGGGCGTTGTTTGCGGCGTCGTTACTTACAACATTCGCACGGGCGATATTAACGTCTTCAATTCCAAAGCGGTGATGTTCGCTACCGGCGGATTCGGACGTGCTTACAAAACCACTTCCAACGCGCACGCCAACACAGGCGACGGGCTGGGCATCGTCATGCGTCACGGCATTCCGCTTGAAGACATGGAGTTCGTGCAGTTTCACCCGACGGGCTTGTATCGCTTGGGAATCCTCGTAACCGAGGGCGCGCGCGGCGAAGGCGGCGTCTTGCGTAACGCCAGCGGCGAACGCTTTATGGAACGCTACGCGCCGACCGTCAAAGACCTCGCTCCGCGCGACATGATTTCCCGATGTATGTATCAAGAAGTGCGCGAAGGACGCGGCGTCGGCACGGCAAAAGATTACATCAACCTTGACCTCACGCACCTTTCGCTCAAACAAATCGAAACCAAACTCCCTGAAATTTCAACCTTCGCAAAGATTTATTTGGGAGTCGACCCGTCCAAGAACCCGATTCCCGTTCAGCCGACTTGCCACTATGCAATGGGCGGCATTCCGACCAATGTCGATGCGCGCGTCGTTGTCGATGAAAAGAATACAGTCAAGGTCGGCTTTTGGGCGGCGGGCGAATGTGCCTGCGTCTCGGTTCACGGCGCGAATCGTCTCGGCACAAATTCACTTCTCGACCTCATCGTCTTCGGACGCAGAGCGGGCAAAGACATCGTTCAGTTTGTGCGCGAAACCAAAGGCAAAATGCCCGTCCAAAAAGATGCGGACAAGAAAGTGCGTGAGAAAATCAATAACATTCTCTCGCGCACCAAAGGCGAACACGTCGGAAAAATTCGCGAAGACTTGCAACAGATGATGATGGATAAAGTCTCTGTCTTCCGCACCGAAGAGTTTTTAGCAAGTGCGTGCCGTGATATTAAATCGCTTCGCGAGCGCGCTAAAAACGCTGTCGTTCAAGACAAAGGCAAAGAGTTCAACACCGATTTGCTCGATGCCATTGAACTGGAATTCATGATTGACTATTCTCAAACCGTGATTGAAGGCGCATATCATCGCAAAGAGTCACGCGGCGCACATGCGCACGAAGATTATCCAAAACGCGACGACGCCAACTTCATGAAGCACACGCTTTGCCTCGTCGACGAAGGCGGACACAGCGAAATCAAATACAAACCCGTCAATATGTCGCTTGCCGAACGCGATTGGGAATACCGCGAAAAATTCGTCGCCAAAGAACGCAAATACTAAATCGTAAGGGGCGCAAGGGGCGGATTCAACTTCCGCCTCTCTTCTCTATGTTTTCAAAAACCAAACTTTCTTGCAACGCAATGATTGTCATTACAGGTGGGGCGGGTTTTATTGGAAGCGCGATGCTTTGGAAACTCAACCAAGTCGGCATTACCGACGTCTTGATTGTTGACGAACTCGGCACAAGTGAAAAATGGAAAAACCTCGTCGGGCTTCGCTTCGTCGATTACATTCACAAAACGCCGTTTCTTCAAAAATTACTCGACGAAAAACTGCCTCGCATTGAAGCCATTGTTCATCTCGGCGCCAATAGCTCAACCACCGAGCGCGACGTTGAAGGCTTAATGGACAACAACTACGCTTACACCAAAGACCTCGCCACCTATTGCGTTCAACGCGGCATTCGATTCATTTATGCCTCAAGTGCCGCCACCTACGGCAACGGCGAACACGGCTACAAAGACGACGAGGCGACAATGCTCAAACTCCGTCCGCTCAACGCCTACGGCTACTCCAAACACCTTTTTGACCTCTGGGCATATCAACACCATCTTCTCGATAAAATCGTCGGACTTAAATTTTTCAATGTCTTCGGTCCAAACGAATACCACAAAGGCGATATGGCGAGCGTCGTCTATAAAGCGTTCAATCAAATTTTAGAATCGGGAAGCGTCAAACTCTTCAAGTCTCACAAAGACGGCTACAACGACGGCGAGCAACTGCGCGACTTCGTCTATGTCAAAGACTGCGTGGACGTGATGTATTGGCTGTTGAACCATCACGAGGTCAACGGCATTTTCAATCTTGGCACGGGCAAGTCGAGAAGTTTCAAAGATTTGGTAACGGCAACCTTCAATGCGATGCAGAAGCCCGTCAAGATTGAGTATGTTCCAATGCCTGAACATCTACGCGGCAAGTATCAATACTTTACCGAAGCCGACATGACGAAGCTCGCTTCCGCTGGCTGTCCGATTCAATTCCGCTCGCTTGAAGAAAGTGTCTTTGATTATGTTCAATCGCATTTGCAAAAAGAACAACAAGAACTCGCGTCGCACGATTTAACGGCGGCGGACCTGACCGCACACGCCTGATAACGCATGCGTTCCGCGCCTCAACGATTATGCTACAACGATTAAGATTAACGACTTAACTTTTTTTTGATGCAAACCCTCGTCTTGTCGGTTGTCGGGAAAGATTTAGACGACGCCCTTTCTTTCAATCGTTTGAAAGCCGATGTTAAAAAATTAGCACCGCGCTTTCGCCTCGCCATCGTTCATGATGCACGCTTTCAGTATGAACGTCAAACCAAACAGCCTTTTCCCGACGCGCCTTCACAAGCCGACCTTGAACGCTACGCCGATTTGCTCGTCCAACTTGGCAAAGTCTTCACCTCGAAACTCTCCGAAGAACTTATTCCCGCATTGCAGATGAACGCGCACCATTTGGGCTTGGTTCAAACCGAAGAGTCGCCGAATGAGATGACAGGGAGAATCACGACGATTAAAAAAGAAGCGTTGGAAAAACAATTTGCTCAAAACACGGTTCCGATTCTCGCGCCGATAACGAAAACGAAAGAGGGACGAATGACCTTTATTCCTGCTGATGCCATTGCCTCGCGCCTCGCGTCCGAGATACACGCCGATATGCTTTTTTTTATTGACGAGATGCACAGCAGTGATAAAAACGAGAGAGAAAAATTTGCACAAGAAGGTTTAATGCACGGTGCGCGACGTGCGTTCGTTTGCACGCTTTCCGGACTTGAAGCCGTCGCACTTCGCGGCGAAGCGCATGTATCTGAAATTCTTCTATCAACAACCACTTAACCGACGACCAATTTGGAACAAGAGAGAAAGTTTTCGCTCAAAGGTGCAGAGCCGATGTTGATTTTCGGCGCGCAAGACGCATTCCTCAAACGCATTGAATCGGAGTTCAGCGAAGTGAACATCGTCGCTCGCGGCAACGACGTTACTTTGCGCGGCGAAGAAGCGGATGTCGTGCGCGTTGAGAAAATTTTTTATGAACTGCTCACGCTCGTCAATCGCAACGGCGAATTGCAAGTGCGCGACGTGGAAGCGGTCATTCGTCTTGCCACGATTGGAGAAACACGCCCGACGCCGACGAGAGAAGCAAAAGAGTTGGTTGAAGGCGAAGGCGACGTGATTGTCGTAACCAAAAGCGATGCGGTGCGCGCTAAAACGGCAGGGCAAAAGCGCATGGTCTATGAATCCAAACGCAACGACGTCGTCTTCGCCATTGGTCCTGCGGGAACGGGCAAAACCTACACGGCGGTCGCCATCGCCGTCGCCGCGCTCAAAGCCAAACAAGTTCAACGCTTGGTGCTTGCGCGTCCCGCCGTTGAAGCCGGTGAAAGTTTGGGATTTTTGCCCGGCGATTTACAACAAAAAATCGACCCCTATTTGCGCCCGCTCTACGACGCACTCTCCGATATGCTCACGCCCGACAAACTCAAAGAGTATATGGAAAAAAAGGTGATTGAAGTCGTGCCACTCGCCTATATGCGCGGACGCACGCTCAACAACGCCTTCATCATTCTCGACGAGGCGCAAAACGCAACGAACATGCAAATGAAAATGTGCCTCACGCGGCTCGGCATGTATTCCAAAGCCATTATCACGGGCGATACCACTCAAATCGATTTGCCGAGAAAATCCGAATCGGGCTTATCCGACGCCCCGACGCTTCTCGGCGGCATTCAAGGCATTTCTTTCGTTTATCTCGATAAATCCGACGTCGTGCGACACCGCTTGGTGCGCGACATTATCGACGCTTATGAAAAGCGAGCGAACAACGTTGAACCACATAAAGACGACAAACGCCATCAAGAAAGACGACACGAAGAACGCCGCGAAGAAGACCGCCTGAAAACGCTTGCAACCCAAGCCAATCCATCGCTTTAAGAATTTTATCGTGAAATCGCGCTTTGGAAACCTTCGTCTCCTCTTGCGCGTAACACGACCTTGTCATTTCTAATTAACTAACCTATCTCGACTATGAAGTACACCTTATCGCTCACACGCTTGGCTCTGTTGGTTTTCTTCGTCTTGCTTTTCTCCGCCCCAACGGCTCAACTTTCCGCACAAATTACAGGCACGCCCTCTCCGTCATACTTTCAAGATGTTCCAGAAGAAATTCGTAAAAAGAAAGCGTTTCGTCGCTTTGAGCATTATTTCAGACAGCGCGCCAACGCCGACGGCACTGTTCCGATTGACGTCTTTGTTTCGGAGCGTTTGGCGCAGCAAGAAAAAGATAAAGCGCGACGCGGCTTGAGCACGGTTCAATGGCGAAATGTCGGACCGAGCGGCATTGAAGTCTTTTTTCCTGCACAGTGGGAGCGCAACAGCGGACGCGTGCGCGCCCTTGCCATTCACCCGACCAATCCGGACATCGCCTATATCGGCGCGGCGGCGGGCGGCATCTGGAAAACCACCAACGGCGGCGAAACTTGGCTCGACATCGGCTATGATTTATCCTCTTTAACCTTTGGCGCAATCGCCATTGATGAAACAAACCCCAACATTGTTTATGCAGGCGCAGGCGAGTTTACGCGATTTTCTAACAACGTCATTTTTGACGGACGCGGCTTATACAAAAGCACCGACGGCGGCGCAACTTGGAACTTCATTGACGCCTTCGGCGCACATACCCATTTTTCAGCCATTCGTGTCAGCCCGCATAATCCCAACGTGATTTTTGCCTCGCTTGGTCGCGGGTATCTTTACGTTCAAAATCCGGGCAACGAAGGCGTGTGGCGAAGCACCAACGGCGGCGCAACTTGGGTGCGAACTCTCGCTTTATCCAACGCAAGCGACGTGCTTCCTTCGCCTGCTCCGAATTCTTCGCGTGTGTATGCGGCAGGACAAGGCGGCGTAAGAATTTCAACCGACAACGGGCTGACTTGGAGCGCAAGCAATACGGGGCTTCCGAGCGACGCCGGCAGAGTTCAACTTGCGATTTCTCCCGCGAATCCATCAGTAGTTTATGCCGCAATTTATTTAGACCAATCGGGAAGAACCGTGCTTTATCAATCGACAAACGAAGGCGCGACTTGGACGCAAAAAGCGGGCACGCCGCCCGCAGGACAAGGCTGGTATGATTTGCTTCTCGCCGTCAATCCTGAAAATCCCGATGAAGTGTATTTCGGAGACCAACAGCTTTACCGCTCGGAAGACGGCGGAAACACAGCGAGTTTCGTCGGCGGCGAGTACTGGAATCAAGCGATGCACGTTGATTTTCACATCATGGCGTTTGCGCCGTCCAATCCCGACGTGCGCTATGTCGGCAACGACGGCGGCATCAATCGCTCAACCGACGGCGGCATCACTTGGCTGGAACAGAACGACCTTCCCACCCTTCAACTCTACCGCATTGCGTCGCACCCGACGGATTCTCTAAAAATGCTCGGTGGCACACAAGACAACGGCAACTTCCGCACAACCAACGGCGGCGCAACTTGGGAGCAAACCACGACGGGCGACGGAATGGAGTGCTTTTACGACCGCGCCAACCCGACCACAGTGTTCATGTCGGTCTATAACGCCAATATTTTCCGAAGCACGCAGAATGGCTCATTCGGTACGTTTTCCAACATTACAAGCGGGCTAAGTGGCGCGGCGGCTTGGATTGCGCCGTTCTTTCAAGATGTCGCCGCAAGCAACGTGCTTTATGTGGCAACTGATAGACTCTTTCGGTCGTCGAATCTCGGAGACAGTTGGACGGCGATTTCCAACTCGTTTAGCGGTGCGGCAAGTAGCGTGTCGCAAAGCCCCGTCAATCCTAATAATTTCATCGCTGTCGCCAGCGAAACCGGTCCGACAAGCACCGTTTGGATTTCCACAAACGGCGGCGTAACCTTCCAAAGTCGAAGCGTTCCCGGTGAAGCAACCTACATCAAGCGCGTTCTCTGCCACCCGTCCGAACCCAACACCATGTTCGTTCTGCGCACGGGATTCAGCGCGGGCAATAAACTGTATCGCACGACGGATTTCGGCGTAACTTGGACGAACCTCTCGAGCAATTTGCCGAACATTCCGCACAGCGATTTATTCATTGACCCGCTTTATCCGAATGAATGGTACGTTGCAAACGACTTCGGCGTGCATCGCTCGCTCAACAGCGGCGGCACTTGGGAGCGCGAAGCCGACGGAATGCCGATTACGCCCGCACTGCATTTCAGCTACTTTGACATTGGCACGGCGCGGAAGTTGCGCGTCGGCACGCACGGACGCTCCGTCTTTGAAACGCCCCTGCGAACACGCGCCCTCGTCAGCAATATCTCATCAATCACTTTCTCGGCGACGGAAGTCGGGCGGTTCGGACGCGACACGGTCAGCATCAGGCTGACGAACAACTCCGCTTCGCCCATCACCGTTACAAGCGTTTCGCGTTCCAACCCCTCCGCATTTTATTTCTCCTTGCCTGCAACGCCGTTCACGATTCAAGCCAATGGGTCAACCGCGATTCAAGCATGGTTTCAAGCCACAACGGCGGGCGTCGTTGAAGACACATTGGTCTTGAATACCGACAACGCCGAAGTGCCTCAAATTAAAATTTCATTAAGCGGTCGTGGGATTTTCATTACGCCGGCACAAGCAGGCTGGCTTTATGCAATCGGCTCAACGCCGCAGAATCAACTCTTTCGACTCAACGAAGTTACTGGTCAAGCGACGCCGCTGTTTGTGCCCGCCGTTCCTTCTCAACTTGGCGGATTAAGCGTTGAGCCGTCGCGCAATCAACTTTACAGTTTCCTCGCTTCTACGCCGTATTCGCTCTATCGATTGTCGTCTGCAAACGCACTGGACGTGTTGGTCGGTCAAAACATTCCGCTCAACGTTGTTCGCTCGGTCGCATTTGCGCCGAACGACACGGCACATGTTTACGCGCTTTCTTCTTTGGGTATTGGCTCATCGTCGCGGGGTGTGCTTTACAAAATGAATCTCGCCTCCGGTGACACTACGACGGTGTTCACCACTGTGCCTATCGGCATTGTCACGAGTTTGGCGTTCAGCCCAACAAGCACGCCTTGGATAACTTCTCGCTCCGGCTCGCTGAATCGTCTTTACAAATTGAACCTTGACGCAGGGTCGGCGCAACTCGTTTGTGAAACGACCGGCGACCTTTGGACGAGCCTTGCCTTCAATCCGTCAGGAACACAACTCTTCGCCCTCTCTGGAAGCGGCACGCAGCAAAATCGCTTAATTCGCGTCGATACCGCCGGTGTGTTGCTTGCGAGCGTCCCGACGGGCGTGTCAGGTCTGCGCGGGCTTACGGTGCGTCTGGATTCCATCGCCAACCTCTCCGCGCCGACGGACAATCGGACGCTGACGAAGCCGGCTCAATACACCTTGAAACAGAACTATCCCAATCCCTTCAACCCGCTTACGGTCATTGGCTATCAACTGCCGACAAGCGGTTTCGTGAAATTGGACGTCTTTGACGTGTTGGGGCGCGTGGTCGCTACATTGGTGAACGAGCAGAAGGAAGCCGGAAGTTATGAGGCGACCTTCAACGCCAGCGCGCTTTCCAGCGGCGTTTATTTCTATCGTCTTCAGTCGGGAGAGTTTGTCGCCACGAAGAAAATGTTGCTTGTGAAGTAATTTGCGGATTGTGGAATGTGGATTGGCGAAGGGGAGTTATCCTCGTTCTATGACCTTCACCCTAACCCTCTCCTTAAAAGGAGAGGGAACTTCAAGTGAGCAGACAGGGTGAGGTTGTGGGCGTTGCGGTTCTAAAACTGAAAGTATCTAAAACTGAAAGTATCTAAAACTGAAAGTA
>JBDNCJ010000066.1:0-17081 GCA_046719715.1 Chloroherpetonaceae bacterium | reverse complement strand
TTGTGTTAAGTCTTGTTTGAAGACGTTGTAATTTAAGTAAGTATCGCGACAGAATTAGAGATAAGGTTGATAAGCGACGCAATCCATAAACCTTGTAACGATACGTGAAATGGATTGCTTCACTTGACTTCGTTGGTTTCGCAATGTACGTTTTTGAAAAAACCTATCATGCTTAATCAATTTTGGTATCGTCGAGCCTCACTTCCCTAAACCGACACGGCGGAAAATGTAATCCACGTTTTTTTTGAGTTTCTTCATCAACGTCTCGGCGGAAAAAATGTGCTCAATGTCTTTTTCGGATAAGTGCGCACGAATCTCGCCGTCGTCCAAGATGAGGCGTTTGAGGTGGATTTTTTCGCGCCAACTTTGCATCGCGTTGCGCTGAACGAGTTTGTAAGCCGCTTCGCGCGTCAAGCCTTTCGTGGTGAGCGCGAGCATGACGCTCTGAGACGAAATCAGCCCGTAAGAACTATCAAAATTTTTGAACATACGTTCGGGATAGACGAGCAATTTTTCTATCGCGTCCGAAAACTGCCGCACGATGTAGCAAAGGGCGATGGTGGAATCGGGCATCACGACGCGCTCAACGGAACTGTGCGAAATATCGCGCTCGTGCCACAAGGCGACGTTTTCCAATCCTGCGAGTGCGTTGGCGCGAACCACGCGGGCAAGTCCTGACAGGCGTTCAAAGGTAATCGGGTTGCGCTTGTGCGGCATGGCGGAACTGCCTTTTTGCCCTTCGCTGAAAAACTCTTCCGCCTCCAATACCTCCGTGCGTTGCAAGTGACGGCACTCCACCGAAAATTTTTCAATCGAGGACGCAACGACGGCAAGCGTGCAAAGGTATTCGGCGTGCCTATCGCGCTGAATGATTTGCGTGGAAATGGGCGCGGGCTTCAAGCCTAATTTTTTGCAGACAAATTCTTCAACCTTCGGAGAAAGATGCTCGAATGTGCCGACCGCGCCGCTGATTTTGCCGACACTGACGACTTCAATCGCACGTTTGAGCCGCTCGCGATTGCGCTTCATTTCTTCATACCACAAGGCGAGTTTCAAGCCGAAGGTGATAGGTTCGGCGTGAACGCCGTGCGTGCGTCCGATTTGCAAGGTGTATTTGAATGTTTTGGCGCGTTTGGCGAGAATCTTCAAAAGATGTTCGATATCGCTTAGGATTATTTTGCCTGCGTCGCGCATTTGCATGGAGAGCGCGGTATCCAACACGTCGCTCGACGTCATGCCTTGATGAATATGCCGCGATTCCGCGCCGACGTGCTCGGCAACATTGGTGAGAAATGCAATCACATCATGCTTCGTCGTTTTTTCAATTTCAAGAGCGCGCTCAACATCGAATCGGGCTTTCTTCTTAATCACGGCGAAATCTTTTTCGGGAACTTCGCCCAGGTTGACGCGCGCTTCGACGGCGGCAAGTTCAATCTCGAGCCAGCGTTGCATTTTGGCTTCTTCCGTCCAAATTGCCGCAATGTCTTTCGGAGAATAACGAGGTATCATTGGATTGTTGAAATTTGAATGGCGTTAAACGACTTCCACGCGCGATTGGTCGCCGAGCATAAAGCGATTCGTCTTCGGCTTCTTCGATGCGCTCACAATTTGCACGTCGTTTCCGAGCAAACTTTCCTCAATTCGGATTCCGACATCTTCAATTCGACAATCTTTCAAAATGATGCTGAACTCGATTTCCGACTTCCTCACGACGGTTGAATCGTAAATGGACGTGAAAGGACCAATGTAAGAATCTTCAATAAGGCAATTTTCGCCGATGATGAGCGGACCGCGCAACACGCTGTTGATGACCTTAGAGCCTTTTCCAATCACAATTTTTCCGGAGAGGTGTGAGGCGGAATCAACCTTGCCCCAAATCATCGTCTCTTGATTTTCAAGCACGAGGCGATTGGCTTCGAGCAAGTCGTAGGGTTTGCCCGTGTCTTTCCACCAGCCGGTGATTTCCGAGTAGGTTACTTTCTTTCTTTTGGAAAGCAAGTATTGATGGGCATCAGAGATTTCAAGTTCGCCGCGCGCCGACGGTTTAATGGCATTGACGGCATCGAAAATGCTTTCGTCATAGATGTAAATGCCGGCGACGGCGTAATCGGACTTCGGCTTTTTAGGTTTCTCTTCAATTGAAACGATGCGATTGCCTTTGAGTTCAGGCACGCCAAAGCGTTCAGGGTCCTTGACTTTTGCAAGCGTTAAGTGGCAGTTCGACTTATTGGCTTTGAAGGCTTCAATGAATCGTGCGACGCCACCGACCAACATATTATCGCCGAGATAAAAAATGAACGGTTCGTTTTTAATAAAGTCTTGTGAGATTTTAACGACATGCGCCAAGCCGAGCGGCGCGGACTGCGGAATGTAAGTGAACTTCACGCCGTATTCTTTGCCCGAGCCAAACGCTGTTTGCACGTCTTGGTTGTCGGCGTTCATCACGATTCCGATTTCTTTGACGCCTGCGGCGCGAACGGCTTCAATGGCGTAGGCGAGCATGGGTTTGTTGGCAATCGGAATGAGGTGCTTGTTGTGCGTGTGCGTGAGCGGACGAAGGCGCGTGCCTCTGCCGCCGGCGGTAATGAGTGCTTTCATTGACGAAGTTAATATTACAGTTAAGTTTGAAGCATGAGATTTACAGCAGTCGGAATGCGTCTTCGATGAACAAAATATCGGGTGTTTCGCCGCTGGTCATCGTAATAGCAACGACATCGAAGCGATAAAGGTCGGCACGGTTCGGAAACTTTCGAAGATAACACTCTGCGGCTTTTGCTAACTCATTTTGTTTGGCGCGTGTTACGGCTTCGGCGGCGTGTCCGAACTCCAATCCCTTGCGCGTTTTGACTTCAACGAATGAAATCACCTCGCCCTTCTTTGCAATCAAATCAATTTCATTTTTGCCGCACCGAAAATTGCGAACTAAAATCTCAAAGCCGTTTTTAATGAGAAACTCCGCCGCGAGATTTTCTCCGAATGTGCCGAATGAGGTATTTGAATGGGTATTTGGCATGGCGATTAAACCGATAATGCACAGTGCGCGTTAAAAACGAAAAATACAACAAGATTTAATCAAGTTATGGTTGAGGCGTTTTCACTGATACATCTTTTCTCGCTCTTTTGCGTCGGCGGCTGGCTGATGATGCTCGTGCGCGCCGTGCTGTTGCACAACTGGATTCCGAAACTTGCCGCCGCACCGTCGCCGCAAACCTTCCCGCTTGTAAGCGTGATTGTGCCTGCAAAAAACGAATCCAAGAAAATTCATCAGTCGCTTCGCTCGCTTCTTCTGCAAGATTATCCGAACCTTGAAATCATCGTTATCAACGACCGCTCCGACGACGAAACGGGCGACATCATCAACCGCCTTGCCAAAGAAGACGCACGACTCAAACCAATTCACATCGCCGAATTGCCGCACGGCTGGCTCGGCAAGAATCACGCCAATCAACGCGGCTTCGAGCAAGCAAGCGGCGAGTATCTTTTATTTACCGACGCCGATATTCTCTTCGCCCCAGAGACAGTTTCAAAAACCGTCGGCTACGCGCAGAAACACAAGGCGCGGCACATTGTGGTTTATCCGAAAATGCTTTCTGAAAACATCTTTGAAGAATCTTTCCTTGCGCTTTTCGGCATGCTCTTCGTCTGGAAGTTCAATCCTATTGGTGCGCGCAATCCCAAAAATAAACGGGCTTACATCGGCGTGGGGGCGTTCAACTTCATCGAGCGTGCGCTCTACAAAGCCATCGGCGAACATGTGCCGCTTAAAGCCGAAATCGCTGACGACGTCAAACTCGGCTACTTCGTTAAACAACAAAATGAAGCGACGCACGTTGTCGAGGGACGCAACTTCGTTCAAGTGCGTTGGCGCGAAGGCTTGTGGGATTCAATCAAAGGCATTGAGCGAAGCGCGTTTGCCGGCGTGAATTTTTCTTGGGCTTGGATTTGGATTGGTGTGTTCGGAACGCTGTTCGGATTGATTGCACCGTATTGGCTTTGGCTCTTGAACGACAAATTTGCAACGCTTTGCGCACTGCTTTCGCTTGGCTTCATCTACTTGGGCTATGCAGTTGGAAAAGGCTCGCTATGGCGTGCGCTGTTTGTAACGATGCTTCACCCTGTCATGTCGGTGTTGTTTCTTTATGCGCTTGTCAAGTCGGCGTTGCTCGTCTCGGTCAAGGGCGGTGTGGAGTGGCGCGGCACGTTTTACGCAACCGAAGTTTTGAAACCCTAAGGCGTGGTGAAATTGTAAATGACCGTCCAACAAGCGATATTCAGCATCATTCAAACCTAATCACATCAACGCGATATGTCTCAACCATCACAAAAGAAGCAAGGGAGCGGCAGAATTTGGCTCATCATTTTGATTTTGATTGCAATTTTGATTGGAATCGGTGTGTATCGGTCGTCGTCGCCGAAGGTCAATGTTCCGAAAGAAACGGTATTGCTCCTTGAAATCGGAGGCGCGTTGCCCGAACTCGTTTTGAGCGAAGGTTTTCCCGGGATTTCACCGAAGTCGCCCGCAACCCTGCAAGGAATGTTAGAGATATTGGACAAAGCCAAAGCCGATGAGCGCGTCAAGATTGTGGTCGTAACGATTGAAGGGTTGGCGGCACAGCAATCCAAACTCACGGAATTGCGCGAAGCGATTGCGGCGTTTCGCGCGTCGGGCAAAGAGATTTGGGCATTCCTTCCGCAATTTTCAGGCGACGCGGAGTATTTTCTGGCGTCGGCGTGCAACAAAATTTTCTTTGAACGCTACGGCGTGTTGGTGCTTGATGGATTGAGAGCGGAAATTCTTTACTACAAATCGATGCTGGCGAAAGTCGGCGTTCAGTTCGAAGTCGCACGACGCGGCAAATACAAGTCGGCAGCGGAATCTTTTTTGAACGATACGATTTCCGCACCGAACTATGAGCAAATCAACGCATTATTGACGGGCTTCGACAAAACCTACGTGCAAGGCGTCGCACAATCGCGCAACATTGAGGAAGTGGCGTATCGCAAAATTCTCAACGAACAAGCCTACCTTTCCGACAAAGACGCGCTCGCGCAAAAACTCGTCGACTCCGTCTGCTATTTTAGCGAACTCAAAGCGCACATTCGCCAACGATTTAACATCACTGAGGACAACGACGAGACGCTGTTTCTTTCGGCGAAGAAATACAAAGCCGTTACTTACAAATCGTTAGGTCAAAACGCACAAGATAAAATCGCGGTCATCAATATTGTGGGCGCGCTGGTCGACGGCAAAAGCAATCCCTCGCCCGACGGCGAGAGCGACAGCGGCGACGAAACCCTCGTGCCCGCCATTGAAGAGGCGCGAAAAGATAAAACCATCAAAGCCATCATTGTGCGCGTCGATAGCCCCGGCGGCTCGGCGATTGCCTCCGACAAAATTTTGCTTGCGCTCAACAAAGCCAAAGCCGAAAAACCTGTGATTGCGTCTATGTCGGGCGTTGCCGCCTCCGGCGGATATTGGGTCTCGATGCAAACGCAAAAAATCGTCGCGAATCCAAATACGATTACAGGCTCAATCGGCGTGATTGCCACCAAACCCTCGATGCGCGAACTCGCCGATAAAATCGGATTGAAACGCACCGTCATTTCAAAAGCCAAATACGCCGATTCGTTTAATCTCTTCGATAAACTCTCGCCCGACGTCTATCAAAAAGCCGACGCGCTGATTGATTACACCTATCAAGAATTTTTGAGCAAAGTCGCCGAAGGCAGAAACATGACGGTTGAGCAAGTCGATGCGATTGCGCAAGGGCACGTCTGGCTCGGCGAAAGCGCGAAGGAAATCGGACTCGTTGATGAACTCGGCGGATTCCGAAAATCCGTTCAAATCGCCAAAAGCCTTGCAGGCATTGACGAATCGGCGCACGTCGAGCTGGTGAGTTATCCAAAACGCAAAGATTTTTGGGATTCTTTCCTCGACGGCTTTGGAAGTGAAACAGAGGCGACGCTTCTTGGACGAGTTGCTCTTAATGTGCTTTCTGAACAAGTGAAGCAATCGTTCATTGGCGACTTCGAACTTCCGTTGGAGTTCAAGAGCGCGCTTCGAACATTGCGACGGCTCTCGTCGACAGCGCCGTTGCAACCGCAAGCAACCATGCCGTTTGAAATCATCGTTAAGTAAAAACCAATTATGACCGAAACTGAAATACGTCGCATCATTGACCTCGCCATCGAAGAACTCGGCGAGAAGGCGACGAAGGAAACCGTTCAAGCCGTCGTCGCCGAAGTGATGAAGGAATACGAAAAAGGCGCGCCGTCGCTCACGCTTTCAATCCCGAAACCGCCCGTGCCAGCGTCGCACGATACAGGCAGAATTTTAGTAACGGCGTTTGGAAAAAATCGCGTCGGCATCGTCAGCGCGCTGACGGCGGCACTTGCCGAACATCAATGTGATTTGCAGGACGTCTCGCAAAAAATTATGCAGGAATTTTTCACGCTGATTATGGTCGTTGATATTTCAAAATCGCCATCGAGTTTCACGCAAATTTTAGACGCGCTCTCGAAGGCGGGAGAAAAGGTCGGCGTGAAAGTGCAAGCGCAACACGAAGATATTTTCAAAGCCATGCACCGCGTTTAAGAAAACAACAACTGTCGCACGGAATCATTTAATCGGGCTAATTCAGTTTCGTTGTGGGCAAGCAAGCGATGCGCCCAAAGTTTACGTCGATTTTCTATACATTCCTTCGTCAAAGTTTTTCCGATGTCTTCATAACCCATTCCAAGCGATGTTCTCAATCGTTCTGGTTCTGAAAAAACGCCCAAGACGAACACGCGCGCTTTCACATCATTGGGAATTTGGCTCGATGCTCTTTCAAAGAGCGTCAAATCGTTGTCAAAATCAATGACTAAGACGAATCGCCTTTGTGTGTATCTGCGCAATTTAATGAGGTGTTCATCAAGAAAGGCTTGCACTGCTCGCTTTCCGCCGCCTGCAACAGGAAGAACTTGAACTTGTCTGGAATTGACAAACGGGGAAAGAAGAAATCCATTAACGAGAGCGGCGTTTGCGTCGTCTTCGGGAAGCACGATGAGGTGAGGCTCAAACTTATTCGCGCTCATAGTTCAATATCGTCGAGAATTAAATCATTGACGATGTTTTTGCCTTTATAGACTTCCGACAGCGGTCGGATTATGGTTGGTTCTAAATGGCTTTTGCGCCCCAAGTAAAATGTTTTTTCATTAGAAAAACTTCGGACGATTTCTTCGCTGTGCGTCGTTAAAATGAGTTGTCCTTTTTGCTCATACGACTGTTGCAACGCTCGGGTCATCTGTCCAATTTCTGAGAGCGAAAGGTGGTTATCGGCTTCGTCCCAAAAGCAAAACAGCCCATTCATGTGTTCATTAGCGGCAAGAATCGCACTCCACATGAAAAAGCATTTTTCGCCGCTGGAAAGATGTTCAAAGGCAATACGGAATGGTTGCTTTTCTCTTGCAAACTGGACGACCAATTTTTTCGAGTTGCCGCCTGTTGAAGGTCTTTGAAAATCTTTGAAGTCCGGAAAGACTTGCTTCAGAGAACTATCCAAACCGGCGTAAGCGGCGGGAAAAGCACCCAATAAACCCTCGAGCCAATCGGCAAAGTTTGAGCCGTCTTTTTTTAAGTGGAAAGTTTCGCCGCTTGAATCGCCGTTGATCAGGTCGGGTATCGGAGAAAGAATCGTCAGTTTGGAGAGCCACGACTTGAAGAGAGGCACGGGGTCTTTTTCCGACGAAGCAGAAATAATGGGAAGCGCGACCAAATGCCAATCCACAAGAAACTTCGCTTCTGAATCACCCGGCGTGCGATAAAGCGTAACCTGCGCAAGAGTGCGAGAATAAATCGCTCTATCATTTACGCTTAATTTTTCTTCAAAGACTCTCAATTCTTGAAATCCGTCGGGCAACTCGAAGGCAATCTCATACTTGAAGAGTTGTTGCTCGAGAGCGACTTCAAGTTCAAATCGCATCGGCGCGGCGCGCTGTTCCCAAGCAAAATCTTTTGGAGTAAGTAGTTCTTTCAATCGGTTGGTGCCGCGTCCAATTTTTTGAAAGAGCTCGAGGACGTCGCGAACCGTCGACTTGCCCGACCCGTTCTTTCCAATCAGCAAGCAAGAAGAAACGCCTTTGAGGTTAAGTTCAAAGTTTTGAAAACATCGGTAGTTATGAGCATAGAGTCTTTGAATCATGTCTTTGAGTCATTTTTGAAGCGCTTAAGCGTTAAGCGGCGAGGGCTTGTGTAACTTTTTCCGATGCGTCTTTCAAGCCTTGTGCGGAAATGAGATTCAAGCCGGATTCATCAAGCATCTTTTGTGCGATGTCGGCGTTAGTGCCTTCAAGGCGGACGATGACGGGCACTTGTAAGCCGATGTTCTTTGCCGCTTCAATCACGCCTGCCGCGACACGGTCGCATCGAACAATCCCGCCGAAAATGTTAATCAAAATCGCCTTCACATTTTTATCGCTCAAAATGATGCGAAAGCCTGCTTCAACCGTTTTTGCATTGGCGCCGCCGCCGACATCAAGAAAATTCGCAGGCTTTCCGCCCGCAAGTTGAATGATGTCCATCGTTGCCATCGCGAGTCCCGCGCCATTGACCATACAGCCGACATTGCCGTCCAAGCGAACATAGTTCAAGTTCGATTTTGACGCTTCCACTTCGAGTGGGTCTTCTTCGGATTCGTCGCGCAGGTCGGCGTAGTCGGGGTGGCGATAGAGGGCGTTGTCATCGAAGTTGACTTTCGCATCGAGCGCAATCACATTGCCTTCTTTGGTTACAACGAGCGGATTGATTTCCGCCAGTGAGCAATCTAATTGCATATATGCGTTGTAAAGTGCTGTGATGAATTTGACGCCATTTTTGAACTGCTCGCCTGAAAGTTGCAAGAAGAGCGCGGCTTCTCGGGCTTGGTAGGCTTGAATGCCGAGCAATGGGTCGATGTGGATTTTCAAAATCTTTTCGGGAGAGTGTTCGGCGACGGCTTCAATGTCCATTCCGCCTTCGGTAGAAATCATCAACACGTTTTTTGAAACGGCGCGATCGAGTGTGATGCCGAGATAAAGTTCTCGCTCGATGTTCATGCCTTGCTCAACGAGCAAACGATGCACGACTTTGCCTTCAGGTCCGGTTTGATGCGTAACGAGCGTCGCCCCGAACATTTTTTGGGCGTAGGTGTAGGCGTCTTCTGCGGTTTTGACGACTTTCACGCCGCCCGCCTTGCCTCTGCCGCCCGCGTGAATTTGCGCTTTAACGACTACAACGCCGCCGCCTTGTTCGGCAAGCATTTGTTCAGCCGCCGATTTCACCTCTTCCGCCGAAAAACAAACCGTGTTTTTGGGAACGGCGACTTGATACTTTTTGAGAAGTTCCTTTGCCTGATACTCGTGAATGTTCATTTGATTTTTTGAGAATAGATTACTGAAAAATGAAGCGCGGAAATGTAGCAAAATTCTCGCACTTTCACCGACCGCAATTCTGCCGATATAGTCACATTTCTTTACAGTTTTGAGGCTAAATTGCAAATCAATGGTTAAACACAAAAACATGAAAAAGAAAGTCCTCATTATCTCTGGCATCGTGGTGGTGCTGCTCGCCGGAAGTTGGTTTTTCTTCTTTCGTAAATCTGAAAACGATGCTAAAGCCGCACCCGTCGGGTTAATTAAGCGAACTGCCAAAGTGGAGCGTCAGCCGATTAAAGTTCAGGTGGTGGCAACGGGACAAGTTCAGCCCGTCTACAAAGTTGAAATCAAATCCAAAGCAAGTGGCGAAGTGCTTTCGCTCAAACTCAACGAGGGCGATTTCGTCAAAAAGGGAACGGTTATTGCGCTGATTGAAAAAACGGACGCGCTTGCCGCATTTAATCAAGCCGAAGCAGATTTAGGTGTGGCAAAAGCGACCTTAAAACAAGTCGAGACCAACACCGAACGAAGCCGAAAACTCTTTGAGCAAAAACTCATCAGCGAGCTCGAAATGGACGCCGCCCGATTGGAGCTGGAACAACGCAAAGCACAACTTATCAGAGCGCAAGCGGCGTTTGACCAAGCGAAAATTCGTTTGAACGATTGCGTGGTGCGTAGCCCGATTGACGGACTTGTGCTCGACAAGCCCGTCGATGAAGGTCAAGTCATCATGGGCGGATTAAATACGGTCTCAGGCGGCACGACTATTGTGACCATTGCCGACATGAGCCGCGTCTATGTTTATGCTAATATCGACGAAGTCGATGTCGGAAAAATTAAACTCGGACAAGAGGCGCAAATCGTTGCTGATGCGTTCCCCGAAGAAACATTCACGGGAAAAGTCTTGCGCATCGACCCGCTTGCCAAAGTCGAGCAAAACGTCACGCGATTTCCCGTCGTCATTGAAGTGCCAAATCCGAAGTATCGGTTGCTCGCCGGAATGAATGCGACGGTAACGGTAACCGTCTACGACAATCCGAACGCGCTCGCCGTGCCAGTGGAAGCCCTGAAAGAAATTAAAGACGAACTGAAAATGCCCACAGAGCGCGGCACTATGGGCTTCGGCGGACGAGGCGAGCGCAACCGCGACCTTCCCGACTCGGTGCGAAAAGCACGACGCAAACAGTTCGAAGAGCGCATGGCGGCAGGCGATTCCTCTGCCTTGCGTTGGTTGGAAGAGCGCGCAAGAGGAAAACGCCGTCTTGTGATGCTCAAAGATTCCACCGGCGAAGCCGTTCCAAAGCCCATCTTGATTGGCGAACAAACCGCCGAATACGCCGAAGTCCTGCGCGGCTTAAACGAAGGCGACGAAGTCGAAATCACCATCTTCTCACGTGCATTGCTCGAGGGACAACAGTTCCAAGACCGTATCCGAGCCAATACCGGCTTCGGCGGCGGACAGCCCTCGCGCGAACAGCGCCGAGAACTGCGACGAAATTAAACCGACCTACAGCCTCACGCATTTTTTTCGTCGCGCTTCTGTATCTTCCCAAAATCGCCGCGAAATCGCTCGCGGCGTTCAATTTTCCTGAAAACCGATTTATGTCCGAAACGCTTTCTGAACAACATCTCGACAAAACCTACAATCCTCAAACCGTTGAAGCCAAGTGGAGCGTCCCGCATTTTGAAACGCTGGGCGTTACCAACGCTGAAAACGCGCCCGTCGTGCGCGGCGAAAAAAAATCATTCACCATTTTAATGCCGCCGCCCAACATCACGGGCAGTCTCACGATGGGGCACGTGCTCAATCACACCATTCAAGACCTCTTCATTCGCTACCACCGAATGATGGGCTACGAATCGCTTTGGCTACCCGGCACCGACCACGCCGGCATCGCCACACAAACGCGCGTCGAAAAGGAACTCCGAAAAGAGAAGAAAACACGATACGACTTAGGACGAGAAAATTTTTTAGAACGCGTCTGGCAATGGCGCAACGAATACGGCGACCTCATTCTCAAACAACTGCGCAAACTCGGCGTCTCAGCCGATTGGCGACGCAACCTCTTCACGATGGACGAGAGCGCGTCGAAAGCCGTAACGCACACGTTCATCACGCTCTACAACGACGGCTTGATTTATCGCGGTAAGCGCATCATCAACTGGTGCCCTGCCTCGCAAACCGCGCTCTCCGATGAAGAAGTCATCATGAAAACGCAAACCGATAAGCTCTACTTCGTGCGTTACTTCTTCAAAGAAGAGCCCGACAAGTTCATCACGATTGCGACGGTGCGTCCTGAAACCATGCTTGCCGACGTCGCCGTCGCCGTCAATCCTCATGATGAACGATACAAAGCCTTCATCGGTAAAATCGTCATTGAACCGCTCACCAAACGCGAACTGCCCATCATCGCCGATGACTATGTGGAAATGGAATTTGGAACAGGGGCGCTCAAAATTACGCCTGCACACGACGCCAACGACTACCAAATCGGACTGCGGCATAACTTGCCATTCATCTGCGCCATCGATAAAACTGGAAAAATCGAACAAGGCTTCGGCGAACTCTCCGGCTTAGACCGATTCGTGGCTCGCAAAAAAGCCGAAGAAATTCTGCACGCACAAGGCAACTTGGAAAAGGTCGAAGACTACACGCATAATGTTGGCTATTCGGAACGCGCGGACGTGGTCGTTGAACCCTACCTTTCCGAGCAATGGTTTGTCAACATGAAACCCCTCGCCGAACCTGCGTTGAAGGTCGTTGAAGAAGGTCAAATCAAATTTTATCCTGAACGCTGGATAAACACCTATCGGCATTGGCTCTCGAACATTCAAGATTGGTGCATTTCGCGTCAACTCTGGTGGGGGCATCGCATTCCCGCTTATTACGCCCCCGACGGCACTTTTGCTGTTGCTGCAACCAAAGAAGAAGCCTTCGCCGTGCTCAAAGCCAAAAATCCCTCACTGACACTTGACGACCTTGTTCAAGACGAAGACGTGCTCGACACATGGTTTTCCTCATGGCTCTGGCCTCTGACCACGCTGGGCTGGGACGGCACAAACTCAATGGAGACCGACGATTTCAAAGCATTTTATCCGACCACAACGCTCGTTACCGGACCCGACATTATTTTCTTTTGGGTGGCGCGCATGATTATGGCAGGCTTATATTTCAAAAAAGAAATCCCGTTCCGCAATGTCTATTTCACCAGCATTATTCGTGATGGGCAAGGGCGCAAAATGTCCAAATCGCTCGGCAATTCGCCCAATCCGCTTGACGTGATTGAAAAATATGGCGCAGATGCGTTGCGTTTCACCACGATTTATCTCGCGCCGCTTGGGCAAGACGTGCGTATGGAAGTAACCAAAGACCAAGACACGCCGCAGGTCGAGCAAGGTCGAAACTTCGCGACCAAAATCTGGAACGCCGCCCGTTTCCTCTTGATGAATCGCAATGAAACCTTCGAGAGCATCGATGAATTTGCCTCGCATTACACCGCCTTAACGCTCGAACCTTCTACCTTCAACCTCACCGAGCGATGGATATTTTCACGGCTCAATCACACCTTAGAGCAGTATCACAAAGCGCACGCCACGTTCCGCGTCAATGAATTAGCAAAACTCACATATGACTTCATCTGGGGCGACTTCTGCGATTGGTTCATTGAGGCAATGAAGGTGAATCTTCAAACCGCGCAATCAGCAGAAGAGAAGAAGCAGATAATTTGCCGAGCCTTCTTCGTCTTTGAAGAATCGCTCAAAATGCTTCACCCGATTATGCCGTTTATCACGGAAGAAATTTGGCAAAACCTTGTTCCGAGAGCCGAAGGCGCGTTTTTAGACACAACGCCGATTGCACAAGGCGAACCGACTTGGAACGATGAACCGTCCGAACAAGAATTTGAGTTAATAAAAAAATTGATTACCGAGATTCGCAGTATTCGTGCCGTCTTGGGAGTGCCGCCCGCGCCAATCGCACAAGTGTTGGTAAAGGCAACGTCAAGCGAAACCGCAGAACGGCTTGTGCGTGCGCGTGCCCTTCTTGAACGACTCGCACGGGTAACCATGAGCGTTTCAACGACGCTTGAAAAGCCAAAACATGCCGCTGGTGCAATCATCGAAGGAAATGAACTTTATCTCTTGCTGGAAGGCTTGATTGATTTTGAGAAAGAAAAATCGCGTCTTGCCAAAGAGATTCAAAAATCGGAGAATTATGTGAAGCAACTCGAAGCCAAACTCTCAAACGAAGGCTTCGTTTCACGCGCACCGAAGGAAGTTATTGATGCCGAAAAAGAAAAACTCGCCAACGCCAAAACAACGCTCTTGAAATTGCAAGAAAACTTGGCAACGTTGGGCTGAAAAATGGGAGAGTATGTTGTAGATTTTCTAATCAGAGAAGTGTAAACCAACCTAAATGCATTATGACCAGCGACATTTTATCCGAATCACCAAAACAATTTACGCCGCCTGTTTTTTTGCGACGCAACAAGTTAGATTATGAATCTACCTATAAGGCTTCGATTGAGAACCCGTCCGAATTTTGGGAGTCAATTGCCGAGCAGCTGCTTTGGGAAACAAAGTGGAGCAAGGTGATGGAGTTTGACCCGCCGAAACATGAGTGGTTTATCGGTGCGAAAACGAACATCACGCTCAACGCTTTAGACCGTCACATTGTCGGAGAGCGGCGCAATAAGGTCGCTCTGATTTGGTCGAGCGAATCTGGTCCTGAAAACTATGTAACCTTTGACCGTTTAATTCGGCGCGTCTCACAAGTGGCTAACGCGTTGAAATCCGTGGGCGTGAGGAAAGGCGATACGGTGTTAGTGTTCATGCCGAACACGGTCGAGGCGGTCTATGTAATGCTGGCATGTGCGAGAATAGGTGCAATTCATGCGGTTATTCATGAAAAGTCAGGCGCACGCGCACTCAAAACCCGTGTCGAAGATATCGAGCCGAAAGTTGTGTTTTGTGCCGATGCCAGTTACAGCGAAGCGATGCACTTCCCGATGAAGAGCGTGCTCAACAGTGCTTTGCGCACCAGCGCGAGCGTTGAGCGCATCGTGGTTTTGCGTCGGCAATCTCCAAAACTCAACCTCACATCGGAGCGCGAGATTGACTTTTACGATTTCATTTCCGGGCAACCACAATTCTGCAACCCGGAAATCGTCGAATCCAATCATCCGCTCTTTGTGCTTTACACCAGTAGCACCAGCGGCAAGCCGAAAGGCGTTGTGCATACGCATGGCGGCTACATGGTCGGCGCATACTATGCCGCGAAAACCCTCTACGATATTCAAGATAATGATGTGTTGTGGAACTCGTTCCACATTGGCTCTGCGCCCGGGCATCTCTTCTCCGTCTATGGCACACTGCTTTCCGGCGCGACGATTCTCATGCACGAGGGCGCAATTGATTATCCCAGCGTAGAATCATTTTGGCGGCGCATCGAGCGGCACGGCGTCAATATCTTGGTTTCGCACCCCTCGTTGCTTCAACAACTCCACAGACACGGCACCGAACTGATGAAGAAGTATGACAACTCGACGCTCCGCTTAATGCTCACAACTGGCGGCGCGCTCTTGCCCGCGCTTCACGAGTGGGCGCAAAAAGAAGTCGTCGGCAAAATCGGAAGCGTCGTCGAAATGTGGCTTCAAAACGAAATTCCAATTCCCGCCATCGGCAACACATTGAACTTTCCGATTAAAGTTGGGAAAGTCGGAAAAGCCTTGCCCGGCGTCAATCTCGAGGTGCGCAGTCTGGACGGAACAGAATCTGCCTCGAAGCAAGAAGGCTTGCTGGTTCTCGTTCACCCCGTTCCCTATCTGATGAAAACAATCTGGAACAATTCTGAACGATACAACAAATACTGGCGACATGTCGAAGGCTGTTTCAACACTGGCGATGTGGCAACCAAAGATGAAAACGGGTATTTCAAAATCATCGGCAGAGTTGACGATGTGATAAAGGTCAGCGGCTACCGTATTTCAAACGCCGAATTGGAAGCCACGCTCGCGGAACATCCAGTCGTCAAAGAAGTAGCGGTCATTGGGTTGCCCGATGCAAACAAAGGGGAAAAGGTGCGTGCGTTTGTAGTCCTGAAAAATCCATTTGGCGTGGCAAATGCGCTGGAATCCTCGTTGCGCGATTATGTTCGACACGAACTCGGCGAACTTGTCGTCCCTGACGAAATCGAGTTCCGAACCGAATTGCCGCGCGAAGCCGATGGCTCTATTTCGCACACGCTCTTGAAGGCACAAGCTCGAACCTAAGCTGTAAAACTTCCAATTAACACGTAATCATTGCTTTTGCTATGGAACTCTCGTCCGATTTGCAATCTATTCAAGAAGCGCGCTCACTTCTCGCCAAAGCCAAAGAAGCCCAACAAGCCTACAAAGACTTCACCCAAGCGCAGGTCGATAAAATCGTCCAAGCAATGGCAGAAGCCGGCTACGAGGCACGCGAACGCCTTGCCAAACTCGCTGTCGAAGAAACCGGCTTCGGCAAGTGGCAGGATAAGGTGAAAAAGAACATCGTCGGAACGAAGATGCTCTACGACTTCATCAAAGACATGAAGACGTGCGGGATTGTAAGCAAAACGCATAACGGCAAAGTCTGGGAAGTGGCAACCCCGATGGGCGTCGTGGCGGCACTCATTCCAACAACGAATCCGACTTCAACAATGATGTATAAAGCCATCATTGCGCTCAAATCGCGAAATGCAATCGTTGCTTCGCCCCACCCGCGTGCCGTGCGTTGCACGACCGAAGCCGCAAAAGTTATTGCCGATGCCGCCAAAAAAGCAGGTGCGCCCGATAATCTGGTGTTATGTATGACGAAGCCGACCCTCGAAGGCACAACCGAACTGATGCGCCACGAATTGACCAGCGTCATTCTCGCCACAGGAAGTTCCGCAATGGTGCGCGCCGCTTATTCGTCAGGCAAACCCGCTTACGGCGTGGGTTCGGGCAATGTGCCTGCTTTCATCGAGCGAAGTGCGAACATTCCAAAAGCCGTCGCCGATATTTTGTTCGGCAAAACCTTCGATAACGGCACGCTCTGCTCCTCTGAACAAGCCATCGTTTGCGACTTGCCCATTAAGAACAAAGTCGTCGAAGAACTCAAAAAGCGCGGTGCTTACTTCGTTTCAATGGAAGAAAAGCAAAAGTTAGAGCGCTATATGTTTCCAAAAGGCTTGAACCCTGAAGTCGTCGGCATGCCTGCAACCTTCATTGCCGAACGTGCAGGATTTTCCGTTCCGCCGCAAACAAGCGTTCTAGTCGTGGAATTAGGTGCAGTTGGGAAAAAAGAAATTCTTTCCGCAGAAAAACTCTCGCCTGTGCTTGCCTTCTACACCGAAGACGGCTGGGAAGCCGGGTGCAAACGCTGTATTGAACTCTTAGAGTTTGGCGGTATTGGACATTCGCTTGCCTTGCATACACAGAACGAAATGGTGATTGAACAGTTTGCGTTGCATAAGCCCGCATTTCGTATCCTGATTAACACGGTTGCCGCTGTTGGGGCTGTCGGATATACAACGGCTCTTGCACCTTCAATGACGCTTGGACCTGGAACCATCGGCGGCTCAATCACCACCGACAATATCACGCCGCTTCACCTGCTCAACATCAAACGAATTGCATTCGAAACCAATCCCGTCAATGATGCAAACGGCAATCCAATTCCAGAAG
>JBDNCJ010000065.1:0-17175 GCA_046719715.1 Chloroherpetonaceae bacterium | reverse complement strand
GAGGCTTCATACTTTTCCTCAACGTGCTTTTCGCCGAGAAGATTAGCGTAGGTATGAACGGCGTCGTCGTTGCTGACGATGGCATCACAAGCAAGCGTTTCGCCGTTGGCAAGTTGAATGCCTGACACTTTGCCGTTCGACGTCAGAATTCGCTCAACGCTTTGATTGAAATAGAATGTTGCCCCGAATTCTTTGGCGAGTTGATGATAGGCTTTTGCAAGTTCAATCATGCCGCCTTTCACATAGAATCCACCGAAGGCAAGTTCGACGAAAGGAATCACATTGAGCGTTGCGGGCGCAAGATAGGGCGAAGAGCCGACATACGTTGGAAATCGGTCGAGAAATTGCACCAGCCGAGAATCCTTGAAAAAACGAGCGTTGGCGGCATGTGCCGTTGAAAACGCATCAATGTGGAGCAAATCAAGCGGATTAGATTTTAGAAGGCGCGAAAGAGACAGTGGATTGAAAATGAAGTTCTTTGCGGTCGCATCGTAAATTTTTTTCGAGTATTGAAAATAGCGTTCAAAGTTTGCGGTTTCTGACGGGAAGACGCGCGCGATTTCTTCACGAAGTCGATTCAAATCGCAATACGCCGTAAAGCAAGAGTCGTCGCTGAAAAAGTATTTGCACGCGCTTTCAAGTGGAAGAAGCGTGAGGTAGTCGCTCATGGTTTTGCCGACGCTTTGAAACAACTCTTCAAAGACGAAGGGCATGGTGATGAGCGTCGGTCCCGTGTCGAAGCGATAGCCGTTATCTGAAACGACTTCTTGCATTTTCCCGCCGACGGTCGCGTTTTTTTCGAAGACTGAAACTTTGAATCCGCGATGAGCTAAGCGAATGGCGGCGGAAAGTCCGCCAAGACCTGCACCGATAACGATGATGTGTTTTGGCATAGTGGAAAGAGAAAAGCCTCACGTGAATGCGAGGCTTTGTGTTGCAAGTAAGAACAAGCCGATTAAGCCGAGCGTTTCTTTTGGTCGTCGTAGAGATAAATCGGTTGGGCGTGTTGCGTGATGACTTCCTTTGTAATGACGACCGTCTTCACGCCTTTCATTGAAGGTAAGTGGAACATGATGTCGAGCATCGCATTTTCCAAGATGGAGCGCAAGGCTCTTGCGCCGGTGCCGCGTCGCATGGCTTCTTCGACGACGACTTCGAGCGCGTCGTTGTCAAAAACAAGTTCGACGCCTTCCATTCGGAAAAGTTTTTGATACTGTTTGGTGATGGCGTTTTTCGGCTGTGTGAGAATATTGCGCAAGGCTTGTTTATCGAGCGCGTCTAATGTCGTAATGACGGGCAAGCGACCGATGAACTCTGGAATCAATCCGAATTCAAGCAAGTCTTCGGGCTGAACTTGGTGAATGAGATGCGAACCTTCGCGCTCTTGTTTCGTTGGCGGGTCGGCGGCGAATCCCATCGCGCCTTTTGACAGACGGCGCGCGATGACTTTATCCAATCCTTCAAACGCGCCGCCGCAGATGAAGAGAATGTTTTTCGTATTGACATTGACAAGATGCTGTTCGGGGTGTTTGCGTCCGCCTTTTGGTGGAACGCCGGCAATCGTGCCTTCCAAAATTTTGAGAAGGGCTTGCTGAACGCCTTCGCCCGAGACGTCGCGGGTGATGGAGACATTGGCGCCTTTGCGAGCAATTTTATCGATTTCATCGATATAGACGATGCCTTTTTCGGCTCGCTCCAAATTGAAATCGGCGGCTTGTAGCAAATGCGCTAAAATGCTCTCAACATCGTCGCCAACATAACCTGCTTCGGTAATGGTCGTCGCATCGGCAATCGTAAAAGGCACATCGATGATTTTGGCGAGCGTTTGCGCCAAAAGCGTTTTGCCCGTGCCCGTCGGACCAATCAGCATGATGTTGCTCTTGTCGAGTTGAACGTCATCATCGCTTTGATTGAGCCACTCCGACGACGTTTCAATACGCTTGTAATGATTATAGACCGAAACCGACAGGGCTTTTTTAGATTTCTCCTGCCCAACGACGAATTGATCCAACTCTTCTTTAATCGATGCCGGTGAGAGCAATTTGGCGCGCCGACCGCTGTAACGGCGATTCTGAAACGCACTTAAATCGTTGCGAATAATCTCAACCGAACTTTGAACGCATCGGTCACAGATGTAAGCATTCGGACCTGCGACCATGCTCGTTACTTCGTCGCTGCTGCGACCGCAAAATGAACAATGCACGACGGCGTCAAAAAAACCATCATTGCCGGACGATTTACCTTTAGCCATTCTTTTTTCAATGAAAAAAATTGATAGTGTAAAGTATGAAGTTACGATTTTGAATCGTCTTTCCGACAATTTTTTAGGCTAACAGAGGCAAAGTGTTATTTTCATCGCTGAAACATGTCTCCTAAAAGTATTTCAACTGATCATTCATAATCCGCTCGTGATTGAAATCAACAATTTGAAGAAACGCTTCGGAAAAAAAGAAGTCTTGCGCGGCGTAACGCTCTCGATTAAAACTGGTGAAACGATGGTGATTATCGGGCGGAGCGGGTGCGGAAAATCCGTTTTGCTCAAACACGTCGTTGGATTGCTCAAAGCCGACGAAGGCGAAGTGCGTATTGACGGGCAAGTGATTTCAAGCATGAGCCAAGCAGAACTCTACACTGTTCGCGCGAAGTTCGGATACCTCTTTCAAGGCGCGGCACTCTTCGACTCCATGACCGTCGGCGAAAACGTCGGATTAGCGTTACGAGAAAACTACCAGATGAGCGAGGAGAAAATCCATGAAATCGTGGCAGAAAAATTGGCGTTGGTCGGATTGCCAAACATCGAGCCGATGAAGCCGTCCGAACTCAGCGGCGGCATGCGCAAGCGCGTTGGGTTAGCCCGTGCCCTCGCCACAAATCCAGAATACATCTTCTACGACGAGCCAACAACAGGCTTAGACCCGATTATGTCCGACGCCATCGACACGCTCATCAAAGACCTTGCCCAAAAATTGCGCGTAACCTCCGTCGTCATCACGCACGACATACAAAGCGTCTATAAGGTTGCCGATAGAGTAGCGATGATGCATGACGGCAAAATCTATTTTCTCGGAACCACAAAAGACCTTGCCGAAACCCAAGACCCCATCGTGAGAAATTTCGTCGACCGAATCTCGTTTCACGACGTCGCCATTGAGGGCGAAATCGAGCGACTTCAAAAAAGCACGAAGTTGTAAGCAAAGAAATCACGTCTCCCGACGCTTTCCGCACTATCAAATTTGGCTCTGATAAAAAAAATCTATATTCCTCCGAGAAAAACCTGAACTGCCAGCATTGATGAACAACTACGCACATTACGACCTCCCCGAACCTGAACAACTCTTTGAAGCGCTTGGTGCATCAAAGGGCGTGGCGATTGGTAAAGTTTACCTGTTTCAGCGCGATAAAATCGAAGTTGAAGAAGGCGAACTCACCGACGTACAACTTGAAGCCGAACTTATTCGCCTTGAAACCGCCATCGAGCGTTCCGAAAAAGAACTCAACAAAATTGCAACCGTAACCGAGCAGAAGGTTGGCGCAACCTATTCGCAGATTTTCACGGCACAAATCATGATGCTTCACGATGAAATGTTGATGGGCATCGTGCGCAATCGCATCGTTCAAGAGCGCAAGCACGCCAGCGTCGTCATCAGCGAAGAAATCGGGAAGTATCAACAAATCTTGCTTGCTTCCAATGATGCCGCGTTTCGCGAGCGCGTCGACGATATTCAAGATTTGAAAGAGCGCATCATTCGCAACCTTCAATCCGGACACCTTGTGTCGCGCATTGCCGAAGGCTCCATCGTCGTCGCTTCGATGCTCACGCCTGCCGATGTGATTTTATTCAGCCGTCAAAACATTTTAGGCTGTGCAACCGACGGTGGCGGATTGACCTCTCACGCCGCACTGATATGCCAATCCCTTGATATTCCAATGGTGGTTGGATTACATCAACTTGCCGAGCAAGTCCAAACCGGACAAGTCATCATTGTTGACGGCTACGCGGGCACGGTGATTCTGAACCCAACGCCTGAAACGATTGCGACATTCGAGCGCAAACAAAGACGCACGACGGTTTCCCAAACCACCATCGAGAAACTCGCCGTCGCTGAAACGAAAACGAAGTGCGGAAAGCGAATCCACGTTTATTCCAATATCGATTTCAAAGAAGAAATTGCGGGCGTTGCCAAATACGGCTCGGAAGGCGTGGGATTGTATCGAAGCGAAAACCTCTATCTCTCAACGGGCAAACAGCCGTCGGAAGCCGAGCAATACGATTACTATTTACAACTCGCCGAAAGCGTCGCGCCCAAGCCGCTCACGATTCGGCTTTTCGACATCGGCGGCGACAAACTCTTGCTGTCCTCTTACAAAGAAACTAATCCTAATCTCGGTTGGCGCGGGGCAAGAATTTTAATCGATGTACCTGAAATTTTGGAGAATCAAGTCAAAGCGATTTTGCGGGCAAACCTTCACGGCAACATCAAAATGATGATTCCAATGATTGCGTCGGTTGAGGAAATTCAAATGATTCAAAGAAGCATTGCGAAGGTAAAAGCCGAACTTAAAAAGCAAAAAGAAAATGTGAACGATGACATTGAACTGGGCGTAATGATTGAAGTGCCTTCCGCCGTCGCGATGATTGAAGAAATTACAAAGATGATTGACTTTGTCAGTATCGGCACCAACGACCTCATTCAATACACCCTTGCCGTCGACCGCAACAACGACATCGTGCAGAATCTCTACAACAAGTTTCACCCCGCGATTGTGCGCATGGTCGGAAGCGTGATTCGAACTGCAAAGAAAAACAAATGCGATGTATCCATGTGTGGCGAGATGGCTTCGGATAAACTTGCCATTCCGCTGTTGTTGGGGCTGGGGCTGGAATCGTTCAGCATTGTGAGCGCGAGCGTACCGACCTTCAAAAAAATTGTCAGCGCTACAACACTCGAGGACGCAAAAGAACTCGCCAAAGTTTGTCTCTCGCTTCCAACCGCCGCCGAAATCGAGCAAGAACTTAAACGCTTCAAAACTTAATCACTCGGCTTTGCGATAAACGCGCACGTAGTCGACTTCCATTTGCATCGGAAATGCGCTATCATCAATGCCCTGTGCGCCGCCCCAAGTTCCGCCAATCGCCAGATTCAAAATGAGATGAAATCGATGTGTGAACGGATAACCTTCCCAACCTAAATTTCCGCGCTCAAACGTGAAGTATTTAAGCCCGTCAATAAAGAAGTCAATTTTCTCTTCCGACCACTCCGCCGCGTAGGTGTGAAACGCGCTGGTCGCAGGCGGAAGCATAAACGAGCCGCCGCGCTGTGTGCCGTTCAAGTGATTAAAACTTTTGGTGTGAACGGTGGCGTGAATGCGACCTTCATCAAAGCCAACATGCTCCATGATGTCGATTTCGCCGTTATCAGGCCAATACTGTGGGCTGAGTGTGGATTCATCGGGCAGCATCCATATCGCTGGCCAAGTGCCGCGACCTCTCGGCAGTTTGGCGCGAATTTCAAATCGTCCGTAAAGAAAGCCCGGTCGCTTGCTCATCAATTTTCCAGAAGTATAATTCCGCGTAACGCCGTCCGTTCCGGTGAAGGTTTCCCGGTGGGCTTGAATAATCAACTTCCCGTCTTCAATGCGCAGGTTACTTGTGCGCGCAGTGTAGTATTGCGCCTCGTTGTTTCCAAAGCCGTTGCCAGCGATTTCAACATTCCACTTATTTGCATAATCAATCTGCGCGCCATCGAATTCATCGCCCCAAACGAATTTCCAGCCTTCTTTGTCCAAAGGGTGTGAGGCGGTTTCGGTTTCGGTCGAAGAGTTTGAGCAACTCATTGCGGAGAAAAGCATGGCGAGTGAGATTAAAACAGTTAAGAACAAATTTGCTTGCATTGATGAGATGGTCAAGTTGATTGGATTAAAGTTAATCGTGTAAATAGAAGATAAAGCGGAGGCGCGAAGAATCCAATATCCGAAGTCCGCACGTTGAAAATTTAGGCGTTGCGACGAAGGGTCGTCTCCCTTGGCGTCTCGCTTCCTGCTATTGCAAATCGCTCGCCTTGACGTCTCTCGTCCAGAGCGGCATTCCATCTTTGTTGTAAATCGTGATGGTGAGCACGCGCTCTTTTTGCTTGCCTGAAAATTTCAAAACGCCGAAGTTATGTTCGGTAACGATGGTTTCGGGAACGCGGCATGCGTTTTCTTCTTTTGCCGCATTCACGCTCACGCCCGATGTAAGCGGGGAGACGGTGAGGTCGTAGAGCGGATAGGTGCCGTTGCGGTCAAGTTTTGAAAGTTCGGTATGATGTCGGTCGCCGTCCAAAAACATCACACCTTTGATGCCTTCGTCGGTAATGGCTTGAATGAGGCGCGCTTTTTCTTCGGGGGCGATGTTTTCGTAGGTTTCATATTTTTTAACGCTGTTGAGTACCTGTCCGCCAATGGCAATGAGTTTGAAGGTTGCTTTGCTGGTAACGAGAGCGTCGATGAGCCACTGAAATTGCGCGTCGCCGAGAATGGTGCGCGTTTGGGTTTTTCGTGCGTTGGGCGTGCGATTGTATCGATTGTCGAGCAAGAAAATTTCCACATCGCCCCACTGCGCTTGTCCCGTGATGCCGTTCAAGCCGGCGACGCCGTAAGCGGGATTTCCCCAAAAGAGTTTGAAGGCTTCGAGCGTGGTTTCTTTGTTCCAGAAACTGCGGTCGTGGTCGTTTGGACCGTAGTCGTGGTCGTCCCAGATGGCGTAGTGGTGCGTTGAGGCAAGAAGCGGTTGTAGTTCGGGAAGCGAGCGTGCGTGGGTATAACGATGAAAGATGCCTTCGCGTGTGCTCCAATCGGGTTCGCGCAGGTAGATGTTGTCGCCGAGCCAGAGCATCATGTCGGGCTTTTTGGAATAAATAGATTTGAAGATTTCATAATTGCTTCCGTAGCCGCGTCCGGGGCGGTCGTATTGTTCTTCGTTGGCGTAGTAGCACGAGCCGACGGCGATTGTAAATTCGGGGGGTTCCGTGCGCCACAGCCAAAGCGGTTGAGTCTGAAATTCCAACGGATACGGTCGCTCGACTTTTTGTCCATTGATGTAGAGCGCGTATTCGTAGCGGAGACCGGGCTCAACTTTGTCGGCAATCGCTTTCGCGGTAAACGCCGTGTGCTTGTTCGTGTAGATTTCTTCCGTCGTGAATTTTCGTTCCGGCTTTCCCTTTTCCCAGTACTCGAATTTCACCTTTGCTTGCGACTTGGTTTGCGCCCACAACAACGTTTCTTTCATGTCGCTGTATCCAAGCATCGGACCTGACTGCAAGAGTTCTGCTTGCGCCAAGAGCACAGACGATTGAATAAAAAAGAGAAATGATAAAACGATGTTTTTCATTGGCGATGCACGGTTGATTAAAATTGAACCCTGTTTTTGAAAATTACTTGCCGACGATGTGAACATAAAGCGAGTGCGATTAAACTTGTGTAAATTTTCTTTATGTAAATTTTCGGAACGTGTGTTGCCGTTCTAAAAAAGAATATGCAACTCGATAGTTGAAAGTTGCCCGATACAGAACAATTTGATACAGAACGCCTGAACCAAAACAACACTCATGCTCTCATACATCAAAGCCAAGCCGATAGAGAGGCTCAATTTTGAAGAATTCATCAGCGCGGTTCCGCCCGCGCCTTATTACGACGATGGAACGTGGCTCATTGAATTGATTGCCCGACTTCGCCCCCGTAAAGAAGAGACAAGCGACGACGCCGCCCAACGCCTGTCTCACTTGATTCACATTTTAAGGAAGTCGCCCGAAACGCTTGCAAAGTTCAAAGTTTATTTCAGTTTTCAAATTGAGACGCGCAATCACGTTCGTCTCTTCACGGAAGAAGGCGTGAGCGTTCGACCGAGCTTCGTTTCGGAAGTCATGGGTCGGTTGGGCGAAAAGATCCTGCCGCCGCTTTACAATCCGACGGAACTCGCCGACTTTGTTGATGCCTGCTTTTGCGAGCGCATCGATTACCTCTGGGTGAAAGCCATTCCGAATACGCTTTGGCTTGAACTATGGCAACTGCTCAATTACGACGGCGCACCGACCGCCGTCGGCGTTTTTGAGATTTCCGTCTTGCAATCCATACTCGTTCTCTCGCACCGCGTCAGCGCCATGGGATTGGAGCCCGATTTAATGAAACGGATTCCCTCGATCGAGCACTTCACCTCGCCTTTTCTTGTGATGGATACGGAAGTTGGCAACTACGTCGAGATGTATCAGAAACGATTGGTCAAGTCGGAGAAGGTAACGGACGAGATGCTCTCCGCGCAGTATGAACGCGCTATGAACGCCATCGGCAAAACGATGGACTGCTTGGCGCACGTTCAAGAAACTCAAGCGGCGCAAGGCGTGAGTTTGAGGTTGGTTTATTTGCTCTATCGGATTCGTCGCGCCGTGAACCGAAAAAAAACATTGATGCGCTTGCTCTCGCCGTTTGACCGTACGAATCAATCCATGTTGGGTGTTTCGCTCTTCAAAGAGTTGGTGCGCGCCGTCAATTCAAGCCACGACTTGAAGGAGCATTTTTCCGAGAACACCAGCCTCTTGGCTTACAAAGTCGCCGAGCACACCAGTTCAACGGGCGAACACTACATCACCTCAACACGCAAGGAGTATTGGGATTTTCTTGTTGATGCCATGGGCGGCGGATTCATCATTGCTTTTACGAATTGGGCGAAGTTCCTCATTTCTTATTTGAACGCCGCGCCGCTTGCCGGCGGAATTCTCTACAGCCTCAACTACGCCGGCAGTTTTCTCACGATGCACGTCTTTCATTTTTCGCTGGCAACGAAACAACCTGCGATGACGGCGTCGGCACTCGCTCGCTCGCTCGATTCCGACGACGTCAATCAACATAATCTTGAAAATACTGCCGACCTCGTCGCAAAAATTTCACGCAGTCAATTCGCGGCGTTTCTCGGAAATCTTGCCGTGGTTTTGCCGCTCGCCTTTTCGCTCTCTTGGATTTGGTATTTCATTTCAGGCGAACACATTGCCACCGAAGAAAAAGCCTTTTACACCATTTCATCATTCAACCCATTCACGACACTGACGATTTTCTACGCCGCGCTCACCGGCGTCATTCTTTATCTCGGCAGTTTCGTTTCAGGATACTGCGACAACTTCGTGATGTATGGACAACTACACGCCCGAATTCGCACACATCGCTTTTGGAGACGCTTCATCTCGGAAAAAACCCTCGATAAAATCGGCAAATACTTAGAGCAAAATTTGGGAGCCATTATGGGAAATCTCTTTTTGGGATTTGCACTCGGTTTGACGCCGGTTCTCGGTCAAATCACGGGGCTTCCGCTTGACGTGCGGCACGTTACGATTGCAGGCGGCGGCTCTGCGATTGCCTTTGCAAAAATTTGGGATAAACTTTCCGCCCTCGACGTCGCCGTTACGCTCTTCGGCGTTTTCTGCGTCGGACTACTCAACTTCCTCGTCAGTTTCAGTTTGTCGCTTTCGCTTGCCGTTAGTTCGCGACGCGTCAATCTCAAAGAAAGCCGTGCACTCCTCGGCATTCTTGCTGAGCGGTTCATATCGAATCCGATGCAGTTTTTAATCCCGCCGAAGTTGCAGGCAGACGACTTGACGTTGCAAAAAACGTCGCCGAAAAACGCCGCCGTCGGTTAGCGACTTTTCTCGACTTCCCTCGCGTCAAAACGAATCCCGCTCTTTGGGGACACATTGCAACAAAGGCACAGTTTAGAATCGTGAATGCGCAGTTTGCAAACCGAAATTCGTGTTATCACGCTTGTTTTTGAACGAAAATGTCCCGTTAATGCAAGCATCATCTCAAAAAACGAAACACCCTGAAGTATGACCAACGAATCTCTCATCAAAATTTGGCGCGACCTCTGTGCCGAAGAGTCCCGCTTGCAATCCGAAATCGCAACGCTGAACGAGCATCTCAATCAAGTAAAGGCACAACTGCAAACCGTCATGAAGGCGAAGTCTGAATTGGAACGCCAACTTCCAACAAGTTTTCAATCGCAAAAACCGGCAACGACGCTTTCAGAGACGTTCAAAAAATTTGCACGCCTCAACGGCTTCTTTGTGAAAACGGTGAAAGTAATTGAGGAGTAGTGCCACACCGAAGAAAGCACGAGAAGGCTTTCACTGCTTAACCGCTTGCCTTACAGTTGCACGCCGAGCGTGAGATAAACGCTTCGCCCATCAGAAGGAATAATGCCCGGACCCGGATACGACTCCGCTCGACGCGTGAAGTAAAAATTGTCGGTCAGATTATTTATCCCCGCCTCCACTTGAAACAAATTGAATTGATAGCGTACGGAAATATCCATCACCCAATACGCTGGAATGACGCCATTGACGGCGGTGGCGGTTCGCACGGCGTTGGTTGCATCGGTGAAATGCTCGCCGATGTATGAAAGTTGAAACGTCGCTTGAAATGCCTTGTGTCGTGCCGTTGCACCAGCACGCACCGTAACGGGCGGCACGAGTTCGACTTTGCGATTGCGAATCGACGGCTCATCGGTGTTGATGTAGCGCGCGTCTAAAACGGCGATGTTAGAGAAAATCGATAGGCTGGTGCTTGGCGTGTAGCCGAAGAGAAGTCCGTAGAGGTCGGCTTCAATCATGGTTTCAACGCCGTAGGTGCGTGAATCAGCAATGTTGGTACGCAAGCGGTAGGGTAAAAACAATGGTGGCTGGTCGCTTTTGAGAAGCAATCCGATTTGATTGTCGTAGCGCAAGTAAAAGAGCGTCAGGTCGTAGTAAATCAGCCCTTTGTAGTTGCCACGCAATCCTAAATCTGCATTATAGCCGCGTTCATCTTGAATGTTGGGGTCAACGACAAAGTTTGGATTAACGATGCGCAAATCGCTGAATGTGATGGAGCGATAATTCTGTGAAATGTTGGCGTAAAGTTCCGCGCTTTTGGTTGGGGTGTAACTTGCGCCAATGCCGAAGAAAACAAAGTCGCGATGGCGAACTTGCCGTTCATCAACACGTAACCTACCGACGATATTTCCGGCGGCGTCATATGAAAACTGTTGAAAAAATCCTTCCGATGCGGTTTGAATGTTTTCGTAGCGTACGCCGGGCGTGAGCGTAAAGTTCGGTGTCAAGACGAAGATGTTTTCAAGAAACGCCGAGTAATTGCGATTCGGGAATCGGAAGTCAGAGTTATTGGGAATGCCGGGCGTAAGGAACTCAAACGTGGGATTCGCAGTGCTATCGGCGTCGCCTTGTCGCTGGGTGGTTGTGCCGTGAAAGGCGCGAAGCCCAACGAGCACCGTTGATTGATTGCCCAAGAACTTGTATCGATGAATCAGGCGCGTTTCATTGGCGATGTTTCTAAACTCGCCTTGAATGAGCGTGCGGTTTCGTGTGCCATCGAGGCGTGGCACAAAATCGGCTTTGGTTAGAGGTTCTAAGTTTCCAACGGATTCGCGGCTTGACGAGAGAAAGTAAAATCGGCTGTTGAGTTGCGTAGTTGGAGAAAAAAAATAATCCGCTGTTAGAGATGCGACATTCCAATTCACGCGAAACCAGTTGCGCGAGCGCAAGGATTGACGCGGGTTTCTTAAAAATTCATTGTCGAGAAGTCCGCCCGGCTGACGCGCCAAATAATTCATGAACGTGTAATCTGCGCTGAATGTGAGTTTTTCGCCCAGTGTGTAGCGCGAAGAAAAGTAAGCCGTGTGTTGGTCGAATTCGGAGTTCGGTCGCCAGCCGTCGCCGCGTTTGAATTGATAGAAACCGTAGTAGTTCAGGTTTTGAACCGTTCCGCTGATGCTGTTGAACGAGTTGAAGAGCCCGAATGAGCCGCCCGTTTGTCGCGAGAAAAATTCAAACGGTTTGTCGGGATTGCCGCGCTTGAAGACGAAGTTGAGCATGCCACCGAACTGCGTGCCATATTGAAGCGACGCCGCGCCGCGCACCACTTCAATGCGTTCCAACGCTTCAAACGGCGGCGTGTAGTAACTTTCAGGATAGCCAAGCGGGTCAGCGGAAATATCGTAGCCATTTTGGCGAACATTGAAGTTTGACGTTCGATTCGGACTTAATCCTCTGCCGCCAATGCCGAGTTGAATGCCGCCGCCGTCCGATTCCCAAATGTTCAAGCCCGAAACTTTGGCAAAGGTTTGACGCGCTTGATTGACTGCCAAATTCGCCGTAACATCTTTCAGCGTGATGACTTCGCTTTTCTTGGCTTCATAAATCGCCGTGCCTTCAACCGAGCCTAATGTTGAAATGCCAAAACGGTTGCTTTTGTCGCCTTCCACTAAAATTTCTCGCGATTCATAGACGCGCCGCTTCAAGCGAATGTTCAGACGTGCATCGCTCGGCGTGATGTTACAAGCAAGAATGACACGTTCAAATCCAACAGCGGAAACAATGAGCGAATCGGAGCCAATTTGTCTTGCCTGCAATCGGAACTCGCCTTGTTCGTTTGTAACTGCGCCAACGCCTTGTGTTTTGAGCATCACCGAGGCACCCGCAATCGCTTCGCCTGTTTCCTCACTGCGCACGGTGCCTGAAATCACTTGTGCCTGCACAGGAGCACTTACCAAAAGCATGGCAAACACAATCCAGCGTTTCATTCTTTCGCCTTTGAAAGTATTGGTTCTTGGTTAAAGGGAAGTATCCAAGTTTTATTACGGAATCCTTCTTTGATTTCAGCAAGGTTCACGGTGGGGTCGATGAGCAATTTGCCCAAGCGTCCGTTCATGGTCGCATACACTTCGGCACGCACTTCGGGATTATGAACGCCTTTTTCGGCATAGTAGCGTTTGAGGAAGTGTGCAAATTCCAAAATCATATCAGGCTGAAACGACATTTGTTTTTCTTGTGTGGGATTAAGGAACTCGCGATTATTGACCACGCCTTCGCGTCCGGTTTGTGTATCCTTGACGTAGAAAATCGCCGTCCCTGCTTTCTCGACAAGCATCACGCGCCACGAGAAGCGATAGCCTTGTTCGTTCCAAAAAAATTCAGTCGGATTCCACCACTCGTTTTGTGGGTAGAGCAGAAATCGAAACGGAATCAAAACTTGAAGCGTGAAGTGAACGGCAAGCACGCCGAGCAAGAGTGGTTCGAAGCGCGTGTTGTAAAAAACAGATTTGGAAGTATTTGTTGCATTCGGCTGTGGAAAAATTTTTTCAAACGTTGAACGCAATCGGTCAATGACTTTTTTGTGAAAATCTTCTGAAAAGAAAATCGTTGTTGCGCCAATCATCACAATTGGAAATACGCCAATCGGAAACATCATGCCGGTGATGACATGAAAGCCAATCACGGCAAGGTAGGCAAGCACGCGCGTCGGTTTCCACATCAGAAAAAACACAATCGTGCAATCGTAAATCATGCCTGCCCAACTGAAAAGATACGCCGTTAGGTCGTAGGGCATTGCCCAGCCAATAAGCGGCAAGGTGTCTTGTGCGCGTAGCCACAGGCGAAGCGGCATGGCGTTCAAGAGCCATTCCGAATTAATTTTCGCGATGCCTGCAAAAATGTAGACGAGCGCAAGTTGAAATTTGAACGTGTCAATTGTCCAGCGCGGCACTTCGGTGCATTCCAATTCGGGCTTTCGCCAAACATCGATTGAGAAGTATCGGTGCGCTGGCACAAGCGTCAAGAGAAACGCCGTGATGCTGACGAAGTAATAGTGGTTGAGGTAGTAGGCTTTGTCGAGGAGTTCAACATATGTGAAGGTGAGAAAAAAGACGATAGACGAGAGGCGATAAAACGCGCCAAGCATAATGCCCAATGCGCTGATTCCCATCACCCAAAAGACGGCGTACATGCCGAGTGCGTTCAGCGGCTCAACCCATTCAAAGCCGTAATACTTGAAGTGAAAAATCGGCGTAATGTATTGGTCTTCTATCCAACCCAAGAGCCAAAAGCGCACCGTGCTAATCAGCATGACCAATCCGAAGACGACGCGAAACATCGCAAGCGGTGCGCTATGAACAGGCGATTGAAGAAATGCCAACAGTTTTTTCATAGTTTGTTTCAATTAGTCGCCGTCGCCGCTACTAAATGTGATGGTAAGCGAAAGAAGCGACGCCATTTCGCTTTTGAAGAAGCGGGTGTGCCGTTGCAGTTCGGTGTGTAAGGCATCAACGAGCGAGAAGTTCGTAACGATGAGTTCCGAGAGTTTGGCGTCGGCGGGCAAAGCTTGCAAGCGATTTTTCACCACAGCAAGTTGCGCTTCGGTTTGTGCAATCAAGTCGTTACCGCCGGGAACACTGCGCAGATACTCCACGAATCCAACGCCGTCCACGCCGCTCCGCCCGATGCCGTAGTAAAGTGCTTCAATGGCTTTGAGATGTTCGCGCATAAAGCGAATGGATTTGCCACTATAAAAAGCTTCGACGCGCGTTGGTTCGGGTTGATTTTGTCCGGGTCTGCGTCCAAGCGGTATGCCGAGTTTGAAGTTTTTAATGCTTTCAAAATTCTCGACGAAGTTGTTGAAGAGCATGGAGGTTGAACTGCCGATGTCGGTTCCGACATTCGAGACGAACTCGGCGCGATAGGATTGCCAACCCGTAACGGCGGCGTCGATATTGGCTTTGAGTTCTGTGGTGAGCGTGAGCAAGTAATCACGCCGATTTTGATTGCTGAACTTTCCGACCACTTCGCTCACGCTGACGGAGTCGTAGAGCAGATATTCAATCGCATTGAATCCGCGCGTGTCGCGGGCAAGGTCGTTATCGAGGGTGCGACTGGCGATGAAATTTTCAATCTGCGTAACATTAGCAGGAAAAACGCCTGCTTTCTGAAACAGTGTGCCGACTGACGTTTGTCCCGGACCGAAGTTAAACCCGTTTGCATATTGCCACGAAAGGTAGGCTTCTTCCCATGCCGCTTGCGCGCTTTGCAATGTCGCCTCGCTTGGCGTTTGCACGAAGGTATTGACGGCATTGTTCAGCGCATTGACTTTGGTTTGAAGTTCTGCAAAACTGGGAATGATGATGTTATCGGCGACGTTCTCGAGCATCTGGCGGCGATTAAAGGTGTCGCTCGGATTATCCGTCAGCGCGTCTTTACAGTTGAAAGAAAGAAATGCAAGTGCAATGCACGCAAAAACAACGCTAAACTTTAAGGGTAGTGATTTCATTGAACGAAAAAATTTGAGTTGGTGAAACTGTGAGTGCAAAGATAAGCCTTATTTAGACTTTTTCTAAATCTATGAGAAGAATCGGAATCCACAGTAATTTGTTCCTGCATTTAAATCGCTGAACGTCTTAAACTAACTTCGGCAAAATCATTAAGCGTTCAGCACAACGTTCAAACCATGACCGACCTTCAACTTTCAGAAACGCTTCAAGCAAAACTTGATGGGTTGCCCACTGCGCCCGGCGTCTATCAATTCAAGGACAAAGCGGGAAATGTGATTTATGTCGGGAAGGCGAAAAACCTGCGTGCGCGCGTGCAATCCTACTTTCGCAATCTTTCCGACCACAGCGAAAAGACGCGCCTGCTTGTGAGCAAAATTCACGACCTCGACTTGATGCTCACCAGCACCGAAGTCGAAGCCCTTATTCTTGAAAACAACCTCATCAAACAACTCAAACCCAAATACAACATCAATTTGCGCGACGACAAGTCTTATCCCTACATCGTCGTAACGAATGAACCGTTCCCGCGCGTCTTCCCAACGAGAACGGTGCGGCGCGACGGCTCAAAGTATTACGGTCCTTACACCGAAGCCAAGCAAATGCGACTTCTGCTCGATGCCGTCGGTGAAATTTTTCAAGTCCGCAGTTGCTCGCTGAAAATGACGCCCGAAACGATTGCCCAAAAAAAGTTCAAGGTCTGTTTGGATTATCACATCAAGAAGTGTCAAGGTCCGTGCGAGGGTTTTCAAAGCATGGACGATTACCGCGCTATGATTGACGAAGTCAAGCGATTGCTTTCAGGAAAGACGAAGGAAGTTGCCCGCTCGATTGAAGCGCGAATGAAACAGTATGCCAAAGAGATGAAATTTGAACAAGCGGCAACGCTCAAAAAGCAACTTGATGCGCTCAATCGATATTCATCGAAACAAAAAGTATTAAGCCCCGACGACATTGACCGCGACATTTTCGCCGTCGTTTCCGACAAGAGCGATGCGTGCGGTGTCGTCTTCAAAGTGCGTGATGGAAAACTGCTTGGCTCACAACATTTTTATTTTTCAAACGTAAGCGGCGAATCGGAATCGCTGATGCTCTCGCGGCTCTTGGAAAAGTATTATTTGGAAACAACCGATGTGATGCCTGATGAAATTTTCGTGCCGTGCGAAGTGGAATCGTGGGAAGCCATTGAATCGCTTATTGCAAAACGTCTGCAAGAGATGGGCGAGACGAAATCTGTTCAGCTCATTGTGCCGCAAATCGGCGATAAAGCAAAACTTGTAGCCATGTGCCGCGCCAATGCCGAACATCTCTTGAAAGAATTTCTTTTGCAAAAACAAAAACGCGGCGAAGCCTTAGCGATTCCAAACAGCGTCTATTCGCTCGAGCGCGACTTGCGCCTTCCAAAACTGCCGCGCCGAATCGAGTGCTTCGACAACTCACACTTTCAGGGCTCCGAGACGGTCTCTGCAATGGTGTGTTTCGTTGATGGCAAGCCGAAAAAATCGGATTATCGCAAATTCAAAATTCGCACTGTCGAGGGCGTTGATGATTTCGCCGCAATGGCGGAAGTGATTGAACGGCGTTATAGCGGCTCGCTTTCCACCGAATTGCCGTTGCCTGATTTAATTGTCATCGACGGTGGCAAGGGGCAACTTTCCGCCGCCGTTGAAGTTTTAGAACGGCTCGGCTTGAAAATCCCCACCATTGGCTTAGCGAAGCGATTAGAGGAAGTTTTTTTTCCGAATGAATCGCTCCCGTTCAACTTGCCGAAAACGTCGTCGTCGCTCAAACTTCTGCAACAAGTGCGCGACGAAGCACATCGATTTGCCATTACCTTTCACCGTGAGTTGCGCGATAAACGCACGCTTTCGAGCGAACTCTTGGAAATAGACGGCGTCGGAAAAGCCAAAGCCGAAAAACTCCTCAAAATCTTTGGCTCAGTGGCGCAAATCGAATCGGCATCGTTAGAGCAGTTGGAGCAAGCCGTCGGCAAACGTACCGCCGAAACCTTACGACGCTACTTCGACCAAAAACGCAACAAAGGGCAAGAGGTGATG
>JBDNCJ010000064.1:0-17394 GCA_046719715.1 Chloroherpetonaceae bacterium | reverse complement strand
CTCGCTCCTGCTTCGGCAAGCGCGTAGCAATGCTGTTTGCCAATCAAGCCGAGCGAACCCGTCACGACGGCAACTTTTCTTTCGAGTGAAAATAACTTCATAAGTTTGAATTGATGGTTTGAAAGGCACGCAAGTTACGAAGAAAATTTATTTGCGATACGACGCGCCTCGCTCAAACTTTTTTGCAAATCCCTAACTTGTCAAAAATTTCATCACAAATGAATACACCTGAGCCGAGTTTATTTGACATCTTAGGTCCGATTATGATAGGACCGTCGAGTTCGCACACAGCGGGCGCAAGTAGAATCGGATTTATTGCGCGCCGCCTTTTGGGAGAAGCGCCGCGTCGTGCAGTGATAACGCTCTACAACTCATTTGCACGCACACATAAAGGACACGGCACAGATTGCGCCATTATCGGCGGCATCTTGGGTTTCGCGCCCGACGATGAGCGTATCAAAGAGGCGTTTGAAATCGCGCGCACAAAGGGGCTTGATTGGCAATTCAAGTTTCACGGTGATGCAGAACGGTTTCACTCTAATGCGGCGCGCCTCTACCTTGTTGGAGAGAAAAATAAAATTGAAATCGTCGGCGCTTCGCTCGGCGGCGGAAGAATTAAAATCGAAGAAATCGAAGGATTCGCAGTGGAATTTACCGCACAGCTCGATACGCTCGTGGTCATTGCCGAAGACGTTCCGGGAAGTATTCAACGCATCAGTGGGATTATTGCCGAAAGCAACGTTAATATCGCGCAAATGTTCGTTTCGCGTAATAAAAATCAAAAACCGCCAATGGCAAGCATGGTCATGGAGTTAGACAATCCGCTCCCCGATTCGGCTGTAAGTGCCGTCAGCGGACTTGGATGGGTAAAGTTCGCACGGCTGATTGAATCCGTTCAAGAGGGAAGTTCAATGTATGAAAAGTGACGTGCGAGGTCAGTTCAAATCGTCGTCTTTTTCGCGTTGTTCTTCGTAGGCTTGACGGCGTCGCCATTGACTGGCTTTGGCGTAGGTGGTAACGCCGCGATAAATGCCGTAGAGAAACATGACCGTCATTAAAACATTGCGATATTCAACCGTCGCCCACTGCGGCACGAGTGCGCCGAGATAGACCATTCCGCCCAAGACGAAAAACATGAGCATGACGCTGTATCCAATCACTTCGTTGGTTGTCAGCCCAAACCACATGCCACGCGACTTTTTTTTTCGGACGGGTTTTCGGGTGCGCTCGCGTTGAATGTCGCGCAACACGTCGTCAGTTTGGCGAACGTTGAACTCGTCGTCTTCATGTTTTCCAGACCCGTTGGAGTGGTATGCACCGTTGTTCATGGTTTCCTTGAAATTTAATGCTCGAATAAAAAAAGCCGACACCCCCAGAGGCGTCGGCGAAATGAATAGACCTGAACTTAACGTGCGTTGAGTTTGAAGCTGAACGGCACCATCAGCCAAACCTTCACGGGACGCCCGTTTTGGATGGCTGGTGTATAGGTTGAGTTCATGACGGCATTGATGACAGACTCGTCAAAAATGTCCGTTCCCGGATTTTTAATGATTTGCGCTTTTTCCGGTTTTCCGTTTTTTCCGACCAGCACCTTAACAATCACCTTGCCCTCGATGCCGGCTTTTCTCGCCATGTCTGGATAGCCGGCTTGGACGCGGTTGACGAATTCAGGGTCTTTTTCCACAGCGACGAAGTCTGGCGGGTCGCCACTGTCGTCGACCGGCTCAACTGGTCCGCTTCCTGTGCCGGCAAAGCCGATGTTGGGGTCGGAAAGTCCCGTTGTATCGCCTTCACCTGCCGCGCCTTTGGCGGTTGCTTTTTTAATAAGGTCTTGGTCGGCAAAGGTTTTTTGGCGCGGCGCTTCTTCATCTTTGACCTTTTTGACTTCACCGACGTCGGGTGCGGCGGGCGGTTTAAACGCGGGTGGCGGTGGCGGTGGCGGTTGGCTTTGGTCCATCGGCGGCGGCGGTTGCAAATCCGAGACGGAAAGTTGTCGCGGTTTGACCGTCACGATTTCATCATCCGATGCAGTCAGGAGTTGTTTAATCCAACCCCAGCTTAAGTAAAGAATAAAGATTCCGGCAATGATGCCGATGGCGTAGCCTACGCCTTTCGCCATGAACACGTGATACTCTCGTCGCAGCACGAGATTTCCGTAAGTCAAATGGCGCATTTTGTCGGTGTCGAGATAGTCCGTCTTGACGAAGCCGTCTTTATGCTCCGACGCGACGTCCATCACTTCTTTTTCGTCCGTCATTTCTTTTTCTCCTTTGGTTGAGGTTCGATTTGTGCACCACCAGCAAGCATTTGTGCAATTTCTTCGCCGTCAGCCTCAGTGAAATCGGCAATACTAAATCGTTTGATGGGAGGATTTGAGATGTTCAGTTCGTCAATGACGTCCACGAGATTTCGGTATTTGGCTTTCTTATCTAATTTCAAAACCAAGACCATGACATCTTCTCCGACCTCTTGGCGAATACGCTCACGGTTTTCTCGGAGCATTTTGCGAAACTTGTCGCTGATTGAGGGCTTCGAGCCATCTGTTTCGTAAAGGTCAATCGCTTCGGGCGGCTTGAATCCGATGTTCCAATAGGCTTTGTCGCCTTCCATAATGCGCACGGTGAGCACGTTGGATTCTGCGACTTCAACCTTTGTCTCCTCGTTTTTTTCAGCGGGTAAATTGATTTCCATCGTTTTCGGTTTGGAAAACGTGGTGGTGAGCATGAAGAAAGTCAAAAGCAAAAACGCCACATCGACCATCGGGGTCATATCGAGGCTAAACCCGACCCGCTTCGGAGATTTTTTGCCTTTTTTCCCTTTTTTCGGCTCTGGTGAACCAACAGCGGCCATGTCAGTTATGTGTAGTTAGTTGTTAGAATCACCAAATCCGCCTTCAAGCCCGGTAATGAGGTTGAAAGTCGGCATGTTGGTTTTCTTAAAAGTTTTCATGACGTAATCGACCATCTCGTAGCTCGAATTCACGTCCGCCTTAATGACGGGGCGCAATTTCGGGTTGGCGAAACGAGCGGCGATAATCAATTTTTCGAGATTATCCTTATTGACCTCAAACGCATCGTTGATTTTGAATTTGCGAAGCGAATCCTCAATCGCGGGATAATTGGCTTCTTGAAGTTGCTTGCGGATTGTGCTTTCAAAGATGCGCTCGCGAGCCGGCTGTGAATCGACGCCCAAGAAAAGTTCATCGTTTTTTCCGATTTGCACCATCAGAATATCCGTATCTGGAAGCAGAACGGTCGCATTTGACGACGGCAAGTCAATCGGGGTTGGCTCCGGCGGTTTGAATTGAGTGGTGAGCATAAAAAACGTGAGAAGCAGAAACGCGACATCGACCATCGGGGTCATATCGAGTTTGAATCCGACACGTTTGGTTTTGATCTTTGGCATGGTGCTTAACCGATTTTGAATTTAACCTATCAAAGCAGTGATTAAGCCTTACGCGCTGACTTTTTCGCTTCGGGTTGAGAGCGTTTGCACGATGTAGAACGCCGCCTCGTCAATCATGTGCGTGAATCCATCAATGCGGGTTGTGAAGTAGTTGTAAGCAACAATCGCAACGATACCGCCGAAAATGCCGCCCGCCGTGTTGTAGAGGGCTTCGGAAATACCGCGTGAAAGTCCGACCGCATCAGGCGCACCGCCCGTTGCGAGTGCCGAGAAGGCGCGAATCATACCAATCGTGGTGCCAAGCAATCCGACCATAGTCGAAATCGAGGCAATCGTGGAAATCGCAACCAAATTGCGCTCCAAAAGCGGCATTTCCATTTGCGTGGCTTCTTCCATCGCTTTTTGCAGACTACTGGTTTTCTTTTCTGGGTCGGTTACGTTCTTGGCAACTAACTCTTTGTGTTTTTCCAAACCGGCGCGAATGACCACCGCCAAAGAACTTTGATGCTGGTCGCATTTTTCAATCGCGCTGTCAATTCGTCCCGTTTCAATTTCTTCTTTGACGCTCTTGACGAAATCCGTCATCGTCGATTTGCCTGATGCTTTACCCAATGCAATCGTACGCTCGATGATGTAAGCAAAAACCATGATAATTAAGGTAATCAGCACGGCGACGAACGGTCCTCCGTCATACATCGCGTGCCAAATTGAATCTTTGGGCTGATTGCCCATATAGAAAAAGTAGAACGAGAACGAGACGCTGGCGGCAATAATAATAAGAACCGCTGTGAATGCATTTTGCTTCATAACCGTAGAGTAATTGTTGTTTTTGGTTAATAGAAAACCGTTGATGATTGAACCGATATGATTGAATTGAACTGATGAACTTGAACTGATGAACTTGAACTGATGAACTTGAACTATTAGACCGATATACTTTGCTTTGCGTCCTCGCTCTTTGCAACGGACAACACACAACGCATTTGTGAAATACGATTTGGAGTATAAGAAAAATTCCGATAAAGAAAAACGCCCGCATGCGCCATAGCGGACGATGAAAACAAAGTGTAATGCGCTTTACAAAGAAGCGGCGCATTCAGTTCAACTTTTCGACGAAAGTAAGATAAGTTTCGCAAATCGCGCTGTTAAATTTTCTTAACCCGCCGACACGTAACGCCGCATCGGCTTTCCGATTAGTTTTCTCATGAGGCAAATGCGAAATAGTTCTGTATCTTACCCAGCGACTTTGTGGTTCTCTGACATGTTTCAATCATCTATCAGCAATTTTCGCCATGCAACGTCTTTTGCTCCTTTCCGCCGATGAAGCGCAAACGATGCTATTCAGTACGGCGCTTATCAATTCAGAACGATTCACGGTGGTTTCCGCGCCGACCTGCGAGCAAGGCTATCAGATGCTTCTTGCGGACGCGGGACGGTTCAGCAGTGTGGTGGTGAACTTCACAAAATCCTTAAATGAAATTGCGCACTTTTTCAGCCGCGCCGCCCGGCTGTCAAACCCGATTCCAATCGTGTTGCTCTGCGAGCGCGGAAATGAAAACTTGATTATCTCTTCAATGAAGAACGGCGTGAAGGATTGCATCATTAAAGACGAACTGACGGAGACGCGGCTGGTTACAACGGTTTCACAAGTCATTGAAGCGCATAAGTTCGAGTTGATGAACGCGCAATTTCAAAAGCAACTTGAAGAGCGCGCCAATCGCGACTTCTTGACGGGCACGCTGAATCGTCATCGCTTCACTGAACTTTACGAATATGAGATTTCCAGTGCGCGTCGCTATAAGCGTCCGCTTTCCGTTGCAATGATTGACCTCGATGATTTCAAACACATCAACGACGCCTACGGGCATAAAGTCGGCGATGAAGCCTTGATTGCACTGAGCGCGTTGCTCAAAGCCCAACTGCGCGCCGCCGATTTAATCGGACGATTCGGCGGAGATGAGTTCGTCGTTGCCATGCCTGAAACCGACTTCTCACAAGCCCAAACCACCTTCAAGCGCATTCGTGAAGCCCTCGCGGAGTTCAATCAGTCGGAGCAACTGCCGTGCGAACTTGCCATAAGCGTCGGCATCAGCAGTAGTGATTCGGGATATGAAAGTTTGATGGAGCGCGCCGACGAAGCGATGTATCAAAGCAAAACGACGCACAAAACTCAGCAAAAAACGCCAACCCCGCCGCAATCTTGACGCTTCTTTGACCCTGAACGCAATTGATTTGGAATTTCAAAGAAACGCCGTATATTTGCGGCTCTTTTTTAGAAACTTCATGCATCTCTTTTGTGCATAACGCTTTTTGCATAATTCCGAATTGAAATCCGAACAGAAATGAAGGCTCTCGTAGAAATTTCCGACAAACAGTTTCTCGTCAGTGCAGGCGACACCATCTTCGTGCCGACCCAAAAAGCAACCGAAGGCGAAACGCTCACATACAGCAACGTGCTTTTAACCACCGACGGCGCGACAGCGACACTTTCTCCCAAAGCCGCTGTAACGGCAAAGGTTCTTGCGCACGTCAAAGGCGAAAAAGTGTTGGTGTTCAAGAAAAAGCGTCGCAAACGCTATCGCCGCACCAAAGGACATCGTCAAGGCTACACGCAACTTGAAATTCTTTCCGTTGCATAGTTCCGAAAGGCATTCCGACTCATTCAAATTTAATCACATCATTTTCAGAGGAGATTTACAATGGCACATAAGAAGGGCGCAGGCTCAACCAAGAATGGACGCGACAGTAATCCGCAGTATTTGGGTGTGAAAGCCTTTGGCGGTCAAATGGTAAGCGCAGGCTCAATTATCGTCCGACAACGCGGCACGGTGTATCTGGCTGGCAAAAACACGGGAATGGGTAAAGACCATACCATTTTTGCAACCAAAGACGGCAAAGTGCTGTTCAAAACGGGCAAGAACAACAAAAAGTCCGTTCACATCGAATCGGCACTGTAAGTGCAATCCAAGTTAGTTTCAAAGCCCGTTTAAGACGGGCTTTTCTGTTTTCAGACGAAGGCGGTAAATTTCAGCCAAAGTACATTTCACAAGCAAGTTTCGTTGCCCTTCCAATCGCTATGCAATCAGTCGTGATGAATCCTATCAAAACTCTATCATCTTCGAATTATGGAATTTTCCGATTACGCCCTCGATGCGTTTTACGATGAAATGTTTGACGAGCACGGAGAGACCCGCCCCGCCTATCAACGCTTGCACCAATGTTTGTCTGAACTCAGCAAAGAGGAACTGCTGCGCCGACAATACGCCGCCGAGCGATACCTCTTTTCGCTGGGCATTACGTTCAGCGTGTATAGCGATGAGGCGAATATCGAGCGGATTTTTCCCTTCGACATCATTCCGCGCATCCTTGACGGGAGCGAGTGGCGCACCATCGAGGCGGGCTTGAAACAGCGCATTGAAGCCCTGAATTTGTTCCTCAACGACGTCTATCACGAGCGACAAATCATCAAGGATAAAATCATTCCCGATTACATTGTTGATTCAAGCAAAGGCTATCTCGCCGCATGTATGGGCTTGAAGCCGCCCAAAGATGTCTGGTGCCACATCACAGGAACAGACTTGGTGAGAAGTAGCGACGGCAAGTTTTATGTGCTGGAAGACAATCTGCGTTGCCCATCAGGCGTTTCATATCTGCTTGCCAATCGCGAAGTGATGAAGCGGACATTTCCCGAAGTGTTTGAACAAACAGGCATTTATCCCGTCGCCGATTATCCGCAACATCTCTTTGAGACGTTGCAATCGGTGGCGAATCGCCAAAATCCGAAAGTGGCGGTCTTAACGCCGGGCATTTACAATTCAGCGTATTACGAGCATGCGTTTTTGGCGCAACAAATGAGCGTCGAGTTGGTGGTCGGCACTGACCTTGTTGTCAAAGACGAAATGGTCTTTATGCGCACCACCAAAGGGCTCGAGCGCGTCGATGTAATTTATCGCCGCATTGACGATGTATTCTTAGACCCGATGGTATTTCGTCCCGATTCCCTGCTTGGAATTCCGGGCATCTTCAACGCCTACAAAAAAGGCAACGTGACGCTTGTCAATGCGCCCGGCACCGGCGTTGCCGATGACAAAGTCGTCTATGCCTTCGTGCCGAAAATGATTAAGTATTACTTAGACCAAGAACCGATTTTGCCCAATGTGCCAACCTACGTTTGCTCCGAAGACACCGACCGAAAGTATGTGTTGGAAAATCTCGATAAACTTGTCGTGAAAGCCGCCAACGAATCGGGCGGCTACGGCATGCTCATTGGACCGCACGCGACGAAAGAAGAACGCGACAAGTTCAAGACCTACATTCAGGAAAATCCCCGAAACTACATCGCCCAGCCGACGCTTGCGCTCTCGCGAATCCCGTCGCTCGTTGAAGGCGGCGCGATTGAAGGGCGACACGTCGATGTTCGCCCCTACATTCTCTACGGCGAAAAAATTCATGTGCTTCCCGGCGGCTTAACGCGCGTTGCCCTGAAAAAAGGCTCGCTTGTCGTTAACTCCTCGCAAGGCGGCGGCAGTAAAGATACTTGGGTGCTTTACTGATGCGTCAAAATGCCATACACCTTTGGAAAGTGATGATGATGTATTATTTTTAGATTAAGTCTAAATAAGACTTTTTTTTTCTTCTAAAACTTAATCATCACGTCAAATGAAATTGCTTCAACTGAACTCACCGCTTCGCCTTTACGCACTATGTGCCTTTGCGCTTGTTTTTTTCGCGTCTTGTAAGGAGGACGACAAGGTAATCACGCCAGCACCGCCCAACCTTCAAATTCCGAGCACTTATGATTCAACAGGATACGCCGCAAACGTCGCCACCGAATCCCAAGTGCGGTCGCAATTAGCGGCGCTCACAAGCCAAATGCAAGTAGGAAGAAATATGGATTCGACTGTGACGCTCGCATCTCTGCAAAATCTCTACAACGGCACCACGCTCCGCACTGTGACGGGCGCAAGCTACCAAACGAAAATTGACGCGGCTCTGCCCGAACTTGCACGCGCCAGCGGCAAAGGCGTGCGCTATGCTTGGGAAAATGCACCTGTGCCAGGAAGTGACGGTGGCGTGATTCCAACCGCCGTTGGCGGACGTGTCGGCTATCTTTTCGATGAACATGTCTTGGAGTTGGAGCAAGTGGTTGAGAAGGGACTTTTCGCCGCCGCGATGTATAACCATGCCGTTTCCCTCATCAATGCGGGCAACATTACCGAAGCGACGATTGATAAACTTGTAGAAATCTACGGCGCAAGACCGGGCTTCGGAAACAATGAACGAAACAGCGACCCGAATCGCGACCGCTTCTCGGCGCAATACGCCGCCCGCCGAAGCGATAGCACTAATGCAAACAGCCTCTACGCGCAAATCAAGCGCAATTTAATCACCGCCAAAGCCGCCGTGAAAGCCGGCTCCGCCTTCAATGCCCAACGCGACCAAGCCCTCGCCGACTTCAAGCTCAACTGGGAAAAAGCCCTCGCCGCTACCGTCATTAACTATTGCCATTCAACCCTCCAAGGCTTAACGGCGCAAAACCGCGATGACGGAATCGTCTCTGGCGCGATGCATGCATATGGTGAAGCCGTTGGATTTCTTTCAGGTTGGAGAGCCGTTCCCGCCGCGCAACGCCGCATTACCGACGCGCAAATCGACGAACTTTTGGACTTGCTCCGCGCGCCTTACGACCAAACAACCTCAGCACAATCGTATCTCTTTTTGAGCACGAGTTCTGCAACGGCACAACTCTTCCGATTAGACGGACGCAACGACCCAAACAACGGCGTCATCGAACGCTTGGCGCAAATCTATGGCTTCACCAATCAAGAAGTGGAAGACTTCCGAAGAAATTGGGTGGCGTTTCAAAATCGCCGATGATGTATTCGTCCATACTCAAAATGAAAAAGGGCGGAACTTCCGCCCTTTTCTATTTCCAGCCATTGGTGCTCCCGTGATTACTCGGATTGCAAGGCACTTGCACCGCTGACGATTTCGATGATTTCTTTCGTGATGGCGGCTTGGCGTGCGCGGTTGTAGGTGATGGAAAGCGTGCGCAACAGTTCTTTGGCGTTGTCGGTCGCCGATTCCATCGCCATCATGCGCGCGGCTTGTTCGGCGGCGAAGGATTCGAGCAGAATGCGCCAGACTTGGGTGGCAAGATGTCGCGGCACAAGGTCGTTGATAATGACTTCGGGCGACGGCTCGTAGATGTAGTCGCCGGTTAATGTTTTTTGCTCCGAAGTCGGTTGAATCGGCAAGAAGACGTCGGTTTTGAGTTTCGACGCCAATAGCGATTTGAACTCGTTATAGACGACGACGACGCGGTCGACTTCGCCGTTCAAATACATGTCTGTGGCTTGTTCGGCAATTTTTTTCGCGGAAGCAAATTCAATTTTGCTGAAAATGCCGCCGTATTCGCCAACGACTTCATAGCCGCCTTTCGTGAAATGTTCTACGCTTCGCTTTCCGACGCAAATCATTTTCACGTTGCCCGTTTTGAGAAGTGCGCCGTAGTCGACATCGAGAACTTGATGTGCGGCTTTGAACAAGTTCGAGTTGAATCCGCCGCACAAGCCTCTATCGGCGGCAACGGCAATGACAAGCACGTTTTTAATGTCTTTACGTGGTGAAAGAAGCGGAAAGAGTGAGGTATCGACTTTTTGTGAGAGCGATTCCAACAGTTCTTTCAACTTGAATGCGTAAGGGCGAGCTTGAAGCACGGCATCTTGCGAGCGACGCAACTTTGCCGCCGCCACCATTTTCATGGCTTTGGTTACTTGTTGCGTCGTTTTCACGCCTTTAATTCGCCCGCGAATTTCTCTTAATGTCGCCATTTTGATTGAAGTGCTTACTTGTGATGTTTGGCTTTGAAAGTTTCTGAAAATTGCGTCGATAGCTGTTTAAGTGCAGATGCAATTTCATCGGTAAGTTCTTTCTTTTCAGCCAACTGTTGAATCGGATTTTTCTCTTGACGCTCGACGAATTCGATAAATTCTTTTTCGAACTCGCGCACGAGATTGACGGGAATTGAGTCGAGAACGCCGATGGAGCCGACATAGATAATCGCGACTTGCTTGGCGACGGAAACAGGCTGATACTGACCTTGCTTCAAGACTTCGACCATGCGTTGTCCGCGCGTGAGTTGGGCTTGTGTGGCTTTATCGAGGTCGCTTCCGAATTTAGCAAAGGCTTCGAGACTGCGGTAACTGGCGAGGTCGAGCCGCAAGGTGCCGGCGACTTTCTTCATCGCCTTCACTTGCGCCGAGCCGCCGACGCGAGAGACGGAAATGCCGACATTGATAGCCGGACGCACACCGCTGTTGAAGAGGTTGGATTCGAGATAAATTTGTCCGTCCGTAATAGAAATGACGTTGGTTGGAATGTAAGCCGACACGTCGCCCGCTTGGGTTTCAATCACGGGTAATGCGGTGAGCGAACCGCCGCCTTTGACCATCGGCTTGATGGCTTCGGGAAGGTCGTTCATCGCTTGTGCGATTTTATCGTCGCGATTGATTTTGGCAGCGCGTTCCAAGAGACGGGAGTGCAAGTAAAAGACGTCGCCTGGATAGGCTTCGCGTCCCGGCGGACGGCGGAGCAAGAGCGAGAGTTGGCGATAGGCGACGGCTTGCTTGGAGAGGTCGTCGTAAATGACGAGCGCGTGTCGACCGGTATCGCGGAAGTATTCGCCTAATGCCGCACCTGCAAACGGCGCGATGTATTGAAGCGGCGCAGGGTCGCTTGCCGTTGCAGAAATGACGGTCGTGTATTCCATTGCGCCGTATTTTTCGAGCGTTGCCACGACTTGTGCCACCGTTGAGCCTTTTTGACCGATAGCCACATAAATGCACTGAACGCCCAGCCCTTTTTGGTTGATGATGGTGTCGACGGCGACAGTGGTTTTGCCAGTTTGGCGGTCGCCGATGATGAGTTCGCGCTGTCCGCGTCCAATCGGAATCATCGAGTCAATGGCTTTAATGCCGGTTTGAAGCGGCTCTTTGACGGGTTCGCGGTAAATGACGCCCGGCGCGCGGCGTTCAAGTGGAAGTCGGATTTTGGTTTCAATCGCGCCCTTGCCGTCAATGGGTTGACCAAGCGGATTGATAACGCGTCCAAGCATCGCTTCACCGACGGGCATCGACGCCAAAATTTTCGTGCGTTTGACTTGGTCGCCTTCTCGAATCAAATCTGTTTCTCCGAAAAGCACCGCACCGACGTTGTCTTCTTCAAGGTTCAGCACCATGCCCATCACGCCATGCGGCAGTTCAATCAATTCGCCCGCCATGACCTTTGAAAGCCCGTAAATACGTGCGATTCCGTCTCCGACTTGGAGCACGGTGCCGACGTCGTAAGTATCGGCTTCGTTGTCAAATCCTAAAAGCTGTTTGCGGAGAATGGCGGAAATTTCGTCGGGACGAACTGCGGTAGATGCTGACATAATTATGAAAAGCGTTAAATCTTTTTGTTTGGAAAATTGAACGAAAAACTTAAAAGAGGCGGCAAAGTTACAAAAAGCGTGAGGGAAATCAAATCGTCAAGATGAAGCCAATGTGTCGTATCCGAATTTGAGAATCAGCGCGCCGATGACGAAAAGGAACAAGGCTCTGACGAGCGCACTGCCTTTGAGCATCGCCAAGCGTGCGCCGAAAATCGCGCCGATGATGTTGAATGCGCCCATCATCAAGCCGAGCGTGAAAACCACATTGCCCGTCGGGGCAAAGTATGAAAGAGCGGCGAGGTTCGTGGAAAAATTCACCACCTTCGCCGTTGCAGAAGCCCGAAGAAAATCATATCCGAAAATGCCGATGAATGCAACGATGAGAAAACTGCCCGTGCCCGGTCCGAAAAAACCGTCATAAAATCCGATGCACGCGCCGAGTAGCACGGCATATCCCTTTGCGCGACCGCCGTTCAACTTCGGCGTGTGGCTTGCGCCGAAATTTTTGTTCAGCATTGTGTAGACGCCGACGGCAATCAACAGCAAAAGCACGAGCGGACGCAAGGTTGCTTTTGAGAGAAAACTCACCGTGCTTGCGCCGAGAAAAGAAAATGCAAAGGCGAAGGTCGCCGTCAGAAGCGCGATGCGCCAATCAAGGTCAATTCGGCGAGCGTATTGCAGTGTGGCAACGCTCGTGCCGCAAATCGAGGAAAGTTTATTCGTGCCGAAAATGGTTGGGTGTTCGTATTGCGGCGCGAAAATGAAGAGCGCGGGCAGTTGAATCAATCCGCCGCCGCCCACGATGGAATCGATAAATCCGGCAAGAAACGCAAATACACAAAGCGGCAGTCCATCGCCGATTGAAAGTGGAGCGAAAAGTTGAGTGAGATTCTCCAACACGAAATCTAACACAAACCTTTAACGGTTATTTTACGCGATTCAAAATCGCTTCGGCGAGCGCGTCAGGAACGGGCATCACCGAAAGGCGTGGCAGACGAAGCAGGTCAAAGTTCTTAAAAGTTTTATCGGCTTTCATTTCAGAGAGTGAGAGGGTTTGAGCGTAACGCTGAACGAATTTGAGGTCAATCACCCAAGCGTCTTTGACTTGATACGGGTCGCTTGTTGCTTCGGCAAGTCCGACGATTTGTTTTTCTTTTCCGGTGTGGTAGATGAAGCAGGTGTCGCCGTTGCGAATGGCGCGAAGGTGTTTGAGCGCGAGGGCGTTCTCGACGCCGTCCCAAGTGCAATGTCCGTCTCGCTCGAGTTGGGTGATGCTATAATCGCTCGGTTCGGTTTTTAAGAGGTAATGCATGAATTGATGTTATGTTACTCAATGCGGAACGCGCCGCGTCGGCTGAAATTAAGAAAGTCGAGCGAAAGCGTGCGCATCGGTTCGGGAAGTTTGGGCAAGGCGCGTTGGAGAGCGTCGGCGAGGGCGAGGGCGTCGCGCTCGGAAATGAGGTCGCCATTGGCGGCGAAGTAAATGCGTTCCCAATCGTCGTGCGGCGCGTCTTGCGGTTTCCAACCAAAATCCTTTGCAATCAGAAGCAGTTCTTCCCATTGGTGATTGGAAAAAGCGAATCGCTCGCCTGTGCGTGTAAGTTCAATCGGCATGTATTTCCTGTTGATGTGAACCGTCAATGAGGTGCGGAATTGCCCCTTTGACTTGGAATTTTCAGGTGAATTTGTAAGTTGAAAATGCTACATTTTACCTTGAAATAGTGCGTATCCTCGTCAATCAATCATTTGAACAATGCCAGTCAGAATTTTTTTGTTCGTTACGGCTTTACTGCTTTCAGGTTTGGAGGCGAAAGGGCAGTATTTTGCCTTTGGCAAGAATAAAGTTCAGTATCGAAACTTTGAGTGGAACTATGTGCAGTCGCGCCATTTCGATGTTTATTTCACCGAAGGTGGCGAGTATTTAGCGCGCTTCACCGCCGACGCATGCGAAGCGGCTTACGAGACGATTCGCAAGGATTTCAATTACGACATCAATAATCGCATCTCGATTATCGTGATGAAGTCGCACAACGACTTTCAGCAGAACAATGTCATTAGCGAATACTTGCCTGAAGGCGTTGGCGGCGTTACGGAACTCTACAAAAACCGCATCGTGCTTCCCTTCGAGGGCGATTACAAGAAATTCCGACACGTCATTCACCACGAACTTATCCATGCCGTCGTCAATGATTTGGTCTATGGCGGCTCGGTGCAAAACGCCATCAGCAACAACATTCGTACTCAAGTGCCGCTGTGGTTCAACGAAGGCATTGCCGAATATCAATCGCTTGAATGGGATACAAACAGCGACATGTTTTTAACCGACGCAGTCATCAACAATTACCTTGCGCCGATTCCGTATCTCTACGGATACTTCGCTTATCGCGGCGGGCAGTCGGTTTGGCGGTTTATTTCGGAAAAATATGGACGCGAAAAAATCGGCGAGATTATGGCGCGGCTACGCGCAACGCGCAGTGTGGATTTAGCGTTTCGCGGCGCGCTCGGCTTATCCGTTGAAGAACTTTCGGAAAAGTGGCAACGCGAACAAAAAATCACGTATTGGCCCGAAATCGCCAAGCGTGAAGACATCAGTGCGATTTCAAAGAAACTCACCGACCACCGAAAAGATGGAAGCAACTACAACACATCACCCGCCATTTCGCCACAAGGCGATAAGTTCGCTTTCATCACCGATAGAAACGGAAAGTTCGACATCTATCTTGGCTCGACCATCAATCCGACGGAATTTGTCAAACTTATTGACGGACAAACCACGCCGAACTTTGAAGAACTCAAAATCCTTACGCCCGGCATTTCTTGGTCGCCTGACGGCTCTAAAATTGCCATCGCCACAAAAGCAGGCGAACAAGACGCCGTCATGCTTATCGATGTGCGCACAAAGAAAACCGAAAAATTGACCTTTGAACTCGACGGCATCTTCACAACGAAGTGGTCGCCCGATGGAAAACGCATCGCCTTTGTCGGACACAACGACTACAAGAGCGACATCTACATCTACGAATTTGCGACCAATCGCCTCACCAATCTCACCAACGACGTCTTCAGCGACAGCGACCCCGTTTGGACAAACGATGGCACGCGTATCATTTTCGCCTCCGACCGACAAGGCTACTTGAGCGTTAATTCACGCGATGTGAAGATTGAAAAGAAAAAGAAAAAGAAGGTTACGAAAGATGCCGAAGAAGCAGTCTTCAAAATGCGCCTGCACGATTATTCGCAGTTGGATTTGTATGAACTGGTAATTGGCGAAAGCAAACTGCGACGGCTCACCGCAACGCAAGGCATTGACGAAACCTCGCCCGTGCTTTCGCCCGATGATAAAAAAATGCTTTTCATCTCTGATGCCAACGGCGTCTATAACATCTACGAACTTCAATTAGACCTTAACCAGCCGCTCGCCGCTTACAAAGCCGATTCAGGGAAAGTAGCGTCGGTGCGACCGATTACGAATTTGCTTTCCGGTATTCGGCAGATTTCCATTTCGCGCGACGGCACGAAACTCTTGGGCGTCGGTCTGGACTATGCAGGATTCGACATCTTCATGCTTCGCACGCCCTTTGAGCGACGCCCTCGCGACATTCAACCCGACGGCACGCTTGAACCGACGCCTTGGGGCAAAGAGCACATCGAGGTGCAACAGCGAAAGTTTTACGCCGTGACTGGATTGGATAAACAAATGACCGTGCCGACGGCGTCGCTGTTCAACTCGGCAAATTCAGCCCTGCCCGGCGCCTCGTCGTCCGTTGCCGACTTCGTTACGCTTACAACCGCCGATTCTTCCGTCGCTCAACGCGACAGCGCCGCCCTCTCGGCGAAAGAAAGCCCGAAAGACACCGCCAAAACGGCGTCCGTGCCGCCCGTCGACGTGAAGACGTTCGTCTTCGATAGAGGATTGGTGCAAACCTTCAACGCCGCCAAAGAGCGACGCGAAGAAAATGCACCTTCAAAGAAGGCTCCGAAAAAAAATATTGATGAAAGTGGGGAGTATCGCGTGCGTCGTTACAAGGTCAATTTCACGCCCGACATCGTCTATGGCGGCGCGAGTTACGACGCAGTTTGGGGCGCGCAAGGTTCCGGCATCTTCGCATTCAGCGACCTTTTAGGAAATCACCAATTAAGCGTCTTCACCAACTTGCAGTTCGATTTGCAAAACAGCAACTACGGCATCACTTACGCCTACTTGCCGGAGCGTATGGATTACAGCATCAGTGCGTATCACACCGCCCGCTTCTTGGGCATCTTAGACCCCGTAAATCCCAACGCGGTGAATTTCTTCCGATTCCGCGTTTATGGCGCGACGCTCGGAATGTCGTATCCGATTTCGCGATTCAATCGAATTGATTTCAGCACGGGCTATCTGACGCTCTCGAAAGAAAATCTCGACGGCGGATTCGGCAACGACAACGTCTCGTTCATTTATCCCACGATTACCTTCACGCACGACGACTCGCGTCCGTTCCTCTACTCGCCGATTGAAGGCTCACGTTGGGCGGTGAGTTTTTCAGGAACCGCACTCAGCCGTGTCAGTTTCGGGACGATTCTCGCGGACTATCGGCGTTACTACGATTTAGGCGGCTATTACTCGTTTGTCGCACGCTTTTCAGGCGCAACAAGCTTCGGACCGACGCCGCAAAAGTTCTTCATCGGCGGCACGGAAAACTGGATTAACCGCACCTTCGAAAACAATGCGATTCCAATTTCCGACGTGCAGGATTTCATCTTCACAACGCCTGCAATTCCACTACGCGGCTACAATTTCAACCGTCAAAACGGAACAAACTTCGCGCTGGCAAATTTCGAACTGCGCTATCCCTTTCTGCAATACTTGGCGTTCGGTCCAGTGCCGATTCCCTTCTACTATTTGCAAGGCGTTTTATTTGCAGACATCGGCGGCGCGTGGTCGGATAGGTCGTTCAGAGGCACGATTCGCAACGCACAAGGCAACATCGAGCTCAACGACTTGCTCGTCGGCTACGGCTGGGGATTTAGAACGGTCTTTTTCGGGCTTGTCTTGCGCTACGATATGGCTTGGGCGTATAATCTCACGGGCTCTTCCTCGCCACGACATTACTTTTCGCTCGGCGGCGATTTCTAAGCACGCCCTCCGTTTGCAGGTATAACTTTATGATTCATCATCTATCAAATTCATAAAGGGCGGGTCCATCACTCGCCCTTTCCCTTTCATGCTGTCTTATCTTTATATCTTTGCATCGCCAAGCGGTTAGGGTATATTCTCTCGCTCATCAAGTGTTCAACTAATTGTTCAAAACCATGACCTTTCAAAACTACATCGGCGGCGCGTGGAAGCCGTCTTCTTCCAAAAAAACGTTTCCGAACATCAATCCCGCCGACACGAGCGACGTCATTGGGAAGTTTCCGCAATCCACTAAACGCGACGTTCAAGAAGCGGCGGAAGCGGCTCGCGAGGCTTACAAAACATGGCGACTTGTGCCCGCTCCAAAGCGCGGCGACATCATGCGAAAAGCCGGCGTGATTTTGGAATCGCGTAAAGATGAACTCGCCCATGAAATGAC
>JBDNCJ010000063.1:0-18025 GCA_046719715.1 Chloroherpetonaceae bacterium | reverse complement strand
ACCCACACGTTGTCGGAGTTTGCGCCGGTCGGACCACCGTCGACAATGTAGTAGTTAATGGCAATGCGAATTGTTTGCCCCGCGAATTGTCCAATCGGGAAGGCATATCGTCTCCAACTTCCAACCGGTCCTGTAACCTTGAAGTAGGCAATTTGATTGGTGAAGTTGGAAATCGCACCGCCCGAAGTTGAGACGAACACACGAAGCGAATCGGGATAATTATCTGCACCGACGCCGTCGATTGCGCCTGCCCAGAAGAAGAGGCTATCCCCGGCTTCAATCGTCGCAGGAATTTGCGGACTAATCAACCAATCATCAATCAACCCTGCGGAGTTTGCGCTTTGGAAGTTGCTCCACCAGAAGCGTTGTCCGCTTTGCGGTTGAACGGTTCCACCTCCTGTAAAAGAGAGCCCTGAACGGAATCGCCAGTTGGTGTTTACGCCGACACTTCCGTCGTTGTCAATCACAGTCCATACATTCGTGCTGTCCAAATCACCAGCCTGCCACTTGATTACGCTGTTCGTGGCAAGAAAATCTTTCGGGTTGTAGTTGCGCGGCGCAACAGGCGTGCTATTGCCACGCGAGATAGCGCGTTCTTGCGCAAAGGTTTGCTCTGTTAGTATACTGGTTAGCACCAGCAACATCAGCAGTGAGAGCAGTTTTGAGACATTGTTTTTCATTGTTTGCACTTATTTTGTGTTAGAAAAAAATTCATTCTTATCGTGTGAATGTTTAAGAAAGAACAGAAATCTGTCTGACTTAGAAGTCTAATCCGACGGTGAACCACTGCGGGTCGTTGAGTCTCCCAAAGCGTTGATAGGTGTAATCAAATTTGATGACGGCGAATCCCAAGCCGTATTTGATGCCGCCGCCGAGCGTCCATGCTTTTTCCGCCTCTTTTTCAAAAATGGCGTTGTAGCCGCCGCGAATGAAGATGGTGTTTTTCCATTCGTATTCCGCGCCGAGATTGACGAACTGCGTGTTGTCGTTGGGGTTGACGGCGTCGAAGGCGACGGTAAATCGACCTTCGGGCGCGCGCAACACGTCGTAAGAAAGTCCCAGTCGATAGGTCAGCGGAATGCTGTATTCATCGGTGAGGAATCGGACGGGAATGTTTTGCGGCGCACCGTTTTCGTTGGGCGAAAGCGCGATGTTCGTCGTCAATCCTTGCCCGTCCAAGCGCATCGGCGTTCCAAAGTTTGAGATGCTTGCACCGACCTTAATGCCGTTTTTGAGCAATCCTGTGTTGAAGAGGAATCCGACGTCTAAGGCGAAGCCTGTTGCGGACGTGTTGTAGATGGATTGATTGATGAGTTTGGCGGTCAGCCCGACGGAGAATCTATCGGTGAGATTTTTCGCCCATGTCAGTTGCGCGGCGAGGTCTTGTGCCGTGAAAGTTTCGCCCGTTCCGTCTTGTTGTTGCATAGTTGTTACTTCCATTGTGCCGTAGTTCAAGACGGTCACGGCAACGCCGAACGAGCCGATGTTTCCAGCAGGGATAATTGCGCCCGCCCAGTTGATTTGCGTGCCGATGAGCCAATCGGTGTGCGTGAATCCGGTTTGTATGCGGGGGCTTTGGGAAACGCCCGCCGGATTCCAGTAAAGGGCGTAGATGTCGTCGGAAACGGCGGTGTATGCGCCGCCCATGCCGATGGCGCGCGCGCCCATGCCGATTCCCAGAAACGGCGCGGCGGTGGTGCCGACTTTCGTTTGCGCGCTCACTGTTGCCGCACAAACCGCAAGCACTCCAAGCATTAAAAGTTTTATTCCGCGTTTGATTCCGCTTTTGGTAATTCTCATGTTCATAGATGGCTTAAAAAGTTAGGCTACTTAATCACGGCGAATTTGCCCGTCTTTGTTCCAATGCCGGGCGCGTCAATATGATAGAGATAGACGCCGTAAGCGATGTCTAAATTTTCCGAAGTCTTCAAATTCCACTCGACTTGCGACGAAGGATAGGCGAATGTGCCTGACTCGCCTCTATCTTTTTCGCCCCACGCCTGCCCCGTGCTTGATGTTCCCGATGGGTTATCGGCTTTGAGCGTTCTGATGAGCTCGCCGCGAATGGTGTAGATTCGAATAGTTGAGTTTAGCGGCACATTTTTGAAGAAGAGTTTTCTCTCCCCACGACCTCTTGCGCCTGCGGGCAAGTCGCTTTCAGCCACGTTGGCAACGATGTATGGATTTGGGAAAACCTTCACGTTTGCCAACGCATCTTTGGCACGATTATCATCTTGCGTTGGCGGCTTTACCGAAACACCGAACGCGTCGCCGCCAAGAATCGGCTTTTGGAAGCGCAAGAAAAGTGTATCGCCAACGCTCGGTCGATAGCGTGGTGTATAGCCAACGCTGATAAACCAAGAGAAAAGCGAATCCGTCGCATTTGGATTGTAGGTCTCTTGAACAAGGAGATAAATTTCAGTGCGCTTTGCAGGCGTTTGACCGATGTAAGGCGTTGTGGGAGAGCCGCCTGAGGTAATCGGAATTGTGTCGGAAGTCGGGTCAATGAAGTAGCGCACTTTGCGATTGCGCGTCAGGTTGATGATTTCAAAGTTTGTTGGAATGCCCGGAATTTCCGTTTCACCACCTTGCACAAAATCTAATCGCACGGTATCGCTTTTTGCGCCGTTAATCGGCTTAATGACAATCGCGTAGTTATCCGGAATGCGGCTTAATCCTTCGGCTCGAATGTCTACTCCGGCGATAGGGATAATTCGCGCGCTGTCTTCAACCGGGCGAATGAAGAAATTCGGCAGGCTGTCGCGTCCGAGATTGACGTTCCAACGCGAGGCAATCGTATCGGGTCGGGTTCTGACGCCGTTGTTGCGAATGGTCAAGTAGATACCGGCTTCATCAATGAGGCGGGTTTCTTCGGTGGCTTCATAGACGCGGTCGCCGTTGGGTGTTAATCGATACACGCCTTCGTCGCCGAGAAAGCGCAGGAATGCCCCTTGCACCTGCCCGCTTTGCTTGATAATTGTATCAGGCACCGCATTCGTTGTATCAATGACGCGGAAGAACGAGGTTACCTCTTCCAACTGCTCGCGGAAGTCGTCGATAAGTCCGTCGTTGTTGTTGTCCAATCCATCATTCGCCGTGCTAACGAACTCTACTTTCAATTTGCGCTCGCTCGTTACGCGGCGCGGATTGACGATATTAAAAAAGACTTTTCCTTCTGAACGGTTGGTCGCGTAGGGTTTTAACTCACCACTGCCTTGTTCTTTTATCAATCCGGCTTGGGTTGCACGCGGCACGGCGACGGCGGCGTTTTGCGAGAGAATCAAGCGTCCGCGACTATCGGGCGACGCACCGAAACTGTTTTCACTTGGGAAAATACTGCCTTCGGGATTGACGGGGTCGATGTAACCTTTGGAATAAGCCACAACGGCATAGTAGTATGTGCGTCCGTTTTGAACATCGTTATCTGTCCAAACGTGTTGCAGTCCTGTTTCATCGCCTAAGTAAAAACTCACGCCGCGCGACTGTTGCAGAAGGCTTCGGCTGTTCATCGGGAAGTATCCGAACACGCTGTCGATGAGATCGAATTGCGCAACGGGCTTTCGACGCAAATTTTGCTCGCCTTGTCCGCCGGAAATGACTAGCGGGTCAAGGAAGTTTGGGTCGGTGCTTTTGTAGATTTTGTATCCTTCAAAGGTTTTGGCTAAGGGGCTTCGGAACTCGCCACCTGTAATTTTTCGGTTGATGAAGGTGTCGAAGAAGTCTTCCGAATCATTAGTCCAGTAAAGCGTCACCTTTCCGTCGCCGGGCACGACGCTCAAGGTTGGTTCTGGTCTGGGCGGACCGGCGAAGTTGTAGTTGTTGTCGTAAATCTGTTGCACGATGTCGGTATTGACGAGCACCGCACGTGCATTTTCACCCATGACGACAGATATTGAAAATCGTTCGACTTGATTGCGTCCGAGCGGGAAGTAGCCAGTGCCGTAGGTGTAATCGTAATCTTGTGGCGGCTGAAGCGTATCGAATAAGCCGGGTTGCATGATGCGCCATAAATCTGCCGAGTTGTTCATGAAAGGGCGCGAGGATAAATCTAATTTGAAACTGCTCAGTCCGATTTGGTCGGATTCATTGACGTCGACGGCATCAAATCCGCTTTCTCCAACGGTTGGTCTGCCGTCGCGTTCTCCAAAGTCGTTGGTGTTCGGTCTACCATCGCGTCCAACGTCGTCGGTAAAGGAAATCCAATTTCGGTTGTTGTCTAATCCATCATCGCGTCGTTCATCAATCATGGGGAAGAGGCGGAAGTCGTTCATCGCCTCGACGCCTTGACGGGCAAGAATGAAGTAGTTTTTGAAATGCAAAATACTGTCGGGCTGATAACTGACGGCATCGTTGTTATTGATATCGACGCGGGTTTTGAGGCGGCGTACGTGCAGGAAGTAATCTTCGTCAATTAAGCCATTGTAGTTATCGTCCAAGAGATTACCCGTGATTTCGCGGAGTGTATCGCCGATGCTGACGGTTCTCGTTCTACCGAGCGATGTGATTTGCAAACTTCCCGATTGCGGCATGACGACGAAGTCGCGTCGGTAATAGGTAATGCGGTCGTTGATGGTGTTGTATCCCGCCGCCGCCATGGCGGTGGTGAAGGTATCGGCGCGTGTGATTCGTATCAGGGTGTCTCCGGGCTGAATGATGCGCATTGCGTTGCCGCCCCGACGAACCCCTCGGTCGGGAATGTATTCTGTTTCGAAGAAATCATATCCCGTTCTTGAAACAACGCTGAGGCTATCGCCTTGAATGATATTGAACTGTCCTAATCCGCCCGAAGCCGTGAGCACAGGAGTTCCTAATGCGTCGCCGGGCGCGTCGCCGTTTCCAAACCGATTGAAATCGTTGTCATTATCAATACCGTCAAACGGATTGCCGGGGCTTTCCAAAAACGCCAATCCAGAATAGCCGACGGGAAACTGATTGTTCCAAAGCGCATCGACTTCGCCATTTGGGTTGTAGGTATAAGTGATTGAGTTGGTTTGGTCGAAGACGGATTTATTCGCCGTGAAAATTCTCCCGACTGCTGTTCCAACAATAGAGCCGAAAACGGCTTTTTCATAGTCAAATTCGCTCACGTTCTTAATGTCGTAGACCCAAAAGAGGTTATCCTGCGCAAGGAAGTTCGACCATTGTAAGCCGCGCTGTTTGACTTGAAAGCCAACGCCGGCTCTCGTGGGGTCGGTGTTTGGATTGGGACGAAAATCATACAGAAGCTGCCAGCGCCGGTCGGTCGCGTCATCAAATACCACGTAACTTTCTTGGTCAGCATTGAACACGCCGCGTCCGAAGTAACCGTTCCATTGGACTCTGCCGTTGTCGTCGCGCCAAGTCGGTTGGTCGGGCCAAATTGGAGGCCATGAACTCGGAATGTGGCTCATGGCCGGCGACTCTTGGCTTGGATTGTAAAATCCTTCCACGGGTTGCAAGCCTTCAAACACGCCGTTAACAATGCGATACGGCGAGCCTCTCGGACCTTGATGCACCGTTACATAGCGAGCGGTAATCGTCGCCACGACCGCGGGGTCGGGCTGTCCGTCGCCGTCTGCATCAAAGGCAATTTGCCTTAAACTCACGGCATCTTGAAATGGAGAATCGTTTGGCTGTGGAATGGTTTGATTCGCTCGTCGCTCGTTTGTGCGGTCGCCGCGCCAGCGTGTGCCAAGCGTGGACGCTGGGTTGCCGTTGTTGTAGACGAAGGTATCGATGAAGGTTCGCTCCACGCCTAAAATCACATTGAGGTCAAAGATGTATTCGTTGTCATTGACGGGCCACGCGTAGGTCGGAAGCGTTGGCGCGATGTAGGTTTTCGAGCCGCTCAAGCCGTCGTTTTGAAATTTGGTTTTGATTCGGTTGCCGTTATGAAGCCCAACCCGACGGTTTGCGAGGTTGCTTCGGAGGTTGAGCGGGATGTTGCCGTCTTGCGCTAAAATTTCAAGCAAGGTCGGTGCAATTATTGAAAATGCAAGAAGCGTCAGCAGGAATTTTCCGCCGATTCTTTTACGACTGGCTTTCATTTCTACTCTATGAATGATGTTGGACTGCATGCCTTTTCGTTCAAATTTCGGTTGTGAAACGTTCATTGGAATTTGCGTTAGAAATAGAGCGAGATGCCCGAAAGAATTTGACGCGGCGGCGCAAAGTTTTGAGGCTGTCTTAAAAACGCCTCTGGCGAATTGACGCTTGAAGCCACAAACGTATTTCTCAAGACTAAATCCGGCGTCAGTTGGGCAAATGGGAACAATCCGCTTTGATTATCGGCATCGAAGAGGTTATAGACTTGCACGAAGAAGCCTACATCGTAATTGCTGATTTTGAAAATTCTTTGCGCCCGAACATCGACGGTAAAGGTTGCGGGCAAAAGGCGGGAGTTTGTTACAATTTCGCCGCGACTTCCGCGCGTGAGAATCTCGAAGGGCGCGTTGAGGTCGGGCGTAAAGGGGAATCCGCTTCCGTAGCGCATGATGCTGGAAAGCTCCCAGCCTTCAATCGTGTATGCGGCTGTGATGTTCAGCGTGTGGCGTTGGTCCCAATCGAGCGGAATGAGTTGCGTTGGGAGAATTGGATTTTCGGGATTGGCTTGAATCGCAAATGCCGCCGCTTGTGGGTCAGAGGCGTTTCCTTGTGCGACTTGGAAGGTGTAGTCAATGCCGAAGTTGAATCCTGTTGCAAATCGTTTATTGACCGAAATGGTCAAGCCGCGCACGAGCGCATAGTCGGTATTGACGAATTTTGTGTAGGCACGCCCGTCAAAAAATTGCTGAATGAACGCGGTTCCGTTGAGGTTGCGAATGTCGTTGAAGTAGAGGGCGACGTCGACAGAAATATCGTTCCCGAACTGCTGTTGCAATCCCAGTTCGCCTTTGATGGTTTTTTGCGGTTGCAGGTCGGCGTTTCCAAACGGACCGCTCACGCCCGCCGCGCTTTGTCGGAAGTAAGGATTGCGATAGAGAAATTCAAAGTTTGGAATTTGGAACACTTGCCCGTAGAAGAGGCGCAGAATGCCTTGCTCGGTAACGGGAAACGCCATGCCTAATCGCGGCGAGAGTTGCCATTTAACAGAGGCTTTGCGATAGTTTTCGCGCAAGAGCCGCTCGCCGTTTTCACGAAATGCGCGAAGCACGTCGGGGTCGCCGGGTCGGAACTCAATGAAATTCCCGTTTGCATCTCTTGGTCGGTTTTGGTCTTTGATGGGGTTGTAAATACTTGGGTCGCTCGGGTCAAGCGGCACAATGCCGTCAGGCTCAAACAAGTCCAAACGCAAGCCGATGTTGACGATGAAGTTGTTGATTTCAAATTTGTCTTGAATGTAGGCGGCAAATTCAATCGGGCGGCGGTCGTAGTATTCATAGCCTTCTTCGGCAAGTTGTGCACGACGAATGCCCGGTCTTACATTTCCCGCTTCATCAGTGTAGAAGGGAATGTCGGAGCTCAGCACGCGCTCGTCCGTTAGCAAGGCTTGATTTTCAAACTGCAATCTGTGCAGTTTCACATCAAATCCTGCCTTGACCAAATTGTTCTTATCGACCTGCGAGGTAATGTCCCCTTTCACGTTCAGGGTTCGCGTCGAGCGCTCAAAAAAGTTGGTGGATTTTCCTGTAACTAAAAATTCAAATCCATTTTGCGCTTGACCGGGCGAGAAGAATCCGCCGGGCGTCGGTCCGTTGAAGCCGGTGGCCATATAGCGCGGGTCGAGCAAGTCCTCATAAAGGTAACTGGATTCTCTTGTGCGTAAAAGCGATGCGCCAAGCGTGTAGAAGGTTGAACTGGTCAGCGTGTGAGTGGCATTGAGTATTGCCGTGTAGGAACTTCTGAAATTTGTCGGCTGTGAGAACGGAATGAACGACGCGCCGAAGTTGAAGTTTTGAAACTTTTCATCGGAATAAAGAAACTGCCCGCTCAATTTGAATGTGCCGATTGGGCGGTAGGTTACTTTACCCATTCCGGAGAACTTACGGTAGTTGTTCATTGGCACAAAACTTCGGTCGCCGAAGGCGAATCGGCTGAAGTCGTCGTCAGTTCGGAGGGCTTGATAAATTCGCGTTTGGTTTTGCAGAAGCAATCCTGTGTTTGGGTCAACACGATAGTCGAATAATCTTTGTCGGTAGTCGTCGCGTGAAAGATTCGGATTGCGTGCCAATTCTCGTTGGAAGAAGTTTTCAAAATCGGGGCTGTTGAGAAAGGCATCTAAACTTGGGGCGGTGGTTAAGAATCCTCCGAATTGGCTACCGGTGTATTCACTGGCGGGAAGCACGTCGCCGGGTCGATAGACATTTTGACCGTAAAAGCGTCCTTCATCTTCGAAGTATCGCCCGTTGACGAAGAAAGTCATGGTTTCGCGCATGCCGGGCATTGGTCCGCTGAAACTGCCTTGAATATCGCGTGAAGCGACGGGGCTGATTGAGTTAATGTTCGGAAACAAACTTGTGCGTCCGCTGGCAAAATCGCCGAAAAAGGTTTGAAGCGACCCTTCATACTTCGAGCCGCCATCTTTGGTAACGATATTGACGATTCCCGACATGGCTTGTCCATACTCGGCATTGTAGCCGCCGGTGAGCAGTTCGAGTTCTTGAATGGCTTGGGACTCCACGCCGACGTTATTGACGCCGCGACTTTGGTTTCCGTCGAAGACGTCGTTGACGGCGAAGCCATCAACGATATATGCGACTTCACCGCGCCGACCGCCGCGCACCGTTCCGCCCACGACGCCGCCTTGAATTTCCAGCACTTGTGACGGGTTCTGAATCGGCAAGGCGCGAATTTCTTCCGAACTGACGGCGGCGCGGGTTGCCGTCATGTCTTTAACGACGAGCGGTCGCTCCGCCGTAACCACGACTTCCGTCGTCGAGATTTCCTCCGTTCCCATCTTGAAGTCCGCTCGCGACGTCAAATCCACGCTGACTTTAATTCCCTTCACAACCTTCGGCTGATAGCCCACATATGTGGCGCGCACTTCATATGTTCCGGGCGCGACGTTGAGAATGACGTAGTTTCCGTCAAAATCCGTTTTCGCGCCCAATTTCGTCCCGACGACGATTACCGTCGCGCCGATGAGCGGCTCACCGGTATTGGCATCAGTAACTGTTCCCGTAATTTTTCCCGTCGTTCCGGCAAGAAGCGTTGCGCCGATGGACTGCATGAACCACGCCAACGCAACGAGTGTTGTAAGCATTGCTTTTTGAGCATGCCGATTTTTTATCGCTTTCATCATAGAAAATGGAACTGCGCCGCACGCGCCCGATTCGGCATGGCGGTCGTTTGAGTTTTGATGGTCTGAATGTTTAAAACAGGACGAAGTAGACTTGCTTTGGATATGCTTATCGCAGGTATTGAAACGTCGTTTTCCCAAAGCGATATTTTGGGCAGGGCTTTCATTTTTGAACTTTTTGCTCACTGTCATTGGAACTACAAACTTGCAAAGTTGCACAAGCCGTAAAAGAGATATTCAGGCACTCGGTTATGCGGCTGATGCGTAAAACAACTTGAAAATGTTAGCTTGCTTTCATAACAAAGCGGCACATTTTACATCTTCTCTCCGAAAAAAAAAAGCCCTAAACGGGCATTTTTTACTAAATCGTTTAACTATGCGCAAGACGCACGTTACGACTTACTTCCGATTGCTCTTTCTACGCTGAACGCGCCCGCCCCCGATAGAAACAGGGCAAGCGAGAGCGTCGCATAAGTGAGCGGCAGTTCTTGTTTGGAAAACGCCTCCGTGCCATGCGCAATGAAGCCGGCGACGAGCATCGTTATGAGCACGAGCGTCGCCGCAGGGCGTGTTAAAAATCCAATCAGAATCAGCAATCCGCCGAAAAACTCCGCGCCCGCCGCAAGTGCCGCCATGACGCTTGGAATCGGATAGCCCGACTTCGTCAAATACTCGACAAATCCCGCACTGTTGGTAAAGACCTTTGGAAATCCGTGATACATCATCATTGCGCCAAGCCACAAGCGCAAGAGCAAAATCGCTCCGTCGATGGAAATCGGTTTTGAAAATGTTTTGAACATTGAAAAATGGTGTGTTATTGAACCTCGTTACTTGACCACACGCCAAAGCGAATCAGCAAAATACTGTTTGGAATCTTTGAAGGTTTCCAAAATTTCAAAGCCGGTTTCGTGCGCGAGTTCTCTGATGGAAGCGTCGGAAAACTTGTAGGAACGTTCGGTGAAAATTGCCTCGTAGGGTGCGAAGCGATACGAGGTTTTGAGCGCGTCGATGTAGATTTCTTGTGACTCCAAACTAATCAAGTAGCTTTCCATCGCGCTTTCTTTGGGATTGTAAATTTCGTGGTGGTAAAATTTCTCGATGTCGAATGTGCCTCCAAGTTCTCGATTGATTCGCTTCAGAAGGTTGTGGTTGAATGCTCTCGTAACGCCTTCCTTGTCGTCGTAAGCGGCTTGCATCGTTTTGATGTCTTTTTTTAAGTCAAAGCCGATGAGCGCGAAGTCGCCTTTGTTCAAGCCGTGCCACACGGTTTTCAAGAAGAGTTTCATCTCGGGGAATGAAAAATTGCCGATGCTTGACCCCAAAAAAAGCAACACCGTTTTCGTCTCGGAAAATGTGTCGATTTCCGAAATGCCCGACGCATACTCGGCGGAACGACCTTGAAACGACAATGTTGGAAATTCTTCCGAAAGCGAGACTTCAAGTTCCGACAACGCCGATTCTGAAATGTCAATCGGCGCGTAGTGAAAGTCGAGCCCTTTGGCGAGGAAATGCTCTAAAAGAATCTTCGTTTTTTCTCCGTCGCCCGCTCCCATTTCAACCAACGCAAAGGGTTCCGACGCAAATCGCGCCGCTAATGCGTCTTTGTGCGTGCTTAAAATTTCAGTTTCGGCTTTGGTGAGATAGTATTCAGATAGTTCCGTGATGCGCTGAAAGAGTTTGCTTCCATGCTCATCGTAAAAATACTTGCTTGGAATAAACTTCTGTGGCGAAGACAGTCCCAGATGAACATCTAGCGCGAACATACGCCGACTTTCCGATGAAGACTCTGAAAAAGTAAAGTAAGACATGTTCCTTTCTTTGTTTGTTGGATTGATGAGTAGAGGCTTTACACGTCTTTCGCTAAACGGATTCCTGAAAACTGCCAGCGTTTATCGGTATGAAAGAAATTTCGATACGTGGTTCGTATGTGCGATTCAGGCGTTGCGACGCTTCCGCCGCGCAAGACCATTTGGTTGCTCATAAATTTGCCGTTGTATTCACCGATTGCGCCGCTTGAATGTTTGTATCTCGGATAAGGCAAATAGGCACTGCTCGTCCACTCCCACACGTTTCCGAGCAAGTCGTAAAAGGGTGCTTGCACGTCGTCGGGTGGTTGTGGGTGAAAAAATCCTGATTCCAATAACACATTCTTTGTTGAAACGTTTGCGTGACTTGTTGCGACCTCCCACTCGGCTTCGGTCGGCAGTCGCTTCCCTGCCCAACTCGCAAACGCTTCGGCTTCAAAGTAACTGATGTGGCAGACGGGCGCGTCAAGATTGAGCGGCTCAATGCCTGAAAGGGTGTATTCAAACCAAATGCCGTCGCGCTTTTCCCAATAAAGCGGCGAAGTCCAGCCTTCGCGCCTTACGCAGTCCCAGCCTTCGGAAAGCCAATGCCGAAAATCGTCGTAGCCTCCGTCTTCAATAAATTCAAGGTATTCGCGATTGGTGACAAGTCGGTTTTGCAATTTGAAATCTTCTATCCAGACCGCATGGTGGGGCTGTTCGTTGTCGAAACAAAAGCCCGCTCCGTTATAGCCGATGCAATGCTTTCCGCCTGAAATTTCAATCATTCTTAATTCAATCTTGCTTGCCTTTCGGCGCGGCGCATGGCAATAAGCAGGTTTGCTCGGATTCTGTGAAAGAATGAATTTAATATCCGTCAGCAACAACTCTTGATGCTGTTGTTCGTGATTGATTCCCAGCTCGAGCAGTGCTAAAAACTCTTGCCACTTTGCTTCGTCGACGGTCTCAATGAGGTCAAGCATTCCTTCGGTAACGGCGTCGCGGTAGGCATAGATTTCCTTAACCGTCGGGCGCGAAAGGTCGCCGCGCTTTTGACGCATCACTCTTTCCCCAACGCTCTCGTAGTATGAATTAAAGAGAAAATTGTAGAGCGGGTGATATGGCTTGTGTTGTGAGTTAAATTGTTGGAGTAAGAACGTCTCAAAAAACCACGTCGTGTGCCCCAAGTGCCACTTAGGCGGGCTGACGTCGACCATCGGTTGCACGACGTAATCTTCAACTTCCAACGGCGCGCAGATGGCTTCGGTTTGTTTTCGGGTTTCTCTAAATCGAGTTTGCAGTAAAGCGCGTTCTTTTTTCATTGACGACTGATTGTCGGATTTTTCGATTTGTTGTAAAAATACGCCCTATTTCTCTTGAACGTCGCAGTTTGAAGTAAAAAATCTTTGCGATTATCACTTTGCGTTTCACGGCGTCCGATTTCAAGATTGTGATAAAAAAGCACTTGAAACGTCTTAACTTTGCTGATTATTCCGTTCAGTTCTAATCATCATGTCGATATATGCCATTACCCATCGCCGACGTGCAGGTGTTTGATTATGAAAAATGGACTTCGCATTTGCCGATGCTCAAAGCGCAGTATGCGTCGGCGCGTCCGTTTGCACATATCGTCTTGGACGACTTCATCAGCACTGACCTTGCCAAAGAAGCACGCGAGCGTTTTCCCAAGCCCGATTCTGGCGAGTGGATTCAATACAAGCATGTGAACGAAAAAAAACTTGGCAAGCGCGACCGCACCACCATTCCCGATGTGCATCTTGCCATTATCGATGAACTTAACAGCCGACGCTTCGTCGAGTGGCTTTCCGAACTGACGGGTATTAAATATCTCATTGCTGACCCCTCGCTTGAAGGCGGCGGATTACACCAAATCGAGCGAGGCGGATTTCTGAACATTCACGCCGATTTCACCGCGCACCAACACCAAAAGCAGTGGGCGCGGCGCGTCAATGTACTCCTTTATCTCAACCAAGATTGGCAAGAGGAATACGGCGGGCATTTAGAACTCTGGGAGCGCGATATGTCGCAATGTGCAAAGAAAATTCTTCCAATTTTCAATCGCTGTGTGATTTTCAATACCGATAGCGATTCGTATCACGGTCATCCGCACCCGCTGAACGCGCCGGTGGGCGAAACGCGAAAATCCATCGCGCTTTACTTTTTCACCGAAGAGACTTCAACGCCGAAAGCACGCGCAACCACTTATCGCCCCTTGCCACAAGACTCCACGCGCAAACGCCTCGCGATATTTTTTGACAACTTCGCCCTTCGAATTTATGACTTTCTCAAACGCAAGTTGGGCTTCGACGACAAACTCGTCAGCAAAATCTTGAAATCGCTTTCCAAATAATTTATCTATCACTTACACGCTTTTTTCATGGATACACTTCTTTCGGAACTCGCGGATTTATTTATTTATTCAGCCCTTGCGCTTTACGCGCTCTCAATGGCGGTGATTCTCGTATTCAGTTTGGGACAGGTTCACTTGCTTTTTCAATACTTCAAGTCAAGGCAAAGTTCAAAGCCCGAGCCGCCTTCGCTTTCCGACGAGGAACTTCCCTTCGTTACCGTTCAACTTCCGATTTACAACGAACTCTACGTCGCCGAACGACTGCTTCGCGCCGTAGGCGATTTTGATTATCCCAAAGACAAGTTTGAAATTCATGTTTTAGACGACAGCACTGACGAGACAACCGAGATTCTCGCACGTGCCGTTGAAGCGCTCCGTGCCAACGGCATTCGGGTTGAACGCTTTCACCGCTCGGAGCGACACGGCTTCAAAGCCGGTGCGCTCAACGATGCGCTTGCAAAAGCCAACGGCGACTTCATCGCCATTTTTGATGCGGATTTTATTCCTCCGAAACGGTTTTTGCGCGAAACGATTCCGCACTTCTTTACTGATGAAAAAATCGGCGTCGTGCAAACACGCTGGGCACATCTTAACGAATCCGAATCGCTCTTGACTCAAATTCAAGCCCTGAGTTTGAACGCACATTTCTTGATTGAACAAGAGGGCAGAAACAGTGCGGGCTATTTTATCAACTTTAATGGCACGGCGGGCGTCATTCGCAAACGCATGATTGAAGACGCTGGTGGTTGGGAAGCCGATACACTCACGGAAGATTTGGACTTGAGTTACCGCGCTCAATTAAAAGGTTGGAAATTTAAATTTCTCCCCGACCTGACTACGCCTGCAGAATTGCCTTCGGAAATGGCGGCGTTTCGTTCCCAACAGTTTCGTTGGGCGAAGGGCGCGATTCAAACCGCCGTCAAACACTTCGCAAAAGTCTGGGAGTCGCAACAGCCCGACGCCGTGAAGTTTCACGCCACCATGCACTTGTGCGCCAACATCGTTTTTCTCTTCGTGCTTATCTCAGGCTTGCTGAGCGTGCCGCTCGTCTTTTACAAAAATGAACACCTTCAGTTGGAACTCTATTTCAATCTCCTCGCCGTCTCGATGCTTTCGTTCTTTTGCACGATTTCCTTTTACGCCACTTCCCTGCTCGTCTGCTCCGAAGAACATGGGAAAGACGTTTTCGGAAAACTTCTCACGATTTTCCCTGCTTTCATCGCCTTTTCAATGGGCATGAGCCTGCACAACTCCATCGCGGTGATTGAAGGCTTGACTGGCAAACGCTCGCCGTTTGTTCGCACGCCGAAGTTCGGTAATCACACTCAGGGCGCGGCGTGGCTTTACAAAAAATATGCAACGGAAAAACTCGCGCCGCTCACGCTGGTCGAGGGCGCGCTCTCGCTTTACTTTCTTGTCGGAATTTTAATTTCGCTGGATTTCGGAGAAGTCAGCCTGCTTCCGTTTCACTGCCTTTTTGCAACGGGATTCGGCATGACGTTTTGGTATTCGGTCTACCACACGAAAATTTTGCCGTCAAAAGAGCGTTATGCCAAGTGGGCGAAAGGCTTTTTAAGGCGAACCTCTTCGGCTCGAAGCATTTAACATTTCAGCACGCAGGGCGGCGTGTGTTCGTCAGCCGCCTTGCTCTTCCTTGATGAGATTAAACGTTTTTAGAAAGCAGTTTGAACTGCGAACTATTGATTGCGCCCGCAAAGTCTCCGCCACTCAGCACACCTTTTAAGACGATGAAGTGCGCGACTTCAATTGGAAAGACATTGGCAAAAAAATCTTGAATTTTTGCCTCTGAGACGCGGGAATTGAGCCAGCGGAAGTAGCTCTCACCGGCTTCATACTCAAGCGTCATGGCTAAACGCAAGACATCGTTTTGCGTTGAAGACGGTCCGAGTGTGCCGACGCGCGGGTCGGGCTGGGCGGCGTCGAGGTTGATTTCGGCTTGACCGAATTCGCGCAAGAGCCGATTGAGGTCGACCAAGTGCCCTTGGTGATTTCCGGCAAAGCGAAGCGCGGCATTGAGAACGCCTTGGTCAGTAATCAGCCCTGATGCGGCGGCGGCTTGATACGACTTAATCGCGACGGCTTCCATCTGTGCACCTTCACGCACCAAAGACAGGTCGTTTTCCAAATTGCCGACGCTTGCGGTGGGCGAGGTGTCGCACGCGCTCAACAGCGTTGCGCCCAGTGCTGTTGCGGAAAGTCCAACAAGTGAGGTTGATTTCAAAAAGTTGCGTCGATTCATGGCATGGATTGTTTTGGTTAAAAGAGAACGATGAGCAAGGTTCGAAATGTCCAATCATTAGGGTCTAAACGACGGTTGCCGTCGGTGCGTTGGTCGGAGTAGGTCGTCCTTAAAAGCACATTGCGAGAAAGTTTATAGCCAGCGGCAATCGATAGGCGGGTTACGCCTCTATCCCAATCACTGCGCACATTCGTTATCGGGTCGTTGAAGGGTTCAAAGGCGATGCGTTCGGCACGGAAGGCGAGATAACTCCCCGTCAAAAACGGCGGCTCAATTTTGAAATCCACATATCCGCCCAAGTTCGTCAGCGTGTATTCTTGCAGTTTCGAACTACCTGCGCTCTGACGCACGAATTGCCCGTTTGCAAACTTCGGCACATTCCATCTTGAATACATCACTTCGCCCGAAAGTTCAAACCACAAATACGCAAAGATGAAATCCGTTCCAAGCAACAGTTGCCGATATTGCTCGAGCGGATTGTTTTCACGCGCACGTTCATTGACTGTGTCAACGTTCATGAAACTGCCGTAGGAAACGGAAAAGCCTTGTTGCCACCACATTGCAGGCTGAACGCCGATACGACCGACAACGGCGGCGTTGGCGAGGTTGGTATTTGGAAGCGTTGAAGCGAGCGCGGCGTTGGTTACGGCGACTTCCACGTTCAGTCGATTTGGAACGAGAATCCAGTTAAACGATGCCCCCGTTACATATGCTCCGAAATACGCTGTCGTTACGCCCACATCGGAACTGCCGTCGTCATAGACGCCGGTGTTTCCCGCAATGGGCCAAAAGCCGCGTCGTTCAGAAATGTTAATGAAATAGCCATACATGAGCGGCGCGGCGGCAAAGAGGTTCAGGCTAATCAACTGCCGACGTGCATAAAGCCCAAACGGCGAAATCATGCGTCCCGCCGAAAGGCTAAAGCGCGTGTTTGGCTCGTAAGTTACCGCCGCGAGCGTGATGCGCGGCTGATTGAGTCGCCCCGTTCCCCAAATGTCCAACTGAACGCGGCTGTTGAACGACCACGCTTCTGCGAGTTCCGAGAAGAAAAACAAGTTGAACTGATTGATGACGGCGTGCGGATAGCGGAACTCATTTGGAATTTCATTTGTGATGAAGTTGGATTCCCTTCCGCCCATTCGGAACTCAAAATCGAGCTCTCCGCTCACTTGGGTGCTTTGAGCGAACGCGCCCATCGTGAAGAAGAGGGCGAACAAAGCGAGTATGCGTTTTTTCATGGCTTGGTTTTATTTGGTGTTGTTGTAGGTGATTTCGGCAATGTCGAGGGCGCTTGAAAATCCTTTGAAGTTCATTGGTTTGACTTGATTGATATGGAACTTGTGGTGAAGTGAGAAGAGCTCGAGCAAATCTTTGCGTACGAGAATTTTTCCTGCTTCTGCATTTGAGCAAAGCCTCGCGCCCAAATTGACCGCCGCACCGATGACGGTGTAGTCGCGTCGGTCTTGTGCTCCCATGTTGCCAAGCACCATTGTTCCATAATTGATACCAATGCCGATATAGACAGGCGCAGGGTCTCGCTTTTGTTCTTCGTCGGCACGTTTTTGAATGGCGATGGCACACTGAATCGCTCGCTCTAAGGCGTCTTTTCCAGCAAAGAGCGCGACCATTTCGTCGCCGACAAACTTATCGACTGAACCGCCATACTCGTCCACCAGTTCGGCTTGAAATCCGAGATAGCGATTGAGCATATCAATAACCGCTTCGGGCGGACGCTTTTCGCTGAACGCCGTAAATCCACGAATGTCGCTGAACAGCACCGCAAGTTCCTGCCTTGTTCCGCCAAGCATAGACTCGCTCCCGGATTCAGATACTTTTCTAACCATTTCAAGCGTATGACTTCCCACATACTTCGACAGTTCGAATCGTTCGCGAAGTCCAACAATCATCTCGTTGAAATTTTCAGCAAGTTGACCGATTTCATCTTTGGTTTTCGGCTCGACCGAGATGCTCAAATTTCCGCGTTGCACTTCCTTCATCGCGCCGGCAAGTTCCAGCACTGGCTTTGAGAAAAATCGTCCCGCCAGAATTGCAAGCCCAATCGTCAAGAGCAAACTGATGAGCGCGAAAAGCACAATGTTTCGTTGCAGAACGCCGATGATGCGAAGTTCGGAGGATTTCGGAACAAGCACCAACAGCCACGCCGGTTCGCTTCTGCCAAGCGGCGTGAGGTAAGCAAAAACTTCCACTCCGCCAATCATGGCTTCAAAGACGTCGCTCGCTTTGCCTGTTGCACTGACGCGCTGGATTTCTTTCTCTTTTTCGTCGACGAATTTTGCCAAATCAAATTCGCTCAATACGGAATCCGTGCGGAGTATCAATTTTTTGCCGAGATAAAAGTGAAACTGCGCCGAAGAATTGCCTTTCAAATCGAG
>JBDNCJ010000062.1:0-18181 GCA_046719715.1 Chloroherpetonaceae bacterium | reverse complement strand
GCCTGCGAGGTGCTTTATTCAGGCTTTATGTTCGCCTTGCACGTGTGAAAGGTGTTTTGCTTTGAGATGTTCGAGCAGACCTTTGGCGGCGACTTCGCACAAATCGAGCACGAGCTCGAAAGTTTCCGAGCCTTTGGAGTAGGGGTCAGGCACTTCGGTGTAGCCACTATCGGGTGCGAAGTCCATAAACGATTTGAGTTTGCGCCATTGGGTTGTGCATAGTGCGGAGACATCGGCGTAATTGCTTTTATCCATCGTGATGATGTAGTCGTAAGCGTCTAAGTCTTCGGCTTCGAGGCGTCTGCCGCGATGAGCGGTTAAGTCGTAGCCACGTTTTTGGGCGTGTCGAATCGAGCGAGCGTCCGCCATGTCGCCGATGTGATAGCCAGCGGTGCCGGCGGAGTCAATCTCGAAATAGTCGCTTAATCCTTCCGATTCAACGAGTTTTCGGAAAACGGCTTCTGCCGTAGGAGAGCGACAAATGTTGCCGAGACAGACGAAGAGAATTTTGAGTTTCGGAATCGATGAAGATGTGTTGGACATGTTGGTGAAAATGAGTTACGCAAGCAAAATTGGGTTGTCGCGTCCTAAGTCGCGCGGCGTGTCGTCGTCGGAAGGCGGTTCGTCGTTGCGAAGTTCGGAGGGCGCAATGATTTCCAATTTTTTCTGAATCACAGAAAGGCGTTCTTGACATTCCTTCGCGAGCCGTCGCCCTTCTTCGTAGAGCGCAATGGATTCTTCCAAACCGATGTCGCCAGATTGAATCATAGCGGCAAGTTCTTCCAAGCGAGAAATCAACTCTTCAAGCGTTTTTTCAGGCTTCTTTGTGGACACAAGTATTTCGGTTCAAATTGATGTAAATTTTCTTGATGTAAATTTTGGAAAACAAAGATACAAAATGTCGCGTCCTTTGATTACGGAAAAAGACGTGCTTTCTGCGGTGCGAAGCGGAAAAGTCGAACTCTACACGCCGCCCGGCGCGCTTATTACGCCCCTCGCCCGCGATGCCGCCAAAGCGCACGGCTTGAACTTCGTTGCAACCAAAGCGGAGGAGCAATCGCTTCCGCCCAACGAGATGCTCACGATTGCGATTGGGTGCGACCACAGCGGATTTCAGACGAAGACGGAACTCAAAAAATTTTTGACTGAAAAGAGTTATCGCCTGCTCGATGTCGGAACTGAGTCGGAGGCAAGTTGCGATTATCCCGATTTCGCTGTCAAAGTTGGCGAGGCGGTGAAAAACGGACGCGCCACGTTCGGCATCATGATTGACGGCGTCGGCACGGCTTCCGCCGTGGTGCTGAACAAAATTCCGACCCTTCGTGCAACGCCATGCTACAACGAATTCACCGCGAAAATCGCACGCGCACACGGCAACGCCAACGCGCTCACGCTCGGCGCACGCGCGCTCGGCATTGAAACCATGAAGTCCATCGTTCAAACCTTTCTCACAACGCCTTTTGAAGGCGCGCGACACGAAGCACGTCTTGAAAAAATTCGTGCCATCGAACAACAGTATTCACAACACCGCCCATGACGCCCGAACTTTACGCCTCGCGAGGATTCACCATCGATGAACTCGTCAGAATTTACGCCCGATATTGCACCGACTTAGCCGACGACGAAGACATCTGGATTGCGGGCTACGACGAATTTCTTTTCTACCGAAGCGATATTGAAATTCGCAAAGACGAACTTTCCGAAGCGCAAAAACGGGAAGTCAATAAATGGGATAAAGTCGTGCTCAAAAATGCTTACAAATACTTAGTTGAATATGAATTTGGCGACGGCTTGCTCGATGATTCCTATCGCAAAACGCGATACCCAACCTCGCATTGGTGGTGGTATGTCGATAAAATCAAAAACGGAACATTGAAGCCGCCAAACCTTGAACTCAACAGCTAAAGCAGATGTCAGTGATTTTGATTACAGGCGCGGGCAAAGGAATTGGACGCGCTCTTGCTGTGGAATTTGCTAAACAAAAGCGTGAAGGATTTTCGCCGAAACTCTTTCTCACTTCGCGCACGCTTTCCGATTTGCTCGCGCTCAAAAAAGAATGTGAAGCGATGCGCGTCGAAACCCACGTGCTCGAAGCCGAACTCTCCAAACTTGACGATGTCAATCGCATCTACGAGACCGTCCAGAGCCGATTCGGACGCGTCGATTGCCTCGTCAATAACGCCGGCGTTGGACGATTCAAAAACATTCTCGAGCTCACCGAAGAGGATTACGACTTTACCATGAACACCAACTTGAAAGGCACGTTTTTTCTCACGCAAAAAGTCTTCGCCGAAATGCAAGCGCGGCAATCGGGGCATATCTTTTTCATCACGTCGGTCGCGGCAGAAACGCCCTTCGAGCAAAGCGCACTGTACTGTGCTTCCAAGTTCGGGCAGAAAGGTTTGGTGGAAGTCTTGCGTCTCTATGCAAGAAAGTGCAATGTGCGAATCACCAACGTGATGCCCGGTGCAGTCGCAACGCCGATGTGGGGCGATGCCAAAGAAACGCTCCGTGATAGAATGATGATGCCAGAAGACGTTGCAATCTCGATTGTCCAAGCCTATTTGCAACCGACAAGAACAAGCGTTGAAGAAATTGTTTTACGCCCAATCAAAGGAGATTTGTAGAGATTGAACAGCGGAGTTTTCAAAGTTGGCTATTCCGAGCAGTGCGAAGAATCCACTTGACGAGCTCGGCGAGGCTCGCTTATGGATTCTTCGCCTTCACTCTGTTGAGGGTGAGAATGGCAGCGGATATTTAGTCTTACTTGACAAGCACGACGTCGACGTGCAAAAGCAGTTTTAGGGCTTCAAGCGCGTCAATTCCGACTTTGGTATCGAAGGTTACTTTTTGCAAGCGTCCGACGCTGTAATGCAATTCGCCCGTGCCGCGCGAACTGGTAACGACGAGTTTCCCTGTTTCACGATTAAAGACCATGTAGGAAATCGCCTTCGAGATGGAATCGAAGTGAAGCGAACCTTTTGAAGCCGAAGAGCCGGCGGCGGAAGCAGGCGAAGACGCCCCGATGCTCCGACTTGCCACATAGCCGATTTCGCTTTCAACGAGCGATTTCAAGTTGCTGAAATCCGATTGCGAGCGAGCGAGCGTATCCAAGTAAGTTTGCACGGTGCTGCGCACCTGTGACACTTGAACCGGCTTGAAGAGGAAATCGCTTGCGCCAAGTTGAAACGCCGCCATAACGATTTCTTTCTCGCGCATGGAACTGCACACAATCACAAAGGGGAGTGAAAGTTTTTGCTCTTGCACTTTATCAAGAAACTCGAAGCCATTGACGTCGGGCATGACGAGGTCGAGGAGAATGAGGTCGTAAGCGTTTTTTTTGAGTAACCCGAGTGCCTCGCCGCCGTCGTAAGCATCGTCGAACGTAACGGAAAGAGGCTGAAGGCTTGATTTATAAATCAGGTGCATATCTTGGTCGTCATCGACAAGGAGTATTCGGTAGGTGTTCATCGCAAGATAGAGTTAGGATTTTAGGAGTTGATAGCTTCAAGCGGATTGGTAAGCAGGCAGTTCGACGAAAAAGGTTGCGCCTTGATTTTTGCCTTCCGATTCCGCCCATGCTTTTCCCCCGTGCAACTCCGCCAACTGTTTAACGATGGAAAGTCCAAGACCCGTAGAAGTTTCGCCGCCGGTCGGCTTTGCGGAAAGCCGCTCAAATTTTCCAAAGAGTTTTTTCATATCGTCACTCGTTAAGCCTTGCCCTTCGTCGCGCACGGAAAAAATAATCGTTTTTTCGCGTTTATCGGGCGGCTCATGATGATAAATTTTAACCTCGATTTTCTTGCCTTTCGGGCTATACTTGATGGCGTTGCTGATGAGGTTGTCGAAGATTTCGCGAATACATTCTGCGTCGACATTGGCGAAGAGGTCGGAGTCGCCGGAAAAGAGAAGTTGTTGCTCTTTGCGTTCGGCTTGCGAGAGATTTTCGCGCACGGCGGAAAGCGCGACGGGATAAAGGTCGGCAACCGAACGAGCCAGTTGCAGTTTCCCCGAATCAATCTGTGAACTTTGAAGAATCTGCGCAATCAATTTGAACATGCGCGTCGAGCTGTCGTGAATAAGGTTCAACATGTTTTCTACTTCGTTGAGCTGGCTCAAACTGTCGCCGTTTTTAACCGACGTGAGAATAGACTGGACGAAGTCGGTAATGGTAACGATGGTCGAGAGCGGATTACGCAAGTCGTGGGCGGCGATGGAGAGCAAGTGCGATTTGAATCGGTTGGCTTCTTCGGCGTTCTTTTTGTGCTGTTCCATTTCCAAAAGCACGGCGGAAAGTGCCTCGTTGGCTTGTTTCAAATCTTCGGCTTGCTTTTGAAAAAGATTGGATTCGCGCCGCGTTTGCTCAAGCTGGTGAACGACTTGCAAACTGCGCAGCCGCTTGTCCGATTCGGTGTTGAAGACGGATTCGCGTAAGCGATAAAATTCTTCGTAGTGTTTGAGTGCAGTTTCAAACTCGCCGCAACGCTTGTAGATTTCAGAGAGGGCTTTGTGAGACTTGTAGATGATTTCGCGTGCTTCAATTTTTTCGGCAGTGTGTAGTGCGGATTTAAGAAGTAAAATCGAGTCTTGATAATCGAAGGAAGTCTGCGCGTTTGAGGAAAGCATTAAAATGCCTTGATGGTAGAGGCTGTCGGCTTCGGCGTAGCGGTCTCCGATTCGGTGCGAGAGGAACGCCGCATCTTGAAAGCAAGTTTCCGCCTCGCCGTAGTTGCCCGTGCGCTCGTAGAGAACGCCCATCGCCATGAGGGCATTGATTTCGCCAGCAGGATAGGCGATGTTGCGAAAGAGCGAGAGCGCGTCGGTTTGATACGCCAACGCCGTTTGCGAGTCGCCAAGCTTGTCGTAAACACTTCCGATGTTTGAAAGCGAACTGGCTTCGCCGTAGCGGTCGGTAACTTTCTGAAACATCGACAAACTTTTCTGATAGACGTCCAGCGCGCTGATGTAGTCGCCGAGATTGAAATACACGTCGCCGATATTGCCTTCTGCAATCGCTTGGCTTCGCACGTCGCCGAGTTCTTGGGATAAAATCAAACTGCGGTGAAAGTATTCCATCGCGCTTGAGTAATCGGCGATGATGAAATAGACTGTGCCGATGTTGCTGTGAGTTCGAGCTAGCCCGTGTTTGTCGTTGATTCGGCGTTGAATCTCGAGGCATCGTTGATGATAGTCGAGCGAGGCGCGATAGTCGGAAAGATTTTGATAAACCAGCCCGATGTTGCCGAGCGCATCGGCTTCAAGTCTTTGATTTTCTGTTTGACGGGCGCGCTCGATACAGGCGTTGAAGGCATCTAAGGCTTCATCATAATCGCCCAATCGCCACGCGCTGTTGCCCAAAATGAGATAGGCGTGCGCTTCGCCTTCGATGTCGTCCGTTTTATGGAGTTCCAAAAGGGCTTCTTTGATGAGGCGGTGCGCGAGGTCATAATCGGCTAAACGATAAACACACCACGCTTTTGTGCGCAGGCAAGTGGCAAGTGCGGTTTGAGCGTTGAATTGGTCGGCTTGTAGAAGCGTGGAACTTTGAGCAAGCAAACTTCGCAGAGACTCCGCCGTTTCGTCGCTCAAAGTGATGGCGCGGACGGCATCGACGAGGCGCAACTCCCATGCAAGTGCACTCGCCGCACAGGCTTTATCGAGTTCCGTCAGTGCTTGGCTTAAATCTCGCTCCAAGCGGGCTATCGTTTCATTCATAAATGAGTTACTTCCGTTGAAACGGGCGAGAGGATAATGCACAAGTTCAGGTTTCAAACCTGCTTTGTGAAAATAGAAAAAATAAGTGGGTTTTCAACCCATTTTCGCTGAACGGTGAAACGTCAAGACGGCAAGGAGCAGGTAGTGCTATAAAAATGTGCTCGTCATTATATCGTGGTCATTCCGAGCGGAGCGAGGAATCCAAGCCGTTGAGAGTTAAGAGTGAAAAGTTAAAAGTGAAAAGACGAAAATTGAGCACTTACACTTTTAATTCTTAACTCTCACCTATCCACTGTTTTGGATTCTTCACTGCGCTATGCTTTGTTCAGAATGACAAACACAAAAAAGTTATCTGACCAAGGAGTGAGAGAAACTCCGCTTCACTTAAAATCCTGACGCCGAGTTTTTGGGCTTTTTCAAGTTTAGAGCCTGCTTCGTTACCAGCGACGACATAATCAGTTTTTTTGCTGACACTGCCCGAGACTTTGCCGCCGCGCTTTAAGACTTCCTCCGACGCCTGTTCGCGCGTGAGCGTTTCGAGCGTGCCCGTGAAGACCACTGATTTTCCCGAAAAGTGCGTGCTGTGAATCGTCTCCGATTTCTCACCTTTTAGATTGACACCCGCGCGTCTCAATTTCTCAATCAAAAGAAGCGTTGACGGCTTGCGGAAGTAATCGTGAATGCTTTGAGCAATGGTCGCGCCGACTTCTTCGGTTTGCTCTAAATCTTCAAGCGAAGCGGAAGCGAGTTCATCAATCGAAGGAAACTTCCGCGCTAAAACGCGCGCCGTCGCAAGCCCGACATGCCGAATTCCCAATCCGAACAAGAGCCGTTCAAGTGGGCGCGATTTGCTGACTTCAATCGCCTTCAAAAGGTTCTGTGCCGATTTTTCGCCGAAGCGCTCCAGCGCGACGAGTTGCTCTTTTTGAAGCGAATAAACATCGGCAACATCGCCAATGAGACCGGCACTCAAGAGTTGCTCGACAATCGCCTCGCCCAAATTCTCAATATCCATCGCGTTGCGCGAGGCAAAGTGCAAAATGCGTCCTTGAATTTGCGCTGGGCATCGCTCTTCGTTCGGGCAATAGAGATTGACTTCGCCTTCGGGCTTGATGAGCAGTGTTTGGCACGAAGGGCAGTGCGTTGGCGGAAGAATCGGCGTTGCATCAATCGGGCGTTTTTCTACGACGGCGCGAACAACTTTCGGAATCACATCGCCAGATTTTTCAAGCACAACACGCTCACCAATGTGCAATCCCAGCCGCGCGATTTCATCGAAATTGTGAAGCGTCGAGCGCGAAATGGTGGAGCCTGCCAAAAAAACGGGTTCAAGTTCGGCGACGGGCGTAATTGTGCCAACGCGCCCGACTTGATAGGTTACACCCTTCAATGTCGTCTCGGCTTGGCGTGCTGAAAATTTGTATGCAATCGCCCAGCGCGGCGCCTTTGAGGTTGCGCCGAGCAATCTCTGCTGACGAATGGAGTTGACTTTAATGACCGCCCCGTCGATATCGAAGGGCAACGCATCGCGTCGTGCTTCCCATTCGCTTAAAAAAGATTCAATCGATTCAAGCCTTGTAGCCAGCAAGCGATGCGCGCTCACATTGAAGCCAAGCGAGTGAAGAAGCGAGAGCCGCTCCCAGTGCGAGACCGTGTCGGAGAGCGCCTCGCTTGAAAGGAAGTATGCCGAGAAGGTGAGTTTGCGTTTTGCGACTTCGCGAGAGTCTTGTTGTTTAAGCGTGCCGGCGGTTGCATTGCGCGGATTGGCGAATTGCTTTTCGCTTTGTGCGTTGAGCATTTCAAAATCGTGCTTCATCATAAAGACTTCGCCGCGCACCTCGAGTTCAGCATCAAGCAACCTTTGGGCGCGCTCGTCGGAAGGCGATTTGAGCCGAAGCGGAATGGTAGGAATGGTTTTAAGATTGGCGGTAATGTCGTCGCCCGTTGTGCCGTCGCCGCGTGTCGCCCCTTGAACAAATAAGCCGTCGCGATAAATGAGGCTCACGGCAACGCCGTCAAATTTAAGTTCGCACGCAAATTCCGATTCGCCCAATCCTTCGGCTTGTAAGTCCTTTTGAACGCGCTGAACAAACTCGCGCAATTCTTCGGGTGAGTAGGTGTTCGAGAGCGACATCATGCGCTCTTTGTGCACAACCGTCGGAAAGATTTTCGTAACTGTGCCGCCGACACGTTGGCTGGGCGAATCGGGCGTGATGAGGTCAGGAAACGCGGTTTCGATTTCAATCAATCGCTCGAGCAACTTATCAAACTCATAGTCGGAAATGGTCGGCTGTGCGAGCACATAGTAGTTGTAGTTATGTCTTTCAATCTGCTCGCGCAATGCTTTGAGTTCGGTTTCGGCTTGTGATTTTGTCATGTAGTTTTTGAAAAACAAAATACGGCTTTGAAAACTTTGGAGTAAAAGAGCAAGAACGAAAAAGATTCACAATTTTTTAACAAAAATTTGACACTTGCCGAATCGCCCTTGCGTTTATGCAGTATAATTTTGCAGACAAAAATTTCGCTTGATTTTGTTCATCTCCATTATGAAGCACAGCATGATGATATTTGCGGTTCTCTTTTCGTTTGTGTTTTCCGCCCCCGCTGTCTCGCAAGGGCGTTTGTTTGGACGTGTGGTTGATGAGGGCGGCAAGCCCGTGCCCGCCGCAACGGTGTTTGTGAGCAGTGGCTCAATCAATCGTGCGGCGCTCACGAATGCACAAGGATACTACGTGTTTCTGGGAATTTCGGAAGGCAAGTATTCGCTCAAAGTTTTCAAGACAGGATTTCCGAAAACCAGTCGCGAGGGCGTTGCGATAGCCTCTAACTCGACAGCGCGTCATGATTTCAAACTCGGCGACAATTCAGGCGGATTGCAGGTCGCATCTGCCGTTGTGAGAGAGCGTAAGAAAGAAGCAATCAAAGCAACAAAGCCAAAATCGGAAAAGCCAGTTGAAGCCATCGTTGTCAAAAATGAAGAAGGAGAAACTGAAGAATTAGATGAGAGCGAAATTGAAGAAATCAAAAAGGCGGAAGAATCGGCAAAGGAAGAAGAACAAGCCTTGACGATTGCCGCCGAAAAGGAAGTCGCCATTGAAGGCGGAATTGCTGCGATTCAAAAAGCGGTAAAATACCCCGAAACCGCCATCAACCTGAAAATTGAAGGCAAGGTGGTCGTGCGCGTCTTTGTCGGGCGCGACGGCTCGCCGCTCCGAATGGAAGTGATGAAATCGGCGCACGAACTGCTCGACGAAGAAGCACTCCGCGTATTGAGCGAAAACGCGAAATTCACGCCCGCCGTCGTCAATGGGCAAAACGCCATCGGTGTCATTACCGTCCCGATTACGTTCAAAATCGGCAAGGTCGTTTGGTAGGTCGCATCAAACAAAGCAATTTTTTCTGATGAAAGGCATTGCACGCGCAGTGCCTTTTTTGGTTCGAGGCAAATTGCACGGTAAGTTTGTCCGATTCATCAATTCTGCATGACTACATAATCGAATTCAAATGGGTCATGTAACTTTTTTGTGCGTTATTCTGAACGGAGCGTCAGCGAAGTGAAGAATCCATCAGCGAGCCTCGCCGAGCTCGTCAAATGGATTCCTTGCAATGCTCGGAATGACCACGATATAATGACAATTCACTTCTTCATTACTCATTACTCATCACTCATTCGCGATGGATTCCTCGCGTTGCTCGGAATGACCACGATATAATGACAAACACATTTTTATAGCACTATCTTCAAATGAAACCAAAAAAAACAACGAAGTTATATCAAGAACTTTCCCAGTTGCTTACCGAGCAAGTCAATCCGAATACGCGCTATATTGATGAATGTTCCCCGCTTGAAATTGCGCGTCTGATAAACGAAGAGGATAAAAAAGTCGCGTTGGCAGTCGAGCAGGAATTGGAGCAAATTGCCAAAGCCATTGAGTTGGTCGCCAAAGCATTCAAGTCAGGTGGGCGGCTCATTTATGTGGGTGCAGGCACAAGCGGGCGGCTTGGCGTGTTGGACGCGTCGGAGTGTCCGCCCACATTTGGCGTAAAGCCTTCACAAGTGCAGGGGATTATTGCGGGCGGAAAAAAAGCCGTCTTCAAGAGCGTCGAAGGAGCAGAGGACGACGCGCACGCGGCAACAAGAGACTTGGAAAAAATCAAACTCGGCAAACGAGATGTACTTTGCGGCATCAGCGCATCTAAGCGCACGCCCTTCGTTGTTGGTGCGCTCCGATATGCGCGCAAAGTCGGCGCGAAAACGATTTTCCTTACCTCAAATCCAACCGTGAAAGAAAAAGCAACTGTCGTGATTCGGACGCTCGTCGGTGCGGAAGTCATTATGGGCTCGACGCGCATGAAAGCGGGAACTTCACACAAAATGGTGCTGAACATGATTTCCAGCGGCGCAATGATTCTGTGCGGAAAAACTTACGGCAACTTGATGATTGACCTTCAACAAACCAACCAAAAACTCATTGAGCGCACCAAACGCATTTTCACAATTGCAACCGGCGACGACTACCAAACCGCCCAAACCTTCCTTAAAAAAGCGGGTGGAAACCTGAAAACCGCTATTGTCATGCGGCTCACTGGTGTTTCAAAAGAGGAAGCCGAAGCACGTTTGAAACAGTCGGAGGGATTCGTTAAACGCGCGATTCTAATGCCCAAGAACGCATGAAATCATGTAGAACTTGAAATAACATTTCAATCCGCTTTTTGTTTAGCCATTCACCAAAAGAAAATCAATCGTGCGGCGACGCGTATCGACACTATGGACTTTGATTTTGACGCGCTTGCCGAGTTGGAGTTTACGATGCGTGCGTTTGCCGATTAAGGCGTAACTGCGCTCGTCAAATTCATAGTAGTCGTCTTGCATGTTTTTGATGTGAACCAATCCTTCTACATTCAGGTCATCGATGCGCACGTAGATTCCGAATTCGGTTACGCCGGAAATGACGCCGCCGTAGATGTTGCCGATGTGTTCGGAGATATACTCGACTTGTTTGAGTTTGATGGAATCGCGCTCGGCTTCCGTTGCCATGCGTTCCTGCGAGCTGGCGTGGTCGCAAATTGCGGGAATCGCGGCTGAAAGTTTTTTGAGCCGAGTTTGTCGCATTTTTTTCTTTTGTTCGCGCAAGGTTTCATACTCATAGAGCAAGCGATGGGTGATAAGGTCGGGATAGCGACGAATGGGCGAAGTAAAATGCAAGTAGTAATCAAACGCCAAACCGTAGTGCCCGATATTTTTGTCGGAATAAACCGCCTTTGCCATTGAGCGCAAAGCAATTTCATTAACAATGGCTTCAGCAGGCGAACCTTTGACGTCTTGAAGCAACTTTTTAAGCGCGTGCGAGGAAGCGGTATCGTTGTTGAGCGCGTTTTTTTTCAATTCCAACTTGAACCCCAATTTTCTGACGAACTCTGAGAGCAGTTTGATTTTTTCAGGCAAGGGTGAATCGTGAACGCGATAGATGCTCGGGTAGTGCAAGTCTTCCGTTTGAAAATGCGTGGCGATGTGCTTGGCGACGGTTTTATTGGCGAGAAGCATGAACTCTTCAATCAAGCGATGGCTATCGAGCCGAAGTTTTTTGATGACTTGAATGGGCTTTCCATTGGCATCGAGTTTGAACTTGACTTCTTCGGTATCGAAATCAATCGCGCCGCTGTTCATACGCGCTTTGGTGAGGTGTTTGGCTAAGCGGTTGAGCGTCAGAATGTCTTCGCAGTAATCGCCTTCACCAGTTTCAATGATAGTTTGCGCTTCTTCATAAGTGAATCGGCGGTGCGAATGAATGACCGTTTTGGCGATTTGATAATCCAAGACTTCGGCAAGTTCGTTGAGCCTGAAAATGACGGAGTAGGCGAGGCGGTCGACGTGCGGGTTCAAACTGCAAATGGTTTCGGAAAGATTGGAGGGAAGCATGGGAATGACACGGTCGACGAGATACACCGACGTGGAACGCTTCTGCGCCTCTTCATCAAGCTTGGTACCTTCGCGGACGAAGTGCGACACGTCGGCAATGTGGACGCCGACGATGAAATCGCCGTTGTCGGCGCGTTCAATCGAGAGCGCGTCGTCAAAATCTTTTGCATCGAAGGGGTCGATGGTGAAAACAACTTTTTTGCGAAAATCGAGACGCGACGCCAATTCTTCCTTCGAAATTTTTTCAGAAAAGCGGTTGGCTTCTTCAACGACGGCTTTCGGGAATGTGGCGTCAATGCCGTGTGAACGCGCAATGGCGGCGACTTCGGCGCGCGAGTCTCCGGCTTTGCCAAGAACCTCTTTGACTTTTGCGGAGAGCGACGTGTCGGAGTCAAATTTGAGTTTGTGAATGACGACCTTATCGCCTTCGCTTGCCTTGCCAATATCTTTTTGTTTTATCGTGATGTCGGGCAAGATGTTGGATTCATCGGGAACGAACTTGAACGCGCGGTTGGCGCGCTTGAGCGTGCCGACGAGTTCGGTGCGCGTGCGTTCGACAACCTCGATAATTTTGCCTTCAAAGCGTTTCGACCAAGTGTTGCGCGGCTTGGAGTCGTCGTAAGGCGAGTTGGTAATTTGAATGGCAACCACATCGCCGTCGAGGGCTTGCTTGATGTGTTCGGCTGAAATGAATACATCGTCGTCGTAGCCTTCAACGCTAACAAAACCAAAACCATTGGGGTGCGTGCGCAGTTTGCCGGTGTAGGATTTGCCGAGTTCGTATTTTGGTTTTTTTTGTTCGGCTTTGAAATGCTCAACGGCGTCGCGCTTCGGGTAGACAGCGGTTTGAACGCGCCGCTCAATGATTTCAGAAGGTGGTGTGTCGGCGGAAGGCGCGAAGTAGTTGCGGTCGTTGTCTTTATCTACGCTTCCTGCTTCGTGAAGGCGGTGCAGAACATACCAAAAGCCAGGCACGTCGTCGTCGCTTTCGTAGCCGAGTGCGCTTGCTAATGCGCGAGAACGGTAGCGACTACCTTCGTTTTCTGAAAGAAAGTTGAGAATTTCAGCCGCGACGGATTTTTCGCCTTGACGAATTAAAAACTCCGTTACGCGCTCCATATCGTCGGGACGTGGAAAGTCGCGTCTACGCTTCGAGCCTCGATGGTGATTTTTCCGATGTTGGTGCTTTTTAGACATGGCTGGTTGATTGAACGGGAAGAAAAGTTATCGGAGTATGAATAAGCATGAACACGGCGGTTTCAGAAAAGAGTTTTTTTTGCGGGTTTGAATGCTTCAATACAAAGCGTGTTTGTGCAGTGAGCGATTTCATCGTGGTCGTTGCTTGCAATCACGATAACGGTTTGCGAGATAAGTTGATTGAGTTTATTCCAAAATAATAATTTTCCATCGTCGTCGAGCGTTGCCGTCGGCTCATCAAGGAAAAGAAATGTCGGTTTTGATGCAAAGGCTTGAATGAAGCGCAAGCGTTGAATCATTCCCGAAGAATAGGCTTTGACGCGCTTCGATTTCGCCTCCGACAAATGAAAGTAATCAAAAAGTGCATCAAGTTCACGTTTGGAAACGCTCATGCCCTTTGCGCGTAATGCAAATAAGACATTTTCAAGTCCTGAAAGTTCGTCGTAAAAGTTGAGGTAAGGCGAGACAAATCCAATATGCAGGCGCGCTTGCTCTGTTGTCAGTGTCGCGCCGTCGAGCATATAGCGCACCGTGCCAGAAGTGGCGGTCGCTTGCGCGGCGAGAATTTTCAACAAAGTGGATTTGCCGCTCCCATTTGCCCCCGTAATCGCCAACCACTCCGACGGTGCAAGCGTAAGCGAAACATTCTGAAAAATGATTTTGCGGTCGTAAGTTTTTCTGAGCGCGTCGGCTTGAAGCAGTGGCATGAATTTGGATTGAAACTTATCTCTTGATGTGCGTATCTTAACGAAATTTTTTGAAAGGAGTAGTAGAATGAAAAAGTTAATTCTTGTCGGAATCGCATTTCTCTCTGCGACGACGCTCTTTGCACAAGCCGATATATTCGGAGGAAAGACGCTACGAAAAACGCCAACGGAATCGGCTACAAACTCCGCCGCGCCCCAACTCTTACAAGGCGAGCGAAACCCATCAAGCACCAGCATCAACACTTCTACAAATTCACAACTTGAATCGCGCGAGCAATCCGCACCGACATTTCTGCGCGGTTCGGGAACGGGACGGCGTTCTGGATTTACGTTCATGCAAGCCACAGGCTACGGATTTGGGGCGTTCTTCGGCGTCAGTGCCGCGCCGCGCATTGGCTACATCTTTGAAAACGGATTGTATTTCGGCGGCTCTTACCAAATTAGTTTCGGTCCAACCTTCATCAATCCGCAATCGCCCGCATTCAGCGCAAACTCTTCGGCGATGAGCGCGCTCATACAATCAGGAACATTTGAAATCGGATACGAAACCGACTTCAAACTGCTCGGAATGACCTTCTACAATCGCCCGTATCTTGCACTTGGATTTGCAGACGTGGGCTTCTTTGAAGAAGACATGCGTCCCTTCGGCTCTCAAAATCGCAATGCGACCGCGCTTCCGCAATCAGGCTTGAACCTGTTTGGAACGGCGGGCAACGTGCTTTACTACCGATTTGATAATCTGAACATCGTGCGCGGCTTAACCTTCGGTCTTGATGCGCGATACATGATGCTCAACAACGCAAGTGCGTTTGGTATCTTCTTCACAACGGGGATTCGGTTGTTTTAATCATCTTAACGCTCAACTCTGTCAACTTGCATTTTTGTGGTAACTCGTTGCGTCTGTTTTAATCAATCGTTTGAAGACTTGAAGCGCATTATGGCGTCAAAAAACCTAACGACATTTGACGAACTAAAATGTGAAGTCGTGTTCGGAGAAAAGTGCAAAATGTGCGTTCCATATGTGCAAAAAATGATTGAGACGGGAAAGACAATGTTCCCCTACATACCGAATGCGCAAGAAGTCAAATCGCTGTTGAAGACGTAGGTTTTTTCTTCAACAAATCCTGCACCGCCGCTGTGCTCATCGCGCCAAGCGGCAATCCCACCAAAAACCCTGTAACGATGCGCGTCGCAAAGACATTGTGATAAAGGTGTAAATAACCGCAAACGACGTCAATTCCGACAAGTCCGCTCGAAATTCCCAATAAAATCAAGTATCTACGCCGATTATCTGAATTAAACGTAGGCAGAAAAAGCGCGCCGATGGCAATTCCGAAGTAAATCAGCGTGCAACGAGCGCAAACTGCCATTGGAAATCCGAAGAGCTCAAAACAGCGATGGGCTTTTTGATGACAAATGCCGCGAAAAAGCGCGTAATAGTTCGTGTAATTGGTCGGGTTTCCGTGCGAGGCTTCGTAAGGAGCAAGTATTGCAAACGCGAGAAGTATCAGCATCACGCCAGCAACCGCAAAACGCGGCAGAAGCCTTTGAATCGTATCAGAGTGCATCGAGAACATCGCCGGCGGAAGGATTGTGAATCGTTTCGCTGGCTTTACGTCCAGCAACGCCGTGCAGATAGGCGGAAACGGCGGCGGCAACATCGAGCGAGAGTCCTTGTGCCGCAAGTGAAACAATCATGCCGGCGAGCACGTCGCCCGTGCCAGCGGTTGCGAGGGCTTCGGTGCCGGTGTTGGAAAGGTAGCGATGGCTGTTTGAAGCAATCAGCGTCGGCGCGCCTTTGAGAAGCAATCCGAGACCGTATTCTTTGACAAAGGCTTGTGCGTAGTAAAGTCGGTCGGCATCGATGGCTTGGACTGGCGTTTGAATCAAGCGAGAAAATTCGCCCAAGTGCGGCGTGAGAATGGCGTGCGGTAATCGAAGTTGCGAGAGCAAATCCAATTCCGCAATCGCGTAGAGCGCATCGGCATCGAGGACGAGTTTCTTTTCTGCAAGAAGCGGCGAAGTGAGCAGTTTAGCGATGAAGGCTTGTCGCTCAGGTGTTCTGCCCAGTCCGCAGCCGATGAGTATGGCGTCTGCCCACTCTGCTTTTTGAAGAATGTTGGATTCTGTTTGAGCAATTAAAATCGCTTCGGGAACAAGACTATGAACAAGATTGAACGCCGAAGGCGGAACAGCGGCACAGAGGTAGCCCGCGCCGCATTTGAGCGCGCCGCGTAACGATAAAAGAAGCGCACCCATCATCGACTCCGATTCGCTTTGATTGCCCGCAACAATTAAAACTTTTCCGTTCAAGTGCTTGGCACTTTGCTTGGCACGCACGGGCAAGTGCGCAGAGACAAAGGCTTCATCAACCAACTTCATCGCGTCGGGCTTGACGAGAAAATGCGGAATGGAAATATCCGCTACGCGAATTTCGCCGCACACCTCGCGACCTTTTCCGAAGAAAAATCCTGACTTCAAAAACGCAAGTGCAATTGTTAAATCGGCTTCAACGCAAGGCGATTCGGCTTCGCCCGTCGTGCTGTCCAATCCGGTTGGCGAATCCAGCGCAACGACATACGCGCCGACATGGTGCTTTTTGTAATTGATGAGCGAAACGGCTTCTTGAATCAGCGGCGAGAGGGACGGACGCAATTCGCTTGCAAGTTCAAAAGATTGCTTTTCAGGCTCGGAAAGCCGTTCTTCTGAAATGTTGGGCAAATACGGATTATTGGCTTCGCGGCGTTTGATGCCTTTGGGGTGGTCGGTGCGCTTGTAGCCTGTGCCTAAAATCGCATCGATGATAAGGTCGTAGCGCTTGCTGTAAATGACTTCGGGCAGAAATTCGTCGGCTTCAAAAATGCGGAACGAATCGGTATAAGCGACATATTGGGTGAGGATTTTCAGCGAGGCGGCACCGTCTTGTTTGAGCAAATCCGTTTTGCACAGATAGGCTAAATCAACTTGTGCGCCGTGATTGATGAGATGACGGGCGAGCACAATACCGTCGCCGCCGTTGTTGCCTTTGCCGCACAAGACGAGCACAGATTTTCCAACAAGAGAACTAAACTTTTCAAGCAAGATGTTGCACGATTCTTTTCCGGCAAGTTCCATGAGTTGTCTTTCCGTGATGCGAAGTTTGACGACGGCATCGTAATCGACTTCGCGCATTTCTTGTGCAGTAAGAATCGGCAGCATTTGAAATGAGAGTTAAAAATTGAACTGAAATGTAACGCGCGGCTCGACGCGGCGAACAGGCTCATAACGCAAGATGGTTCCAGCGTCGTTTCGCACGGCTAAGTAAGTCCATTGGTAAATCATAGAGAGAAGCAAATACGGATACGGGAAGTAGCCGAGTTCGACGATAGAAAGGCTTCGGTCGTCGAGCGTGAAGAGGTCGGTCTCGAAGCCGATGTCGCGCTTGTAGTAATCGGCGCGGAAGAGCACAGAGGGAATGAGTTCCGTTAAGCGTGCGCCCAAGTGAAGCTGTCCGCCGCGTGGCGTGCGATAAAGCCGTTGATAACTGCCAAACAATCGGACTTTGCCCAGAATGACGCCGCCTAAATCGCCATAAACGCCGGGGCCGGGTGCGCTGAAATTGGCAAGTTCGTTGGCGCGCGTGATGATTTGTCCGTTTTCAAACGACACAAATCGGTCTTGCTCGTAGAGTGCGTCGAAGTAAGCAAATTGAAATTGGTCGCCGACGACGCGGTGCTCCAAGCGCGAAGAGATGTTGATGACGCCCAAGACATTGGGAATCGTGCCAATAACGCCAGCGGCAAAGCCTGAACCGTAGCCGATGATTTTGGCAAAGTCCATATAAGCATCGAGTTCAAAAACCGGCGTGCGCAAGAGCGGCAAACCTGCGTCAAGCCCGACGACGGTCAAGTTTCCGCGACGAATAGCAAGCGAGTCGATGAACAATTCGCGACCGTTTGACGCGCCTACAAACCCGCCCCCGCGTGTGATATTGGCTTGATTGCTAAAATCCGCAACATAACTCGCGCCGAGTTGCAACTTGGAAAGAATCGGAATGTCCGTTGAAAACAGCGGACGATTGTAAGCGCGAAAGCCGACGATGTTGAAATTTGAAAGGTCGCTGACCATGGATTCAAAGCCGTAGTTTCCGAAATCCATATCGAACTCCAAGCCGACACGGCGCGCATCATAACTGCCGTTATTGCGATAAAGATTTACGATTGAACCGTGCCCAAGCCGTGTGAAATCCAACTGCCCGACGCGAATGTAGAGGCTGTCGCGCTTATTGCCGTATCGCACGTAGCGAATGAGACGCAAGTAAGACGAAACGCCGTCGTTCCAATCTTCTTGGCGGAGCTGTCCGCTTTGGCTGATGCGCAAATTCACATCAAGCCCAATGCCGACTTTGCCGAAAGCGAGGTCGGGCGAAAAATTGAGCGTGTAAAAGACGTCGTTGCCGAACGTCGTAACACCCAAGCCGCCGCCGCCGCGAACTTCGCCTTCAAGCCCTTGATATAAGAGGTAAGCATCGCTGGTTGAACCGGCTTGTGCAAGGAGCAACGCGGGAAAAGAGAGAATCGTGAAGAGCAGTCGAATTTGTTTCATAAACGGAAGGTGGTTACAATAACTTAGCGTGCGCAAGTTAATCCAAAAAACGATATGC